>JBJHCF010000026.1:0-72348 GCA_050506795.1 Opitutia bacterium
CTCCCGGTGTATGGCATTGGTTTGATTCTTTTCTTGGAAAAACGGCCTCCCTCCTGTTGCAACGAGGGAGGCCGTCGATCTTGGTTCGAGTCGCCTTAAGAAAAAGGCGAAGTCTTTAGTTCTGCCTCACCGTGACCTGCAGGAAGGCGCGCGTCGCTCCGTTGGGCGGGGTGGCCCGGACGGTGACCTCGTCGAACTCGGCGTCAATCGTGGTGCGGTTGACTTCCACGACATTCTGGCTGCTCCAGTCATCGGTCAGATTGAGGGACATCTCCGGTGTGTAGGTGACATCGCCGTCGCGACGCTCGAAGTAGGTGAGTTGCAGGAATCCGTCAACGATCTCGGGTTGCGGCATATCGGCGGCACTGACCGGGGTCATGGCCGGGAATCCAAGCGCGTACTTGAGGAAGTTGGCCACGCCGTCACCGGCGGGAGTTGCGGTCGGTCCGACGATGTCGGGATTGGTTTCGGTTCCGAACTGATCCTCAAGCCACTCCGCGAAGGTCATTCCTTCCGGATCGACCGGAGGTTCGCCCACCTGTTCCGGCGTGCCCATTTGGAACCCATTCCAGGCCACGTCAGGGTGACGCCCGCTCATTCCAAAATGGCTGCCGGTGGGCAGTCCGCCGCTCACATCCACCTGGGTGGAGAACCCGGCTTCACCGCCGTTGTTGTCGGTGAGGCTGCCGCTCAGGCTGAGGCTGTTGGCCGAGTTGTACGTTCCGGTGATTTCCAGCGTGTAGGAAGCGCCTTCGACGTATTGCGGAGCATTGGCTGCGCCGCTGAAATCGAACGTATCCAGGACGCCGGCATCGCCGGGGCCGTAGATGGACAATTCGTCGGTGAACGGGTGCCAGTAGAAGCGGAAGGCGTTGGCGGTGTTAGCGTCGTTTCCGAGGAAGCTCAGACCGATGCGGGATCCGCCGTTTTCGGACCACTCCGGTGTGGTAGGCGTGGTATCCGGCAGGCCCTGGGTGACGAAAGTTCCGTGGAAACCGTTGGGTCCGAGGTCGAACACCGTGTCCCCTTCGCCCTCGTTCATCGGCCAATAGGCGGCCAGGCCGCTTTCCGAGCCGGTGAGGCGATTGAACATGTTGTTCCGGATTTCCTCTTCGGTGCGCACCACGTTCCAGACGCGGACTTCTTCCACGTATCCGTTCAGGCCGGGGAGAGAGCCCCGGTTATGCCACCAGCCGATCTTGAAGGTGTTGTCGTTGCCGGTATCCAGATTGGCCCGATTTTCGCGGGCGACCTCTTCGCCGTCGACATAAACGATCGAGTGGGTGCCGTCGAATACCATGGCGAGGTGGACCCACCGGTTGGAGGAATCCTCGACGGTGAACCAGATGTCGTTGCCGCCGCTGCCCCAGTGATTCAGAACCCACTCGTTTTGGCCGCCGGCCACTTTCAGGGTCCAGTCTCTTCGCGGAGTTCCGGTGTTGCCCATGGTCCAGACGGTGCCGTTATTGTCGTAAACGCGCGACCAGGCCCAAGCCTCGATGGTGCGGAGGTTCCCGCCGTCGATGCCAAGGTCTCCGGCGGTGACGCCGGTCTCAATGTGACCCTGGCCGCCGGGCAGGAACTCCAGCGGGCGTGAGTCTTCGCCGGAGGCGGTGACTTGAGCTCTGACCGTGAAAGGCATTCCGGGCGTGGCATCGAGTCCGTTCGCGGTGGCACCGGCATCGGCGATGCCGGGGATGGTCGAGCCGGAATTCCGGCGGTGGCTGAGACTCTGCGTGTCAATATTCCATGTGGCGGGAAGGTAACCCGATTTCGTCAAGCCGGCGTCGCCGTCGCGCCCCCCGGCGGAGCCGAATTGATAGATCAGCGGCAAGGGCCGTGGAGCGGTGTCGGACCAGGAGAAACTGTGGAAGTCCCAGACCGGGTTTTCCGCGCCGCGGTGACGGGCGCCGAATCCGAACCGGTTGGCGTCGGCCCCGGGCGCCGTCATGGAACCGGAAAGCACCGCCGCCCCGCCGACGCCGTCGGAGACGACCGCGGTGAAGTCGATGTTGCCGCCGTTGAACTGGGCCAGGAAGCGGAAGTTGTAGGTGTTTCCGGGGACGGCGGCCGGAGGATTGGCGACTTCGGAGAACTGAGTCTGTGCGATGATGGCGCCATCCATGCCCTGGCGAACCGCGATCAAACCGCCCCCGGCGGCGTTGGGCAGCCACTGGAAGGTGTAGAATGAGGAGTCGTCGGTCGGATCGTAAACATTCGGGTCCTCGGCCCCGAAGAGAACCAGGCCGGCCCGGTTGTCCGCGTCTCCGGAGTCGAGCGAGTCGAGGGTCACATTGGCTGTCAGGTAGATGTCGTTACCGGGTTCGAAGTTGTAAACCCGTGTGGTCGCGATGGCGTTTTCGTAATTGGCGGCGGAGGTGGCCAGGCGCAGGGCGTCCTCGGTGAGGGACCAGTCCCCCTCCGGATGCTGCAGGAAGTCCCCTCCGGCATTGCGACCGTCGCCCGAACCGAAAGCATAGCTGAAAGGCGCCTCGATACTGGGCACAATCGGAGCCGGTTCGTCGCCGAGGGTCAACGCCATGGTCTCGAAATCGAACGTCGCGTTCTCCTGGGTCCTCGCTCGGCCGCCAACTCCGAAGAGATTACCGGTGAGAGGATTCGAGATGAAGGTGGAAACGCTGGCGCTGAAGTCGTCCTCATCGGTCATGGTGAAGATCAATTCCAGCGAACCGCCGAGGTCGTAAATCCCTTCCGCCTTCAGTGCGATCTGGCCGGTGTCTCCTGTGGGAGTGCCGGCAACGCTGACGTTGTCTATGAACCAGCCGGGAAACTCGTCGCCTGAGAGCGGGTCGCTTTCCAGGCGGAATATGATCACCACGGTGCGATTGAGGGCATTCGCCGGAAGAGAGAATTCACGGGAACGCCAGCCGTTGGAAACGTCGTTATACTGCCCCAGTGTGGCGAGGAGGCTTTCGCTGGATGCGTCGCGAACTTCGACGTTCAAGTTGTGCCAGAGATTGTCTCCGTCGGCCTCGTCGTCGAGATCGGTGTATTCGTGGAACCGCAACGTTGCCAGTTGCATGCCGTTGAGGTTGATCGCCGGGGTGCGAATCCAGGCATTGGTGTTGGCCGGGTAGTTTTGCGCCAGGCCGGTTCCGGCGACGTTGTTGCCTTCGAATGCCGATTCCGGACCCTCATGAGTGCCCTCGATGAAGACCGGCTCGCCGATCTGCCAGAAATCAGAGGGGGAGCCTCCCACAGTCCAGGCGGACTCGGAAGCCGAAGCGTTTTCGAAGTCATCCGAGAACAGCACCTCTTCGGCCGCCAGAGGAGCCCGGCCGCCCCAGGCGTTCTGGGCGAGAACGGGACCGTTGAAACCGTTGCGGATGCTGAGTACCGATTCTCCATTGGGACCGGAGGGTTCCCAGGCCAGGGCATAAAAATCCGTGTCATTCGAACTGTTGAAAGGAGCCTCCACACTGTGGGGACCACCCAGCGCCACCAGGCCGACCCGGTTATTGGCCAGGCCGCCGAGGTTGGTCAGGTTCATATCGGCTTCGAGCGTGAAATTTTGTCTTTCGATGTAGTTGCTTACCGACGCGAGCGCGGTGCTGGTCACAAAAGTTTCCAGTGCCGGTTGATAGCGGAGGCTGTTGGCCTGTATGGAATAGTCCTGCGGCCAGTTGCGAAGAAGATCGTTCTGTCCGTCCTGGCCCGCTCCGGTTCCGAAATTCAGGGCGATCGGGGCGTCGATGGGTGAAAAGTCCTCCACCCAGTTGCCGGATTCGGTCAGGGTTACGATCACATTGTCGACCGGCCCGAACGCGCCGACATCACGGCCATCCGCGAACGCGCCGAACATGCTCCAGGTAAGCGTCTGGCCAATCACAGGACTTCCTTCCTCCACCGTGTAGCGGATTTCTACGGTGGTCCATTGCCCAAAGTCGGGTTGCTCGGTGTAGGGGACCACCACGGTGCGCTCCCCGATTTCGGTGCCGTCGAGAGTGATGAGATAGAATTCAAACTCCTCGTAGGAGTCGCGACCCAGCACTTCGCCGTTGCGTCCCACATCAATTGTTGCGGTGTATTCTCCGGCAGTGATGACGTGGCCCGAAAGAAAACCATTTGTGAGGCGGGCGCTGAAGGCCCGTCGTTCGGTGAAACCGCCTCCGAAACGCAGATAGTGACTTCCGACTCTGGCCTGAAGGCCGTGGTTGCCGCTGGCATCGCGATCGATCGCGACATTGGAGGTTCCCTCTCCCTGGTGGGTGTAGTTGCCCGTAGCGAGCATTTCATCAGTGGCGACGATCGCCCCCTGACCATGCAGGGAGACCGCGCAGAGGGCGGCGGCGAGAAAAATGAGAATCAGCTTGGGTGTTTTCATAGACTGCTAATCGGGATGTTTGATTCGGAGGATTTGTAGGTTTTGGTTATTTGAGTAATTCAGAATCCGGAAAGTGGGGGCCTGGAGAAAATTGAACCTTCAGTCCGCCTGAAGGCTAAACGGAGGTTGGAGAGTTTACCGGCGGTCGACCTCGAACCACCGATCCCAGTTGGCGGCGATGGAATCGTTGTCGTTCGAATCCTCGGCCCCCCAGATCAGACGCCGTGCGTGCCCGTCGCCGAAGACCGCGTTGTAGCGATCTCCGTGGCGATCGTAGGGGTTCGATACCCGCGGTCCGGGAGGACGCAGAATGGTGCGTGCCTGGTCGATGGAGTTGCCCTGGATGGCCAGACCGTCGTTCTGCGGCGCCGCGTCGATGAAGATCATGAGCTCGGAAGGATTGCCGCCGTAGAGCGGAATGCGAGCCCGATTCGTGAGGGATCCACGGAAGGTGGGCTGCACCATGGCGTAGGTGACATTACCCTGGCTGAGGTCTTGATTCAAGGCGTATGAAGGACAAATGCGCCAGTCGCGAACGCCTTGGTGATTCAGTTCAAGATACTCGCGATAGGGAGCAAGAACGGAGGCCCAGTTCTCGGCTTTGCCCTCCGCCCAGACTCCCTCGTCCGCCCGCACGGCATAGGTGCCGTCGTGATCTTCGGCGTAGAGGATAATGGCCATGCCCCATTGCCGGACCATGTTCATGCATTGGGTGGCTCGGGCGGATTCCCGGACCGTCTGAACCACGGGAATGAGGATGGCGGCGAGAATTCCGATAATGGCGATCACCGTGAGCAGTTCGATCAAGGTGAAGCCGGATTTTCCGGCGGGGGCAGGATTGGAGCTTCGTGCAGATTCCGTCATGATGCTTCGGTGGTGCGATGTTGTCCTGGTTGGCGAATTGAAGGTGTGGTTCAACGGCCGGGGGCGTTTAATAAAAACGTGACCGGAATTTAGCTCGTGGCTTGACAAGCTTCAAAGCGTATTCGATGAAAATCATTGCATGAAGCCGGGAATTAAACGGCTCACTTTCGATTATGGGAAGAACAACAATGCAGATGGTGGCGCGGCGCGCCAAGGTTTCGGTGGCGACCGTTTCAAGGGCGTTGCGAGGGCATCCCTCCGTTTCTACTGAGACCTGTGAACGGATCAAAGCAATTGCCAATGAAATGGGATATCGTCCCAATCCCCTGGTCTCGGCTCTGATTGCCGGAAGGCGCCGTCCGCGGGCTGCCGACGGCGCGGCCGTGCTGGCCTATATCACCAGCACTCCGGTTTCGGAGGACGCCCGGCAGGCGGTGAATTACTGGGAGTTTTACCGTGGCGCCCGGGACCGCGCCGAAGAACTTGGTTACCGGCTGGAGGAATTCTGCCTGCGTTCGCCCGGAATGAGTGCTCCGCGGATTTCCCAGATCCTTCACACCCGGGGCATCTTCGGGGCGGTGATCGCGCCGGTGCCGACGACCATGAAAACCCTGGATCTCGATTACAGCCGCATCGCGGTGGCGGCCATCGGATTGAGTCTGCGGCGGCCGCGCCTGCACCGGGTCTCGCCGGATTATTACCAGGCCATGCGGGTCACCCTGCGGGAATTGACGGCGCGCGGGTACAGGCGAATCGGATTCGCGCCCCGTGACGAAGTGGACCGGCGTTTTGATCGACAGTGGACGGCTCGGTTCCTGGCCTACCAGGAGGATATTCCCAGGAAGGACCGGGTACCGCTCTTGCCTCTGGTAAAATCCAACCGAATCACCGGAACATTTTTGTCATGGGTGCGCAAATACACTCCCGATGTGGTGATTTCCAGTGACATTCGCGAACTGGCCGCACTGGAGAACGAGGGTTTCTCCATGCCCGCCGACCTGGGGTACGTCCACCTCGGCGTGGTACCGCGTTACGGCGACGTGGCCGGCATCGATCAAAATGCGGCCCTGGTCGGCGCCGGCGCCGTCGACTTGGCCAGCGCCCAACTGTACCGCAGCGAATTTGGCCTTCCGACCAAACCCAAGATGGTGCTGCTGGGAGGCGAATGGCGGGACGGGGGCACCGTGCGGCCGCTGCCGAAAGAGGCGGAAGCGGTGGCAGGGTGAGCCCTTCGCCAGGCTCAGGGTGGAAGGGAGTGGAGTATTGGAGAGGTGGGAAGGACCTTCGTGAAATGATTTGCAATAAAAAGCTTTGGGCGGTTTTTGTGGCTTTAGTTGTTGTAATAGAATGCCTTATAGGTTTAAGGTTCTGTCTTTGAGGGGTGCAGGTGTAGCCCGGGATTGCCTTCGGGGGCTAAGTTTGCCAAAGAATCAGTCCGTTCGTCCGGTTGTATTCCTTTGACCAATCGGGTCGGACCAACCGGATTCGTTTCCCGGAAAAAACGCCTCCTTCCATTTAACCCAAAAACAAAAAAGAATACCTGAAGATGAAGAAAATAAGAAACCTCACCGCGGTGTTGGCGGGTCTGGCGGCACTCGGTGCTGCAAGTACTGCGTCTGCGTCCCTGCTCGCGATCGAAAACTTTGAATATGATGTAGGGACTGGTTTATCCGGTCAGAACGGTGGTACCGGGTGGCCGGACGCCTGGGGCGGGACATGGAGCAGCACCGGTGGTTCGAGCACGATTGGTTCCGGGCCTTTGGTTTATCCGGGGCATTTCGCAAGCAGTGGCAACCGTGCGGTTATTGATGCGAGCAGCGGTACGGTGGCGACACCGCGTGCTCTTCCCGCTGGAATCGATACTACGTCAGGTTCGCTCTATTTTAGCTATCTCACTCGGAGGACGGCGGACACTGAGCGAACGTTAAACTTTAGTTTCGCGGTTGGGGGCAATGAGCGGTTCGCGTTTGGCCAGATTAACGATACAGGGGGGAATTTTGGGGTTTTTGCTCACAATAATATGACTGGTACCGGAAGCGGTACGGTTTTTGCCGACGACCCAATTGCGTTCGAGTTGAACGAGGTTTATTTGATTATGGGGCGCATTGAGTTTGGTTTCGATGGTGACAACGACCGTGTATCCTTGTTTGTGAACCCGACACCCGGTGAAAGCGAGAGCAACCTTACTCCCTACATGCAGTGGGATCAGTACGACCTCGGGGATATTGACAGATTCCGAGTCTTCGCGGGAGGTGCGACCGATCTGGCGGCCTCGGGCGGTGAGTTTGACCAAATTCGTTTCGGCACCAGTTTTGATGCCGTGGTAGTCCCCGAGCCGTCCACTTACGCGGCGATCTTCGGGGCGCTCGCTTTGGCGTTCGCGGTTTATCGCCGCCGGATGCGTCGTTAAGGAATTCAAATTGCTCAGAAAAAGCCGGAAGGGTCATCCCTTTCGGCTTTTTTTGTGGAGTGATTCCGGTGACGGAACGTTTGACTTCCCCTTCTTCAAGGGCCAGATTGACGTTTATCAATACCTGACCGGTTATCGTAAAACACTGCAATCCAGGATCGCCTGATGAAAACATTAGCTGCCTCTTTTCTTCGATTCACTTTGGGTGTCTGCCTGGCTGCGGGCGCCTGGGTTACGGCTCTCGTTGATGCCGCCGAGACCCCCGATCCTGTCGCGTTGCTACGGGAGGCGATCGATACGGTTCGTGACGCGGAAACCCTGAGCGCCGAGATCAATCACACCATTCATCTGCGTATGACGGGAATGGACCAGGAAGTGGAAAGCCGTTACAGTTTTTCTTATCAGGCCCCCAACAAAGTGGCCATCCTGATCGAAGAGGGCCCTTCGGGTCAGAATCTGATCAGCGACGGCACCGACCTGATTGTCCACATTCCGATGATGGAGGTTTACACGGTAAGCCGCGCTCCGGAGGAGATTGGCGCTGTCCTGGAGGAGGGATCTCCGTTCCAGGGTGAGCTGGCCATGGTGCTGCAGGCATTGATGACCGGTGAGGCCGGGGGAATCGAGGTCACCTCCCTTGGCGAAATGACCCACCTGGGATCCGAATCGGTGGATGATGGGGTGCTGCACAACGTACGGCTCCATCTGCGGCAGGCGGATCTTGCGGAAAAGTTGGGCGAGGAGTGGCGCGCGGACCTGGATCCGGAGGAGCTTGCCCTGTTCGATTCCGTGAATTTCGAAGTGGATATCGATCTTGCAATCCTGAAGGGTGAGCGGACCTTCCTCACCGGAATCAGGTCCGACCTCTCGGACTTTATGAAACAGATGGCGGCCGAGCAGATGATCACTGACATGGGTGAATTTGAAATGGTATTGGGCTTTTCCCTGAACGACTGGAAAGCGAACGAAGTTCTCCCCGATAATACATTCGTTTTTGATGCTCCGGCCGGGTCGCGACGGGTTGATGACATCTTCGCCGCGCTGGAACAGCAGGCCGGCCAGCCGATGGGCGGCGGCGCCGCCGATGCTCTGGTGGGGGAGGCGGCTCCGGATTTCGAATTGGCCCTCCTGAACGGAGGTGAAGCGGTCCTGTCCGATCACCGGGGCGAGGACATCGTGATTATCGATTTCTGGGCCACCTGGTGCGGTCCCTGTATTCAAGCGATGCCCGCCCTGATGGAGGTGGCTTCCGAATATGGTGATCGCAACGTGGTTTTTTACGCCGTCAACCTGCGGGAAGAAGCCGACATGGTGCGTTCTTTCATGCAGAACCGGGGCTGGGACTTTTTGGTGCCAATGGATTCCCAGGGAGCGGTGGCAAACTCCTACGGAGTCACCGGCATCCCGCACACCGTTATTGTCGGCAAGAGCGGTTTGGTCGAAAAGGTCCATGTCGGCTACTCGCCCGCACTCAAGGAAACCCTGACCGCCGAACTCGAACGCCTTCTGGCGGCGGAATAAGTTGGAGTCTTCACTGTTGTTGGCCATTCCCCTGCAGGGCCATGCTCCCGCATGGCCGCCGACCTGGGAGCGCCGCCCTCAAAGGAGCGGAATCACGATCTCGATTCGGATACATCTAACGATGAACTGTCTTAACCGAGGAGCATTCCTCTTTTAGGAGTCTGTCGGCGAAGCCCGACAGACTCCTAGCCGAGAGCCATTAACACGAAGAGCCGGAGCGGATTTCAGTGTTTATTCCCATCGAGGTAAAGCAGTGACTAACAAGCCGCGCCGGAAGGGACCTGGCTTTATCTGTGAGAAATGCCGAAGCCGTAGCTTCCCACCCGGCGGAGTTCGGCCAGGCTGGTAATGCCATCAGCCGCTTTGGCCATGCCATCCTCCAAAAGGGTTTTGGTGCCGGATTCCCGAATGGCGTGGCGAAGACTCTTTTCGTCGGTGTGCCGGCGGATCAGTTCGTTGGCCTCTTCATCGACATGCCAGACTTCGAAGATGCCGGTGCGGCGACGGTAGCCCGTGTGACGGCAGTTGTCGCATCCGAATGCGACCCAACTCGTCGATGGCGCCGTTACCTCCAGGGCTTCCAGCCAACCGCGGTCTTCGGTCGGTGTCGGCTCTTCGCGCTTGCAGTCGGGACAAAGCCGCCGGACCAGCCGCTGGGATATGACCAACTCCAGCGCCGCCGTGATCTCAAAGTCCTGGATCCCCAAATTTCGCAGGGTGGTCACCGCGCCGGCGGCATCGCGGCTGTGGAGGCTACTCAAGAGTACCCGACCGGTGGAGGATGCGGACAGGGCGGCCTCCGCCGAATCTCGATCTCTCATTTCTCCCACCATGAGGAAGTCCGGGTCCAGCCGCAACATGGTCTTGACCGTGTCGCTGAAGGTTATTCCGCGCGCCTCATTGACCTGGATCTGGTTGATACCCTCGATCCGGTATTCCACCGGATCCTCGACGGTGACCACGCTGCAATTGAGGCTTTTCAACTGGTGGAGCAGGGCGTAAAGGCTGGTCGTTTTACCGCTGCCGGTGGCGCCGGTCACCAATACCATGCCGGACATGCTTTCCAGCCATCGGTCGATTTCTTCCTTTTGGAGGTGGTTCAGCCCGAGTTCCTCCAGCGTGTACCGTATCCGGCGGGGATCGAGAAGGCGCACCGACATTTTTTCTCCCTGCACGGTCGGCGCACAGGTGACCCGCAGATTCACTTCCGCGTCGTCGAGATCGTACAGGGTTCCTCCCGACGCCGGACGCAACAGAGGCGTCGGATCCAGGTCGACCAGCGCTTTTATGTGACCGAGGAACTGAGCGCCGTGCTGGCGGGGGATCAGGGCGACATCGCGGAGCACGCCGTCGATGCGGAAGCGGATGCAGAGCGTACCGTTTTCCGGATCGACGTGGATATCGGTGGCCCGCTCATCCCTGGCGTCCTGGAACAGGCGGTGCACCAGTTGAGGAATGGATTCGAGGTCCGGGAGAGATTCGTCCGGCGAAGGGATATTCCTCAGCAACGACTGAAGACGCTGGGCGAAATCAACCTTAAGGGGACGCACGCGATCGTGGGTGGCCGTATGATTCATTTTCAATAAACTTTATTAAGGGTTGTTCAGAATAGCGTCAAAACAGGCATTCGTCCAGACCGGGATTCCACGATCGTGATTCCTGGCGGCCACGGGTTGATTCTCAAGGTTCGGCGCTTGAGAAATTTTCCGCCGGCTCCAGTGTGGTTTGCATGTTGCAAAAACCCTCCAAAGACGTCGGCGTCCTGCCTCCCATTCCCAAACTACCTGTGCCGTCCACGGAAAACAGTGTTCCGTTGGGGGACTCAAAGGCGGCTTTCGAAGTCCGGCTGGATTTCCCGATCGCCTCCGGCCCGTTCCAGCCCACATGGGAATCCATCGAATCAAACTATCCTGGAACGCCGGAATGGCTGCGGGAGGCCAAATTCGGCATCTGGGTGCATTTCGGACCGCAATCGGCGGGGGAAAGCGGAGACTGGTACGCCCGGCACCTGTATAAGCAGGGGCATCACGCCTACCTGAATCACCTCGAAAAGTACGGTCATCCTTCGGAAGCAGGCTATATGGAAGTTTTGCGTGACTGGGATCCGGAAAATCTCGATCCGGTGGCCCTGACCAAAATCTATCGCGATGCCGGCGCCCGTTTTCTCCTGGTCCAGGGAGTGCATCACGACAATTTCGACCTTTGGGACTCGACGTTTCAGCCCTGGAACTCCGTGCGTCTGGGGCCGCGGCGGGACCTGGTGGGAGAGTGGGCCGCAGCGGCCCGTGCGGCCGGAATGCGTTACGGGGTGACTTTTCATCACGAATACACCTGGTGGTGGTGGCAGACCGCCTTCGGGGCGGATGCGGACGGCGAACGGGCGGGCGTTCCCTACGACGGACACCTGACGCTGAACGATGGCGTCGGGAGGTGGTGGGAGGGACTGGATCCTCGTCTTCTTTACACCGTGGACCTGCGGGAGTACCAGGGGGTGACCGAAGCCGCTCACGCTCTGTTTACACCGGCGCCAGCGGGCATTTTTTCCCGCCACACCGAATACGCTAAGTGGTATGCGACCTGGTGGGCTTTGCGTATGGTCGATGTGATCGATCGGTATGGACCCGATTTTATTTACACCGACGGCACCGGGGATCAGCCTTTCAGCGGCTTCGACACCGGGACGGGTTTGAAGTGCGACGCCATGCAGCGCGTTATGGCTCATTATTACAATCAACGACTGCGGGACCGTGGCGAGGTGGATGTTTTCAGCATCGTGAAATTCCGTCCGCGGACCAACGGCACCGTGACCACGGAGGAATTCGGTATTCCGGCCGGGATCAAGACCGATCAGCCCTGGGTGGCGGAGGTTCCGGTGGGAGACTGGTTCTACGAACCCGGGTTCACCTATGATTCGGGAATGTTGATTCGGTACATCGTCGAGGCCGCTTCACGCGATGGATGCGCGGCGATCTGTGTGTCGCCCAGGGCCGATGGATCCCTGGATGAAGGCAGCCGGCGCATGCTTCGCGAAGTGGGAGAGTGGATACGGAAAAACGGTGGGGGCATCTACGGCAGTCGTGCCTGGAAGCGGATGGGCGAAGGCGACCAGGTGAAGGGAAAACTGAAAATGCTGCCGGGAGGGAAGCTCGGACGCGAACATGCCGAGTTCGCCTTCAGCACCCGGGATTTTCGCTTTACCGAGGGCAAGGACGGGGCGGTGTATGTCTATTGCTTGGGCGTCCCGGAGCCGGGTGAACAACTGAAAATCGGATCGTTGGGAACGGATTCCGGTCTTCTCGACCGCCGGGTGAGAAGAGTGACCGCGTTGGGGCGCGAGGACCAATCCCTGGAATGGCACCAGGGAGCGGGCGAGTTGGTCATCGTATTTCCTCGTGACGGGTCGTATCTTCCGGTTCCGGGTTTTCGCGTGGAGTGACCTGTCCCACTGTCGGCTCTCTTTTTCGTGTTATTGCCATGGCCGTGACGCCGGTTTTACGTTAGGGTTTTCTTATTGCATGGACCGAAATCGGAATACAAAGGAAATGCCGCGTGGCGAGGGTACCGGAGAAACAACCTGTGTCCTGTGGCTGTTCGATGCGAGTCATCGGGTGGTCCTGGTCCGGCGTCGACCGGAGCCGGGTGAACGGGCGATGCCGTTGTGGGACCTGCCTTGGGTCGGGTCTCCGGGATTCGGGGATCTCCGGGAGACAGTCGCTGTCGATTGGGGGCTGAATGTGGAGAACCTCGGGACCGCCGAAAGAATCGTGACTTTGCCGCTGCCCGAGACGGAAGGTCGCGGCGGGGCCGCCCGGGCGGAAATGTGGTTCGCCCAGTTTCTGGATTCGGCGGGTGAAGTCGGAAATACGAATGATGACGATTCGGTGGGTCGGTTTACCGTCCAAGGGCTAAGGCGGTCGTTGGAGGAGAATCCATCGGAGTTCTCACCCCTGGTGAGGGAACTCCTTCCGCGGATCCGGCCTCACCTGATTCGGGTGCCCTATCTTGGCATGCGGGAAAATGAATACATCTACCGTTTTCGCACCGAGAAGCAGCGCAACCGTTCCATCTATCACATTGACGACCGGTCGGGCGCAATTTACCAGAGCCGGCTTTGTGAAGCGATCAAGGCGGTGAAACGCCGCAGCGAGCGTTCGGCGGAGACGCCGGCCCGGCTGGATTTTGGTCCGGTGGCCTACGTGCTGCCGAGTCATTTCGGGTTTTGTCTCGGTGTGCAAAACGCCATCGAGCGCGCCTACGAATGCCTGGCGGAAAACCCGGGTCGCCGGGTGTTCATGCTGAGTGAGCTTATTCACAACCCGTTCGTCAACGAGGACCTGCTCCGGCGCGGATTGAAGTACCTTCAATCCGATCGTGGTGAACCGCAGGTGAATCCGGAAACCGGTTGTCGGTATTGGGACGAGGTCGGCCCGAACGACGTGGTGATCATCCCGGCCTTTGGCGCCACCAACGAGGACAAGTTGCGTCTAATTGAAAAGGGCGTGACCATCAATCGCTACGATGCCACCTGCATGTTGGTGGAAAAGGTCTGGAAAGCGGCCCGCCGATTTGCCGCCGACGGTTACACGGTAATCATTCACGGCAAAAGCGAGCACGAGGAAACCAAAGCCACTTTTTCCAACAGCGCAGCCTCAGGGCCGAGCCTGATCGTGCGCAACCTGGAAGAAGCCCGCAGGCTGGGTGACATTATCCTGACCAACGATCCGGCGCGACGCCGGGAACGGTTTTCCTATTTCGAAGGCAAACACACGCCGGGTTTTTTGCCAGAGCGCGACCTCGATCGCGTCGCAGTGGTCAATCAGACGACCCTGCTGCGAAACGAAACGCTGGCCATCATCGATCACCTGGAATCCGTCTTTGCGCGGAAACACGGATCTGAAGGGGTGCGCCAACACCTGCACTCCGGCAGCAAGGGGGACACGCTCTGTTACGCCACGCAAGTGAATCAGGATTCGCTGGAACGGGCTCTCGCTCACGGCCTCGACGCGGCGGTGGTCGTGGGGGGGCGCAACAGCTCAAACACTTTTCAGCTTTTCCGTATGTGTGAAGCGCGGTTGGGTGCATCCGCCTTTTATGTGCAGTCCGAAGAGAACCTCCTTTCAAGTGAACGGGTGAATCACTACCGCATCCCCTCCAAACCGGGAGATACCGGCTCCCTTGAGGAACGTCCTTTTCTGCCGGAAAAACGGCCCCTCCGCATCCTGGTAACCGGAGGCGCGTCCTGTCCGGACGGTCTTATCCAACAGGTGATTACCCGCATCAACAGCTTTTTTCCCGCCGAATCCCTCCGGCGCATCGAGCAGGTTGCCGAGGCGATCGAAAGCGAGGATGGGGCGTAGTCCGGCCGCGTTCTGTTTCGGCTAACGTCTTGATACCGCCTATGTCCGTTCGTTTCATTCACACCGCCGACTGGCAGATCGGCATGAAAGCCGCCGGACTTGGAACGGCGGCGACAACGGTTCGCGACGCCCGGATCCAATCGATCGAACGCATCCTCGAACTCGCGGATGACCGGGGCGTCGACTTCCTGCTGATTACCGGAGACCTTTTTGAGGACAACGCGGTCGATCGCCTCCTCATCCGAAAAGTCGGCGATCTGCTCGCAAGGTTCTCCCGGCCGGTGTTCATAATCCCCGGCAACCATGACCCCCTCGTTCCGGGAAGTGTCTGGGAACACCCGGTCTGGGCGGAAGCGAGTAATATCACCGTCGCGGCAAGAGCGGAACCCATCGAACTCGATCGCTGTGTGCTCTATCCCTGTCCGCTGAAGGAAAAGTACTCCACCCAGGATCCGACTTCCTGGATCGATGCCCGACAGTCGGAAAAAATCGCGATCGGACTGGCGCATGGAAACGTGGAAGGTCTGCCGGAAACGGAGCCCGATTACCCGATTCCGCGCGATGCCTCCCGGCGCCGAGGGTTGGATTACCTGGCGGTCGGACATTGGCATTCCCATGTGCCGTATCCGGAGGCCGACGGTTCGGTCCGCCTGGCTTACTCCGGCACTCATGAAACCTCGAAGTTCGGGGAGCGCGACAGTGGCAACCTGCTTGTGGTCGAGATTCCCGCGCGCGGCGCGACTCCGGTGATCGAATGTATTCCCACCGGCTCGTTACGCTGGATGTCGTTGAGGCATGCGGTCAATGAGGAAGGCAGTCTGGAAGACGTGCTCCGGGAGGTGCGGGCGATCGAGAATCCCGAAACGGTCTTGCTGCGGTTGTCGCTTTCCGGACTCCTTTTCACTTCGGATCGTCCCCGGCTATCATCGCTCAGGGAGATTGTCGGCGCCCGTTTCCTGTTCGGTGCGGTCGAGGACGAAGGGTTGATTCCGGCGCCCGAAGACGATGCCTGGATCGAAACGCTGCCCGGCGGACCGCTTCGCGAGGCGGCGGTGCGGTTGCGGCAACAGGCGGTTTCCGGAACCGACGAACAGTCGCGAACAGTGGCCGCGCGGGCATTAATCGAACTTTTCGACCTCAAGGAGCAATCGGGAACATGATCGTAAAACGTATAGGCGTCGCCAACTGGCGCGGTTTCCTCGATCCCATAGAGCTGGGTCCCTTTTCGGAAAAATTGAATGTGATTCATGCTCCCAACGGAACCGGAAAATCTTCACTCTTCGAGGCCATGCGCCGGGCGCTGTTTGATGTTCACCATGTCGGCGGCGCCGAAATCGAGGCGATTCGCCCCTGGGGCCGAAAACTTTCGCCATCGGTATTTGTCGAGTTCTCCGAGGACGGAAAAAACTACCGGGTGGAAAAAACGTTTATCGACGGCGCGTCGGCGAAACTGTTCCGGGAGGAGGACGGGCGGTTTCAGCCGATTGCCGACGGGCGCAATGCCGACAGCCTCCTGCGTGAAATCCTGTCCGCGGATCCCCCCGGCCGGGGGCTGTCGCGGCAGGAGCATTGGGGGCTCGGTCAGATTCTCTGGGCGCCGCAAGGGGAGTTGGCTCTCAAGCAGATTTCCGGAGGAGTGGGGGAGAGTCTGCGATCCGCTTTGGGGATGGAGGTTTCCGGCGTCAGCGGCAGTCGCCTGGAAGAGCTGGTTGAAGCCCGCTTTCTGGAGTTTTTCACTCGCGGTGGCACCCCGAAGAAGGGAAAGAACGCCGCGCCGATCACCGCCTGGCAGGAAAAAAGGGAAACCCTGGAACAGGAGTTGGTGGACCTGCAGGAGGAGCACCGGCGGTACGAAGAAGCCTCCCGCCAGGTTGACGATGCCCGCAACCGGCGCGAACAGGCGCGTCGCGAAGCGGACGCGCTGCGCGAGTCTGTTGCCGGGTTGCGGAAGGCGGCGGAAGAGTACGTCCGGCTGAAGAACGAACAGGCGCGGAAAAGGGAAATCGCGGAAATCGCCCGGGAACGGTACGAGTCGATCGGCAGAACCCTGACCGAAATCAAGGCAACGAGGGAAACGATCGAGGGTCTGGAGAAAACCGTCGCCACCTTGTCCGGACAGAACGAGCAGGCCAAGGCCGATGTCGCGGCGGCGAAAGCATCGCTGGAAAAACAGCGCACCGCTCGCGAAGCCGCGCGCCGACGGCGCGATCAAATCACAGGACAACAAAAAACAATCGATGCCGCCCGGGATTACCACACTTGTCGCGACGAGCTGACCAAGCTCGACCAGCGCCTGGAGCGGCTGGGTGAACACGAAACCGAATTCGCGCGAGTTAAAAAAGAGCGCGCCGAAATGATCTCACCGGATCCCGAAAAAATCCGGGAACTGCGCCGGCGCCTGGGTGAAAGGACCGCCGCCCGCGCCGCCCTGGCCGCTTCGCAGGTCCATCTCACGGTGACTCCCCATAAGGATTGTGAACTGGAGAACCTCACGGACGCCAGCAAGCACACGATCAAAGGCGGTTCTCCCGCCGTTTTTTCCGGCGACGAAGTAATTGAAGTGCTGATACGTGAGTTTGGCACCGTTCGCGCCTCCGGACCCGAGGGAGGCGCCGACGCCCACCGCGCGGACCTCGAAGCCGCCGAAACCAGGATTAAAGCGCTCAGCCAGCCTTTCGGCAGTGACGATCCGGACTATCTGCAGAAGCGCCGTGAGGAAGCGGACGCCCTCGACCAACAAATTACCGCCCTGCGGAAACAGATCGAGATGGTGTTGGACGGCGACGAGCGCGATTCTCTGGTAGGAAGGCGGAAAGAGCTCGAGGCCAGGATCGACGACTTCGAGCGGCAATATCCCGACTGGCGAACCGAACCGCCGGTTGTCGGTCAGTTACAAACGGAATTCGAAAACCTCTGTCGTGACATCAACGAATCGGTGGCGAGCGCGGAGGACGCCTTTGAGAGAAGTCAAAACGACCACGCCGCGGCGGAAAAACGCCAGGTGGAACTCCAGGGCATGCTGAAGGCGGGGCAGGGGAACCTGGAGACCGCCGGAAAACGTCTGGCCGTTTTGATTGGCGACGGGCTATCGGATAGTGACCGCGGCAAAAAACGTTCCGAAGCACTTATGGCCTGGCAGGCGGCGAAAGCAGGGGTGGAAGCGGCCGAATCCGAACTCAAGTCCATCCCAGGTGATCCGGCGCGGGAGTTGGAAAAACTCGAGAAGCAGCGTCAGGCTATGGAGGAGGAAGTCGCCAACTCCCGGGACCAGGAGAAGGGCGCGGAGGGCCGCCTTCAGGCCCTGGCAGCACGGGGGACCTATTCCCGATTGACGGCCTGCGAAGAAAGCCTGGCGGAGGTCGCCGACCGCGTTCGCCGGGAAACCCTGAGAATGGAGGCGGTCAGACTCCTGTACGAGACCGTTCGCGATGCCAAGGGAACGCTGCTGGCCCGCGTCACCGCACCGGTGGAAGAAAGCGCTTCCCGCATGTTGGCCCGCGTCGCGGGACCGCGCCTGGGAAGACCGGTTTTCAATCAGGACTTTGTGCCCGATGCGATCAACCCCGAAATTTCGTCCGGACCGGTGAACCTGCAGAACCTTTCCGGCGGCGAGCAGGAGCAACTGCACCTCATCGCCCGCCTGGCCCTGGCCGACCTCCTGGCAAAAGAACAACGACAACTGGTGGTCTTGGATGACGTTCTGAACGCGACCGATTCCGGCCGGCTCAGGCGGCTCCTATCCTTGCTGGAAGAGATCTCCGAACGCCTCCAAATCATCATCCTCACCTGCCATCCGGAACGCTACCGCGCCCTGGAAGGAGCGGAATTCTTCACTCTTACCCGCTAACCGAAAATGGAGATGAAAAATCATATATTCGACATGAAGTTTGCCAAAGTTTATCCGCTATATGTGCAAAAAGCGGAACGCAAGAGCCGTACTAAAGAGGAAGTCGATAAGGTCATTTGTTGGTTGACCGGCTATGATCCGGCAGGGTTACAGAAGCAGATCGAACGGGGCAACGATTTCAAAACGTTCTTTTCCCTGGCTCCGGCCATGAATCCGAATTGTTCGCTTATCAAAGGCGTTGTGTGTGGTGTTCGCGTGGAAGAAATCGACGACGCACTGATGCGAAACATTCGTTATTTGGACAAGTTGATCGATGAGCTGGCGAAGGGGAAGCCCATGGAAAAGGTTCTTCGGAAATGAGCCTGAATGATGAAGAAGAAATGGATATTGATCTGTATCATTTGTGCGACGCCTAGTTTTACGTTGGCATTATTTGCCGGGTTCGATGGGCTTGCAAAGATTTCGGCGATGCTTCTGGGAATCGTGACATTCATTGTTGCGTTCTCCCATTTCGAAGGGTCTAACCTGAATTCCCGGCTGTCCAGCAACCGGGAGTTCTCGCGTGCAAAGAGTTTTGCGATTGGGGCGAAGCTTGCGACAGCGCTGATAGCTTTTGTCGGCTGTCTTGCTTTCGCCTTTCAAGTTGAGGTGTTGTCTTTTCTTGCTCTTATCGAAGTCTATCCGGGGCTTTTCTCCATTCAGATCGTTGAAAGCATCTGGAATGCTCTTGGTTTGGAATCACCGATCAAGGATCTTGATATGCGTGGTGAGATGGGTCTTGGGCAATGGTACTGGAATCAAGTGATCTTTACTTATCTGACTACTTTGGTTCAGGGAACAATTTTGTCCGTGGTCATGATATTGTTTGGGATCCTTTCCTACCCCATATATGTTGCATTGGGAAAATGGTAAGCAAGGCGCGCTTGAGTGAGGGCTGCCTGAATATGACTGATCGTTCTCCGTAACTCCAGCTCTCCCGGGGAGAACTGATTCACGTTTAGTCTTTGGGGGAGAAAAATGACCGGCTGATCGCTGAGGTATGAGCTATGCGAAGCCTGAAGGTATGGTAGGCGGACTAAAGCCTCCATTCCGCAGCAACGACGAGTTCCGCAATGGGCATTTCACATGTCCGCTGGGGTTGTTTTGTAACTTATTCTCTATAAATGGCACACCCGATAGGAGTCGAACCTATAACCTCCTGATCCGTAGTCAGGTGCTCTATCCAATTGAGCTACGGGTGCCCGAAAAGATAAGTATAGTGCGGGCGTGGGACCGGATTTCAAGTAAATGTTTGAAAATAATCGTAATTCTTTGAGTCCAAGCGGATTCAGGGACGATCCATGGTTGGGCGGCTTTGATGGGAAGCCCTTTTGACTGAGGCGGGTGATCATAGAGCGACCTGGATTTCGAATCTCTGGATCAGGATTTTTGAGGAACTATTAGCGATTTTTTCGCGTTAAAGTAATTTTTTTGTTGATTTTAAAAAGAATAAATCAATCACTTAATGCGAACCAATCGTAATAAGCATTAACCAATATGAAAAAAATAAGTTACTTAAAAGCGGTGGCCTTGACGGGTGCCCTCGGTCTGGCTCCGGCCGGTGTGTCGGCGCAAAATATTGTGCATCATGCGGGAGGGGCGGACTTGACCTTCTTCTATGACAGCACAGCGGATTCCTTCGACGTGGTGTTCCGAAGCAAGGTCGGAACGGTGGCAGATGGACTGACCGACCCTTACGCGGGTCCTCCGGGAGGTGTTGGCGGTCCCGGCTCGGGGCAGCAGGATTGGAATTTCAGCAGTCTCACCGCGAGCTTGCCTCAGGCGCCTTGGGTGGAACTGAACGGAATCAATTACCTCGTGTCACCAGCTTCCGGCCAGGATTACAGCGACACGAGCAATGCGCCGGATTTGGGTTTGAGGACCAGGTTTCGCGAGACCGATGGAGAGAATACGGTCGATCAGTTCAGTTCTTTTACTATGACCCTGGACTGGGTGAATTCGACGGCTCCCTTGGGGGCTGATTTCGCCCTGTTTGCCTTCGACGAATTGGGGGCCCCTACCATCCGCTACGAAACTGCCACATTGGATCTTGTCGAAGATTGGTCTGTCTGGGGGCACGATCATTGGCATTGGGGATTCAGTGAGCCGGGTGAATATTCGCTGGTGTTCAACTTCCAGGGCGAGTTGGCCGGTGGAGGATTGTCCAGCATCGGAACGACCACGGTCGATTTCACGGTGGTTCCGGAACCGAGTACGGTGGCCTTGATTCTGGGTCTTGGGGTTTTTGGGGTCGTTTCGTTTGTGCGACGCCGCTCACAACGGGAAAAGCGGAACCTGGGAACCGAATAAAGCCCATTTTTGGAGGAATCAGAAAATGCCGGGGATTTAGTTATCCCCGGCATTTTTTTGATTGAGAGTGACCTTGGCTTTCTGGAGTTGAAGTGGGGACGGGGTCCCGGGATGGTAATTCGCAAGCGGAATCCCAATCGGATCCCAGGTCAAAGAAAAAGCCCGGCACCTGAATGGTGCCGGGCTTTTTGCTTGGATCGAATTCCTTGAGAACGTTAACGTGCTATGAATTTCTCGTAGTCATCGACATTGCCGTTGTTGAGGCAGCATTCGATGATCTCTTTGCCGATCGGATTCAGGTCCTTTTCATCGATGAAGTCCGCCAGGCACTTGCCGAAGAATTCGGTCAGTTGCGCGGCGCCGACATCGTAGGCTTCCTTGCCGACCTCCGGTTGGGTGTCGACCTGGAGGAACCAGCGTGGAATCATGTGACCTTCCACTTGAAGCTGGTACAGTGCGTAGCCGAGAAGCGGACAGCGAGCCGGTTTGATTTGATCCTCCTTGAACGCTCTGCCACCCCGGCGGGTCAGGTACTCGCGGGCGATCCACTGCGGCATGAAACCGGTTTCCCAGGCGCCGACATGTTGATTCGGCGTCAGAATGTACTGCGTCCGGGTGTGCTTCAGGAACTGATCAAGCAGGAGATTGGCCTGATCGACCCGGCGTCCGGTGGCGAACGGCCAGTATGAGCCGACGCCCTCACTGCTCATTCCCTCGGTGTCCACAATGCTCGGATTGGCGTGGCCGCGCGGGGCCACCAGGCGCCAAAGCCAGGCGAGCGCCGGAGGCAGAATATGGAAAAGGCCCACGATTCCGTAGGTGGGCTTTTCCTGGGTGCAGGGTGGGGTGCGGATGCCGATGCTACGGATGTCGATTTTTACGCGGTCTTCGACAATTCCGGGAACGACTTCCCGGGGAATGATCACCCGCGGGTTCGGACAGGGGGATCCGGGCTTATCCTCGATATGCTCCCAAATCAACGCGCGCCCGTTGGGAACCGCGTCAATGTTGAGGAACAGGAGCGGCTTGGAGGGATGGGCGGTGAGCTTTTCCAGGTTGAGGTCTTTGCCGTAATCGTCGATGTGATTGACGCGCACAAACCAAGCGTCTTCAGCGTCGGTAAGCCACATCTTCCCGTTCTCCTCCTGGAGGGAGGGATGGCAGAGCGCCATGTCGTCGGTGACGGGGTATAGCGCACAGGAGCGTGGAAGCTCGACGTGACGGACTTCACCCGTGACCACATTTTTGCCCAGGAGGAAGCGCCCGTCCGGCTCGCGATGGGCTTGTTCGAGCATCTCGCTCTTCCCGCCGCCGCTGGCGCCCTCGTGCATGATGGTGACTTCATTGTCGTAGGGAGTCACCGCACGGACGGTGGAGCAGTGGGCGGTTACCCATCCTTCTTTTTCTCCCAGACCGAGGAGGACTCCGTAAATGCCCTTTTTGGCGCTCGGTCCCGGATACAGGTTGTAGGAGAACAACTCGTGCAGGTCATCGCGCCGGTTGTGCACAACGATCTGGCGGCCGTCAAAGTGGGTGTGCCGGAAAGGCGGTGCCACGTAAATAATCGATTTCGGTTTGAAATCCTTCGGCAGGTCCTTCAACGGAACAATTCCCTGGAGCAGCGCGAGGCCGAGGGCAAAAAAGCCTGCGTTTGCGGGAGCGATGACCATGGAATCCATCCCCATTTTCCGCCGACCGGAAACAAACCCGAAGAGCGCGACATCCTGCTTCTCGAGCCACTGGAAGGTTTCCTCCCTGACCTCCTCGAAGTCCTTCCCGAAGCGCTCTTCGTAGGTTGATTTGTTGGTCGGTTGCTTGTCGCCAATCACCATGCAGTCAGGATCCCGCCGACGCATGTACGGCTCCACGTAATTGGCGGCGACACCGTTGCGGACGCGGGCGGCCGTAGCCTCCAGCACACGCCCCTTTCCGGGGACGTCGTAGGCGATCTCGGTAAAGGACGAGTCCGCACCACCACAGGCAGCATCAATCAATTGTTCGACCGATTCAAAGACCGTCACCGAAGGTGCATTCTGCAGGACCCTGCAGGCCTCTTCGGGCGGATTGAACTGTTTCCAGGAATCTGTTTTAGCCATGCCGCCGAGGATAGATAAGCTGATTTCTCCTTGGCAAATCGGAAATTCACGAAGGAGACGAATTTTGAGGGTTTTAGGAATTGTTCGAATTAAAAAAAAGTGGGCGAGCCGCCTACCCCTAAACGGCCCGCCCTTTGCTTTCTTAGTTACCCCAAACCTCCGCTGAGCGGAGGAAATCTTTTAACAAGCAGCACTTGAACTTATATCTCACTAAAGCCGTTTTTTTTCGATTTTCAAGATGAAAAGAGCATTGAGGGGATATTTTAATCTTTTTTTACAGAACGGGGGTTTTAATGCGCGATTCGGTCGGATGACACGGTGGTTTCCATTCAGTTATTTCCGCTTGAAATAGCGATGCTTGACGGCGATTGTGTGCAGGCGGGCGCACATTGTTTCCTTGATCGGCGCGGCGCGCAGACAGCATTCATCTCAAATAATCATGGTCAGTTTTCCCTCCCCTTGGACAGGTTCTGCGGCTTCGGATTGGTATTGGCGTGTGTTTTCGGTTGGTCTTTCCGCTTTCCTCCTTTTGGCGGGCGTGGTTCGCGGGCAGGACATTCGCATCAACGAGGTCATGGCCTCGAACGGCGACACGATCGCCGACGAAGATGGCGATTACGAGGATTGGATTGAGTTGCACAATGCCGGCCAACTGCCAGTGGATCTCGAAGGTTGGGGCCTGTCCGACGATTACGACGATCCGTTTCGCTGGAGCTTTCCCGCCGTCGTTCTCGGTCCCGGAGAGTTCCTTCTCGTCTGGGCATCGGGGAAGGACCGCAGGAATCCCGGCGCGCCTCTCCACACGAACTACAGTATCAGTGCCTCCGGGGAAGAGGTGATTCTGACACATCCCGACGGGGTGCGGGTGGACGAGTTGCCTCCGACGCCGATTCCCGGGGACATATCCATAGGGCGCCTGTCCGGCGAGGGAACGGCATGGTTTTTCTTCGACGAACCCACCCCGGGGGCGGCCAACACGACGCCCGGCTACACCGAGATTCTCGACCCGCCGGAATTCTCGCACGAAGGAGGGTTTTATTCGTCCTCGTTCCAGCTTTCGTTGGACGCTCCTGAGGGCACGACGATTCTCTACACGCTCGACGGGACGGAGCCGGATTTGGAAAGCGTCGGCGGAACCACGTACCAGTACAAGAATTCCTATCCCTCAGGACCGCTACTGGATCGGACTCTGGAAACCCACATTTACGAAATCCCGATTTCAATTCAAAACCGCAGCGGGTATTCCAATCCAATTTCCGGCATCAACACCCGCTTCACCAGCAGCCCTCACAGTCCGCCGGGCTCGGTTTTTTCCGGAACTCCGGTGAGGGCGCGGGCGGTACGGGACGGAGCGCTTCCGAGCCGCGTGGCGACCCACACCTATTTCGTCGATTCGAACGCCGCGACGCGGTACGATGATATCATGGTCCTGTCGATCGTGACCGACGAGCGCAACCTCTTCGATTATTACACTGGAATCTTCGTGGAGGGCGTCTGGGGGGACGCGTGGCCGGGAAGTTCCGGTGACGGCTGGAAGACGGCCAATTATCAGGGCCGAGGCATCGATTGGGAACGGTCCGGTCATCTGGAGGTTTTCGAACCGCAGGAGGGACGGGCGCTCGCCCAGGGGATCGGAATTCGCACGCACGGTGGTTGGTCGCGCATGTTTTCTCCCCGGAAATCCATACGTCTCTACGCCCGGGGGATATACGACGAAGCCAACACATTCGAGCATCAATTCTTTCCGGGTTTGACCCGGCGGGGCGAGGGGGGCGGGCCGTTGGAGAGCTTTCGCAGATTGATGGTACGGAACAGCGGAAACGATTGGAACGGAACGTTGATTCAGGATGCCGTGCAGCACCATCTCGTCCGGGATCTGCCTTTGGACAATATGGGTTATACGCGGTCGGTCGTGCATTTTATCAACGGAGAATTCTGGGGCATTATGCAACTTCGGGAGCGAATGGATCAGCATTATATCGCCAGTCATTACGGAATGGACCCGGAAGAGATCGTCATGATCGACGTTCGGCCGGTGGTGGATCCGGGGTACTTGACGATGACCGACGGACCCTTTTACGCCGGCTTGCCCATGCCGAATATCATGATCAAGCGGGGAACCTTGGATGATCGTGACACCTACCTTGCCTTGCACAACTTTGCAGTGCAGGCGGATCTGTCGGATCCGGCGAACTTTGCCGTCATAGAGGCCCAAGTGGACCTCGAAAATCTTGCGACCTATTTTGCCATCAATGTTTATGCGGGAAATCACGATTGGCCCCAGAACAATGTGGATTCTTGGCGAAAGCGCACCGATCAATTCGAACCCGACGCTCCCTACGGTCACGATGGGCGTTGGCGATGGATGCTCTTCGACCTCGACTTCGGATTCGAGGGCTCGGTCAGCCGGAATTCTCTGGCAAGGGTGGTTAACAATTCCAATGTTTCCCCCTTTGGAATCCCGCCGTCATGGTCGACAGCTCTTTTTCAGAACATGCTCGCCAACGAGGGCTTTCGAAATCTTTTCATAAATCGGCTGGGCGATATGGCGACAATTTTCCATCCGGAAAGGGTGGATCGCGCCGTGGACGAATTCAACGCCCGCATCAGTGGTTACCGCAGCGAGCATTGGGCCCGCTGGGGCAGCGGAACCAATCAGGGGCAATTCATCAAGGATTTCGGGTGGGAGCGAGGCTCTCATGTTCGCAATCATGTGCTGAGCGTTTTCGGTTTGCCGGGGACGGCGAATTTGACCGTCGGCAACGCGCTCCCCGCGGGGGGGAGAATCCGGGTCAACAGCCTGGAGATCGGACCTGACACCCCGCGCGTCGAACCGCTTCCCGTCGCCACGGTTTTCGCGGTCGAGAGGGAAAGCGATTGGCGTTTTCTGGACGATGGTTCCGATCCCGGCCTCTCGTGGAGCGAATCCCAATTCGACGATATTGCCTGGTCCGTCGGGTCCGCGCCTTTCGGCTATGGAGACTCGGTGGATTTTGCGACGGAAATCGGTGCCGGCTTTGGCCCGGACGACAAACCGATCACCACTTATTTTCGGCGGGAGTTCGATTGGGATTCCAGCGAAGCGCCGGATTCCCTGGATTTGTTCACGACTTTCGACGGTGGAGCCGTGTTCTACCTAAACGGAAATGAAATCAACCGTCAACGCATGCCCGAAGGACCGATCGACTCGAGTACGCCGGCCGAAGGGCGCCTGGCGGCAGCGGCTCTTGAAGGCTTGACCGCCTGGTATGACGCCGGCGCGGAGATGGAGACGAGATCGAGGAGAGGCGAACGTTTTGTGACGTTATGGAGCGACCTTTCGGGCAATGGCCGTCATGCCGCCCAGGATACGCAAATCGCGCAGCCGTCATTCATCGAGGACGGATTTGAAGGCAAACCGGTGGTTCGTTTCGACGGTGAACATCATTTTCTGCAGGCGTCGATTCCAGACATGCGCGCCGGCATGACCCTTTTCGCGGTGGCTCGAGTGTATGCCGAGGGGGACTCCTTCGGGAGCTACTTCGGACTGAGCGGGGCAGGGTCGGGCAATGTGCGATATCACGTCGGCAGCGGCGGCGGGAGCGGGCTGGGCATCGCGCAGCCGGGTCAGAACCTTGGGCAGAGCACCCAGGCTTCCGCGCGCTTCGAAGTGATCCGTATCGAAGCGCACGACGATTACACCCATACCGTCACGCGGCTCTCTTCCGGACAATCCGTTTCGGCCCAGCTCACGCAAACCGGCGGATTTGTCGATACGTTGCTCCTCGGCGCGGCGGGAAGCGCTGATAATACGCCGACCGGGCGTCTTCCAATGGAACTGGCGGAACTGCTCCTTTTTGATCGGGAACTCAGTGGAGAGGCCTCTTTTCAGGTCGTTGAATATCTGTCGGCGAAATACGGGATTGCAGTGGCCCCGATTTTTTCCGTCGGGTTCGAAGATATGAGTCTCTGGCTGACCGCGGACGGACCGATGAGTACCCGCTCGCCGTTTTTCTCCAGCAACATATTCGTCACCTCCTGGCACGATCGTTCGGGAAACGGCCGCAATGCCGTCCAATCGCAAAACAGCCGGCAACCGCTCCTTGTTCAGAACGCGATCAACGGCCGGCCGGCGCTTCGGTTTGACGGGAACGATGATTTTCTGCAGGCCCCGATCGAGGATCATCGCGACGCGATGACGTTCTATATGGTTGCGCGTTTGCACAACAGTACGGGTGCTCTCGGAAGTTACGCGGGTCTTAACGGCGCGGGAACCGGAAATGTGCACTACCATACGGGGACTCTCGATGGTCGCGGGCAGGGGCTCGGAATTGGAATCGGTCAGCCGGAGGTCAATCTGGCTCAGGATATCAGGGTATCGACGGAATATGATCTCTTTCGTATCGAGGCCGGGGCCGGGGCGCTGCACCGGATCACCCGCGTGAACGGTGGAGCGACCGTGGCTGCCGCTCTGCTTGATACGAGCGGGGTGATCGACAGTCTAACGATCGCCGCTTCCCGCGGCAGCGATGGGTCCATCGGCGCGTACGGGGCCCTGGAAGTGGCTGAGGTCCTGATTTTCGAACGGCAACTGGAAGGAAGGGAACGCCATGAAGTCGAAAGGTATTTGAGTCTTAAATACGGATTCGAACCTCCGGTTTGGTACCGGTATTCGATCGATCCGGAACAACTCATTCCGGGCACGAATGTGCTGGCGGCTGAGATCCATCAAGAGTCGTCATCTTGGGATGATTTCCGTTTTGATGCGGAATTGAGGGCAACTCTCAGTGAGAGCTCGGTTCGTTGGAGCGGAATCTACTTCCTTGGTGTGCCGGTTGAACTCGAAGCCATTGCGGATCCGGGATACCGCTTTGTCGGTTGGACCGGGATTGATTCTACTGAGCCTGTGCTCTCGCTGGATCTGACCTCTTCAGGCGTGACGATCACGCCGCAATTCGAGTTCGATGAAGGGTCCCTCGAGGACGCCGTGCCGCCGCCGCATCCGCTCGTGTCCGGCGCCTATCATTTTACCGGGTGGGATCCGGATTCGCCCGCGGGCACTTACCCGGAGAAGATGATCTTCGAGCAGACCCTCCAGGGGGATCCCGCGCTAGGGGTCGAAATGGACGGGTTTTGGGTGTTGCCTTACGATCTGGAAAGCCGGAGCCGGATCAATGGCCTTGGTGAAAACGGATTTGCCTTCATCAACACTGCAAACGCGCAGGATCACCCGGACGCCGGTTATCTCGGAAGCGCGATTCTGGCCCTGGATACGCGCGGGGTGGACAATATCCAGGTCACTTGGACCGCTGGCACCGTTCTTCCGAACGAACGAGTTTACGGTCTTCGCGCGCAATACCGCGTCGGTGACGACGGGCCGTTCATCGACCTGCAGGACGACGAGGGCGCGCCCGTCGAATACATTCGTAACGCGTCCGCCGGACACAGCGAGATCATCGGTCCGCTCCAGCTGCCCTCCCAACTGGAAGACCTTCCCTACGTGCAAATCCGGTGGAAATATCACCACATTTCAGGGGACTCCGGACCGCGCGCCCAGTTGAGGATCGGAGACATCCTTGTGACCAGCGGAACGGCAGGGGAGGCGGTGTCGCTCGAGTTCACTCAGGCCTTCAGCGTGTCCCGACAAAGCGGCGGGCCGTTTCCCACTGTTCTGGTGCGGGCGCTGGACGAAAACGGGCTTCTGTCCGGGAGTTTTTCCGGAGAGATCACCCTGTCGGCGGAGGGCGCTGCCGAAATTGAGGGACAAACGACGGTTGCGGCTGCGAACGGTGTCGCCGAGTTCGACGGCCTGACTCTCAACGGCGCCGGCCTGGTTTCTCTGGAGGCGACCGCGCAGGGATTGGCGCCGGCGACCTCGGAAACCTTTCGGCTGGTAGGTTTGACGGAAGTTGTCATGCCACTTTGGATACAGGGAGAGCAGGATGCCGCCGGCGACAATTTGAATCGGGTGCCGTTCGTCTTCCGTTTGGCGCTGGAGGGGCTGCGTGAAAATGCGGTTTATCGGTTCGGGAACCGGATCGTCGATGCGGAGGATCCGCCCGAGCAAAACGGCGCCGGAAACACCGTCTGGGTGACCGGTCCCGACAGCGATTGGATTCGCAACACCGATTCCCCGCGCTTCAGGGATTCGGACGCGGGCGGACGCCATCACACGTTCACTTCGGATGCCAGCGGAAGGTATGAAGGCTGGTTTGTGACCGAACCGAGTGGAAACGCGCGGTTTACTCCCGGAAACACCGTTTGGGTCCGGCTGTTGTTAAACGACGGGGATGACGGCGAAGAGACGTTTCACACGCTCACCGCTGAGTCGCCGGTCACTGTGATCGGCTGGGGCGACGACTCCGGTGAAGCCACGGCCGTCACTGGCAGCGCCGCGTCCGCTCCCCGGAGTTTCGTGCTTTTGTTCGATGAAGAAACGGGCGAGGGACGACCGCTTTCGGCAACTCCTGTCGAGAATACCGGAGCGGAAGTGGATTCCCGCTACGCGCCATTTTATCATGAATCGGTTGCACCGACGGACGGCCGCTGGGGAACGCTGATTCCGAATGGCATGAGCACGGGGGTCCGGCGAATCGAGGAACGCTCGGTGACCGATGGAAGCTTGCTCGCGGTGCGCCGTTTCCCGGAGGGAATTCACTCCACCGTGCAGGCAGGCTCGGGTTTACAGCCTTTGTTGTTCGAGAACCTTGGAGGTGATACCTATGCCGGCTGGCTGGAAGTGAGGTTTCCGGATCCCGACGATCGGGCCGATCCCGCTTTAAGTTCCCCGGAAGCCGACCCGGAGAACCTCGGGATACCCAATCTTCTGCGCTACGCCCTGGGTATTCCCGCTGAAGCGCAATCTCATGAATTTCTGCCGCGCGTGGAGGTTTTCGAAGGACGGCTCTCCCTGGTTTTCCGCCGTTTTCGGGAAAAAGACGACATCGCTTACCTGGTGCAGGCTTCCGGGGACCTGGCCGAATGGGGAGAGATTCTGTTCGATTCCCGCCAGCACGAAGGCGAGCTCATCAACGGCAACGAGATCCGGGTTCGTGACTCCATGGACCTTGGCGAGCCGGAACGTCGAAGGTTCCTCCGCTTGAAGATCCTGCAATTGCCGTAGGTGGAATGTTGAACCTAAGCTCCTTCGATCAACTCCTTAACCAAGTGGCATTCGCCCCAGGTGGATTGTTCTTCAGCCGGGTAAGGGTGGTGCCAGGAGGCGGATTTGAACCGCCGACCAAAGGCTTATGAGTCCTCTGCTCTACCGCTGAGCTATCCTGGCTGAAAAAAGGGAAGTTTGCCGACGCGCGGCAGTCTCGGCCAGAAAAAAATGCCGGAAAAGAAAATTCCGCCAAGGGTGCTGCGGAAATTTCCCGCCGTCCCGGCCTTCGGTGCGACCGTCGTCGCAGCCCGTGTGGAACTTCAACCTCGGGTAAAACTTTCCGGCTGCGGTTGTTTTGCTATTGGCTAGGGCGACAGGGCTTTGGTTAACTGAGCCCGCATATGAAAATCGCGCACGCCACGGGAGAATTGTACCCATACGTCAAAACTGGAGGTTTGGCCGATGCGGCGGGTGCCATTGTGGAGTCCCTCGCCGATCACGGGCACGAGGTCTCGGTATTCCTTCCGGCGTACCGGGCGGTCATGGAAGCACCGGAACTTCCCGAACCGGAGAAGTTGCTCTCTTTTGGGGTGGAGATGGGCGACGCTTTTCTCCGGGGCGAGATCCTGGTGTGCCGGCCAAGAAAAAACCTCACCCTGTATTTGATCGGTCGCGACGAATACTTCGATCGTCAGTTTCCCTACGGCCGTCCGGATCGGGATTACGAGGATAACGCCGAGCGGTTCATCTTTTTCGCCAAAGCGGTGGTGGAGGCCCACATCCGACTGGGGCTCAAGCCGGATGTGGTTCACTGTCATGATTGGCAGACCGCGCTGATTCCGATCCTGCTGCGGATCGAGGAGCGCCGCCGGGCTTTGGCCATCGCGGGAAAGACCGTTCTTACCATTCACAATCTGGCATTTCAGGGGGTTTTTCCCCGCAAGACCTTTGATCTCACCAATCTCCCGGAGGAACTGCTCCATATCGACGGTCTGGAGTTTTACGGACAGATCAATCTGCTGAAAGGGGGGATCCTTTTCGCCGATCGCCTCACCACGGTCAGCCCCACCTATGCGCGGGAAATCCTGACACCGGAATTCGGATGCGGCCTGGAAGGGGTTCTGCGTTTGCGGGCCGACGACCTGGTCAGTGTGTTAAACGGGATCGATACTTCCGTCTGGAACCCGGAGAAAGACAAACATCTGCCGGCCCAATACAGTGCCGGGAATCTCGATGGAAAGCTGCTTTGCCGCAAGGCATTGCTCCGGGCGTCCGGTTTCGACGAATCGTTTGCGGGGCCCGTTTTCGGGATGATTTGCCGCTTTACCGAACAGAAGGGAATCCTCCTGGTGCCGCACACCGCCGAATTCTTCCAGGGCGATCGGGCACGTCTGGTGATACTGGGTTCGGGCGCGCCCGAGTACGAACAGGGGATTCGAATGTTGGCGGAGCGGCGACCGGATGCTGTTCATGCCTCGTTCCTGCTTGACGAGTCCCTCAGTCACCTGATCGAGGCAGGAAGCGATTTTTTTCTTATGCCGTCGATTTTCGAGCCGTGCGGCTTGAACCAAATGTACAGTCAACATTACGGCACGGTACCGGTGGTCAGCCGGGTGGGAGGGTTGGCCGATACGGTGGTGGATATTGACGAATCTCCGGGCCGGGGAACAGGCATCCATTTTCTGCCGAATAGTGTGGAATCATTGCTGGATGCCCTGGAACGGGCGGAAACGCTTTATCGTGATGCTCCGGAAATGCGCGCCATCATTCTACGGGGAATGAAGGCCGATTTCAGTTGGTCCGCTGCCGTCCGTCATTACGAAAATCTCTACCGGGACATCCTCTAGCCTGGTTTATTCGCGAATACTTCCGAGCAGAGTTATCTTGAGTTTATGACGTCAGATACCTGATATAAGTTGACTCGCCCGGATTTTCAGGGCACAAATAGGGGGTATGTTGACGCAGGCAGAAGATTTGACCGCGGTGAATCGGGATCTGGAGGAACGCAATGCGGAGGAACGCTTGCGTTGGGCTCTCGATCGCTACGGAGACGGTCTGGTCATGAGCACCAGTTTCGGCGTTCAGTCGGCGGTGATGTTGCACCTGGTCACCCGCGTCATTCCGGATATCCCGATCGTTTTCGTGGACACCGGATACCTGTTTCCGGAGACCTATCGATTCGCGGAGGAATTGCGCAAGCGTCTGAATCTCAACATCAAAAAATACCATCCCGGCATGAGCGCGGCGGAGCAGGAAGCGCTCTACGGCAAGCTGTGGGAACAGGGGGTCGACGGCCTGACTCGCTATAATCTGATCAACAAGGTGGAGCCCATGAATCGCGCTCTGAGCGAACTGGGAGCCACCGCCTGGCTGGCCGGCCTGCGCCGTTCCCAGGCCACCACCCGCGAACATTTGCGAGTTGTGCAGGTGCAGAACAAACTCTTCAAAGTTCATCCCATCATCGACTGGGGTGACCGCGAGGTTTACCAATACCTGAAAAAACACGGTTTGCCCTACCATCCGCTGTGGGAGAAGAATTACGTTTCGGTGGGGGACTGGCATTCCAGCGCTCCGCTGACCGCCGGACAGCGTCCGGAGGACACCCGCTTCAACGGGATCAAACGGGAATGCGGTCTGCACGAACTCTCCGGCCGGATCGATTTCCAGATTTGAGATCGGCTCTTTTCCCGCGGGCGGCTTCGCCAATAATCCAGTTTAGATCGGCAGGCACACCTGGATTCCAGGGCCGTGAACGCCTTCTATCAGGATCCCTTCGACGTCCGCGGTTTTGGAGGGACCGGTCACCCAGACGGTGTTCGGATCTTCGCCCAGGTTTTCGATTGCGTCCGTGACGGTGGCAGAAAGGGCGTTCTTCTCGACCAGCGCAATGTGAATCCACGGCGCCAGGGCGCCCAGGCGGTCGGGGGTGTCGAGATCGCGCAGGATGATCGTGCCAGATTCCGCGATGGCGCCGTGCGCCCGGGTGATGCCGAAGGCGTAGCGGTCAATCGCGGCACGATCAATGGTTTCGTGCAGGGTCAGGGCGTTCCGAAAGGTCTCGGGCAAATGTTCACGGAGACGGGGATCGACGTAGCCTTCGGTGGCTTTGGCATCACGCAGCAGGTCAGATAGCGCGTCGAAGGAGGTAAGGAAGGTGCCGTTGACCGCTTCGAAATTCTTCCGGAAGTCTTCCCATGAGCCGCTTTCGGTGAGGCGGGCAGGGGAAACCCATGTTGCCGGATCCAGTTCCGGGCGGGCGGCGCGCTCCTGCAATGGAGTTAACGCCTCTTTGATGGCGGCAAAGATTCGTGCGCGGTCGTTCATGACGGATTGCTCTTCTGTTTCTTTCGTTCGGCCGCCCACTGGCGGTAGCGGCCGCCGCGCCAGGCGGGGAGTGTGCGTTGCGAAGTCCAACGCCCCAGCGGGCCAAACGGCAGAAAGCCGAGGGGTACGATGTTGAGCATGTTGGCGGCGCGCAGACTCATCCTCCAGGCGGCGGGACTCTTCGCCAGCATGGCCCACGGTTTCAGGTTCGGGGCATCGTTGAAGGCGGCCGGCGCATGTTCGCGGTGCGCGCGGTCCCGCAGGCGCAGGAGAAGATCCGGAATGGGAATGTCGACCGGGCAGACTTCGTTGCAGGCGCCGCACAAACTGGAGGCTTTGGGCAGATCCGCGAATTCCGCGAACCGGGCCGATCCGGCCAGCAGCGGAGAGAGAACCGCCCCGAGCGGACCGGGATAGACGCTGCGATAGGCGTGCCCCGATGACTGCCGGTAAACCGGACAAACATTCATGCAGGCCCCGCAGCGAATGCAGCGGAGAATCTCGCGGCAATCCGAAGCGAGGGTTTCCGTCCGTCCGGCGTTGACAAATATCACGTGCATTTCCTCGGGGCCGGAAATCGCGTCGGGAGGACGCGGTCCGCGAATGAACTCCGTGTACACCGTCAGATTTTGTCCGGTGGCGGAGCGGCCCAGAAGGTTGAGCATCAAAGAAAGGCTGCGATCGTCGGGCACCAGTTTTTCGATCCCCACCAGGGCGATATGCATCCGGGCGCCGGCCAGTCCGAAGCGGGAGTTTCCCTCGTTGGTGACGATACAAATGCGGCCCGATTCCGCGGAAACGAAGTTGGCGCCGGTAATGCTGGCCTCGGCCGAAAGGTACTTCCGGCGCATGTACTCGCGGGCCCGGCGGGTGATGGTTTCCGGGTCGTCATTGTAGTCGCCGAGTCCGCAACGTTCGAAGGTTTTGGCGATCTGCGCGCGATTTTTGTGTATGATCGGTTTGACGACGTGACTGGGGTGGTCGCCGTCGAGCTGAACGATGAACTCACCGAGGTCGGTTTCGACCAGGTCAAAGCCCATCTCCGCCAGGTGACGGTTCAGTTCAATTTCCTCGCTGACCATGGTTTTGGATTTCGTCACGTGCCGGACGCCGCGTTCCCGGAGCAGGGTTTCCACCTGTTGGCAGGCCGACGCGGCATCCCAGGCGAAATGAACCTTGGCGCCATTATCGATCAGTCGCTGTTCGGCCGCCTCCAGGTAGCGGTCCAGGTGCTCCAGGGTGTGCTGTTTGATCGCGCCGGCGAGCGCCCGCAGGGAATCCGCGTCCGGCAAGTCGCCGAACAATACTTTCTGGCGCTTTTCCGTGCCGGCCGCGCTCCCTCCGAGGACCGAGTCACGGACCCCTTTGTCGAGACGGCGGGCGAATTGGTCGATTTGCTGATGGCTCATTGGACGGTGACCGGGGTGACGCGCGCATCGCGCAGTACCTGGATGGCATGCTTGACGGGAAGGGGCGAGCCCTGCTTTTCCGCCAGCCCGTTCAGGTGCATGAGGCAGCTCATATCTCCGGAAACCAGCAGGTCGGGGTTCGTCGCCCGAACGGAATCGATTTTGAGCCGTCCCATGGAACCGGAGATATGGGGGAAAGTGACTGAAAACGTGCCGCCGAAACCGCAGCATTGCTCCGGCTGGGTGAAGTCGAGCAGTGTGACGCCGGCGATCGATCCCACCAGGGTCCGAATGGCTTCCGGGGTGCCGGTGCCACGCGAATGGCAGGAACTGTGGATCGCGACGCGGGCGTCGAGCCGTCCTTCCCAGGAATCGATGCCCAATCCGTTGCGGAGGAAATCACAGATCTCCCAGGTGCGCGCGCCGAAGGCCTGAACCTGGGGCAGATCGGGTTCCTTTTCGTGGGCCAGAAGCGCCCCGTGAAAGGACATGGCGGCGCAGGAACCGCTGGGAACGATGATCGGGCAGTCGCCCTGAAAAACGTTCAAGGTGTGACGAATCACCTGCCGGGCGGAAGCCCAGTCTCCTCCGTTGAACGCCGGCTGACCGCAGCAGGTCTGGCTTTCGGGAACGATGACCTCGATGCCCAGGGATTCGAGGACTTCGTGGGTGGCGCGGGCGACATCGTCAAAGAACGCGTCGCAGAGACAGGTCATCATCAACTGAACCGTCTTGGGCTTTTCAACAATTGGATGACGGTTCATAAGGTCGGCGGGAAAGCTGACATGGGAATTTGCGATTCGGTTGAAATCAGGACTCGGGCCATCTTTGGTTCTTGCGGGGAGGCTAACAAGGGAAAAACGGTTTCGGGTCTCGGTTACCCACTTAAAAAAATTGACCATTTACGGGATTTTCCTGTCTGTCTTGTCGAGCGCTTGCCCCCCGTTTGTAAAACCAAGGGTACGACATGATCTCAAGAATTCTCGGCAGTGTTTTAGCGTTTTTTCTCCTCTGGAGTGTTGTTGCGACCGGTGAATCCCGTCCCTGGCCCTTCGAAACGAGCGATCTGGAGCCGGATCCCACCGTCGTTTTCGGCGAGCTGGATAATGGCGTTCGTTACGCCTTGATGCCCAATTCCGAACCGGCTGACCGCGTGAGTCTTCGCCTGTTTGTCCGGGCCGGATCCCTGCAGGAGCGGGATGACCAGCGCGGCCTGGCCCATTACCTCGAACACATGGCCTTCAACGGCACGGAAAATTTCGCTCCCGGCACTCTGATTGAATATTTTCAGAATCTCGGCATGAGTTTCGGGGCCGACACCAACGCCTACACCGCCTTTGATCGCACCGTCTACCAGATCGAGTTGCCGGACACCGAGCGCGACTCGGTGGATGAAGCTCTGCTGGTGCTGCGGGATTTCGCCGGGCGCATGCTCATCGAGGAGGACGAGGTCGAATCCGAGCGCGGGGTGATCTTGAGCGAAATGCGTTCGCGGGATTCGGTTCGTTTCCGCACCGCGGTGGAAGAATTTTCCTTTCTGTTGCCCGAGGCCATCATCGCCGATCGGTTTCCCATCGGTACGGAGGAGGTGCTCCGGGAGGCGGACCGCGAGTTATTGGTGGACTATTATGAGTCTTGGTACCGGCCGGAGCGCATTGCCATTATTGTCGTCGGCGATGTCGCCCCGGACGACGTCACGCCCCTCATCGAATCGCATTTTGGTGATTTCGAGGCCCGGAGACCCGAACCGGAGGAGCCGCGGAGGGGGCAGGTGGTGGCCAGGGAACTGGCGACCCGTTTGCACCCGGAACCCGAAGCCAGCACTACCCGGATCGCCGTGCAAAGCGTGCAGCCTTACACTCCGCGGCCGGACACGGCGGAGGAACGGACCAGCCGTATCAAGCGGGCGGTGGCCATGCGGATGCTGAACCGGCGACTGGACGTGCTGGCCAACCGCGAGGATGCTCCTTTCACCCATGCGTCGGTCGGGGCCTACGATTTATTCGACTTTTTCACCAATGCCGCGGTGGAAGTGCATACCCGGCCGGAGCAATGGGAGGAGGCGTTGCGGGTGATAGAAAGGGAACTGCGCCGGGCTCTCCAGTACGGGTTTGTTGAAGGGGAGTTGCGGGAAGTCCGGGCCGATCTTATCAACTCCTTTGAAGAAGCGTCGCGGCGCGCTCCGACGCGTCGGTCCCGCGATTTGGCCGAAGGACTGGTTGCGTCGTTTTCCGGTCACACGGTTTTCACCGATCCCGACACCGAGCTCGATTTGATGAAACCCGCGCTGGAGGCAATGACCACCGCGGACACTCACCGTGCGCTGGTGGGAGCGTTTCCAGAAGGCAACCGGTTTGTGTTCGTCACCGGCAACCTGGAGGTTCCCGACGCCGAGGAGACCATCGCCGCGGTTTATCTGTCGAGCCGGGAGGAGGCGGTGGAACCGCCCGAAGACCGCGAAGCGATTCCATTTGGCTATCAAAGCTTCGGTGAGGCCGGGGCCGTGGAGGAGCGGGTGCGGCATGACGATTTGGACGTGTACCAGGTTCGTTTCGCCAACGGAGTGAGATTGAACCTCAAACAGACGGATTTTTCCTCCAACGAGATCAACCTGAGCGTCCGTCTCGGAGGGGGACTGCTTGAACTCCCCGAGGATCGGCCGGGTTTGGCCCTTCTGGCTACGGAAACCTTTATCGGCGGAGGTTTGGGGCGACATTCCGTCGATGAGTTGCGCGGGATTTTCGCCGGGCGCAATCTCGGGTGGAGTTTTTCCGTCGGAGAAGACGCTTTCACCTTCCGCGGGACCACCACCCCGGATGACCTCGAGGACCAGTTTGCCCTTTTGGCGGCCTACCTGACCGACCCCGGCTACCGGGAGGAATCTTTGCGAAGGGCTCACACCGGCATCGAAGCAATTTATACCGCCGCTCGGCACACGGCTGCGGGGGTGCTGCAGGACCGGGTTGCACGTTATCTCGCCGGCGGGGATTTTCGTTTCGGACTGCCCGCGCGTGACGAGGTGATGTCGTTGGGCATGGACGACGTCCGGGATTGGCTCGAACGGCCCCTGGCCAACGCCTATTTGGAGGTTGCGGTGGTGGGAGATTTTGCAGATGTCGATGGGGTGATCGCCCTGGCGGCCAGGAGCCTGGGCGCGCTTTCGGAGAGAGACGATGAGAAGGCTGATTTCTCCGCCCGCCGGGTATTGGATTGGCCGGTAGGCGGTGGTGAAAAACGAGTTGAGTTCGAGTCCCGCATTCCAAGTGGAATCGCGGCCGTGTACTGGCCGACCGCGGACCGTTGGGATATCGAGCGGGATCGCCGTTTGAGCCTGTTGGCACGCGTTTTTTCCGACCGCATGCGCGTGCGAATCCGCGAAGAGATGGGTGAGGCTTACAGCCCTTACGCCGTGAGCAACACCAGCGGGACCTATCGGGATTACGGTTGGTTCTACGGCATTGTCGGAGTGGATCCGGACCAGGCGAACGCGGTGGCGGACGTCATGGTGGAAATCGCACACGAGTTGCGTCGCGAAGGGATTTCCGACGGCGAACTGCAGCGGGCGTTGCGACCGGTGTTGACTTCCATTCGCGACACGGTGCGCACCAACCGCTACTGGTTGGAGTCGGTTTTGGCGAGTTCGCAGGAGTTTCCGGAGCGACTTGAGTGGGCGCGTACCATGAGCGATGACTTCGCCGCCATTACCGTCGCGGAGTTGGACGCCCTGGTTGGAGAGTACCTCGATCCGGATTCGGCGCTGCGGGTGATTCTTCTGCCGGTGGATGCCTCCGGGGAGGTCCTGGAGGCAGCGGAGGAGGCGTTTGCGCCGGCTGAAACTCATTGAGGACGGATAATAATCCCGGATCGCCTGACGGGGTTTTTGCTTGAGAGCATATCCCGTTCAGGTTCATTCGTTTATCTCAAAACTTACAGTTTCGATCTTAAATGCCTTCGCATGCGGCTGCCAGCCGGTAAATGAAAAGCCTCTGCGGATCGTGTGTTGTCGGCGCTTAATGGGTTGACTCTGTTTGGGAAGGGTTCCTTTATTGGCGGTTTATCCAGAACTACAGCCGGTTATACTTGCATGAAGAACAAAAAGCCTTCGGAAAAGGGAAAACAAATCGCGGGAGACGATCGCAATATCGTCGCCGTGGATGAGGCCTATAAAGAGGCCGGGTTCGAGGATCGGCTGTACCTGATCTGGGAAAAGTACAGCTCCTGGATTGTGTCGGCAATCATCGCGATTTTTGTCGGCCTGATACTGTTTTTCGCCCTGGAATACCTGGCTGAGCGCCGGGAGGCCGCTATTCAGAGCGAATACGCCGCGGCGGTTACAATCGAGGAGAAAGCGGCATTTGCGCGCGAATATGCCGGGCATCGGCTCGCAGGTGCGGCGGCTCTGGAAGTCGCGGACAGTTTTTTCGCCGAGGAAACGTATCAGGAGGCGGCTGAAAACTATCGGCTGGCGGCGGAAAGCCTTGGCCGGCACGTTTTGAGCGGACGCGCCAGACTGGGTGAGGCAATGTCCCTGATCATGCTGGACCGGAGGGACGAGGCGGAACCGGTGTTGTCTCGTCTGGCAGCCGATCAAGATGTTCTGCTGACGATTCGCCTGGAAGCGTACTATTCGTTGGCGTCCCTCGCGTTTGAGCGCGGAGATTATGACCGGGTGGTGGAGCTGGCTGATCTGATCGAAGGCGAGGACATGATGGGGTTTTGGAGTGGTCGAATCGGGCAGTTGCTCGATGAGATCCCGTGATCGCAACCGGGCGTGACCGCTGGCGTCGGTCGAACAGGCCGAAAAAGCTTTGTGGTTCGCCGGCAGACGGGTTTTCAATTTGACTCAGACCATAAATCTCCCTAAAAGAACAACATCGGGTTGGGACCGGCAGGTTCTCCTCATTCTTCTCCTTTCGGCGTGTGCGGCCCGCGGATCGTATGCGCTCAATGACAGAACGATCGAGTTCCCGCCAAGCTGAACCGTTTGCTCAAGAGACAATATTATGGCAGAAAGGCAGTCCGAGCGGTTTTTCAAGGGAATATCAGCCTCCCCAGGAGTGGCTCACGGACAGGTTTACGTTTTTGTCCCCAAAGAACTAAAGATCTCCAGCCACCGGATTGAGCCATCCGAGATGGATGCGGAGGTGGAGCGCTTCGAGGAAAAGCTGCTGCAAACCCGTCAGGAAATCCTGGCTTTGCGGGATGCCGTTTCCGACCGTCTGGGTCAGGAATCCGCCGGCATATTCGACGCTCACTTGTTGGTGCTGGAAGACCGGGCATTGATTGAGGAATCGATCCGCGAAATGGAGGAGACCGGGCGCAATATCACCTACTGCGTGAACAGCGTTGCTCAGCGTTACATCGATACCTTCGCCAACATCGACGACGAATATTTGCGCGAGCGGGCGAACGACATACGGGACGTTACCAAACGCTTGTTGCACAACCTGGCCGGCGAGGTGCGGGACTGTCTGGGGGCGCTGGAAGATGGGCGTATCGTGGTGGCCCGGGACATTTCGCCTTCAGATACGGCTGCGATCGAAAAGGGCAAAGTCCTGGCGTTTATTACGGATGCCGGAAGCAAAACCAGTCACGCCGTCATAATGGCCCGGTCCATTCAGGTGCCGGCGGTGGTCGGCATGCGGGACTTCATGGCCGCCGTCCGCGATGGCGACGAGGTGCTGGTGGACGGTTACGACGGCACCGTGGTGCTGAATCCCTCGGATAAAACGCTCTTTGGATACGGAAAACTCGAAGAGCAAAAGAAAGTTCTGCACCGCCGTATTCTGTCGGAGGCCTCGCTTCCGGCGAAAACACGGGACGGAGTCGAGGTGGCTCTGCGGGCCAACATCGAGGGACCGGACGAGATTGGCCGCATCAAAGATTTCGGGGCGGCGGGAGTCGGGCTCTTTCGGACGGAGTATCTGTTTTTGGAGGCATCCGGTTTCCCCAGTGAGGAGGAGCAGTTCAATTCCTACCGTCGCGTCGCTTCCGGCATCGCTCCACAGCCGGTGGTGATTCGCACCCTCGACCTCGGTGGGGACAAGTTTCCGAACAGTGTCTACCCCTCGGAAGCGGAAGCGAACCCCTTCCTTGGGTTGCGGGCGATTCGCTTGTGCCTGGAAAGCCCGGACGTTTTCAAGACACAGCTTCGGGCGATTCTTCGGGCGTCGGCCCACGGCAATGTCAAGTTGATGTATCCCATGATCAGCGGAGCGAGGGAACTCGACCAGGCCAATGAGGTTTTGGCCGAGGCCCGCGAGGAGTTGGACCGTGAAGGCACGCCGTACGACCGCGAGATTGAAGTGGGAACGATGATCGAAATACCCAGTGCGGCGATCACGGCCGACCTGCTGGCTCAGAAATGCGACTTTTTCAGCATTGGAACCAACGACCTGATCCAATACCTCCTGGCCATCGATCGTTTGAACGAACGGATCGCCCACCTGTATGAGCCCGCCCATCCGGCCGTGTTGCGGATGATTCGCGGGGTGGTTGAGGCCGCGCGCCGGGAGAATATCCGCGTAAGCGTCTGCGGGGAGATCGCGGGAGACGCCATAATGGTACCGGTTCTTCTCGGTCTGGGGGTGGACGAATTGAGCCTGGTGGCTTCAGGTTTGCCCGCGATCAAATACATGGTGCGCAGCCTGGAAATGACTGCCATGCAGGACTTGGCTTCGGCCATGATGCAGGGCACAAACGCTACTGATGTTCTGGAGTTGGCGGAAGCGTTTTACCAGGAACACGTGGCCCATCTGATCGCTTGATAACGGTGAACCCATGGCGATCTGCCCGGCGGCGATCTGAAGCTTTGCAGGCCTATGTTGTTCTGAAGAGTCGGGATTAGCGGACTTTATAATCGAACTCCGTGGTTGCCAAATTTCGCCGATTATCGCAGAATCTTCTTCCTGAGGGAAGGGGGCGTGGATCGATGCAGGATTGCGATGTTTGGGATGGGAGAGAGTTGAGTAGGTTGGGTTCTTGGGCCTTTGCCGAACACAAGGGGCCCCTGGGTCCTTTCCGCTTTGTGGTGATGGGCCCGCCGGGGTCCGGCAAACGAACGCAGGCCGCGATTCTGGGAGAACGTTTGGGGGCTTCGCTGCTCTCTCCGGCGGAAACCCGAGATTTGGCCCGCCGTTGCGGTTCCGCCGAGGCGAAAGAGAGACCTCAGGGGACTCGCGCCACTTCGCCGGACCCGGACCGGAGCGGTTCGAGTAACAACGGCCTCGGGCTGGGCGATCCGGATCTCTGGTTTCGGGGCGATGTCGGTTTCACCATTGAAGGATTTCCGCGTTCCGCGGAGCAGGCGGAGGCTTTGGTGCGATGGCTGGGGCGTGCTCACATCAATCTTACTGCCGTCCTGTATTATGACCTCGCGGTGGAGTGGGCGGTAGCCAGGTTGGTCAACCGGTCCCTGTGTCGCAATTGCGGCGCCGAGAGTTCGCCTAGGCGGTGGCCTCAACGCCGGACCGCCACCTGTGAGAAATGTGGCGGTGTGCTGCGTCCCGCCAGTCGAGTTGATCCCGGAAAGGTGAGAGAGCGGTTCGTTCGCTACGAACGGGATGTGAAGCCGGTGCTCGATTATTTCGCCCAGCTGGGGCTCCTGCTGACCATCGAAGCGGAGGGGTGTCCGGAAGAGGTGTTTCAGCGGACGGAGTTCAAGCTGATGAATGTGCTTCCGGCCATGACTTGATTGAGCGAAAAGCTCCGCGAGCTTCAGTTCGCCTTTTTTAACAGGTCGTGCACTTTACGGACCAGTTCGCAGGGGCGAAACGGTTTGGCGATGAAATCGGTATTTCCCTGCAGGTCCTCCTCGGGGTCGATTCGGCTGTCCGCGTACCCTGACATGTAAAGAATCGCGATATCCGGGTTCTCCTGCCGGCATTGTTGTCCCAGCTCCTTGCCGTCCATATTGGGCATCACGATATCCGTTACGATGAGATCGATGGTGGATCCGTGCTGCTTGAAATAGTCAAACGCTTCTCTTCCGTCCACCGTGGGCACCACTTCGAACCCCTCAAGCCCCAGGATTTCGCCGACCATTTTGCGAACGATTTCCCCATCTTCCGCCAGCAAAACCCGCTTTTTGATTCCCGAGGAATTCTCCGATTTTAAACTCATTATTCAGCCGATTCAGAATGTCCGCGATAAACGGGAATAACAAGGTAAATTCCCGGATCACACAGATTTCCCGGCTTCGGTTTGCTCTTGTATCAATCCGGGGATCCGATCACCATGGAATCACGATGATTTACCGACGACTGGGCTCTTCCGGCCTTAAACTAAGTGCGCTTTCCTATGGCGCCTGGGTGACTTTTGATCAACAGATTGGCGATGACGTGGCTTCCAAGTGCATGCACGCTGCTTATGACGCCGGCGTCAATTTTTTCGACAACGCCGAAGTCTACGCCGACGGCAAGGCGGAGGAGATGATGGGGCGGATCCTGAAAGATGCCGGGTGGGCTCGCGATTCTTACGCGGTGTCCAGCAAGGTTTTTTGGGGTGGAGAGGCTCCGACCCAGAAGGGACTGTCGAGAAAGCATGTCTTCGACGCCTGTCACGCGGCGTTGAAACGCTTGCAGGTGGATTATCTGGACCTTTATTTTTGCCACCGTCCGGATCCGGAGACCCCGATCGAGGAAACGGTCTGGGCGATGAATGACCTCATCCGGCAGGGAAAAGTGCTTTATTGGGGCACTTCCGAGTGGAGCGCGGCGGAAATCGTCGAAGCCTACGGCGTGGCCCGCCAGCACCACCTGATTCCTCCCACCATGGAGCAGCCGCAGTACAATTTGTTTCACCGGGAAAACCTGGAGCAAAATCTCAAGCCGGTTTGCGAGCGATTCGGACTCGGAACCACCATCTGGTCTCCGCTGGCCTCCGGGTTGTTGACGGGAAAATACAACGACGGAATTCCAACCGGCACCCGGATCTCGCTGAAGGGTTACGAGTGGTTGCGCGAGAGCATGACCAATGAGGAGGCCCGTAACAAGATCGCACGGATCCGGCATCTGGCCGATATTGCCGGCGACCTTAACACCAGTCTGCCAAGGCTTTCGCTCGCCTGGTGCCTGAAGAATCCCTGGGTCAGCACCGTGATTACCGGCGCCTCCCGGCCGGAGCAGGTTTTGGACAATATGCAGGCGGTGGACCTGCTGGAAAAGCTGACTCCCGAAGTGATCCGCCGGATCGAATCGGTGGTGGAGGGGAATGATTGACCTGTAATTCCCGATTTTACTTGCCCGAAGCGGAAGAATGAGCAGCGTGTCTTATTCTTCAAGCAGTTGGGAATCGGCCGGGCCCGGTTAGCGGGCCTCGGCTGTTTATCGATTAATGACCGAATCCATGCGTATAAAAAACTGGGACACCTTTAGTTTCATCCTTGCCTATCACATCCTCCTGTTGGCGTTGTTGCCGTTCTTTATCGGCGTTTTCTCCTGGCCGGCCATGGTGCTGTTCCTGGTCACCTTTATAGCGGGTGGATTGTCAATAACCGCCGGTTATCACCGGTTATTTTCCCACCGGTCCTACTCCGCCCACCCGGTGTACGAATGGACGGTATTACTTATGTCCACGCTGGGAATGCAGTGGTCGGCCCTGATGTGGTCGCACGATCATCGGCTGCACCACAACCACGTCGACAGCGACAAGGACCCCTACGCGATCAACAAGGGATTCTGGTACGCTCACGTCCTCTGGCTCTTTGATTATCGTCGCGATTACCAGCCCGGACTGGTGGGGGATTTGCTGAGCAACCCCCGGGTCATGTTTCAGCACCGGCACTACATCCTTCTGGCGATTATCGTGAACGCCGCCATCTTCGGCATCGGCTGCCTTTTCATGCATCCCCTGGCTTCCTTCTACGCCGGAGTTGTGCTGCGGATTTTTGCCATCCACCATTGCACCTGGTTCATTAACTCCCTGGCGCACACCTGGGGCGCCCGCACCTACGCTCGCGAATTGAGCGCCGTCGACAACGCCTTTATGGCCCTGCTGACCTTTGGTGAAGGGTATCATAATTACCATCACGTCTTCGCCGGCGACTATCGCAACGGCGTGCGGTGGTATCACTTCGATCCCACCAAGTGGCTGGTCTGGACGGCGTCCAAGTTGGGAATCGCCAAAGGTTTGCGCACTGTCGATCAAATCCGGATTCAGAAAAAACTGGTTACCAAAGACAAGGAGTTGCTGTTGGATCGACTCAGCCGGGAATTGGATGAGTTCGGAGCTGAAATGCGGGTTCGAGTGGAGACCCTTTCCGCTCGCTTCGAAGAGAATGCGGCATTGCTGATGGAGCGGTTGAAGGAGTTTAAGGCGGCCTCCGATGAGCGGAGGCGGGCTTTGAAGGAGGAGATTCGCCGCCTGCGGCAGGAGTTGCGGCTTGCCTGGAAGGAATGGGTTGATTTGACCCGGACCGCCGCCCGTAAGTACACCCTGGCGCATTGAGCGTAGAATCCGGTCTTCACGCATTATGAGGAGGTTGCCTTCCGGCCGAACCACAGGCCGATCCGGTTGGATCGGCCTGTGGTGTGCCTGAGGCGCCGGCGGATGTTGGCAACGTGCATTGTAAAGAAGTTGTTATGACTTTGGCATAGGCGTGTAAAAACCCTGCTTTCAGGGCTTTTACCTTGTCTGGCGTAATGTTTGCCCTGATGTATAGGATCAACCAATGGGGGCGTTTGATGGTTTCCCATCGGTCCGAAAGCTATGATATCGCCGCCAAGCCATTCCGACCACCGAACGATGGTGCCCTCCCGTGTGAAAAACAGGAGGTTTGCCGAAGCGCCCGAACGTTTTGCCGTACGTTTTCCCGACGGCGAGTATCCCGTACAATGTTGCGGAATGAAGGCGGAAGAGCGGGCGTTCGTCGCGCGCTATTTACAGGATATCAGCCGCTTGATTGGCGACTATCCCGAGAGGTGGACCAATTGGCGAGAAATGCTGGACGACGAAACCTGTCCAATGATCGAGTTTGATCCCGAATGGTTCTCCTTTTTGCTGCCACCCAAGAGCTTGACGCGCATGGAGCTCTTCGCCTGGTATTGGTTGTGGATCGATCCGGGACGCAAATTGGCGGTGTCGCGTTACGCGTACTCCGAACTGAGCGCGGCTTTCAATGTCGCCCGGCAACCGGTTGAAATTTGGGACCATCTCTCGGTTACTGTCGCGAAGGCCAATGAGGGCTTGCTTTCCGGCAACGATGCCTTGCTCGACTCGGTCATCGCCGACGGATTTGGTGATGACCCAAGAGAACGCCTTGACGGCTCGCTCATCTGGTTTCCCCGGCTGATCGTCGATCACGAACCGGTGGAGGTTTCCGGGTCTCTGATGGCGCGCAAACCGGAGATAACGGTTTGGGGCTACCTCACCTCGGGCGGGAACGGTTTCGATCGTGTGAACGGTCAGATTCTGGCCCGCCGGATGGATGGCAAGTGGACCCTCGATCCCCGGCCGGCCCGCATCTATCAATCGGCGCACCTTGTCGACGATGTGGAAGCAAGGCTTGCTTTTTCCGAATAAATCGGTGATCGGCTTCAGGTTCGGCGCAGGTTTTCTATGGCCATGAAGTAGGCGCGGGTGAGACTTTGGAATGCGGGGTCACTTTCCGATCGAATCCGGCGAATCAAGTTTCCGCGTTGATCGAAAAGGGTCCCTACCGGAATAATACCGCGAACGGCGTTGGTCAAAAATATCGCGTCCGCGCGTTTCAGATCGGCGATCCGGCAGCTTATTTCCTGGACGGGAAGCCCGAGTTGCTCCGCGGCTTCCAGGACGAAACCTCGTGTGATCCCGGACAGGATTCCGTCGTGGGATCCCGGGGTGCGCAGAGTCTGGTTCCGAATGAGAAAAAGATTGGTGGTCACTCCCTCCGCCGCGATGTCGTCATCGGCTGACATCAGGCCCTCGTCTCCCGGTGGAATATTCCGTTCGCGCATTTCCAGGTGTCCGGCGAGGCTGTTGAGGTAGGCGACGCTTTTGGGGCGCGGGTGGAATTCCGGGGAATTTCGGCGGGCTTCCAGGAGGTGCAGGCCGATCGGGACGCCATGACCGCGGGGCAGGGGGCGGGGGACCAGCAATTCGGTCGGTTCGCGGTAGGGTTCCCGTGGGAGGCCGCCGGCAACGGGACCGCCGGTAACGGTCAGACGGAAAACGGCGTCGCCGAGTTTATTGACCCGCAACAGCTCCGCGACGGTCTCCAGCAGGTTTTTTTCGTTCAGGAGGGAAATCGATCCCGTTCGTATGTGGAGTTGATCGCAGCCGGCACGAATGCGGCGCAGGTGCTGCTCCAGGCGGAATAGTCCCCCGCCGAAGGTGCGAAAGGTTTCGAAACACCCCGCGCCGTAGAGAAAACCGTGATCGTTCACCGAAACTTGGGCTTCGTCTTGGGGAAGGATCTTGCCGTTGAGATAGAGGAGCATGGCGGTGAGTTATTGGCGAAAGTTCACTGACGGCGGCAATCGAGCTTCCGCCGCCTCGACGGCGGCCCAAAGCGCTCGGGCTTTGCTCAGCGATTCCTCGTATTCCCTGGCCGGAATGGAATCGGCGACAATTCCGGCCCCGGCCTGGACGTGAGCCCAGCCGTTTTCGACCAGCAGGGTGCGGATGGTAATGTTCAGTTCCATCTCCCCGCCGGGGCTGATCCAACCGATCGATCCCGTATAGGGACCGCGGCGGACCGGTTCCAGTTCTTCGATGATTTCCATGGTGCGCACCTTGGGCGCACCGGTAATGGTGCCGCCGGGAAAAGTGGCGGCAACGACGTCGAGGGCATCCAGCCCTTCCGCTAGGGAGCCTTCGATGTGCGACACGATGTGCCGCACGTGAGAGTAGTCTTCCATCACCATGAAATCCCGCACCTTCACGGTGCCAAAGCGCGAAACTCGTCCCAGATCGTTGCGGATCAGGTCGACGAGCATGAGATGCTCGGCTTTCTCTTTGGGGTTGGTCATCAATTCCTCGGCCAGCGACCGGTCTTTTTCCTCAATGCGGTCACGAGGCCGAGTTCCCGCAATCGGACGGGCTTCCAGGCGGTCGCCGTGGAGTCGGACCAACAGTTCGGGGGATCCGCTGACCAGAGTCAGTCCGGGGAAGCGCAACAGGCCCATGTAGGGCGAGGGGTTGATTTGGCGCAGGGCTTCGTAGATCTCCTCCGGGGCGGCCCGCAGAGGCCGCGATTCCCGCAGGGAGAGGTTGACCTGGTAGGTGTCTCCGGCGGCGATGTATTCCTGGATACGGCGTACCGCGGCAACGAACTTTTTTCGCGACAGCGAAAACCGGGCTTGCCGGGGGCCGGAGGACGTTTGCTCCAGGTCCGGAGGCAAGGGAGGCGGATCCGATTCCCCGGCGATCCACTGTTGCGCCTGGCGTTCGGCGGTCTCGCGGGCGCGGTCGAAGGCCGCGCGCAGTCGACGCGAATCCTGACGTTCCTCCGGGGTAACGTCCTGCCAAACCGCGGAATAAAGGGTTCGGCCGACTTGATCGTAAACCAGACACTCGGTCACCACGGCCAGATGATAGAGCGGAACCGGCAGGTCGGGCCGGGCGATTTCCGGAAGTCTTTCCAGCGTACGGACCAGATCATAAGAGAAATAACCGGCCAGACCACCGAGACAGGGCGGCAACCCGGGCAACCGGGGTCCCCGTTTCTGCCGCATCCAACCGCGAATCACTTCCAGGGGTTTTCCCGGAAGCCGGGCCAGGACCTCGGGAGTTTCGCCCGAACAATCGATCAGGACACCCGCGCTCTCGTCTCCGCGCAGCATCTCCGTTATCCGTGGCGCCAGCAAGGTGTGGCGCCCGGTCTTGCCGCTCTCCAGCAAAAGTGATGGTGAGTCTGACCAGAAGCGTTTCCAGGACGGCTGCGACTTTCGCGCAGGGTACCCCAGCACCAGGGGAATCCGTTCGTAGGAATCCGCCCAGCGTCGCCAATCGGTCCAACTCGTGCCGTCAATCGTATCCAAGCCGGCGATTGAATAACAGGACCCCGAGTTCTGGCAATAGCGGGATACCGGGCAACATTGCTTGAACGCGTTTGCGGGCTTTACCTTGGAGACGGTTGTGATTGGATGGTATTGATGCCTGATGTTGCCGTGATTGTTCCCGCCCGCCTGCGTTCAACTCGCTTTCCCCGGAAGCTGCTGCACCGGATTGCCGGGAAACCGCTACTTCTCCACGTGGCGGAAAGAATTGCGGCGCAGGCGCCCGAGTACCCGTTGTATTTTGCGGTGGACGATCAGGAGTTGGCTGAAGTGTTGGACGGGGCCGGTTTTTCCCAGATCATGACATCGACCGGGCACGCCAGTGGTTCGGACCGCCTCGCCGAGGCAAACCAAACCATTCAAGCCGAATGGGTGATTAATGTGCAGGCAGACGAGCCGTTGGTAACCGGAGAGCAGATTCGGTCCCTGGCCGGGATGGTTGAGGCGGGGGCGCCGATGGCCACGCTGGCGACGCGATTCGAGCGCGCGAGCGATTTTCTCGATCCCAACCAGGTGAAGGTGGTCATGAGTGACAACGGCCGGGCCCTTTATTTTTCCCGTGCTCCCATTCCGTATCCCCGCGACGAAATTGAACGCCTCGACGACGCCTGGGTAGCCGCGAATCCTTGCTGGCGACACCTCGGTTTATATTCCTACCGGGGATCCTTTCTTGCCGAACTCACCGCGCTTCCTCCGGGGCGTCTGGAGGGGATCGAACGTCTCGAGCAGTTGCGCGTGCTGGAGAACGGTCACCATATCGCGGTGGCGCCCACCGATCAGCCGACGATTGGAATCGATACTCCGGAAGACGCCCAACGTTTCGCCCGCTACCTGGGGGACGCCGGCGATTTGGCTAGATGATTTTCGCGGCCGGTTCCGGGAGATCGTTCTCCTGGAAACCGGCGATTTTTCTCGCCAGAAAATCGATCCAGGCCGGGTGTTCATTGAGACAGGGAATGAGTTCGTAACTTTCCCCGCCCGCGGCCAGGAAGTCTTCTTTGCCCTGAATTCCGATTTCCTCAAGCGTTTCCAGGCAATCGGAAACAAAGGCCGGGGTGACCACCAACAGGCGTTTGACGCCCTCATTGGCCAGACGGACAAATTCCAGGTCGGTGTAGGGTTTGAGCCAGGGTTCGCGTCCGAATCGCGACTGAAAGGACATGCCGTACTTTTCCGCCGGCAGTTGCAGTCGCGCGGCCACTTCCTCGACGGTGCGCAGGCATTGCGCCCGGTAACAGGTGGATTGCACCGGGCTGCAGGTTTTGCAGCAGTCGGGCACCACGGTGCAATGGGCCTTCGAGGGATCGCCTTTCCTCAGGTGCCGTTCGGGAATACCGTGAAAACTGAACAGTATGTGGTCGTAACCGTTTTTCACATACGGTTCGATTTGTTGGGAGAGTGCGTCAATGTACCCGGGTTCGGCGAAGAACGGGGGCTGTGCGGTGATCCGCATTGCGGGGGCCACCTCGCGGGCGAGTTCGCGCACGTTGACCACGGCCGTTTCGTAACTGGACATGGCGTAGTGGGGGTAAAGCGGAACCAGAAAAAGCTCTTTGATCCCGCGGGACGCCAGTCGCTGCAACGCCTCGCGGGTGGAGGGATTGCCGTATCGCATTGATAGTTCGATTGGCAGATCGGTTTTCTCCTGGAGCAACTGCTGTACTTTGCGACTGGTCACCAGCAGGGGAGAACCTTCCTTCGTCCAGATTTTACTGTAGGCTTCCGCGGTTTTCCTGGGGCGAAACGGCAAAACCTTGCAGTAAAGGATGTAACTCTTGATCGGTTGGGGGGCGTCGAAGACGCGTTCGTCGGAGAGAAATTCCTTTAGATAGCGGCGCACATCCGGAATAGCGGTGGAATCGGGCGATCCCAGATTGGTAAGGAGAACGGCTTTGCTCGTCATGTCAGGCTAACTGGTTACCGTCACATCGCGCCTTGTCAAATGGTGAAGTCTTTCCAGGGTCAAACGGTGGGCGAAAAGACCGAGGCGGGTCCTCCGGGGAACAGGAATCCGCCGACGGATTATTCACAGGTTGCGTTCCGCGTAAGACTGGCCTTGTTTGGAAGGTGATGGCGTTGGATTCAAGGGTAGAGGTCGCGTGTCGGGACGGTTCTCTGCGGGTTTCGGTGCGGGGCGCCTGGTCCCTGTCACAACCGATGCCGGCGTGGCGAAAAATGGTGAAACGCTCCGCGGGCCGCCGGGAAAAGTTCCGCGAAATCCAGGTGGATGTCGGGGGTGTCGATTCGTGGGACAGTTCGCTGCTCTTGTTCGTTTCCCAGATTCGAAAATACGCAGATGAATTGAAGGTGCCCTGCAATATGAAGAACCTTCCCGATCTCCTGCAGAATCTGCTGAATCAGGCGGGCGAAAGCGAATCGGCTGGAGGAAGTCAGAATGCCGCGGCGGCCCCATCCGTGTTGGTTGTTCTGGGCGAGCGTTTCGGAAAGTCTCTGGCCGGGGGAGGGCAATGGTTGACCTTTTGGGGAGAGTGCCTGCTGGGCGGGTCGCGGATGGCCAGCAGGTGGCGCAAATTCCGTTGGCGCGACTGTCTGATCTTTATGCAGCAGGCGGGCGCCATGGGACTTCCGATCGTCGGACTGATCAGTTTCCTGGTCGGTTTGATCCTCGCTTACCAGGCGGCGATTCAGTTGAGGGAATACGGAGCGGAGATTTTTGTCGCCAATCTGGTCGGTTTGTCGGTCGTTCGTGAAATGGGGCCGATGATGACGGCCGTGATCCTGGCGGGGCGAACCGGCGCCTCCTTTGCCGCCCAGATCGGCAATATGAAAATGAACGAGGAAATCGACGCGCTGGAGACCCTGGGGGTTCACCCCATGGATTTCCTGGTCCTGCCGCGCATGGTGGCGTTGGTGATGATGGCGCCCTTGCTTACCGTCTATGCCAATCTGTTGGGCGTCCTCGGAGGGTATGTGGTCGGCGTCGGCCAACTCGACATCGCTTCTTCGGCCTACTGGTATCAAACCCAGGAGGCCATCGGTTTGAACGATCTGGCCGGAGGCTTGATAAAGAGTGTTGTTTTCGGCGTGGTGGTAGCCGCGGCCGGTTGTCTGCGCGGCCTGCAGAGCGAGCGAAGCTCCGAGGGCGTGGGCCGCGCCACCACCTCGGCGGTGGTTACGGCTATTTTTCTGATTATTGTTCTGGACGCGGTATTCGCGGTCCTTTTTGAGCGGGTGGGAATCTGATGAGTGACGTTGATTCGGAGATCCCTTTTATGGTCGAGGTCCGCGACCTTTCCTGCGGTTACCGTGATACAGTCATCCTGCGGGATGTCAGTTTTTCCGTCCGTCGCGGAGAGATCTATTTCGTGGTCGGCCGCAGCGGTTGCGGCAAGAGCACTCTGCTGCGCAATTTGATTGGTTTGGAAACTCCGTTGACCGGGGAGGTGCGCTTCGACGGCGAAAATGTGTGCAACGCCGGTCATGAAACCCGCCGCGCCATGCTGCGCCGAATGGGAGTTCTTTACCAGAGTGCGGCGCTGTGGAGCACCATGACCGTCGCCGAAAATGTCGCCTTGCCACTGGAGGAACATACCACCCTTTCGCGTCGTGAAATCCGGGAACTGGTGTTCGTGAAGCTGGGCATGGTCGGCCTGGCGGCGGCGGCGGACCGGTACCCGTCCGAGTTGAGCGGCGGCATGCGCAAGCGGGCCGGGTTGGCGCGCGCCCTGGTGCTGGACCCGGAGATCCTTTTTTTCGACGAGCCGTCGGCCGGCCTCGATCCGGTGAGCGCCCGCAATCTGGATCATTTGATTCTGCAGACCCGGGAGAGCCTGGGGACGACCATCCTGGTCGTGTCCCACGATCTGGAAAGCATTTGTGCGGTTGCCGATCGCGTGATTATGTTGGGGAGGGATGAAAAAACCGTGATCGCGGAGGGTCGGCCAAGGGACCTGGTTCGCGATTCGGGCAATCCGCACGTGAGCGAGTTTTTTCAAAGCGGTTTGTTTGCCTTCGGGGAACCGAAGAGGGAATCGCCTTGACCGAGAAGGAGTATGAAATATCGAATCCGGCACCAAATTTTGAAGTGATAGGGGAGATGGAATGAAAACCAAACCAAGTGCCGCCCTGATTGGCGGTTTCGTCGTAGGCGCGATGTTGCTGGTTGCAGGGGCGCTGTTTTATTTCGGCGGACGCACCTGGATGACCGAGACGGGTGAGTTCGTTGTTTATTTTGATGAATCCGTTCATGGGCTGGAAGTCGGCGCCCCGGTCAAGTTTCGCGGAGTTCGCATCGGGCGCGTGCGGAATATCGGGGTGCGATACGATCCCGATGAGGTCCGGTCGCTGGTCCCGGTGATTTGTGAACTGGATCGTCAGGTGGTACGCGATCCGGAAGGGATTTTTGTCGACTTCTCCGAACCCGAGTTAATGGATGCGATGGTTGAGCGGGGGTTGCGCGCGCGCCTGAGCCTGGTCGGCCTTTCCGGTTTGATGTACATCGAGCTCGATTACGCCACTCCCGCCGAACAGGCCCGGCGTCTTCCGGTTCCCGAGCACCCAGGCATGTCCTCGGTTCCCTCGGTGCCTTCGGCTCTCGCCGGGTTGCGGGATGGAGTCGCCGATATCGCGGCGAATATCGGTGAAATCGATTTTGCCGGAATCGCTCAGAAATTTGAAACCCTGCTGGACCGGGCGGATTCCCGTTTGGAAGCACTTGCGATCGACGACCTGGCGGCGAATTTTAATGAAGCGGTGATCGCGGTCACGGAACTGGCCCGATCCGATGATCTGCGGAACGCGGTGCAGTCGGCCAGTGGCGCCTTTGATGATTTGAGTTCAATCCTTAACCGTCTCGACGACCAGATCGATCCGGTCAGCGAACGTTTTATGGTGACCGCCGACGAACTTTCCGTGACGCTCCGACAACTGGGTGGCGCCGTGGAGGCCATCGAAACACTGATCAGCCCAAGAACGGGTCTGGGGCACGAGTTGGCGGCAACCTTGCAGCGGCTGGGAGAAGCTTCGCGTTCTGTGCAGCGTCTGGCCGATTATCTCGAGCGTCATCCCAACGCTCTGCTATCAGGAAGAAGAGAGTCCGGACAATGATACGAAACATTTTTCCAATTTTAGGACTGTTGGGGATTCCTGTCCTGCTTTCCGCCTGCCTTTTGCCTCGTCCGGTTGAGGACAGGACGCGTTACTTCCTTTTGGAAGCTTCCGGGGTAGAAGAATTGACCGGGTCCGCGGCCAGGTACCTGGATCCTGATGAGCCGGGTTTGGCGATTGGCCTTCGTCGTGTCCGGGTGGCGGATTATATCAACGTCCCGTCAATAGTGGTCCGAAATTCCGACGGTCAGTTGCGTTACACCCATTATCAGCGCTGGGCCGAGGGTTTGGACCGGGGCGCCGCGCGGTTGCTGCGCGAAGTTCTGCGGCGGGATGCCGCCATCACTTCGGTCTATTTTTTTCCGGAAGCGGGCCGGGAATTTGTCGATTTCGAGGTGGAGGTGCAGTTGCTGGCCTGTGACGCCATCGAACGTGACGACGGATCGGGCGGCTACTTTTTTCGAGCCTACTGGAGCATTTTTGATCCGGAAAGCGGCGGAGTGATCGCCACCGGTGATTTTGTTCGTCGCGGCGACTGGCAACCGGGAGACTATTCGGCTTTCGCCCGGAACATCAGCAGGGTTGGAACCGAGTTCGGAAATGAAATCTCCGAAGCCCTTCTGACTCTGGACGGCCGCCGGTGAATCGATGGAAGCCATAAAGGCCGAAGCGACGGAAGGTGCGCCGTTTTGAGCGGCGGCGGCACACACGGTTGTCCCTGGAGAACGCCTTAAATTTCCCCCAGAAAATCGAGGCCGTCACGGGTCGGGTCGAGGCCTTCGGATTTCAACCAATCCGGATTGTAGAGTCGCGAGAGATAACGCTGACCGTCGTCGCAGAGGATGGTGGTGATGACCTGGCCGGGGCCACCCTCCAGAGCGAGTTTCACCGCGCCGCAGACGTTGATGGCGGACGAAGCACCGAGGAACAGACCCTCGGATTCCATCAGGTGGTAAACCATCTTGATCATCACGCGGTCATGGATACGGAAGGCGTTATCAATAGGGGCTTCTTCCAGGTTTTTGGTGACACGACCCTGTCCGATTCCCTCGGCGACGGAGTCCCCGTCGTCGATATCCAGGTGACCGTGTTTGATCCACGACCACATCGCCGCGCCGTAGGGGTCGGCGCAAACGGTTTTGATCTTTGGGTCGGTCTCTTTGAGAAACAGGGACACCCCGGCCAGGGTTCCGCCGGTTCCGACCGCGGTGACAAAAGCGGTGACTTCTCCACCGGTTTGCCGGTGAATTTCCGGTCCGGTGGTCTGCCGGTGGTATTCCCGGTTCGCCGTATTGTCGAACTGATTGGCCCAGAAGCCGCCGTCGATTTCCTCCGCCAGGCGGCGGGCGATGTGATTGTAATTGTTGGGGTCTTTGTACGGAGCGGCCGGAACAGGGCGCACATCGGCGCCGATGGCCCGCAAAAGATTGATTTTTTCCTGCGATTGAGTGTCGGGAATGACGATTATAGTGCGATAACCTTTGGCGTTTCCGACCAGGGCAAGTCCGATTCCGGTGTTGCCGGCCGTGCCTTCGACAATGGTACCGCCGGGTTTGAGCAGTCCGCGGGCTTCGGCGTCGTTAATGATTCCCATAGCCGCACGATCCTTCACCGACCCCCCGGGATTCAGAAATTCGGCCTTGCCGAGGATTTCGCAACCGGTGGCCTCCGACAGGCTCTTGATGCGAATAAGAGGAGTCTCGCCCACGGTTCCGGCGAATCCGTCCTTGATTTGCTTGCTCATCATGTCACGAGTATTGCCGCGTTCGGCGGATTTTCGAGTCCGTTTTTGCGGCGGGATTGAACCACGCGACAGATGGAAAATGCGGTCTCCGGCCAGGGATCGGCATTCGTCTGCAAGCTAGCCGGCAAGCCGACTCAACGCGGGTGGCGAATTTCGGCGACCGCCCCGGCTTGTTGGTGATTCTTGAGGAAAAGATCTCCTCCCAAATTACGAAAACAGCGACGTGCCACGGCAAGACCAAGGCCGTCTCCGCCCTTGGTGCCGGTGAACGGCTCAAACATCGTCGGCTCGATCTCCGGATCGATCCCGGATCCCTGATCGCGAATCACGATAATAATGTTTTCCGTATCGGCCGCAGCGCGGATCTCGATCACGCGCCGGGAGACCGGAGCGTCGCCGTAGCTTTCCCAGGCGTTCTTGAGCAGGCCGGCGATGGCGTCTTCGGCTCGGCTGAAACAGGTCGTCACCATGAGATTTTCCGGTTCCACGGTAAACGGGTATTCCGCTTCGACCCGGTTTTCCTGCCGGAAACGGCGGATGGCGCAACGCAGCAATTCCGCCACCGGTACCGGCTCCGGTTCGGGCTGGGTTTCCCGGGCCGCCTCTCCGAAACGGCGGACCATCTCGGTGATCTTGGCGACGGCCTTTTCCAGACTGGCATGATGCTTCAGGACCATTTCGGGTTTTTCATGATGCATCTTCAGCAGATGCATATACCCGAAGATAATCCCGAGAACGTTATTCAGGTTGTGAGTGACACTGTCGGCGACCGCCCCGATGGAAGCGTTTCTCCTCAGGTTTTCCAGTTCGTCCCGCAAACGCTCCCGGTCCATTTCCAGGCCGCGCAGCCGCAGGTGCCAATGCAAGCGCGCGGTCAAAGCCTCATCACTTGAATGCGTATCGAGATAATCGACACGGGAATCGTCGCGGCAGGCCATGTCGTTGGCGGAGGTCAGCACCAGGGCGGTGGGGCCGTCCCTCGGCGCCTTGGAGTCCAGGTGTTCCAGCAGTTCGCGGGAAACGCCGACACCAGCCAGCAGGAGGTCGGGTTGCTCCCTGGCTAACGCCTGCTCAATGCTCTCGGAATCCGGACTGACCGTCAGGAAACCCACACCCGCATGGTGCAGAACCTCCCGCAGGCGCTTCTCGGGTGAGGAAGCATTCTCAATCAGCAGAACCGTGGGAAGAGGATGAGCGGTCATAGGAGACAATGTCCGAAGAGGCGACAACCTTGGTGCGGGCGAGGTAATCGTGCACCGCGCGCCGATCCCGGGTGAAGAACGCGAAGAAATAATTGAAAAGCAACAGCAGCATCAACGGCTGCATAGTCATGGCCAGGGTCAGAGAAATCCCTTTGATCACCGACCGCATCACCGTCGCGCCGAGGGGCAGCGGGGCATGAGCCTGTCCCGGGTCGGTGCGAATCACCCGGAGTTTGAAGAGCAGTTTTCCGGGCGAGGCTCCGCGAGTGAAAACTTCACCCATCATGAAATAGAGCAACACGAGCGCCAGGCTGACCGCATAAGTGATCTGGATCAGGCGTTGGGCATCCTCGGAAAGGGTCGGCTCCGGAGCACCGGAATCGGGGTCTTCCCGGAATTCACGCATTTCCTCCGTGAACTGCTCCAGTTCCTGCGTGACCTCGGGATTCTGGCTGAAGATGAGGAAATTCGCGAGGAAGAAGAGGATCAGCAGACAGAACATGTCGGCGGCGAAAGCCCCGATCCTCGGCATCAGGAGTGAGCTTTCCGGTTCCGGAGGCGGTTCATCCTCCGGATGCCCGGCAGACGGCTGAAACGGATTCTGGTATTGACTCATTGAGAATTTCCCCGGTAGATGCGCAGCAGAGCCTCGCCCATGTGCGAGGGGGTTTCGGCGACTTCGATTCCCGCTTCCTTCATGGCGGCGATCTTGGCTTCCGCCGTGCCGCTTCCGCCGGAAACGATCGCACCGGCGTGGCCCATGCGTCGCCCCGGGGGCGCGGTCGCTCCGGCGATAAAGCCGGCCACCGGTTTTTTAACGTGCTCCTTGATGTAAGCGGCGGCTTCCTCTTCCGCGGTGCCTCCGATTTCTCCGATCAAAATGAGGGCTTCGGTATCCGGATCCTCGTTGAACAATTTGACGGCGTCGAGATGGCTGGTGCCGCTCACCGGGTCGCCGCCGATGCCGATGCAGGTCGATTGACCGTGGCCCAGCGAGGTGAGCTGCCAGACCGCTTCGTAGGTGAGGGTGCCGGACCGCGAAATCACCCCGACTTTGCCGGGTTTGTGGATGTAACCGGGCATGATGCCGATCTTGCATTGACCCGGGGTGATGATACCTGGGCAGTTGGGGCCGATCAGGCGGGTCTTGCTTTGTTGGAGTTTGACCTTCACCTCGGCCATGTCCTTGACCGGAATACCTTCGGTGATGCAAACCACCAGCGGGATCTCTGCGTCGATGGCTTCAAGGATGGAATCGGCGGCAAAAGCCGGCGGCACAAAAATCACGGAGGCGTTGGCCCCGGTTTCGTTCACGGCCTCCCGGACGGTGTCGTACACCGGCACTTTTTCCTCGAAGCGTTCTCCTCCGCGTCCGGGAGTGACGCCGGCCACAATATTCGTGCCGTATTCAAGGCATTGTCTGGCGTGAAAGCTGCCGGCCTTGCCGGTGAGTCCCTGAACCAGGAGGCGGGTGTCTTTGTTGACGAGTATGCTCATGTCGATGAATTGCTTTACCGGTCGGAAACGAGTTCGACGATTTTTTTGGCGGCATCGGCCAGGGTGTCGGCCGAGACAATTTTCAGGTTGCTCTGGTCGAGGAGCTTTTTCCCCTGTTCCACGTTGGTGCCTTCCAGGCGCACGACCAGCGGCCGGTCGAGATGAACAGCTTTGGCGGCCTCCAGGATTCCGGTGGCGATGACGTCGCATTTCATGATGCCGCCGAAGATATTGACCAGGATGCCTTTGACGTTCTCGTCCTTCAGGATGATTTGAAAGGCCTGGGTCACCTGTTCGGCGTCGGCACCGCCGCCGACGTCGAGAAAGTTCGCCGGTGATCCGCCGTAGTGCTGAATGATGTCCATGGTGGCCATCGCCAATCCGGCGCCGTTGACCATGCAGGCGATATTGCCGTCCAATGCGATGTAGTTGAGGTTCGCTTTGGATGCTTCGACCTCTTTGGGATCCTCTTCGTTTAGGTCGCGGTAGGCGACGATGTCCGGATGACGGAACAGCGCGTTGTCGTCGAATCCCACCTTGGCATCGAGCGCCACCACCTCACCGGAAGGGGTCGTGATGAGGGGATTTACTTCCACCAGAGAGGCATCCTTTTCCCAGAAAAGGCGATAGAGGCCGCTGAGAAGTTTAATCATCTGTTTGACCTGGTCGCCCCGGAAGCCGAGTCCGAAAGCGATCTGGCGCGCCTGGTAGGCGCGAAGGCCCAGTGTGGGGTCGATAATAACCCGGGTGATTTTCTCCGGGGTCTCTTCGGCCACCTTTTCGATTTCCACTCCTCCCTCGGTTGAAGCGATCACCACAGGCCGGGAAGTGGCGCGGTCCATCACGATAGCGAGGTAGTACTCCTTCTCGATTTCGGAAGCTTCGGTGAAGTACACCGTGCCCACCTTGCGGCCTTCGGGGCCGGTCTGGTGTGTGACCAGCGTATTACCCAGCATCTTACGTCCGAATTCCGCGGCCTCCTCTTTTGACTTGGCCAGTTTGACGCCTCCTTTGAAGCCGTCCTTGAAGGTTCCCTTGCCGCGTCCTCCCGCGTGGATTTGGGACTTTACGACGGTAACGCCTTCGGGAAGCGCGGAAAGGGCGGATTCGAAATCCGAGGTCTTCTGTGCGCAATGTCCGGCCGGAACCGGCACCCCGTACTGTTGGAATAATTCTTTGGCCTGGTATTCGTGTATATTCATTGAGACTTAGAGGGGAATCTTGTTGCCCAGTTCGGCATGGACAACCTCTTTTCGCGGCAGATGCTGCTTTATAAATGCTTCCTGACGCCGGATGAGTTCGGCGATTCCGATTTCGGCTAGAGCCAGGAGACGCCCCAGTTCCTCCTGGGAGAACGTGGCTTCCTCTCCGGAACCCTGCACTTCGACGTATTGGCCGCCGCCGGTTCGGACAACGTTGAAATCGACGGTGGCATCTTTGTCCTCCAGGTAATTCAGATCGAGGACGGGAGTGTTCTGGTAGACCCCCACGCTGACTGCGGCGACCGAATCGCGGAAGGGGTTCTCCTTCAACCGTCCTTCCGCCACGAATTGTCCCACCGCCAGGCGCGCGGCGAGGTAAGCTCCGGTAATAGCGGCGGTTCGGGTGCCGCCATCGGCCTGCAAGACGTCGCAGTCGATCCAAAGGGTGTGGTCGGGCAATTTTTGCAGGTCGATCACCGCTCGCAGCGAGCGACCGATAAGCCGCTGAATCTCAATGCCGCGGCCGTCCGGGCGCCCGCGGGTACTGTCGCGCTGTTTACGGTCCAGCGTGCTGTAGGGCAGCATGGAATACTCCGCGGTCAGCCATCCGCCGGTTACGCCCTGTTGCCGCATCCAGTTCGGAACCTTTCGTTCGAGCGAAGCGGCGCAGATCACCCGGGTGTCGCCGAAACAAGCGAGAACGGAACCCTGCGCGTTCGGTGCAATGTTTGGCTGGAAGATCAGCGTTCGCAGTTGATCGACTTTGCGTCCGTCCGGACGGGCGAATTCAGTCATCCGTCCGGGTTTAGGACAGCAGGTGGACTGAGGCAAATGATTTTTGGAAAAAGAAAGCGATCAACCGAAGCGTTGATGCATTTCGCGCAGCGGGAAGTGGCGTCCGGGACAGAGCGTGGTTTCGAGCTCCTTGTGCGCCAGCAGTCGGCAGGAGCCGCCGAGCTTGGTTTCCTTGAGATAATGGACAAGCTCCGTAAACGAAGCCATCTGGTTGGCCGTCGGGCGCCCGGTTTCGAAGTTCCCCACCAGACAAATTCCGATGGAGTTGGCATTGTAGGCCAGGCTGCGAACGTGGCCGCCCTGGATCTGACGGGTCCAGCGGGTTCCCACCTCGATTTCGCCGTCACGCGAATTGGTGCCGTTGCCGATGATGAAGTGATACCCCAGACCGTTGGGCATGTTCCGATGGTCGCGGTGAAAGCGGTGGAAAATCTCGGCGTTGCCGTTTCCGGTCGCACTGTGGTGAACAATGATGTGCCGCCAGCGGCCGGCGCTAAAACCGGCGACATCGATCTGCGGCCGCACCGGAGTCAGGAAGGAACCGCCGCGTCCGGGAATGTTGAGCCTCTGATTGATCCGAATCAGATCTCCGGTCAGACCGTTGGCCTGTTTGAGGGAGGCCACGGTCACGCCGTAGCGTCGAGCGATGTGGGAAAGGGTTTCTCCGGAACGAACGACATGGATGGCGGAACCGTCCTTCGGCAACGCGTAAGCCAGCGAACCGACGCCGCTCAGAGCGCATGCTCCGGCCGCGGCGAGCGAAAGTTTTTTTATGAAGTGCCTACGTTCCATCCAAACACGGGTCGGTGAAAAAAGCGATTGTTCAACTCTTTCTGACAAAATGTCAATCCCTAACCTGCCCGCAGCAGTATTGTCCGGATTCCGCCACACCCCGGAAGCGCCCGCAGGCGTTGCAGTACTTCCTTGCGGTGGAAGAAGAGCTCCTGGCGCACGATCGGATTGGATACGCCGATGATGGCACGCCGGCGCTCATCAATCCGCATCAACCGGCTGTATTCTGCATTGGCGTTGCCCACCAGTTGAGCCCAGTTTTCCTGGATCGCTTCTTCCGGGGTACGGCCGTCGAGACGATAACTCCGAGTCAGATCGGCCATCAGGTCTTCGGAGGAACGGGGCTCTCTGAGAATCGAGCGGGTGCGGTCTTCCGGCAATCCCCGCAATGCGGCGATCAGATTTTCCACATCGCGGCTGAATTTCATCGGCAATCAGCTTGGGCGCAAAGCGCACCGGCTGCAATGGGAAATGTGAGTGAGAGCCGGCAGCTCCGAACAGGGATGGGCCGGATTACGCGCTTCGGGCTCCGTGGAAGAGAATATTCTTCATCGCACGCCAGCAGTAGGCGAGATCGGTCCGGAGGGGGGCCTTTTCGCGCGCCTGCAGGTAGCGCCGCTCAGACGCCACGACTTCCTCGAGGGATTTCGGCATGTCGGCGTAATAGGGCGGAATCAGACCCGGCTTGTGGCGTTCGCGCAGTTCCTGGACGTCGGTGGGATACAAGCTGAGAAAGTGGGCGCTCAGCGGGCGGACTCCGATAAGCTTGAGGTCGCCTCGCAGCCAATTCCACAACATTGGAATCTCATCGATCCAAAATCGGCGGCACCAGCGGCCCCAGGCGGTGATGCGGAAATCGTCTTTGAACTTGCCATTGGAGTTGAGCGAATTGGCCCGGTACACGTACTCCTGGAGGTATTCCGAATATGGATGCATGGTGCGTAGTTTCAGTACCTGGATCTCCTTGCCCCGGTAACCCTTGCGCCGCAGGCGGCAAATCGGTCCGTAGGTGGGGTGGGGATCATAGGACGGCGCACGTGTTTTGCGGGCGGCCAAATAAATGAGGCCGTCCTTCTCCTGCCGGTCCGCGACTTCGAATCCACAACACATCAAGCGTCCCAGAAGCTCGGTTTCGCTAAGTGTCCGGTATCGGCCCAGAGGCGTTTTGAAGTACAGACGTTTGATACCGGGAAGCTTCGGAAGCACCCGGTTGATAATAAAATCGAGGGCGATGACACTTTGCCCAAGGAAAGAGGGTAATCCGCTGAAGAGACGCCGCTTCCGCTGATGATTCGCCTCACAGCAGATCATGAGGAGCCCTCCGTCTGCCAGCGCGCGGTTGGCGGCTTCCAAAAACTTGTTCACCCGGCGAGCGCGGTTGATCTGAGCGGGGCAAATGATGTGTTGCAGGCCCGAACGGCGATCGTCTTGCCGTTCGATTTCGGTCGGAATGGGGAGCGGGACGAGGCGCGTACCCGTCCCGGTTTTGACCAGGAGAGGATGGAAAATCGTCTGAAAGGCCGCGGGGGAGGGGTTTGGCCGCCGATGAGAAATCGATCCGGCAACCCTGGGCTGGAAATCCGCCAGGTCTGGAACGTGATCCAATAGGTGACTGTTCATTTTTGGGAGACGATTGAATGGCGGGAAACAGCGGCGTGATAGAACTTTTCGCGCCCTGAAAACGATTAATCCTGCAGGCTGTAGGATACCGCTAGCACTGTGGGGTGGATATAGGACAAACCCTGATCGGGGGGAGGTGATCTCCCTGAATATTGGCCTAAACAGTAGGGGTTAGGCCTGATGGTGAAATCAAGTCAGCCAGTGCGGGGCTGAGGCGTTGGTTCCCGATTTCGCACTCGTTAACAGCTGGTAAATCTTTCGGACCTCCTCCATGGGAAGCAGGGCTCGCCGCCGATCGGCTCCATGGATGAACTCGAATCGAAACTATTTGGGAAACCTTATTGCATGCTATTGATAAATAGGACTATATGTAACTTGCTCTTCAATTGATTTCGAGCCCCCGATCCATTGCCGGAATTGTGTTTTACCCTGCGTTTTACTCCGGCAACGTCATTGATCTTGGCTTGATCTTTTCCGTAATCGCGCAATTGTGAAGCGACTTTTCGTAGAACGAATTGCGGCCGATCGGCCGCGTGCAACATTATGATGGAACCCAAAGTCGCGGTAGTGGGGTGTGGGTACTGGGGGAAAAACCTGGTGCGTAATTTCAAGCAAATTGGTGCGTTGGCGTTGGTTTGCGATCCGACCGTTGCCGGTCGCAAGCTGGCCGCCGAGATTGCTCCGGGAATCGCGGTTGAAGATGAAATCGGGGCCGCGCTGGATCGTGATGACATCGCCGCGGTGGTGGTGGCGACTCCGGCGGAAACCCACCGGGAACTGGTGTTGCGCGCCCTGGAGGCGGGCAAAGATGTTCTGGTGGAAAAGCCGCTGGCCCTGAATTACCTCGAAGGCCAGGAAATGCAGGCGGCGGCCGAATCCAAAGGCCGCATTTTGATGGTGGGACATCTCCTCGAATACCATGCGGCGGTACTGCGGTTGCGTGAACTGCTGAATCAGAATGTGTTGGGCCGGGTAAATTACATTTACTCAAACCGCCTCAATTTCGGGAAGGTCCGGGTGGAGGAAAACTCTCTCTGGAGTTTTGCCCCGCACGACATCGCGGTGATTCTCCGCCTGGTCGGAGAGCTTCCCATCGAAGTGACCTGCTGCGGAGGAAACTACGTTTCCCCGAATGTGGAGGACGTCACCGTATCCTGTCTGCACTTTCGCACCGGGCTCAGGGCCCATATTTTCGTCAGTTGGCTCAATCCCTTCAAGGAACAGAAACTCGTGGTGGTCGGAAACGACAAGATGGCCGTGTTCAACGACGTCGAGCCGGACGAAAAGCTGGTGCTGTTCAATCAGCAGGTGAAACTCGAAGCCGGAAAACCGGTGCTCTACAACGGAGATCGCACGGTGGTTGAGTTGGAAAAAGGCGAGCCGTTGCGCCGGGAGTGTGAACACTTCCTCGAATGTGTTCGCGAGCGACGGACGCCTTTGACCGATGCCTCCGCCGGCGTGCGGGTTCTGAAGGTCCTGCAGGCCTGTCAGACTTCACTGCGGCTTAATGGTCGTCCGGTGGTCTTGAGTGACATATAGCGCGAAACCGACTTATGGAATACTTCGCTCACGAGACCGCGGTCATCGACCAGCCTTGTCAAATCGGAGAGGGCACAAAAATCTGGCATTTCGCCCATGTCCTGGCGGGCGCCCGAATTGGTCGCCGCTGTATTTTCGGGCAGAACACGATGGTTGCGGACGGCGTGGTGATCGGCGATAACGTCAAGGTCCAGAACAATGTGGCCCTCTATACCGGAACGGTGATTGAGGATGACGTGTTTCTCGGCCCGTCCTGTGTGCTGACCAACGTGACGAACCCCCGTTCCCAGGTGAAGCGTCACAGCCTGTACGAAAAAACCTTGATCCGTCGCGGCGCCACGGTGGGCGCCAACGCGACAATCGTCTGCGGGGTTACCCTCGGGCGATACAGCTTCATCTCAGCCGGAGCCGTGGTGACCCGCGACGTCCCCGACTATGCACTGATCGTCGGTGTTCCCGGCAGGCAGAAGGGGTGGATGAGCCGGCACGGACATATTCTTCGCCCGGATGACGAGGGACGCTCTGTTTGTCCCGAGTCCGGCTTTGCCTATCGTCTTGAGAGGGACGAACACGGTGCGGAACGGATGCGGTGCCTCGACCTTGACGAGGAAGCCCCGCTGCCGGAACCCCTGTCCGAGGGCAGGAAAACCTACGATGAGTTCAAAGTATCCTCTTAACGCTTTCAAAGTTCCCTTCGAATCCTGGATCCTTTAGTTTTTTAGCCATGGCAGTACCATTACTCGACATTAAGACCCAGAACGCCGCGCTTCGCGAGGAACTTGAATCCGCCTTTCGACGGGTGCTTGATTCCGGACGCTTTATCCTCGGTTCCGAGGTTGAAGAGCTGGAGAACGAAATTGCCGTCATGTGCGGCGTTAAACACGCGATCGGGGTTTCGTCTGGAACCGACGCCATTTTACTGGCGCTCATGGCCCTGAACATCGGTCCCGGAGATGAGGTGCTTTGTCCCACCTTTACCTTTTTCGCCACCGCCGGATGTGTGGCCCGTACCGGCGCCACTCCTGTTTTCGTCGATGTCGATCCGGTGAGTTTCAACATCGATCTCGATGACGCCGCGGAAAAGGTGACCGACCGCACCAAAGCGATCATTCCGGTCCATTTGTTCGGGCAGGTCGCGGAGATGGACGGCGTGATGGCGCTGGCTCAGAAGCACGGGCTGCAGGTGATCGAGGACGGCGCGCAGTCTTTGGGCGCCGGCTACCGCGGGCGTCCGGCCGGAAGTATGGGACACTTCGGAACATTCAGTTTTTTCCCTTCCAAGAATCTGGGAGGATTCGGCGACTCCGGAATGCTGGTCTGCAACGACGACCGGCTGGGAGAGAAGGCGCATATCCTGAGGACCCACGGATCGAAACCCAAATACTACCACAAATATATCGGCGGAAATTTCCGCCTGGATCCCCTGCAGGCGGCATTGCTTCGGGTGAAGGTTCCCCACTACGGGAAGTACACTGAGAACCGGCAGGCCAATGCCGATTACTACACCGAAAACCTACTCAAACTGCCTCAGGTCGAGTTGACGGTGGAGGATGATTCGAACGCTCAAGGCCCGGCTCGGATTCTCCTTCCTCGCCTTGGTCCCGATCGTCTGCACATTTGGAACCAGTACACCGTCCGGGTGCTCGACGTTGACGGCGCCGCCTCGGCCGGAGAAAACCCAAGAGATCGCCTCAAGGCGTTTCTGGCTGACAAAGGGATCGGCTCGGAAATCTACTATCCGGTCTGCATGCACCAGCAGGAATGTTTTAAAACCAGGTATCCGGATAATGTCTGGACTTCGATCAGAATGGACTCGCGTTATCCGAATGGCGTGGCTGACCGCCTGGCCGCCGAATGCCTGAGCATTCCGATCTACCCGGAACTCACCCGGGAGCAGAAGGACGAAGTGGTCGCGGCCATCGCCGAATTCCTCGGCACGGCATGATCCGGAATTGACAGACCCTTCCCGGCCCGCTCGATCAGGACGAGGGTAACCGGGCTTCGGAGCGGATATTCCCCCGCTCCAACCGGTATTCGCGGGCGCGTTCGAAAGGTGTGGGATCCGCCGGAGGCGCCCCCCTTACTTCCCTTTGCTGCGGTCGGGTTTGGGGAGTGGTCGGGGGCGGTGAGGGATCCTCCTTTTCCGGCGGTTTTCCGGTGTGGGGGTTGATGATATAAACGGGAGAAACATGGGTAATGCGAGGGCGTTCGCGCAACATGCGTTGTTCCTCCTCGAGGCGCCGGTTCTCCCTCTCGATCTCTGTCGCGCGGATTTCCGCCTCCCGCACCCGCTGCTGGAGTGCCAGCAGTTCAATCTGGCGTTGCTGTTCAAGACGGCGCAAGCGCTCCTCCTCCGCCAACTCGGCCCGCAATACCTCCAGTTCGAAACTGATGTCGACTTCAGGGTAGTGACGCTGGAACGTATTCCAGAACGCCATCTGTTCGCGTGCGGATCGCTCCTTGAAAGACGGGTCCGTCAACCTTTCGTCGCGGAGAGCTCGACCCTCGGACAGTCTTTCCTGCCGTTGCGCTTCGCGGGCCAGAGCTGCTTCGCGCGCACGTGCGGCACGCGCTTCCAATTCTTCTTCGCTGATGAGATCGACCCGCTCCACCACACCCTCGCGCACATGGACCTCGCCGCGAGCAAAGTGGAGAATTAGAAAGCGTTCAGAGCCGATTGTGCCGCGGGGTTCTCCCAGAACGGCATAAACCGTGTCGATCGAGTCGCCCGGCAGCAGCTCGGGGGTTACAGAGTCTGCCGCCGTCGGAAGGGCGATGAAAAAGGGCAGGAGGTAAATCCAGAATCGCTTCATAATAAATGCACGATAATCGATTTGTCGGAAAATGACAATGCATTTGCGTCGCTTTGGGACATTGCCCGGAGAGTGGGATACATGGCATAAAACTGAAATAATCAGGGAATTCCTTATGTTTTATTCAGGGTTTGACTTAGATTTAGCGCTTGCGGCGAATTCCATTAGCCTGAATACTAAGTTTTTGCCATGATTCTCGCCGAAGATTCCGATCTATTCGAATTGCGACCGGGTTGAACTGCGGCAATATTGATGTCTGCCATGAACGAAGTCCTATCCCTCCTACTTGTCGAAGATTCCGAGGACGATGCTCTCTTGGTGGTGGAGGAGCTGCGTCGGTCGTCCATTGCCTTCGATTTTAAGCGGGTATGGAGTCTGGAGGATTACCGGAGCGCGCTCGAAACCGGACGGTGGGATGCGGTGATTTGTGACTATGTGCTTCCAGGTTTCAACGGTCTGGAAGCGCTGGAGATTTTCCGGAAAAACGGATTGGCGATCCCGTTCCTGATTATCTCAGGAGCGGTGGGAGAGGATGTCGCGGTCGAAACCATGCGAATGGGGGCGCACGACTACATTCCGAAGGAGAGCCTTGTCCGTCTCGGCCCGGCTCTGGAACGTCAACTGAAGGATGCCGCCATCCGCAGGAGTCGAAGTGCGATGGAGAACGCGTTGCGGGAGAGTGAACGTCGATTCCGGATGCTGGCGGAGAAATCGAGAGATCTGGTGACCCTGGTCTCGGCCGAGGGCGTGTTGCTCTACGTTTCCCCGTCGGTCCAGGTTCTGCTCGGATTTAAACCGGACCATCTGCTCGGCACCTTGTTGTCGGACCTGATTCATCCCGAGGACCGTGATCGGGCTATGAACGAGTTTCGACGCGTCGCCGCCGATGGAGGTGAGTTGCCGCCCTTCGAGTACCGACTGCGGCGCCAGGACGACGTGCATTCCTGGTTCGAGACTTTAATCGAGGCTGTCGTGGACGACGACGGCAAGGTCGTGAACCTGTTGTGCAACTCGCGTGATATCTCGGAGAGACGCGAAGTCGACGAACGGTTTCGCCAGATCCAGAAAATGGAAAGCCTGGGCAATCTCGCCGGGGGGATCGCCCATGACTTCAATAATATCCTGGCGGTCATCAACGGCTACAGTGAATTGATCATTAACCTGCCCCAGGCCGACGAACAGGTGAAACGTTTCGCGCAGGAGATAAACCGAAGCGGCGAACGCGCATCACAATTGGTGAAGCAGATTCTCACTTTCGCCCGGAAGACCGACAGCCATTTCCATGCCGTGCGAGTGAACGAAACCATTCGCGAAATTCACGAGCTTCTCAAGGAAACTTTCCCTCGCTCCATCGAGATTGAACTGAAGCTTGACGACGAGCTTCCCGCGATAGAAGCCGATGCTCAGCAGATCAGTCAGGTTTTTATGAACCTGGCGGTGAACGCCCGGGATGTGATGAAGGAAAACGGCGGACGCCTCATCTTCTCCTCCGAGCGAGTGGATACCTCCGATCTTCCGGAGGGTTTTCCTTGTCCGGTCGATGTTGATTATGTGCGAATACGGGTGACCGACACTGGATACGGCATGGACGAGGAAGTGAAATCCAGGATCTTCGAGCCGTTCTTTACCACCAAGGAAGTGGGCGATGGCACGGGATTGGGACTCGCGGTGGTTTACGGCATTATGCAGAATCACTGCGGCCATGTTGAGGTCGCCAGCCGGCCGGGACGGGGCACGGTTTTCAGTTTGTATTTTCCCATTGAGATGGCGTCGAAGGAGTCCTCGCCGAAATTACATCAGTTTCACGAACCCGCGGGTGGCAAAGAGACCCTCTTGCTGGTTGAGGATGAGGTCATGGTTGCGGAATGGTTGCGCTGGAGCCTGTCCAAGAAAGGCTACCGGGTGCTCTGGGCGAAAGACGCGACCGATGCGATGAGCCTGTATGAACGGGAAAAGGCCGCCATCGCTTTGGTGCTGGTGGATCACGGCCTGCCGGGGATGAGTGGATGGGACTTATTTCTCCACCTCAAGGAAATGAATTCCGAATTGCCCGTTATCATCGCTACGGGTTATCTCGACAACAGCCTTCGCCAGGGGATGCTCGAATCGGGAGTGGCGGGTTTCCTGCATAAGCCTCTCAAACGAAAAGAGCTCCTGCAATATGTCAGGCAGATCCTGGACGCCAAAGCGGCCCGCGCGGGGGAATGATCGGCGACCTTCAGAATCCCCGGTGAAATCGCAGGGTTTCGGTCAGGACCTCGTTGCGACGCATCAGATCGAGGATGATCCGAATGCCGCTCAGGTTCACCCCGTGCTCCCGTCGTAGAAATTCGATCCGCCTAATCTCGTAAACGGAATGATCGTTGAAGCGCGGTCGGGATTCCTCCGCATCCGTTATGCCCGAAAGCAAACCGATGCGGCAGTAATAGCGCAGCCGCTCAGGATGAATTCCGGCCAGACGGGCCGCGGTGGTCAGATTGTAGAATTCTCCAGATGCTCCGAGGTCTATATCGGTCTCCACGAGAACGGCACGAGTGGTCATTCGCTTTGCCTTCATTTTTCGTTGCGGGGATTGAAGTTGCTGACGCGGCTCAGTTCGGTCCAAAGCTCGCGGGCACGCTCCGTCGCGGCGGGAGGTATACGGATTTCCGCCCGGACGTACAGATCTCCCCGGGTTCCGGTGCGGTTGGGCAAGCCATGGCCGCGAAGGCGGAATTTTTGTCCGTTTTGGGTGCCGGCGGGGATTTTCATGGTAACCGCATCCGTCAGGGTGGGGACCTTCTGTCGACTTCCCAGAACCGCCTCCCATGGCGCCAAAGGCAGATCGTAATAGAGGTCCTTTCCCTGGACGCGAAAATCAGGATGGGCGGCGAAACAGACTTTCAGGAAAAGGTGTCCGGCCCGGCCGCGACCTGTTCCCGGCTCACCCTGGCCGGCCAGACGAATACGTTGGCCTTCGGTGACTCCCGGCGGGATTTTTACCTGGTACGTTTCGGTGTCGCCCTCCTTTCCTCCGGTTCGCTCACGTCTCAATGTAATCAGCCGGTTCGATCCCCGGAGAGCCTCCTCAAGGGTGACCATGATGTCGGCTTCCACGTCGCGCCCGGTCCGGTCCCCGGAAGTCGCCCGACTTTGGAAGCCCGATCCGAAGGGATCCGCTCCTCCCATCGAACCGAAAAAGGTTTCGAAGAAGTCACTGAATCCGGTGCCGCCAAAGTGAAACCGCTCTTCCCCGGCGAACGGCCCGGTCCGGCCTTCTCTTCGGAAGCCACCCGCGTGAGGTCCGCCTTCCGCCCGCCCGGAAAAGTCGGCCTGCTCCCAATTGGCGCCCAGCCGGTCGTACTTCTTTCGTTTCTCCGGATCCTTCAGAACCTGGTAGGCTTCGTTGATCTCCTTGAACTTCGATTCGGCTCCGGCTTTGTCGGCGGCGACATCCGGATGGAATTTGCGCGAAAGCCGGCGAAAAGCCGCTTTGATCGCTTCCTGGCTGGCATCGCGAGGGACTTCCAGAACGCTGTAGTAGTCCTTAAATTGTACCGGCATGATTGTGGCAGGGAGAAACTCTATTTGCTGTTGAATCCCAAAACCGGTCGAACCTCGATGCTAACGCCCGGTCCCGGCTATCACCGGGGAGGGAAAGCTGGGCAGATTTGACCCTTGAATTGGGACAAAAGGACCCGAAAAAAGTGATGGATCGTTTCGATCATTCGATACCTGTGTTTCCATTTCATTAACCATAAAGCACTTCAGGCAATGACCCTGATACGAGAAAAATTGGTATCCTCTATGCGGTATTATGGGGGAAAGCTTGGTCCGATACAAAACCAAATAATCTTAAAAGGAGGCTAGATGCGTTATGGTACGATTCAATCCAGGTTCACCTTATACCACCACCCGATGGGATCCGTTTTCGGAGTTGACCCATCTTCAGCGCACGCTGAGTCGCGCTTTTGATCCCCGCCTGGCGCGCAGGCCGACGGAGTTTCCCGCGGTGAACGTTTCGGCTAATGACAGTGAAGTCGTTCTGACGGCCGAATTGGCCGGGGTAGACCCCGCCGATTTGGAAATCACGGTGCAGGGCGCCATGGTCACAATCAAGGGCGAACGTCACGAGGTCCCGGCGGCCGAGGGCGAGCAATATCACCGGCGGGAACGTGATACGGGAAGCTTTTCCCGGTCACTGGAACTGCCCTACGATCTCGACCCGGACAAGGTGCGGGCCACGTTGAAAAACGGCATACTCAATGTGTTGATGCCCCGTGCGGAGGCGGACAAACCGCGCAAGGTGAGTATCACTTCTTGATACCGGGGAAACGAGGATCAACGGATTCATTTAAAATTGGAGGATTCAGTTATGAACAGTCGAGCCAATCAAATTGCCAACAAGGAAGCGCAGGAGCCGGGGCGCTTGGAGCGTACCCGAAATCGGACGGTGTTCTCTCCCAGCGTCGATATTCGTGAAACCAAAGAGGAACTGGTGGTTTATGCCGACATTCCGGGAGTGCCGGATGATAGGGTCGATATCACGGTGGAAAAGGGGGTGTTGACCATCCGCGGGAGTGTTCCGGAGGCGGAAAAGGGCGGCGCCCATTCGCTGCTCCTGGAGGAATTCGAGACCGGCGATTATGAACGCGCCTTCACCTTGTCCAACGAGGTTGATCAGGACAATATCCGGGCCGCGGTCAAAAACGGCGTCCTGGAGATTCACCTGCCAAAGGCGGGGCCGGCCAAGGCACGAAAGATAGAAGTGTCGGCTGCCTGAACAGGTTTGCTTTCCAGGTAAACTCAGGAAAGGATTACAACATCCCGGAAACATGGGAGAAATGTTTCCGGGATGTTTTTCGTTATGAGAATCAGATGTCTTTTTCCTTTCTGTCTTGCTCTGACCTTGATGGCTGCCGGTTCCACCCGAGCGGACACTCCGATCGAAATTTCCAGTATCGAAGAGCTGGCACACTATGCCGCCCAGGACGGCAACCAGGTGCGTTTGGCGCCGGGAGTGTACCGTATGTCGGACTACCTGAACGGGGAAATACTGGAAGACATCCGGGCCGAGGTGGCCGGCCGCGGAGGCCGGCCGACGGTGAGAATGATGGCCTTCAGCGGCAGCGACAACCGTTTCGACTTGCGGGGCGTGACCCTGGAAATCGAGACCGAGCTGTATTCCGACCTCCCTCACGGTTATGTGCGGTGTGTTTTTATTTCCGGGGACAACAATACCTTCGAAGGCCTTACCATTCGCAACACCGGGCCGAATCAGGGCAGCAATGGAAATATCCTGGCGGTATTCGGCGAAGGCAACACGCTCGAAGGGGTCACGCTCTACGTTCATGGCTCCTCTCCCTACGGCTACGGTGACCTTTTGGGAAAAGGGGGACCCAATCTCAGAACTCCTGACCTACCCCCTTGTGAAAATGTCCGGTGTTGGCTTGCGTACGAGGTCCGGGGAAGGCAAGCGTAGGCTCCGAAGGAGGTTTGACCTCGAAGCGCAA
>JBJHCF010000027.1:0-71128 GCA_050506795.1 Opitutia bacterium
TTCCTTTCCCGAGAGCAGCCACCCGCACGCTGCACAGACGCCCGCTAAAGCAGGGCGCTACGAGCTCCGCACTCCCGTAGCTCCGTGCTTCAGCCGGAGTTTTCTTCCCGAGAGCAGCCAACCGCACGCTGCACAGACGCCCGCTAAAGCAGGGCGCTACGTTTTTCGAGCCCCCCTTCCCATACCGCGGCAAACTTACACCACGCGAACCCGCGGCCGAAACCTCTCTTGTGCCTCGGGGTACGTCATCCCGATCACTCGACCCATGGAAAATTCTGCCAATCCTTTACCAGGCCCGCTTTGACCGGATTGTTTCGAATATACTCCACCGTTTTCAGCATTTCGGCTTCATCGCGAACCCATCGATCGAACCACTCCTTCTGCCAGAACGTACCTCGCCGCTCCAATGCCTCGTTACACCGGCGAGCCGTTCTTCCTTTCCACCGCTGCCAAACCACTTTCATCGACGTCGCGTCGGCCGTTGTATCCACAAGTGCATGAACATGGTTCGGCATGATCACATAATGACGCAACCGCCACCCATAATCCCTCAATCCCTTCATGGCCTCGATCACGATCCGGCAGCATGAGGAATTCCGGAACGGACAAAACCCATCGCCGCGGTCGAGGTACTTTTCCGCCGTAAGGAAATACCGACGCTGGAGCTCAATAAAACCTTCCGAACGCGGCTCGATTTCGCACATCTAATCGCGAATATCCCGTATCCGGTCGGAGACCTCGCGGGGCAAACTTCCAGCCGTGCGGATCGTAAGAAAATACGTTCCCGCTTCAACTTCCCAATGGGGTAACCGGCTTCGCCAGATTCGCCTGGTCTTGACCAAATGCATGGGAGAATGTTTAGTGGACAAATTTTCACCTTAAGGCAAGCTAATTTATTCACGATAGTCGTCCAAACCCGGTGCCCTCAGTGGCAATTCGAGAATGGGAAGTCGCCCGCTAAAGCAGGGCGCCACGAGTTCCGCACTCCCGTAGCTCCGTGCTTCAGCCGGAGTTTTCTTCCCTGGAGCAGCCACCCGCACACCACGCAGACGCCCGCTAAAGCAGGGCGCTACGAGTTCCGCACTCCCGTAGCTCCGTGCTTCAGCCGGAGTTCTCTTCCCTGGAGCAGCCACCCTCAAACCCCACAGATCGCCCGCTGAAGCAGGGCGCTACGAGTTCCGCACTCCCGTAGCTCCGTGCTTCAGCCGGAGTTCTCTTCCCCGGAGCAGCCACCCTCAAACCCCACAGATCGCCCGCTGAAGCAGGGCGCTACGTTTAGCACTCCCCGTAGCTCCGTGCTTCAGCCGGAGTTTTCTTCACCGGGACCGCCGTCCCCGCGTTCCCAGCGGGCGTAGATGCCGCAGGGTAGGATTTTGCCGTCGGATTGGACCGGGAGGCCGATTTCGCCGGCGCGGACGGCGCCCGGCAGGTTGAGATCGTGGAGGGTTTCGCGCAGGAGGTTGGCCAGGACGGTGGGGGAGAGGTAGGCGGTGTAGGCGTTGATGAGGAAAAAGAGGGGGGTGTCGGACAGGAGTTGCCGGCATTCCTGAAGGAAAGGCCAGAGGTCGTTTTCCAGTTTCCACATCTCCCCGCTCTTACCGCGGCCGTAGGAGGGCGGGTCCATGATAATGGCGTCGTAGCGGCGGCCGCGGCGGATTTCGCGGCGGACGAATTTCAGGCAGTCGTCGACGAGGTACCGGACCGGCGCATCGGACAGGCCGGACAGCTCGGCGTTGCGGCGGCACCACTCCACCATGCCTTTGGCGGCGTCGACGTGACAAACCTCGGCCCCCGCCTTTGCCGCCGCCACGGTGGCGGCGCCGGTGTAGCCGAAGAGGTTGAGAACCCGAGGCGGTTTCCCGCTCCTGCGGATCAGGCCCGAAAACCAGTCCCAATTGACCGCCTGCTCCGGGAACAAGCCGGTGTGTTTGAAATTGGTCGGACGTATCCGAAATTTCAGGTCGCCGTAACCAATGGTCCACTCTTCGGGAAGTTTGGTGCGGAACTCCCAGTGTCCCCCGCCGCCGGAACTGCGGTGGTAAATGGCGTCGTAGTCCGTCCAGGCCTCGCCCGAACGCCGCGGCCAGATAATCTGCGGATCCGGGCGCACCAGCACGACGTCGCCCCACCGCTCCTGTTTCATCCCGTCGCCGCAGTCGAGCAGCGCGTAGTCGCGCCAGCGGTCGGCTGTGAGCGGTCCCTCCATCTCAACGGGAAGAACGCTTTTTACCGGAGGTACCGAAAATCAGTCCGATGAGCCCGCCCACGAAGAAGAGCGTGCCCAGGACGATCGGGTGAAACGGCACAATGACCCCCAAGACCCGCAACATCAGTCCAATGAGCACGTAACCGAACACCCATAAGCCGCCCGATTTCACGAACAGCAGCATGTCGGTCGACTCCTTGCGGACGGCGGTATCCTCCGTCTCGTCGCCATTTACCGCGCGAATGGTGTCCTCCCGATCCGCCAAAAGCTCGCGGGCGCGGGACGCCTGGTTCTCCGGAACGCGTATCTCGATCGTTTTGGTGTCGGCGTACCGGGCGTCATCCAGGAATACCTGGATATCGGCGGCCTCCAGCAGTGCCTTGGCCACAAAGGCCTCTTCCCGGGCGGAATATCGAGCGACAGTAATCATGCTGAATCAGCGATTGGACGTGAATCTGAACCGCTGATTTAAAGATAGGCAATCGTAATATATATCCGGAAATGGAAGGCGGAGTGTCCCACCACGAAGAGCTCGAAGAGCACGAAGAAGAGAAACCGGAAGCGTCGGGGTACGACAGGTTCATCTATTTGCCATTCGAAACCCCTCAGGCGGACTTTTGCGCAACATTTCAGGAATCAGGGACTAAACGGTGCCATTCAGTCCGGGCTTCGTGCCCTTCGTGTCCTTGAGCGAAGCGGGTGGTGCCCTATTCCTCGAAAAAGGGCACTCCGCAGCGGCGGGCAAGCCTTTCTCCCAGGGCCCGCAGGTAGGCATCGTTGCGGTGGTGGAAGAGAAAAAACCGCATGGGCTCGGTTTCCGGCGCCCCCGCCACCAGGTTGAGCTGCACCCGGCCCCCGGTTTCCCGGCACACCTGAAAACCCCGTACCTCCGATAGAGACAGCGTGAAATGGTCGTTCCAGCGCTTGCGGATCACCTTTCCCGCCCCCCGGTCGAAGGCCACAAATCCCCAGAAAGCCCCGTAGCCCCGGCTCACCAGGGTGCCCAGAAAAAACCCCAGCGCCGGCGCGACTAACAGAAAAAAACCCAACAGCCGCGTCAGGTGCTCGCGAAACGTTTCGTTCATCGCCGCCAGCGCCAGCAACATCGCCGCCAGCACCGCGAAAACGAGCACGGTGAAAGCCAGGAAAAAAATCAACCACCGCCCGCGCAGATACGGCTCGAGGAACACCACCTCGCCGGCCTCGCTCCAGCGCGGCAACGGCATAAACCCGGCATGACCCGGCACGGGAAGCGGTTCGGAAGAGATATCCATCGGCATGAGGAATGGACTCTTAACACAAAGCGCGTGAAGAACACAAAAAAAGGCGTTCCTTCCGACATTTTTCAGCGGGAAAAGCAGTTGACGCCCCCTTTGCGATGGCTTTTGATTGCCCTTTTCCACTCTTGGCGAGATAGCTCAGTTGGTAGAGCAGAGGACTGAAAATCCTTGTGTCCCCGGTTCGATTCCGGGTCTCGCCACCACCTAATAAACAACGGCTTACGGAACTTTCCGATAAGCCATTTTTTATGCCTGTGTCCCTCTTGTGTCCCTCTTTTTCAGTCGTTGCCGAGAAGGGTGCAGAGCGTTTCTGAATGGATTTATGCCAAGTGCCGCCCTGAATCTTGCTGAATGGCTCGCTGAGAACGTTTTCCCCGAAGTAGGGAACGCTTGGTGTAAGAGTATTGAGGCGAAAACTGGAAATGAGTCGGAAAAGCGATTTTTCCGGAGCATCATTTCAGTTGCCTACGAGTCGGCAACGCTGCGACGGCAAAAGGCTATCGTGAGGGAATTCGAGGTCGCCGAGCAGTTGAGAAGCAGCACTTCCCGAGAATCCTTCCCTATTGACCAATACGACTGGGTCTTCGATGCGATGGCTGAGGGATCGGGTCCGCCTAAAGACGCCCGCCAGGGTGCTGAGCTGTTCAAATTCGCTCAATACCTCGACGCCGAACTCGGATTCCTCCCCCGTATTCAGGATGATCTCTACCCGGACTGGGAGAGCGGTAAGTGGACCGAGGAGCTTTTATTCGCCCAAACGTCGGGGCGTTTCCCGGATTACGAAGCAAACCCCAAATACCACGATTTTCTAAAAAACAGACGATCCTCGGATGAAGATGCGATAAAGCAGTTCCGACAATGCCAGTCATCACCCCGTCGGAGGAGTTCCAATGTGCAAGATTTCCTCGCGGCCTGGATATACCGAAACTGGCCCGTCTTCGATCAATACAACTTTCGGATACAAGATATGCTTCGCGAGGCGATTCTCAAAATGGACTACCTCGGGCTCATTGACGACGTTAAGCACGAGAAATCCAGGGTTGACGACATTATCGAGAATCCTGACATGCAAGCCAGGTTCAAAAAGTACATACAGCGAACAAATGCTCCTCAGAGGGAAGACCGGGGAAAAAGGGTGCGACGAAGCCGGAATCACCCGGATCCAGCGCTCTTTTCGGATTTGGTCCTCCCGATGGAGTTCGATACCCGATCTAGTGTTGTCGATCCTGACGAATCCGAAGAGGCATTCCGCCGGAGAACGGAAGAGTTCGGACGTGAGCTAGCAAAGAGTGTGGACAACGAAGCTGCCCGCGTCATAGCTGAAATCGAAGGGCATCCAGTGGGACAGGAGGAGATCCGGACCCACAAAGAGGAGAAACTCTCGGGAGACGGATACTGTGAAATTTTCTGGAAGGGCTCGTTGATTCTGAAGGTTGTTCCTCCTGGCACAGAAGAGGAAGGCTCAACCTGGAAAGTGCTGCGAATAAGGAAATAACGAATCTAGAGCCGTATCGTAGCCGTCCCCGCCGTTAGAGCTACACTGTCAAGGGGACATCGGAGGCCGGCCGATGTCCCCTCCCCCAATCGAAAAAACCCCCTACAAAGGATCGTATGCGATTACATACGAGTAAGATGAATGGCCGAATGAAACCGCCCGCCGGGAGTATCGTACTCTGATTGAAAGCCTTTTCGCCATGAACCGAGGCACGGAACCATTGGTCGGGCAACTGGATGATTCGCCCGGGTTTCCCTTCCTGCGATTTGATTCCGATGCCCACGCAGCGTTTAGATCTTGGCTGGAAAACTTGATGTCTCGCCTCAACGCGAAGTCACCCGAAGCTATGCCGGAAACATTGGTTGCGCATCTCTCAAAATACCGGAAGGCTCTTCCCGCCATAGCGCTGCTCAGCGAGCTTGCCGATAATCCGAACCCGAAGGCCGTGAGCCTTAAATCCTGGCAACGAGCCGAATCCTGGGGAGAATATTTGGAAAGCCACGCCCGACGGGTTTATGCGCCAAAGGTCAGGCCGGAGTTAGTTACTGCCCACAAACTAGCGAAGCACTGGAAGGATCTTCCGCAAGAGTTCACCACCAGAGACATCTACCGCCATCACTGGGAGGGACTCGCCGACGCCGACGCGATCTCGATCGGCTTAAAGGTGATGGAAGGTTGCGGATGGCTTGTCCCGGAAACCAGGCAAACTGGAGGCCGACCGTCAGAGACTTGGAGAAAAGCTACCTTGCCGGAAGTGGCAAACGTGCCATGTTGAGCTCGCAGGAAGATACTTTTGTCACTTCTGGCACTCGGGGGACAGGGGGGTCGAATCAAAATTTCCGCCTTTTGGCACTTTTGGCACCTGCGCCTTAGACTAGCGTTTTTACAACGATGCGTCGCGGATATCAGGATGCAGCCAGTCACAAACGCCTGATTACAATCTTGACGGAATGCTCGCACTACCATTTCGTTGTATCAGATTTCCGTTCATGATTTCTAAATCCAATCAACGACACGGGCTTTAATCCCTTTTCTCACTCTCCCCCGAGCGCTTTTGCCGATGGGGTAAGGGGCCGGGTGTCGGATGAGATAATTATCACAATTCCCCTTTTGCCATTTTCTGGTTCGCCGAATTCCAAGCTAGGGAATTTTTTTGCGTTGCGGACAGGTCAAGAGGATCCCTCAGCAGTTGATTTTGGGGCGAATTTGATACGAATTCGGTACGCAAATAGCGTTGCGCGCATAAAGCACTGTCTTACAGGTGCCTGAGTCATAAGCGGAACGGATACTACATCCGCACCTCGGGTTAGAAACTAAAATCACGCCCTCCCGGCCAGGGTGCCAAAAGCGCCAAAAGGTTGCCGCATCCGGAGTCAGTGGATAACATTTACCATGACCGTCTTCCCGGATTCATAGCCGCAGGAATCCTAGCAGAGCATAACTCCCTGCCGTGGCTTGGACCGGCGGTTCTGAAACAGGGATCTCGCCTTACCTTGTTTCATGCGGGTTTCGGGGCTCCGCGAATCTCTTGCGTATCAAAAAGGACCTACGCAGGAGATACACAATCGGGTTCAGGAAATTCGTAACCTTTTGTTTTCAATTTGGTTAATACCCTGCTTATTGAATTCGACCTGGCTTCTAACAATTTTGTGGAAATGAAAGCCGAATCCGTCCCGTGAGCGATCAAGGTCGCTGTTCGGAACAGCGGAAAATCCTCCGGTAACACCGGCCGCCGGTGAGTGCCCCGGAATGAACGCGCCATGTCGATCCTCCCAACCTCATTCGCGGACTGACGACGAGCCGGACACCAGCCCGGCGTGCAAGCGGACTCCAAGCCTGAACCCAATCCCGGGGGCGAACGGTTGCAAACTGGGGAGCGAGCAAAGAGCCGTTACGCTAGGCCATTCACACAAGGGGCGGAGTCCCCCCCACCCGGGGACACCCCCTATATTGCGGGCTGGCGTTCGGAGCGGGGTTTATGAGAAAGGACATCCCCGCGCATCCGAAAAAAAATTCGCAAAAAAATTCTGAGGAAAATTTTGGTAAAAATTTCTGAAGTTGTTACGGCTTGATGTCATTCTCCGAGACTGTTTGTGGATGCGGATCACGAGGTAGGAGCGGGGGTTACGGATCTGGAGCCTGATCGAAGACGAGATCATTCCAGTTCGTCATATTCTGCTGATGAATGACGAAACTATATCAATCGGACGAAGTGAAGTCCTGACACATGGTGCTCACAACCGTAGGCGCAGCGGGGCTCCCTCGAGCGATCCGTTCCGCCAGAGTTCGACGGGGTTCTGAATCACCTGGTAGTCGGGCCGATACTCGCCGGCACCCCGCACGCGGTAAATCAAGTAACGATTACCCTGTTCCGTCGCACAGCTCCACTCCGGCCCAGTGATTTGGAACCACTCCGTCTCCCGGTTCATCGAAGCTTTGACCTCGATGTAGTGGCGATGCCCGCCTTGATCGATAGTGATATCGTAGGGCTTTCGCTGTTCACTTACATGATTCACCCACAGGACCCGAACCACATCTTTTCCGTCACGTCGCAGAGTGAACCCGTGTGGCTCTTCACTCACCACTGTTCCGGGGTGTGATTCCACAAGCTCTTGCTGGAGCAACACGCGAGCCACCCATTCCTCCCCCCAACGCCCGACCTTACGACGAAGGTTCGGGTCGGCATCGTCCTGAACGGCCTCACTTTCTTCAACATCCCGATCACTGCGGCTGTCAGGAGTTTCACCCGCAACCTTGGCGGAAGTTTCACCTTCCTTGGGGCTGATGACGGTACTTGATCGTAGAGACGGTTCCCGACGTTCGCCCACTCCGGCCTTTTCAGGCTCGCACGACAAACGCCACTCCCTCGGTTCTTCCTCGCGTTCGTGCCGATTGCTGGCCATCCCTTCGGTGGCGACACTTCCACCTGCACTCGATCCGTTCCCGCCATGCCTTGTCGTCTGCGAGGAAACGCCCGAAGACGACCGCTCGATGGCCGTCGCCGAATCCGGGCGAAGACTTACTCCGCCGTCAGCGGGTGCCCCCTGCAAACCATGGCTCTCATCCGCGTGCCCCAATTGGGCGGTTGGCTCAGCGGCGCCGTTAGGTGGAGTGGCGGATTGGTGGGATGCCGTGGGAGGCACGTCATCCTGACCTCGCCACGTTTCCAGCGCTGCGGCAATGTGCTCGGGGAGGACGCCCCGCGAGACGATTTCCTGCTCACGTTGATCGTTGTCCTTGCACCGAAACAGGGTCTCAATGAAGTACCTCTCGCCCCGCACGCCCAGCCACTGAGCCACCCCGCTGGCTACAGCAGTCGAACCGTAGCCGGTCTGGACAATCACATCATTTCCGGCCACGTAATATTTACGGTTCACCACGCACTCGTGGTCGGTGCCTTTCAGGCGGAGGCGGACCCACAGGTCGTCGACAAACTTCACCCGCAGACGAACCATCTGTTCCCGGAATTGCGAGCTGCTTCCTTTTTTGTCAGCCCGCCAGGCGAAAAGGTATGGTTTGAGCCGCTCAAGTTCGGATTGCCCGTCGGGCGACTCTCGAACCTGGTCGGCCGACCACTCGGGCTGGACCTCGACGTCTTCGCGCAACGAGGGGAGCCTGAACTGCTGCTTCGCGGCTGGCCGATCGCGCTCTGGCAAGTCCAGGTGCCACACCCGTTCTCCGAAATCCTTGAGGATCTCCGGATCATCTCCGAGCCACCGGGATTCTCTCGAATCGACTACCGCGACTTTCTCGCCACAGGCACACACCAGTGGCAGCTTGCCAAGGCGCTCTCGCGCTTCTTCGTCGCGTTGTTTCAGCGCTCGCAGGGCAGAGGAATACCACTTGGTCGCGATCTTCTTCCCCTCCCCGACCCCGAGCCGTGGCACGAGCAACCGAGCTCGATGGGTGAGCAGGTCCCGCCACTCGCGTACGTCAATTTGGTGAAGGTCCGAGCGCACGCAAGCCTGTCGGCCCAGCCAGTCGGCGACTTGGGGCCAGTCGCGGCCGAAGGGCTCCGGGTCAACCGCCGGTAACAAATAGGGGGCTTCACGATCAATCTCGTGGTTGGGAAGGACGGTTGATTTTAGACGGATTACCTCATCGTCCAACATAGGATTCGAGATAGTCGGTGGACGGAGGTTGTACTGGACATCGTGCCACCAGCGGCTGTCGACCTCGGTCGTGTGCACCAGAGACCGTGGCGTGTGGAGGACCGGGATGTGCCGACGCTTCTCGTAGTAGCTACCCCAATGACGGGACAGGATGGCGATCAGGGCAGCTGACTGAGCAGGCGTGAGTGAGGAGGGCTCCAGTCGTTCCAGACGGCAGCAGGGCGCGCTCAATATTTTCTGATTATTGACAAGGGGGCTGACGCGGGCGTACTCACTGGCCTTCATTTCATCACGAGTTTCTTCGACCACTCTAGGATACCAACTCACCCCCAGCCATTCAAGGATCGGCCTGCCCAAGTCTTCCCTATTCTGGAGGGGGATTGCCCAGGGGATGTGTCGATCATCGCCGTACACCCGGGCGAGCAGGTCGTTGTTGAATTCGGATCCGAAGTACGTGTGCCTTGCAGGGGCGTACGTCGAAGCCCCGCTGCGTCGGACGGGGATCGGGCAGTCGCCAACGGTATCGGAAGCTTCGACCGCCTCGTGCAATTGTTGCTCTACGATGAAGGGAAGGAATCTCTCCGGCTCGTCCTCACTGTCTTTCCAGAACCGGTCGATCGCCCGGCAAATTGCGTTCAGGAGCACATGCGCGTTGGGATCGACGAGGCCAAGGGCTTCGCGCAGCTGTTTAACATTCGGCCGCTCGACCTCGGCCAGCTGATCCCGGAACCAGTTGTCGACGAGGTGAAGGCGCAACCAGTCGGGCAGCAGTTCGACCTGTTCGTTTCGCCACGTGGCCTTCTGATCTCCCAGCTCCTGGGAGCTCCACAGTCGACCATTGATGGGCAACAGGGCGAGGCGGCGCACACGGTCGGAGCGACGTCTCGTCTCGCCGGAACGATTCTCGCCCGGCTCGGCCACCCAATCCGAGAGCCAACAACAGCACGTCAAGAGCCAATCGTGGTAGGAAGGGCTTGCCGCGAGATGCTTTTCCATCCAATCGATGAACCCGGAGCTTGAGGTGATGGTGCATCCGAGGGCCTCGAGGACCGGATGAACGTCCCTAGCGCGCTCGAGGTCCGGATGCACAAGCCGTGATCCGTCGAATGGCGCAACGATCGCCCGAGCGTCATCAATCCCAACAGATAAGTTGAGTACACGTGCCTCCTTAAGCTCCACTCGCGGTCGGCCGGTTTGATCGGGCAGGCGAAGCGACTGACGGGCGTGAATGCAGATGCGCTTCCACACGTATTCTGTCAGTGAGTGTTCATCCAGATTCGGGTAAGGCTCGAGCAAGCGGAGGAAAGCCTCCGGGGCATCCACCGAATACGCGGCACAGACGTACTCCACAGCAGTCCTCGCTAGGCGATCGCAAAGCCATTCGTTGAACGGCGTGCTTGTCGGGTCGATGATCGTACGCCGGTCGGAGCTGACCAGAAAGTCGGCGTGGAGGACGAGTGGGACGGGCGATGGATGGTCGGTCGGGTAATAGACGAGCAGTTCACCGTGGTCGTCCAGCGGACACGGCAGGTCCGTCTCTTTCACAGGTGAAGCGACCAATACGTCAACCTCGCAAAGCCGACGACGGAGGTCGGCAGACATTCGCTCATTGATCGCAGGCGGAACCGGATGAGTTTCCCGCCGACACCGCCATGCCGTCGTGGAATTATCGCGCTCGTCGCTTATCCGCCACCGGTCTTCGCCGATTCGCTCGGCCCTGAAGGCAAAGCTATCTGTGTCCGCGACAACCTCGACCGACTGGATATGCCGGAAGGTCAGCAGAAGATGGGCCGGCAAGCCTAGGAGTTTCTCAAGCGCCTTTGCCGAAACATCCTTCCCCGGCCGGAGCGGGAGAACTACAACCGTCTGGTAGGCACGGAATTCCGCGAGGACCGAATCATCCTGCTCGGCCTCGGCTCTGGAGATAGCAAAAGGAATCCACACGTCGGGGACGCCCAAATCAACCGGCAGGCTGTGTTCCAGCATCCATTGCCTCGCACGCTCTCGGCAGAACAATATTCCCTCTGCTCCACTCCAAACACGAGGACGTTCGCTCACCCCGTAGACGGCCTTGAATCCCAGGCCCTTTCGGCCAATCGTACCTTCTTTCTTCGGTGAAGAGTGCGTCCCGCTCAACGATTTCACGGCCTCGGGTGTCAGGCCCACTCCGTTGTCAGCAAAATAAACGGCCTGGTCGGTCAAGCGGATCCGTACCTCACTTGCCCGTGCATCGTCGGCGTTTTGCAGAAGTTCGAGCGGCCATCGGCCAACGTGGTCACCGATTGTCTCGGCCGCCGCATTGACGTCACGTTCGATCCGACTCTGATCCCCACGGTAGACGCTCGCCAGGCACCTCCGGAATTCCTCCGCTGCTTGGCTGAGGCTCCTCATCTGTTCGCTTTGGCTGGAAGTCGTCATTTCTCCCACTCCATTGAGTGTCTACCACTACCTTTACGCTACCGGAGACCTGCCGGGAAGCAAAGGGAAAGGGACACTTTCAAACCTTGTGCGGCACGCAGCACGTTGCACACTCTAGAAGGGCGTTTCGAGCTATTTTTCGGTGGATAGGACATGACGTATACAACATGTCGGGATGTATCGACAACCGTTGTCGCCATCTTTCACGGATTTCCTTCTTACCCTGTCGCAAGCGCTTTGACCGTTCGCCTTGTACTCGCGTGTCCGTGTTCCCTTCGTTTCCGAATCTCTAGCAAGCGGAAACACTGATATGTCTAATGCATTTCTCAAGATTCAAGGAATGACGCCTCTCCTCGCGCATTGATTAGCTTGCATTCCGTTATTTCTTCCAGCCTTTGCGAAGTTCGGCAAAAGCTTCTTCCTTTTTCAGGTATCGCTTGCTGTAGCCCCATTCTTTTTCGACGTCTTTAAGACGGTTCTTCAGGCGGAGGGGCGGGGCTTCGGGAACGCCGTCGATGATTTCATTTGCTTTTTCCTGCTCGTCCAACGCCTCGTGGACCCAAGCGCTGCGTAGAACGTCGGGGAGGGTGCCGAGGAGGTTGTAGATTTGCTGGTAGCGGTTGGAGAGGCGATTCCAGACCCGTTCTTCCACGGAGCCCTGATATCGAAAGGCGGCGATCAGAACGTTCGATCTAGGTTGGCCGATTCGGCGGATGCGGCCGGTCCTCTGATCCAGGCGTGTGGGCGACCAGGGTGCGTCGAGGTTGATGAGGCTTGAAAGATAGTATTGCAGGTTCAGACCCTCGGAGGCGGCGTCGGTGCCGAAGAATATGGGGAAGTCTCCGGATTTCGCCCTTTCCTTGAGTTGGGTGCGGGACTCTGTATGCCAAATGCCGTCGAGCCAAACTCCGGCTTTTCCCTCCCCGGCATAGACGGGTATCTCCCGTCCGTTCATGGTTTCCTCGCGTGAGAGCTGCTCGGCGAAATGGCTGGCTGTTTCATAGTACTGAGAAAAGACGATGCACCCGCGATCCATCCATCCTCGGTCAAAGAGGAAATCCTTCAGGTGCGAAAGCTTCGCGTCCAGGTTCAGATTGTCCTTCAGGTAGCTGATGACTTCCGCCAGCCGCTGTCTTTCAGGTTCTCCGGATTCGAGGAACTCTGTTACATCCATACCCTCATCATCGTCGTCTTCTTCGGCGGCGTCCGGTCCCAGCTCATTTCTCAGGAGGCGTTCGGACGTTCTAAGCCCGGCATAAAATGAGCTTCCGATCCGGCGCAACAGGAGGGTTTCCAGGAAGCCCATGCCGCGCTTGCGCTTTCCCAGCAAGCGACAGTATTCCTGAGCGGCTTCGTAGGCGGCATGAAGCGGTTCGGGAAGCGGAATGATCTCGTCGAACGCATCCACCTCGATCCGGGGCAGCAATCCGGCTTTTTCGAGATCGTCGCGGGTGCGCTGGACAATGCGGCGCACATAGGGAGAATGGTCCGGCAGACGGCGAAGCTCCCGTTTGATATTGTTGTCCCGAAGCAGCCTGCCTTCGTCCGAGGGATTGATCGCGATCGCCGAGAGATTCCTCTGCCGCCGGATGCGTTCGAACGTCTCCCCTTCGAAACTGTGGGGAAACGGATCTCCCAGCCAGGCCATCGCCTCCCGGTCGGTTTCGGGCTGATAGATCTCGCTCGCAATTCCGATTCCGTCTTCCGCCCGGCCTCTCCACATGCTTCCCGGTGTCCCAAGGACCCATTGCGAACCTCCGTCCAGTGCTTCCAGGAGATCGAACGCCTCGATCGCATCCAGTTGCACGGGCGTCGCGGTGCCCAAAATGAAAGAGCGCGTCTGGGCGGCAATATCCCGTGCGAAGATCATGAGATTGTTGGCGACGCGGGATTTTCCTTTCGTCTGCACGCGGGCGCGGTGGGCTTCGTCAATGACGACGCAGGCGTAGCCGCCCCGCAATCCGATGAGCGTCTCACGCGCCTCACGGGAATGCACCACCAGTCCCTGGCTCAAAATACCAATCCTGCGCGGACATTCCCCGAGGCCGGACGGAACCACCTCGTCATTCTCGGTGATCCACCATTTGCGCCCGCTTTCCCAGCGGGCGGACGGCAATCCAAGCAGGTCGAGCAGCTCGAACTGCCACTGCTCGACGAGGGTCTTCGGTACAACGACGAGCACCGGCTTGTCGGAAAACAGCCCCATCAAAGCGGCGGCCAATGCCATCTGCGGGGTCTTCCCAAGCCCCACCTGATCGGCCAGCAAAAGCCGGGCACCTTCCCCAAGGGCGTGATGGCGAAAAGCCATTTCGACAAACTGCTGCTGGTAGCCTCGCAGTCCCTGGGCCTTGCGATAGAGGTCATTCGTGGTGACGACGTCATCCGCCGACGGCTCGTTCCGCCAATCCTGGACCTTCACCGGCTTGCCGTAGGCGAGGCGTTCGACGTCACGGATAACGAAATCCGAGAGGGGAACGGCGACTTCCCAGAGGACGTCGAATTCCTTCCGCACCCATGCCACCGCTTCGGCGGCATCATCCTCCCACATCAACTCGTAATTTCCCCGCCATGCCTGACGAGTCTCATTGTTGCTGCCGAGAAAAGCCACCTGAGAACCATCGCCCCGTTCGACGATCCCGGCTTTGCCGTGGACCAGCCCGAATCGGTCATCGGGAGCCACGCGGATTTCCAGTTTACCCGATTTCAGCAACTCGAAGAGCTGCGCGAGCCGTTCACGGGTAGCCTCCTCCGCGTCCTGCCAATACCCGCCCCACTCCCGGTTCATCGCCCGCCCGCCGGTCGCCTGAAATTCCCGCTCCGTCAATTGAGAGTTGCAGACAATCCGCGCCTTCCCGGTCAACTTCCCGATGGCGTCCCCGGCGATCTCCAACACCGAAACCGTGAAATACCCGGCAATCCTCCAATAGTTTTGAGCCCCTTCGAGCTGATCCGAAAGATAATCGTTATAGGGCTCTCCCTGGCGGCTGGAAAAACGGCGGATCACGGGGTGGTTTGCGGCTCGGAGAATTCCTCGCTTTGCTTCAGTCGGAGCCAGCTCAGCATCTCCAGATTGCGAATCGTTTCTGCGACTGAGCGGCTTTTCTGATCCGTCCTCCAGCTCTTCTTCCACTCCAGGATGGAGTCCGAAACGTCTTTTTCCGATACCTCGTCGGGATTCCTTGTTTTCTTCAATTCCCTTGCCGTATAAAGCACGGTAACGACTTCCTCCGCCTGCTCGGTATCTTTTATCCGGCTGAACAAATCAACGGTTTTGTCGATCTTCTTCTCCTGCTTCTGTAATACCGGCTGAAACATTTGACGGTTCGCTTTAAACTCCGGGCCTACCCGCAACGCCATCATTCGGCCAAGCTGCTCTTCCTGAAGCAGATTCTTATTCGCTAGAATGCCGATGGCCTTTTTCACGTCCTCCGAAAAAGGCCCGTAACTCTCGCGCCGAAACTGGAATCCCGTATCCACTCCGAGTTCCGTAAAAATGTAGCAGAGTTTCTGAAAAACAACCCGTCCGACTGGCTTGGCATAAGGTTGTTCCTCAAGCCGGTGAATGACTTCGAGAAGCGCAAACCAGGAAGGGTTCATGCGAGACGCACTCTGTCCCGACAATGCCAGGCTTCGCTGGCGCTGCCGCTCAAGGAATTCCTTCTTCGTTTGTCCAGCCGGAGTGCCATACGGCGCGTAAACCTCAACCTCGATGGGCAGGTCACTGAGTTTTTCATACATCAACGGCCCAACTTCCTCCCATTCCAAGCCCCCGTTACCACACCCGAGGGGCGGGAAGGCAACCGAGAGAATGCCCCATTCGCGATAGCGATCCCTGAACCTGTCGAGCCCCTTTTCGATGTCTTCCAGCCTGGAACCCGAGCGCCAATGCTGCTTGGTCGGAAAGTTGATGATCGACACCCCGCTGAGGTCGGTATAGAGGTAAGGCTCCCCCAAGCGCACCTCCCCACGTTCGCATCGCGCCTTGTAATCCTCGAACATCGCCGGATGCTCCTTTTTGAAAATCTGGGCAATCCCTTTGCCCATGATACCGACACAATTCACCGTGTTGACCAGCGTCTGGCATCGGCTTTCGAATATATTGCCTATCAATATCTTGATCATGACAGCTCGCACTTATAGTGAACAAAAGAACATTACAGGATTAACCGAAATCGGCAAGGGAAATCCAGCTCTTAGGAGAGCTTTCTCCCCATCCTCAGCCGCTACGTATGCCCCGAGGAGCCGATCGGCTGGAACACAGTGGGGAACAAGCACTTCCGCGCATTTCTTCGCCTTATGTCGCCAGTAAGCTGGCGGATTCCCAGGATGCCGCCAATCTTCCGCATAGATGGAATCCAGATCCAGGCAATCTATCCGGTCGGGCGGGAATGGACGCATCCAATCGCTTCCGGCATTCATGTCGGTGATTACGACGCGCGGAATCGCGGTCACCCCAGTAGACACGCGCAGCACACAGAGCGAATTCGCCTCGCCCTTCCGTTTGTACATCATCGGGTTCCTGGCATCGAAATAGAGATTTGCGTACTGATGCAACTTCAAGCCTCCGGGTATTTTCTTCCTGTCCCGGCGATCCTGCATTTCCGGCATCGCAACCGATCTGTGCTTCAACCGGTCCGCCCGCTCATAGGAAAGAATTCCATGCTCAAGCACCGAGGGAATATTCCCGATCGGCATGATGCAGTGAAATTCTCGTATGCGGGGATCCATGATAATATCTCTAACGTTCTGAATCCTTCTCCTTCGTCATTGCATTTTCAAGCCAATCCACGTAGCAGATGGCTCGACGAATTTCATCGTTCAAAACCGAGTCGCGTTTAGCATACTTTTTTTGAAATACCCCTAGAAGAAATCGCTTAACCGAGTTTATGTTGAGTTTCGCGCGATCGAGTGTACGGATCATTCGAAGGACTTCTTTTAGTTGTTTTGTATCCGTTTCATTGGGAAATTCATTTCGCTCCAAATTTGACCGAATCTTCAGTTTTCTCAGTCCAACTTCGGACTTTTTTGATGGCATTGTCTGTGAAATGCGGGTGTCTGCATCCATTCGCTCCAGGAGTTTTGTTTTTCCAACCTGTGTTGATGGTTCGCGGGAAACGATCTTCTTCGCCTTCTCTTTTGAAATCTTCATTTGCCGGAGTAGAAAATAGAAGGGATAGTAGGCTATATTCTCGTAACAAATTTGGGTCAGATATGATTTCGGATCTGTCAACTTCTCATTCTTTAGAAAAGCGAGGATGATATCCGAACCACGGATTCCTACTTGTTTTACAACCTTGGGGCGCTGCGCCAGATTACTTCCCCCGGAAATAATCTGAGCTTCTCCGACGAGTCGAATTGAAGGGATCCCTTCCGTTTCTCGGAATTCACCTTCCCTCAGAAAGGCGAGCTGGGGCAATAGGCTTTCGTCGATATACAAATTACCTCCTTGAGCGGATATTTTTCCTGATCGGAGGTTAAAAATACCGGCATCCTGGATACCGATTCTCGCAATCTCTTTGAGGTGCTTAAACCACAGTAATTGTTCGGCCCGTCTCCTTTCTTCAATAAGCTCTTTTAGCTCAGAATACCGAATCGTTTGTGAGCGCGCAATGTATCGATAATATATTTCGCCTTCTTTCAGCGACTTTCCATCGTCAGTTCCTTTCTTGCAAACGACAGGCTTGTTCTGTGATTCATAGATATAAATAATTCCAAATTTCTTGCCTTTGAATTCATATATCTGACGTTCCCATTTGATTTCAGGATCAAAGTGCTCATTGAAAAAATGGCTGATCTTTTCTGGATCAATCGACTCAAATGCATCATTTGTTAGTCCTTTGAGAATATGCGGCTTGTTTTTAATACCATACACGAGGTATCCGCCGCGATTATTTGCAAACGCAGCGGCCGAGCGGATGTATTTCCCAAAACTTTTGAGACCGAAGGATTCCTTAAACTCCAATATGGAATTCTCCCTCGAAACCACCCTGTCAGAATGTTTCGGGGAAAGCTTGAATATCTTATTCAGTGCTTCCTTGTTAAACGGATCCATTGTGGAGGAATGCCAAGGGTTTATTGTCTACAACCTCCCGATCCCGAGTTCAATCTCGGAGGCCCAGTGGGCGGGGCGTTGCCAGTGGTCGAGGTTCTGGAGGGCGGCGAGGAAGCGGCAGAGGGTGCGAAGGGTGCCGGCGGTTTCCTGGGTAAGCTGACCCAGTTCGTCGCGGAGGGTGCGGTGGGCGACCTCGGCGGAGTCCTGGCGCTCGGCTTCCCAGATGGCGCCGACGAGGGCCGAAGTGAGGCTGTTTTCGCCGAGAATGCGCAGGAGAGCCGCCCGCCCCCGAATTTCGAGCGGGGTCATGAGGCGGGCCTCGTTGGCCTTTTTGGAAGCAAGCAGCTTTTTGTAGTCGGCCACGCCGTAGGCTTTAGAGGAGAGCTGGTAGAGTTCCTGCGAGGTGTCGCCCTTGCGCTCCTGGTGCAGGTTCATGAGGTAAAACTTTTCGCTCGGCGCAAGACTTTCCCATGTCGGGCCGTCGAATCCTTCTGGATAGAGCCGGGCGTCACGGTATTTCTCGGCCTCGCGGAGCATCTCCGCCTCGAAGCGGTCGCGTTCGAGAGGATTTAGGCCGCGGATTTCCTCGTAGCCGGTCATGACCTTCAGCAGGGCTGTGGGCGCGGCCAGCAGAAGATCACCATATTTGAAATTCAGTTCTCCCCCCTGGTTGATGGAGTCCATGTCTCCGAGCAGGCGCTCCACCTCCCGGACGACCTCGCCGCGGATTTGGAATTTCGGTTTCGGTGCATGCGCCTCGCGGGCCTTCAGGACCACGAGGTAGGTGGCCTTGACGTAGTTGCCCTCGCCCTTGAATGCGTTCTCTGTCTCCGTCCGCACCGCCCAGACGGCCAGCACCTGCAAACCCGCCTTGCGGATGACCCGAGTCAGCGACAGCCAGACCTCGTTGGAAGAATGGGTAAACATGATCACCTGCATCCCGCCCGGCAAGGTGTGCTCCCGCAGGTTGGCGTAAATCGCGGCCAGCGTCTCCTCGAAGGATTCGTCCTCACCGGTGACCGCCAGGGCCCGCTTGGAATCGGCATACCATTCCGGAAAGAATTTCGGCAGCTTCTTGTCAATCCACGCGAGAAAGAACTCGGAGAGTTCGTGGTAGTTGATGGCGTCGGCGTAGGGGGGGTCCGTGATCCATAAATGTGACGAAGTATTCAAGCTTCTGGCGTCCCTCGGCGTGCAATGATATTCACCCAACACTTTGGCTGATTTAAGCTTTGCAAACCATGATGTCTTTGCCTTTGAAAAACATCTTAAGCCATGATTAAATAAAGTGTTGATCGCTTGATTGAGAAACACCCAGACCGTCATCTCCTTTGATGACGAAGAATCCCAAATAGATCCCTTTGCATTGTAAGTAGAGAATCTGCTAAGAGAGGGGAACAAGCCTATCGAAAACTTTTTATTGGATTCTCCCAAAATGAGTAGTGCTCGCGCGTTAAACAACTGATGCCAGTGCGTCCATCCACGTGTTCGAACCGGTTCCGATGTCTTTTGCCCCGGTTCAATTGCCTTCGACGGGATATGACCCTCAGCTTGCCATGCCTCGAACCGCTCGGCGAGAAGTGTTTCCACTTTCCCCTCGGTCTTCAGATCGAATTCGGTCGGTTCGCGATAGACCGCTTTGCCGTCCCCATTGCGCCAACGGATGCAGTAGAGACGTTCCTGGTAAAAATCGTTGGGACGCGGCTTCCAGTCCTCCTTCTCCCAGCGTCGCAGTTTGTTGCGGGTTTCCTTGATCGGTCGGCCGTTTTCGTCCTGTCCGACCACCACACGATGATCGCCGCGTAGCACCGACAGTTTGATCGACTCTCCGGTTGCCGGATTGAAAACATCTCCGCCGCGAGCCGTGCCCTGAGTAGCGGTTTCCATTTCCTCGTCGATCGCACCCATGACGATTTTGAAGTCGAAGCGCCTCCGGTCGTAATCCGTCACCAGTTTGGCGACGGTCCGGGTCTTTTGGCCGATGACCCAGCTCGGCGCCAGGGGCACCCGCCAGCCATCGGGAAGCGTTACCTCGACGCAATACAGGTAATACTCGGCCCGCCAACCCTCCTCGCTGCGCTCGATCCCCCATTTTCCGATCTGTCGTTCCACCTCGGCATACACGCGCTCCTGTTCCGCCTTGACCTCGGCGACCTTTTCCGGACCGCCGCCGATGATGTTCAAAGCGCCCCAGGTCAACAGACAGGCGATCGGGTTCAAGTCCGACGCGAACACCGCGCATCCCATGCGCGCGGCCTCAAACGGAATCGATCCGCCGCCACAAAAGCAGTCTCCCACTTTCGCCCGTTCTCCGAAACGCTTGACCGCGAGCTGTTCAAAAAGCTCCGGCAAAGTGGTTGCCTCGGTGCCCAGATGCGCATTGATGACCTTCCAGCTCGCCTCCGACGGGCCTTCGATCTCCTCCGGCCGCAAGGCATAATCCAGCTTCTCCACGTAGGGAAGGCGGAGGAACACCCGAATCGCCAGGTCACGCTTGTATTCGCTGAAGGCGGTTCGCGCTTCCTTTTTGGTCTCGTTATCCTTGGCTTCCTTCACCTCCGCTTCCAACTCCCGCCACTTCGCGACCTCAGACTCGCGCGCATAATCCCCCAGCAGCTTTTTGTTGGGTATTCCCTTGAATCGCTGCAGCAACCCGTCCTCATCCATGGTGAGGATGCGGAGAAACACCTCGCGGTCCAAATGGAGGTCGTCCGACGACGGCATCAGCAGCCCGAGCAACGTGCCCCGGACCAGGATCAGCGGTTTCCGTCCCCACCATTTCCCCATCCCTGTCAGTGTTTGCTCACTGCCCGCCTTCCGCTCCTTGTAACACTCGGCGGAAAGCGGCGCGATGGGGAGTTGGGACTCGATAAAGGATGAAGGATGAAGGTTGAGGGTTGAGGGTGTCATGAACGGGATCTTACTTTCTTGGAAATGGTCGTGAAGATGGCGAGGAGTTGGTTGGTTTCGTCTTGGAGTTCGGAAAGGCTGGAAGGGGGAAGGATGTCTGAGTCCGCGAGAAGTTCGAGCCAGTAGGCGGTCTCATCCAGTTCCTTGAGACAGTCGCCGATCTTGGCGATAAACTCAGAATCGGACCGCGCTCTGCACGCCTCGCGGTAGTTGGCGCCAACGGAGGTGCCGGAACGCAGGACTTGTTTGCCCAGCACCTGGGCTTCGGTGGTTTTCGGCAGTGCAGAGAACATCCGAATCACCCGCAGAGCAAACGCCTTCGTCCTTTCGCGCGAATCCCGCCGCTCCTCCTCAATCAGCCACGGTTCGCCCTCTGCTACTTCATACTTCATAATTCATCCCTCATCCTTCCACCAGCGAGTGCCGGTTCATCGAGAAGGTCGCTCAGGAATTCACAGAGCTTTCGGATTCGGAGACGCTTCAACGATGCATCGTTAATCCAATGATTGTCGTGGATCGAAACCTGAAGGCTCTTCGAGGGTTTGAGCACCGAAGCAATTGCCGAAACCGCCGCTTTCTTCCGGCCAGCGGGTTTGTTGAGTTCCTTGTCCTCACGGCCATGAGTTCGCAGCCAAGCGGAATCGACCGCAGCGACATATTCTTCCGCTCGTCCCTTCAGGTCAGGATAGTTTTCCTCGGCACATTCCAGCAGAAGGTCTTCCAGTGTGCCTTTGCTTCCACAGTCCGGCATGATAAAGACGCCGAACCTGGGATTTCCTTTCGCTACAGTGCCCAAAGAAAGATCCTTCTGGGTAAATGAATACTGAGGTATGTTGACAACCTCATTTATCAGATTTTCATATCGTCCGTTGAGATTCTCATCTTTATCGGCGTCGAGGATAAACCCAATTGAATCCGGTGTGTGATTATCCATTTTCAATCTCTCAAGAGTACGCTTTCCCGCTCCAACCAAGGCTGAAACGCTGTTGGCCGCTACGATTCCAATGGCATGGTGATCGTTCTGGAAGAAACCCGGGACATCCATCCGTTTCGTCAGGTCACCGTCCTGAGGGAAGCTGAGGCGAGTCAAGAGATGCCAAAAAGCGTCCAAGTCCTCCACGTTTCGAATACGCTCTGCACCGGAAAGGCGACAGCGAAGAATTTTGCCGACGAACTCCAGATCGTGATGACCTTCTACTAATAATAGGGAACGCTTTCGGAATTCTGCACCACTCATCGGACGTCCAATCCCCCTTCGTAACGCATCTCCCGGATCATTTTTCCGGCCAGACGTCGCGCTTGAATTCGATCCTCTTCGTGGCGCAGACGATAGAGCGCCAGGCTTTCTTCATCATTTTCAAACGCTTTCGTTACCGCATCAACAGCCTCTAGACTGTGCGTTGTGGCGAAGACCTGGACGTTATACCGGTCTGCCGCCCATCGGAGCACCCGCAGTACCGAATCCAATACCGATACGTGCAAGGCCGCCTCGATTTCGTCGATCAACAACACCCCTCCGCGAATGGCGGGAATCGTTGCCGCGATTAGAAGAGCCCGGCGCATACCATCCCCAAAGGCCGAGACCGGAGTCATCCCGGTATCCTTATGCTTTATGATGATCGTCGAAGTCGTTCGTCCGGTATCAATGATCTCAAACTTTTGCACGCCGGGGTCGATTTCGCGCAAGACATCAGTGATGTCCGCTCGGATATCCTGATCGGACGCTTCCTTTTGCAACGCCTGACTCAGGTACCAGGTAATATCCTGAGACGTGCGGTGTGTAAAGGGCGAGATGTAACCGATATCCGTAAACGGATGATCGACCCTGGTAGAGAAGTTAAACCGTTGATTGTCGATTACCTTGAAATCCACGCCGTCCTGCAAATGGCAGGTCTCGTCAAATTCGCCACTAACGATTTGGGCATAGTCTGCAAGAACCCGGATTTCCAATCCCTGGGCACCCTCGCTTTCCTCCCTTACCGACGCCTCGTCAATATCCTCTTCCGAACCGTTTCCATAACTTTCAAATTCACTGAATTCGGCCATCAGCCTGCGACCGGGATAAAGACCCTTCCCGTAAATCCAGATACTGTGCGGGTTTGGGATATTGCTCTCCTGAAACTGGGGGAAGAGCCAGATAAAGGCGTTTGTCAGTGGTGTTCGTGATGATTTCACTTCCCGCCGCCACGCGGCTTCCCGCCAGTTAGCGATATCCAAGGGCCGGCAGAAAAGGGATAAGGCATCGAGGACAGTGGTTTTACCGGAATTGTTCTCACCCACTAACAGGTTGATCCGCGCACAGTCCGAAAGCTCCACGTCCCGCAAGCCCCGGAACCGGACAATCTTTAGTTCGTTGATGGGGAGTTCACTCATGTTCTTTGTTTGTCATACGGAATCATTGATAGCTCCAAATTGCCGACGCCCAGCCTGCCATCTCCCTTTGTCTTGCGTGGATCGATTCGGGCGTCCACTCCTCGATATCAATACGATTTGTCATGGAATACTGACTCCTTCGATACACGGGCACCTTTCGTTGAATCCCGGCATTGCCTGCATGCTCCCGATTAAGCGGAAGCTCCAGTAACGTAAGGTTCCCAAGACGATAGACGAAGCGGTCTCGCTCGTCTTCGCGAAAAGCATCCCTCCAATCATCGTTGGGATTTTCAGGAAAAATGTGTTCGATGGTAGCAGACGCCGTCTCGAAATCCAAGTCGGTTTGAGAAAGATGATTTTCCAAGCAACAGAGAATGTACTTGGCCAATCTCTTTTTACTTCCACGTGTATTGATGGAGAGGTTGGAAAAATCGGCACGAAACTCTTCGTCCGGAATATAGATCGGAGAAAGTGCGTCTTTTATGTCACGGAGGCTTGCGAGTCTCCCCTCGCTTACCTCGACTGCAACCCGGTTATAGCGGTCCTCAAGGTCATTTGTGTTTCGCTGGCTGACCATATTGTAACGGAACGATAGAATACGACAAACGCGCAGGAGATCCCTGATCTCATTTGAGGGCAGCCTGCGGCCCGCCGCCAGGACCAGCGGCTTGTATTGCTTTACCCGAAACAATCGGAGAATTCTTACTTCTTGGTAAGCGCCATCGTAATCGTGCCAGAACTCATCGTGCTCATCTTCGAGTGCCTTATACCAAACAGATGCCTTCTCAAGATCATCCAACAGATCAAACACCTGTTGTGAAGTCCGGACATCCTGCTTAATCACCTTAAAAAGCCTCTCCCTTCTCACATAGCGTTGTTTCGAGTTCAGGAAGTGCCGCAAAAACTCCGGAAGGGTGCGCATGCCGATGGCGTCGGCAATGACTTTCCATTGAGCGCGAACATGCTCCAGATCGGCTTTGCTCTCGCGGGCAACTTGAGAAAACAAATAGTTCTTAAGGAGGTCAGCAGAGGTTAATTCTAAGCCACGTGCATTCAGGGTTTCAAATACGGTGTATGCCCGAAGTTCATCTTCAACAGATATTCGGATAAACATCAACCTTCGCGCCACGACATTATCGAGAAAGGTGGCCAATGCCTTACCAGTTCGATTCCCTTCAAACTGATCTTGGATTTTTTGGCGGTAAAATCTATAGGCGTCCCATAAGCTCTTTATCGACCCTCGAAGCGAGCGCTCGTTGACAGGTGAACGAAATTGCAGTAGATATTGTTTATAAAAGTCCCGATCATTTTCATTCAGAATAAGCTTAGCCGAATACTTCAATGAGGCTGGATCCTTGAATCCGAGAAACTGTGACATAAGAAGCTGGATCCGCTCCTCGTTTTCATTCGTTTCAATGCCTTCCTCGACAAGGGCTCGAAGCTCTTGAATTACTGCGAGTATTAGAATACTTAAAGTAGCCAGCCGCTGTTGGCCATCGATGATCTGTAGCTTCCGGTCGGAAACTTTCTGAAAGACCACCGCGCCCATGTAATGTTGATCTTCCCGGTTGGCTTCGAGATCCTGAATGTCGAGCCACAAGTCTTCCCAGTGCTCGGTCTCCCATGAATAATCCCTCTGATATGGTGGCACCTCGTAAACTCGCCCATTCGACAGGAGATCCTGAAGATTCACTGTCTCGGTATTCAAAAGTGTGCTTTTAGCCATAATGCTTTGTGTAATTGGGCCGCACGGTAGTGTGCAGATTACGTTTCCTCCGATTCAAACAACTCGCGTTGCGGTTTCTCCTCCGGAAAAAACTCAAGCTGCCCTTCGTTTGCGTTCATGCGGCCTTTTTTTTTTGGCGGAGGGGGCGACCCGTGGGCGCTTCTTCGCCGACGTTTCCGCAGAGGCCGTAGCGGAGGGCCTTGCGCCAGCCATTGCCGAGGTCCCGCCAGTGGCCGGCGCGGGCGTTGGTGAGCCGGTAGAGGGTCCAGCGTTCTTCCGGCATCATGCCGAGCCAGGCGTCGAGGGCCTGGGGGAGGTGGAGAATCACGGGGTCTTTGTCGGGATCCTCCGTCCACGGCTCCACCGCCCAGGCAAGAACGAGGAGTTCCCGCCCGAGCAGGAGGTCGAGAGGAATGCGCTTGCCGCGAACAAAACGTGCCTTGGGACAGGTCTTGAGGTCCGGGTGCTCTTTGATCCGCTGATTAAAGTGCGCGGCGACGGAGGTCTGAAGCTCGGTCCAGTAGCGCAGGGGAATGCGGGCTTTCTCGACCGGGGTTTCCCGGTCGCTGGTGTCTTCGACAATAGCCACGTCCTCGCCGAGCCGGGTTGGGAGTTCGACAAAGATGTGGTGCCGGCGAATTTCCGGGCAATAAGCGAATCCCGTGAATTGCGGTTTACTCGACATACTCCACCTCGCTTTCCTTGTAGCGCACCCCTTGCTTCTTCACCCAGTCTTCGAAAGCCTGGGCGTTTGGAAAGAACAACTGCATGAGTTCGAGAAGGCGCTCTTCCCCCTGATCCTTGATGTCTCCGAGCGCGCCGACAACCGCCTCGATTTGTTTTCTGATGGCCTCCGGTGAGAAAGAGGAATCCTGGATCTGAAGCTCCACCGCGCCACCGCCATCCAGGGAGAGACGAACATTGGCGACTTCGATTTCCGCTTTCGCGGCCGAAAGGTTGCTCAGGGCGGCGTTGATTTGGGACGCGCCTTTTGGGCTCAAATCTCCGCGATACCGCACCTTTCCCTTGCGCGGACCCTTTTCGGAGATGCTGGCAGAAACTGGCGCGGAATAAACGCCCTTGGTCTCGGCAACCGCCTGGATGACGGTGCACCCATCGGGCGGGGTGATCGGGCCGACGTATTTTGTAGCCTTTCCGGGTTCCGGTTTGGTTCCGTCTGTGGTGTACCAGATTTCAGCGCCGTGGGTGGCCTGGAACTCGACCGGGCGCGGATTCTGTCCGCGCTTGAGTTCCGGTTTGCCCTGCCAGGTTTGGTCGGTGCCGGTCTGCCACTGACCGTCGGGGTCCGTGCAGCGGAACACGACCTTCAGTTCACTCGTTTCAAAAGCGGTGAGGTCTTCGACAGTGGCGGCTTTGCTCTCATCGAAGGTTTCTCCGGGACACCATTTGACGACGGCGCCCTGCGGGGTGGGCTTGAGACTGAGCCGGGCCACGCCGTCGCGTTGCCCGAGCGGGATCACCGCAAGGGCGGTTTTTCGTTCAAAGGGACCGCGTTCGACCTGGTCGGAGCCGACGTCGCGCCACCAGTCGCTGCCGGTGCAGGCGAGCTTGAGCTGGTCGAGCCAACCCGGCGGGGTCATGATCCATGTGGGCCGGATGGCGGCGTTTTCCTTCACATCCGACCAGCGCATGACCTTGCTGTCGAACAACTCCTCCTGAGCGTAGTCGCGGTTGCTGGTGACGTTGGATTCGTCCCAGAGCTGGAACTTGCCCACATTCTGCAATTCGGCCGTCACCTGCTGGGCGCCCCGGTAGCTGTCGTCCTTGTACTCCAGGCGGAACGAGGCGCGGTCGAAGGACTCGTTGTCTACTGGGAAAAAGACGGTGTCGAAGCACTGGATGATGGCCTCGCGGAAGGCGGTCATGGCGCGTTCCTTCTGCTCTTCGAGCATGCGGCGCTCGGTGGCGCCGACGTCCTTTCGGTCGAGGGCCTCCTCAGTGGCAATGAGTTTTCGGGTGTGTTCAGAGAGGTTGGCGAAGCCGTTCTTGAGGCCGGTCAGGAACAGAAGACGGTTTTTGTAGCGTTGGTTTTTCCAGAAATTCAACGCTTCCTCGGGTAGGCTTTCCCGGTTCTGGGGCGAAAGGATGACCAGGGTTGTCCTCTCCTTGTCGAGGGTGAGGTCCGCGATGCTGGGGAAGGCTTCGACTTTCTGGTAGGCGCTCCCGGCATCCGGCTTGAACAGCTCCTCGAGCTTGGCGGCGACCCGCTTGCGGACGGTGGTTTCGGCAAGTTCGGCGGCCCGGCGGCGCACCCAGACGAGGATATTCTCAATCGGGCGGAAAAGGAGTTTGTTGTCGGGATCGGTGCGGTGAAGGTAATCGCAGGTTTCCTGTAGACGCGCCCAGATGGCCGGGAGAGCAGTAATGTCGCGGGCAGGAGCGGCGAACCAAGTGCCGAGCTGAGAGGGCGTCAGTCCGAGTTCGGACTCCTTGTGGGAAAGCGAGGCAAAGAGGATGATGCGTGCGGCGGCGTTCAGATCCTCCCTGGAAACCGGCCCGGAGTCTTCAGCCTGCTGGAGGTTAGCCGTGCCTCCGGTCTGGTAAAAGTCACGGGCCAGGGCATTCTGCATGGCGTCGTTGACGCGTTTGATCTGGTCGCGAATCGGTTTCTCGGCCAGATCGACGTGTTCGGGACCAATGAGTAAAATATTCGAGGCCTTGCCCGACTCGTAAAGGTGGGCGATCACCCTTGAGAAAAGGCGTAGCATACCCCGGGTTTGTTGAAATCCGGCGTTGTTGCGGAAACGCGCGGCCAAGTGTTTGATGGCCGGGCTGAAGGGGTAGGTTTCCTCAATGTCGCCAGCCAGTCTCGTGGGGTCGCCGCTGCAGTAATGGTTGTCAGCCGCTTTTCGCAGGGCCTCGCGGTAGGCCTCGGAGACGGCTTTCACGGCGGACATTTCGGGGTCCTCCTTGAAGAGCCGCTTTCGCAGAATCTTGTACAGGTCGTTGGTTTCCAGCTCGATGGGCTGGAGATCCTCGAGAATGCGTTCCGCCTCGCCACCGAGCGTGGCCAGAACCTGCGTGGTGATCTGCTGGATGGTCTGGGAACCGTCCGGGTAAGCCTCGGCGTTGAGGTCGGCCATGACGATGGCCGTGCGCTTGGTCTCCGGGCCGCCGGAGCAGGCCACCATGAGGGTGGTCAGCGCGGTCGCGGTGACTTTGCACAGATTGCTGTTGCCGACCGAGACGGCGGTGGATTTGTCGAGGTAGAACGGCAGCTCGTCTAGGAGAATCAGCACGCGCTCGCCCTCAAGAAGTTTCCGCCAGTCGGCCGGGTCCGGCGCAGTGAGTGGCGAATAGAGGTGCCCGAAGGTGGAGGCTTTGCCGAGCTGTTCAGCCACCGTCCCCCAAATGCCGTTCCTGTGGTTGGCCCGCCCATCGATGCAGACAATGCGAACTGGGTTCTCATCGGCGACTTTGACCTCCGGGAAATACTTGGTCAGAAGCCTGGGCTCCTTTCCCAAAAGGCCAAGACACAACAGCGTGTGGGTTTTGCCCCCACCCATAGATTGCTGCAAATGGAAGCCGACGGTTCCGGATCGTCCGTCCAACCGGCCGAAAACCGTCTCAACAACCGTCTGAAGATTGCGGGTCGGGTAATTTGCCTCCAGCCAATCCGGCGTGAGATCACCGGATTGCAAGGCTTCCAGGCTTTCGACGCTTTCGCTCTTGTCGCTGAAGCCTTTACGCGGCGTTAGGAGGGCTGAAAGCGTGTGTTCAGGCATGATTATCAGGTTCTTATGCGGATCCGGTTTAAGGAAAAGGTAGGCCTTGAAGTCGGGTAAACTTCTCGTCAGAAGAATACCGAACGGAGCGGCGGGCTGTCGTGCCCAAGGAAAGTATGATCAACAACCGTCTATCGGGATTATCCTCCAAGGTTTGATGCTTGTTGAGCATTAAGCAGAATCCGTAACCCACGCATCTTTCAAGGGCAAGGCTTCTCTCGGGTTCGCTCGGGAGTGCGAACGAATGGTTACAGGAGGTCGATCATTGTCGTCAGCAGAATGGGGCGGTTTTTTAATAAACGATCTCCATCCGCAGCCCGTGTCGGTCGTATTCCGGCTCGGTTGGAAGAATTCCGGCCTGTCCCGAGACCAAACGCTCAGCCGACCAGAGCATGGCGAGGGCGTCGATGAGGTCGTCTTGCGCCGCACCTTTGCCGCGGATCTGGGACCAGAGGTCGGCGACGAGTCCCTGGGCGAAATGGGATTCGATTAATCGAATGCGTTCAGCCCGGCCGGTGATTCTTTTCTTGGGAAATTCCATCGGGCGGCCGGCCCAGGTGGCGAAGCTGACTTCCGGGTGGCCTTCTCGGGCCTTTGATTGTCCGGGGTCGTGTTTGCGAATGACTTCGTCGATCTCCCGGATTTTCCCCGTGATGCCCCAGGCTTGCCGCGACATCCCCTTGCCCTCGACGGAGCGCCGAATTTCGGAGGCAGCTGCCCAACTGGCCGCATGCAGTACTGGTCGGATGGGGGCGGAGAAAAGGCTTGTTCTGCGTGGCCAGCCGAGATAGCGGCGGGCTTCGATGTCGGCTTTGCGTGGACCGGTTTCCTGAAGACCGATCGGGACATCGATCAATAGGAGGTGTTCGGGAAGGAGAGCGCGAAACAGGGTGTCGCCGTCCGGAAAGATCTCCGCCGTGACCGGGCCGGTCGCAACGCGGCGGACCACCAACCACCCCGAGCGGCATCCGTCAGCACCTGCGATTCCTGGAGTATTCATCTGTGGAAAAGACCTGAGATTGATCGATCTGTGGCAAGGGACCTCGAAGGTGTAGGCGAGATCGAGGAGGGTTTGGACGGTGAGGGTCTCCAGAATAAAGCGGTAATTGAGTAGAACGTAACATGTATAGGCGTGCGGATAGTGTCGAGGAAACGGAAATCACTGTTGCGGCAACTCATGGACAGCAGCCCATAATTACAAATACTTGGCATTGTTTCGACTGATCGCTTTGAAGAGGCAGAGCTATTGAGTAGCCTGAAACCGCACCATTGTATCGACATCTTCAGCGGGAACGATGTTGAAGAAACGCTCGGCTTCCGATTTGTCGGTCAGGGCTCGGTAGTGCTCGAAGAGGATGTCGTCGTTCTTGTGGCCAAGCTTGGCTGCGGTCGCGGCGGCGTTGTCTGAGAAGGCAAAATCATAGGAGCCGAAGGAATGGCGGAGGCAGTTCGTCGGCCAGGGGTCGATTCCGGCGAATTTGCCCAAGCGGGCCAATCGGTCCTCTGCCCCTGGGGGCGCAATTGGGTCATCGGGGGCGCCTGAGCATGTGGCGAGCCATTCCCCGGCGTTTGCCGGGATCGGCACATTACGGAGACGCCGTTTCTTCGCGATCCGGGCGCTCACGGTTACCCAACCGGCGGAAAGGCGGACGTCGCCCCATTTGAGCTGCATGAGTTCGGTTGAGCGCAGACCGCAGAAAAGTCCCAGGACGACCCACGGCAACAGTCCAAGTCCCCTGCCCTCCTCGGAGATCGCAGCAGCGAGAAGTGCTTCCGCCTGCTCAGGTTTGAGGATTACCGGTGGTTCGCGGTCGATGGTTGGCCGGGGCACCGCGAGTAACGGATTGTCGCTCCGGTAGGCAGAGGCCGTGAAACCACGTTTATCCCGTCGACCGCACGCGAAGTGGAAAAGGACGCTGAGGGCTCGGTAGTTGTTGTCGCGTGTTTGCTCCCCGATGGTTTGGTCCGCATAAAGCCAGGTGTCGATTTCTTGGGAGGTGACGGACGTTATGGTTCGACTTCCGAAGGTCTTGGCAAACATCCCCAGTCGACTCCGCAGATCTTGCAGATAACGGGGCCGCATCCTCTGGCGATTCTCCTTAAACTCAATTAGTTCGTCGATCAAAGCCTGGATGGAAATATGACCGGCAGGGGGTCGGGCATGCTGGGTGTAAAATTCAGCGGCTTCGGTCAAGCTGACACCCAGCGAGGCAAGCGTTTCGAGCGCCCGGGCCGCGTCAGCTCGGGCGGCATCCGAGAGCAGGAAAGCGTTTGTGCCGGAACGTTCTTTCTGGTCGTGCATCGCCCGGGCGTAGGTGTCCGCCTCTTCGCGGGACGGGAACTGCTTGACGGTACGCCGGTGTCCCGTCAACCGGGCGCCAACCTCGACCCGCCAGGAGAAAGCACCGCCGGAACGATTCAGACGCTTCCGGATCCGGATCCCCGGGAAGGGTTGTTCAACCGGGTTTTTCGCTTTCCCACCGTTTCGTCCGAGGCATCGCGATTTTGTCGTCGTGGTCATCCTTGTAGGCTCCTTCCTGAACGCACACCGGGCGCTTTTATGTATTCGGCAAAGGCGATCCGTCTGGAATCGGTAGCTGGTTGAGGGATTCGTTGCGAATCATTGGTCTGTAGGCACGGGTTCTCCGTTGTCCGGTTCCTGGGTAGACTGCTGAGGTTCTTCCTGGTCAAATTTCGGGGCGAAGCGTGCTTTCTTCCCGGTGTAGACCTCCCGGGTCAGGGTTATGCTCGAATGCCGCAACTGGCTACTGGCAGCGAAAATCCCGTATTGCTGGTTCACGATGCTCCCGAACTCCTTCCTGAGCGTGTGGATCGGGCTTTGGCTGGTAATCCCCTTCGTGCGAAGCCAAGCAGTGAGTTTGACGAAGATCCGTTCACAGCGATAGTAGCGCTGGCTGTTTACTTTGCGGGCTGGGGTCTTCTCCAGTACAACAAAAGCGGAATCGACTCGGCTGTTCCTGAACTGCTGGAGCAAGGTAAGCAATTCCGGGTCAACGTCGACGTCCTCCTCTGAACCGGCCGACTTCAATTCGCCGTGCTCGGTCGTTTCCAGCCGGATGATTCCTTTTTGAGGGTCCACCTGTTTCCAGGTCAGCTGATCGATCTCGCCGCGACGCAGTCCAGCGCCAAGAGCCAACAGGAAGACCTTGAACTGTTCACGGCGCTCCTTCGCGTCGGCAATCGATCGTTTCAGATTCTTCGATCCGTCGAGAACGATCGACGGAACCTCGACGCCCAGCTCTTCACGTGCAGCGGCCATCAAACCTGCCGCCTCGATACCCGACCTGTAGCGGCCTTTACCTACCTTCGCGAATTCGACTTCGTGAAACGGGTCATCAAGCGGTAGATTTATTTGGATAAATTTCCTAACCTTTTTGGAAAACAAGGACTTGGAGCAGCGAAGAATCGAATTGAAGGTAACACGCGCGCGCTTTGCGGCAAGAGGGTCAGCTTCCCGCTCACGAAGAAAGCGAACCTTCCACGCCTGTATAGCGTCTGGTGTGATCCGGTCCAGCTTTACGGCATGAACCTTCTCCAACCATTCCTTATGCCCACCGTGGTGGTAATCGTGCTTCTGAGGTCCGCCCTCGATTCGAACGATCCCGGCAACCAGGCGGCGAAACTTCCGAGCGTAGTCGCCGTAAGTAGCGGCTCGTAACCCAGCCCTCACCTCGATCTCCCCGAGAAACTGCCCCACCGTCGGCGACTTGAGCTTTTCTGCCGTTTTCGGCTTGTACCGGTCAAGGGTGGCCTCCCACCCGTTGGCGACGAGGAATCGGTAGATCGTCCTCGCCTTGGATGCCGCCGCGTCGCGGTTTTGAGTAGAGAGATTGAACCAGGCCTCCCGGTTACGAAACTTCATCCGAACCTGGAAGTCCGGGATCAATTTGCCATTTGGATTTCGGCGCTGACGCACTCTCTGCTTCCAAAAGAGAATCGTGTCTCGCCCCAAGGAGGTTTGAGCCTTTGTATCTCCCTTGTGTCCCCTTTGTGTCCCCTTTTTTCCGCTTTCAAGCGATAATTCATGCGACGTTGTGCCCACGATATTCCTCCTTAAAGTGTTTGTTTAAGCTACTTTATTGCAGACACTAGCGAGCGGACGCAATCATAAAAGAACGTCTTGAGTCAGGGACTGAAAATCCTTGTGTCCCCGGTTCGATTCCGGGTCTCGCCACCGAAACAAAAAAGGCCTTAAGATCAAGATCTTACGGCCTTTTTTGTTTCTCTTCCTGGGTTCCTCCGTGGTTGGTGGTGGGGCCGGGCTGGAGCCCAGCGTTCCCAGGGGGCAGAAGCATGACCCGGGAACCCCGAGCTCCAGCTCGGGCGTCCACATCTTTCCGGGCGTCCACATCTTTCCGGGCGTCCACATCTATCCGGGCGTCCACATCTTTCCGGGCATCCGTACTGTTTCCGGAGTCCGAACCTTCCGCTGCCGCACTGCTCCACGGCCAGTCCTCCGGTAAATCGCACAGGCCGGCTTTTACCGGGTTGCGGTGGATGTAGTCGACCACCTGATGAAAGTGTCGTTCGTCGCGAATAAAACGATCCCAGTATTCGCGCATCCAAAAGGCCTTCCCGGGAACGCCGAGCTCCAGCTCGGAATTCCACTCCATCGCCCGGCGCCCGGTGAAGGATTTCCACGACTGCACGATCTTCGATAGTTCGGCGACGGGACGGATCAGGACGTGGACGTGGTTGGGCATGATACACCAGGCTACGAGATCGTAACGGTCGCCATCGAACCGCAACAGGGCATCCTGAACCAGGGCGGCGACCCGGGGATTTCGCAGAGCGCAGCATCCGATGCCTGAGTCGAGCCACGCTTCGATTCGTCGACGGCGTTCGGCCTCGATTTGTTCGTCGGGAAGAAGCGCAAGTTCTTCCTCCAGGGCGCGCAGGGTTTCGCGCGGAAGCGAGTCCGCAAGCCGAAAGGTGATGCTTTGGAAGTGCAGGCGGGTGTCGCAGTGCGGGAGATAGCGGCGATGCCATTTGGGGAGTGGGGTGTTCATTTGGGTATTTGGAGGGGAGGGGGGCGAAGGGGAGGGGGGCGAAGGGGAGGGGTCGGGTTAAGGGGAGGGGCCGAGTTAAGGGGGGAGGCCGAGCTGGTGCTCGGCGTTCCCGGGGGGGCGTGCTGGGGCTCGATCAGTCTTCGATCACAACCCACTCCATGTTTTCCGCGCCGCGGTAGATGGCGGTCATGACGCGTTGAGTGTAGGCGGAACTGTCCACGCTGACCAGCGGCGCGTCGGCTTCATCGGCGACCGCCTGCAGGAAAAGCTGCAGGGGATTCGGCCATTGGCCGGGAAGACCGGTTGCGCGGCCGGCATCGTCCGCTTTGCCATCCATCCCCGGACCGGCAAGGTAAAGGACTCCCTCGGTGATCCGGGCGTGGCCTTCTGTGCCTGAAATCTCCAGGGTATTGGGGTTGGCGTGAAAGACCCAACCCGCACCCACTGTGCCTACGGCGCCGGAAGCGAACCGAATGATGGCTTCGCCGTATTCATCGGTTCCCTCATACCGATCCAGAGCCGTATCCACATGTCCCGTCGCGGCTACGGCCACATCGCCGGCCGCGTCCATCAGGTAAAGCATCAGATCGAGCACGTGGGTCCCGAGATCACCGAAACCGCCGACCCCGGCCTGCTCCGTATCCGCCATCCAACGCCACTCCCCGTCAAACCACCCACCCAGTGCCCCGCTGTGCATCATGGTGGTGCGAATATTGGTGATGCGACCGAAGGCGCCTTCCTCAATAAGTTCCCGCACACGTTGGTGATTCGAAAGACCGCGCTGAAAATACCCCGTCTGGTAGATCACCCCGGCATCCCTGATTTGTTGGGCCAGGATCCCGGCCTCATCGGCGTTCAAACCGAGCGGTTTGTCGTGAAAGACGTGTTTGCCCGCCTCGACCGCCGCCGAAATGAGGTCCAGGTGCAAATTGGTTTGGGAAACGATGACCACCGCGGACACCTCGTCGTCGTCCCAGATCACGGAAAGGTCTTCGACGACCTCGCCGCCCGCCGAACTCTGGCGCGCACGGGCGACCGCCGGATCGGGATCCCACACATAACGCACCTCGATGCGGTCGTGAGCGCCCAGTTGATCGGCAAAACCGGGAGCGTGAATATGCGCCCCGCCGACCAGCGCGACCGTAACCCTCTGCTCCTCGGCCAGCACGGCGGCGGGAGAGACCGCAAGCGCAACGGAAGCAACGACAGCCATCAGGCCGCGACGCGTTAACCCGCTTGCCGCTCGTCTTTGAATCCGGTCGGGAGCGGTGTCGGAAAAATCATTTTCGCCAAAATTAAAATCACTCATCCTGCTGTGCTTTATAAACATATCGCGTCTCGGTTTTCGGTTGATTCGTAGAAAGCTTCTTTATACCAACCCGGGAGAGTCGTTCAAGCATGATTCGAACCCATGAGGGCTTTTGGCTGGCCACAACCGGCGAAACCCGATCACCTTTACACATGAAAACTGCAACCTCATCCAAAGGCCTTAAAGGTCACCCCGGTCCCATTCTGCGAAGCGGTATGTTATTCTCCCTCGCGGTGATGAGTTTTCTTTTCGTCCGCTCCGATACAAACGCGCAGGCTCAATCCGGGTCCGATGATCCGGTTACGCTGGTCGTGGCCGGGCTGTCCCACGGGCATTCGCATTGGATCTTCCAGGACCGGTTCGTCGCCGACGTGGACGTCATTGGTATCCATGAACCCAACACCGCCCTTGTTGAGCGATTCAAGAACTCCTACAATCTGGACGCCGGTTTATTTTATGACGATCTGGAATTCATGCTGGATGAACTCGAACCCGAGGGGTTGTTGGCGTTCGGATCCATTTACGACCATCTGGCCGCGGTTGAGGCGGCCGCGCCGCGCGGCATCCATGTCATGGTGGAGAAGCCGCTCGCGGTGAGCATGGAGCACGCAGAACGAATGGAAACCCTGGCCCGGGAACACGGCATACACCTTTTGACCAACTACGAAACCTCCTGGTACCCCAGCACCGAGAGAACCTATCAACTGCTGAATCATTCCGGTGAAAGGTTTGGCAAGCTGAGGAAAGCCCTGTTCCAGCACGGCCACATGGGCCCCCAGGAAATCGGAGTCGGACCGGAGTTTTTGGAATGGCTCACCGATCCGAAATTGAATGGCGGCGGGGCATTGATCGATTTCGGCTGTTACGGGGCGAACCTCATGACCTATCTGACCGGCGGCGAGAGACCGCTAACAGTGACCGCGGTAACCCAGACGCACAAACCCCACATCTATCCGGACGTCGATGATGAGGCGACTATCATCGTAACGTATCCGGAATCCCAAGCCATTATCCAAGCATCCTGGAACTGGCCGATCGACCGCAAGGACATGGAGATCTACGGGGAAAGCGGCTACATTATCGCCCCCAACCCGAACACCGTGCGCACCGGAGGACAACGCGGTTCCCAACGGTCGACCGAAAGTGTCGATGCAATCGACGTCGGTATCGAAACCAATCCCTTCAACTATTTTGCGGACGTAATCCGGGGCACGATCGAAGTGGAGCCTTACAGCCTGTACAGTTTGGAAAACAACCTGCTGGTGGTTGAGATCCTCGATGCTGCGCGGCGTTCCGCTCAGACCGGCCGCACCATCCAACTCGACTGAGAGCCCGAACAATTCACTTTTCGGGGTCACCGCCGTTCTGCGGCATGAGCCATTGCCGAAACCGGGTGATGGCTTCGGGCATGCCAAGCACTACCAGTTCATCCCCGGCCTGAATCCGTTCATTGCCGCCCGGGTTGATTATCATGCGTTCCTGCCTTTGGATACCGGCCACCTGGACTCCGGTGACCCGGTTGACATGCAGTTCGGCCAGGGACTGGTTGGCGCGGGGGGATTCGAGAGGAACAAAAACGTTCTCCATCTGAACATCGTCGAGGCCGACGGTTCCCCGTTCGGTGTCTCCCCTCTCCTCCGTCAATACTCTCCGGGCCGCTTCATTCTGGTCGTTTTCCCCGAGCAGGAGCAGCCGGTCACGCGGATACAGGACCGTTTGCGGGCCGGGGTTGCCGATGATAAACCCCTGGCGGTCGACGCCGACAATCGAGGAGCCGAACCGTTGGCGCAGGGCCAGCTCGCCGATGGTTTTTCCCCCGCAGACGGCGTTGTCCGGAACAACGCATTCGGCAATACTCAAGTGAAGGTCCCGGTGCTTGCGGAGCCAGGGCGGCAGGACCCGGGAGGATTTGTGATAATCCTCGCTCATCAATTGCTGCAACTCGAATTCAAACTGGCTGTGAATCCGTATCAGGCGCCGGCGAAAAAGCACGGTCATCCCGATGGCCCACAGGATCAGGGCGGCGAACACCCACCCGGCCGCGGCGCCCAGCGGCAACAGGAACCACAACCAGAGCAACAGGAAGAGCGCCATGACCGCATTGATTCCCTGCTCGATTATCGAGGGCAGGACTTTGTCCCGGCGACTCCCGGCAACGGCTTCGGCCAGCAGCAAGGCCATGGCTGAAATATTCCTCCAAACGGCGTAGAGCGGGAACAATGCGATCACCCCCACCCCACCCCAGTAGAAAATCAGGGTGCCGTAGGGAAACAGGAAGTCGGCGCCGGTCACGCGTTCCATGGCCCGGTAAACCGGTTCGGCCACGAGGAGGAGCCCGCTGACAAAAAATACACCGAGCCCGATCTGAATCAGGCGCTTCCGGCTCAATTCCCACAGACTGTTCTTGGCCGGCAGCCGGGAAAAGCGTTCGAGAAAGTTGTGGTAGTAGGTGATGCCATTCCTCAAAAAGCGGGGTTCCATCGCTTCCGCCATCGCGGCGATGCGCTCCGAGTGGCTAACCAGAAACGGACAGGCCAGCGCGGTCAGGAGCGAGACGCCGACCGCGAGCGGATAGAACAGATCCGGAACGACGGCCGCCGTAATTCCCGCCTGGGCGATGATAAAACCGAACTCCCCCATCGGGGTCAGCGCCAGGCCCGCCCGAACCGCGGAGCGGGACGGGGTTCCAATAATCACCAGGACGAACCAGGCGACGACCACGCGTCCGACGATCATGAGCAACGCGACCCCGATAACGATGTGCCAGATTTCGGCCATTGTCGCCACATTGATGAGCATGCCGATAGCCACGAAAAAGACGGCGCTGAAAACGTGGCGCAAACCCGCGAACGCCGTTTCCACCTGGCCGCGCTGGGCGGTTTCCGCCAGAATTGCGCCCACCAGGAACGCGCCGAACGCCAGGGAATACCCGGCGCGCTGGGTCATCACCGCGAGCAGGAGCAGGATGGAGCACACGATCACCGTCTGCAGCTCCATACCCGCCCGGCGGCTCAGCAGGCGCAGTAACCGTGGAAGGAGAAGAAGGCCGGTGATGGCCATGAAGATGACAAACGCGCCAAAGAACCCGATCGTCTCCCAAATGGCGGCCGGGGCCTCTTCGTCGATTCCTACATAGGAGAGAAGCAGCGTCAGCATCACGATGGCCACGATGTCCTCGAGCACCGTGACTCCCAGGGCCAATTGCCCGTGACGCTGGTGGGTCAGCCCGCGCTCCTGCAGGACCTTGCCGATGATGGCCGAACTTGAGCTCACCCAAAGGCCGGCAAAAAACAGACTTTCGACCGAACTCAGCCCGAACGATGCCCCAATCACTCGCCACCCCGAGAACAGGACCACCGCGATCAGGACGGTAGCCAGGACAATAGGAAATCCCAGCCGGCGAAGGCGGGTGATGCTGAGCCCCATTCCGATCGAAAACAAAAGGAAAACCAGCCCGATATCCGCCAGGGTTTGAATGCGGTCGATATCCTCGACCAGGGGAAACGGCGGGGTGTAGGGCCCGATAATGATCCCGGCCAGCAGGTAGCCCACCACCACCGAAAGGCCCAGCCGATGAAACAGCAAGCCGACGGCTCCGGCCACCACCAGGACGATTCCGAGGTCTTGAAGAAAAGCGATTCCTGCCATATTTACTTGTCGTTTACGCGATATCGAGCTATTGAGAACATTGGAAGGCAGGTGCACATGAGACGCCCGATTTTAGACGTGTCGGGTGCTACCCGGCATGAACCGTGCTGACAGCTCACCTGACAATCGAGCTTAAACACAACGGAATTTAAAGCAAAACATGACTGATAGCAGCAATCTAGTAAGGTTAGTTTACGTGAGCCGGTTGAGCAGGAATTGCACCCCGCAGCAACTCAAGGAGATCGTCGAAAAATCACGCCGAAACAACCCGGCTTACCAAGTAACCGGCGCTCTTTGTTATTCGATCAATGGCTTCCTGCAATGCCTCGAAGGACCCCGGGATTCGGTCAACGAGATTTACCGGCGTATCGTCCAGGACGACCGCAACGAGGAAGTGACATTGGTTGCCTATGAAGAATCCGAGGAACGCATCTTCGGCAATTGGGAGATGGCCTACGTTCGTGCCGATGAAATCAGCGCTCAGATCCTGAGTCGCAATAAAATCGAGCCGAAGTTTGAACCCTTTCTTCTCGACCGGGAACAATCCCTGGGCCTCCTAAAGGATATCGTTCGGGAGAAACTGGAGTTTGTCGCCAAGGAGAAATCCAAGCGGGACAAGGCGGGTTAACGCCGGCTGCCGTGGCATGATCTCGCTTCGACCGCGGGATTAGTTTAGGCGGTTCAACGCGGAGAGGTCGGCCCCGATCGACTCCGGACTCTGTTTTTCCAGAACCCGCAGATCATGTTCCGTAAAGGTGACCTCCTTGCCGGTGTGCTCGCGGATCGCGGCCGCCAGGCTTTCCGGTGTAATTGAATCGGGATCCAGATAAATAACCCGGTCCTCTCCTTCGGTTCCGGTTTCGTCGGGCGGGAGGTAAATCGCCCCGGTGCTGAAATCGACCGCAAACGCTATCAGTCCCGGAATAAGAAAAATCAACAGACCGATTCCGTTGAGGATGACCACCGAGGGGTCAATTCTGGTTCCGGTCTGGCCCCGCCGCTCCGGATAAAGGAGTGTTCCGCAAGCGGACTGCAATAGGAGGGGAACGAGCAGGAAGGTGGCAAGCAATCGACTGAGGGGGCTACGTTTCTGTTGACTGATTTTCACTTCGCCCCTTGGTAGGGCGGCACCAGTAAGCTGTCAAGTAATACCCCGGCTACCACACCGCGCGGATTCCTTGGTCCTGGCTTGGCAAAGCTGATATAGAGATTGTTGACCAAACGGCACGCGCACCGGGTTTAACCGGGATAAATGGTGCAGTTTAGCCCAAAACAGCCCCATACGTCTCTGCTTGACCAGAAGCAGAGTTTAGTATATGGCTTAAAGTACCCAGTGTATTAACCCTCCATCAAATATATAGTTATGAATGCGACTCGTCGCGGGTTTACCCTGATCGAATTGCTAACCGTAATCGCAATCATCGGTATTCTCGCTGCCATACTAATCCCCGTGGTGAGCACGGTGCGGGAATCGGCGCGGCGGGCCAACTGCCTCAGCAATCTGCGCCAGATAGGTGTCGCCTCCTTCCTCTACGCCTCCGAGAACGACGGCCGGTTTCCCAGGATCAACGAAGGAAACTGGCCGTGGGACGCGGATGTCTCCGCTATGAACGCCTTGATGCAAACCGGTGGCGGAGAACGGGATATGTTCTTCTGCCCCTCGTCCCAACACGGTGACATCCACGCCCGGCTCTGGGCATGGGAGTTCTTTGACCAGACCACGGATGAAGATGTGGCGGGCTTCAAAGTCATCAGCTACGTCCTGTTGTTCGCCAATTCCGGCGGCGGGGCGTCGCGAGGTATCGACGCTCGGTTCGTGCACAGCCGGGAGGGACAGCCGAAACCGATCACAGACGGACGGCAAACGGTGTACCGAACGGAAAGCCAGGCCGAGCTGGCCCTGGATTCGGTGATGTCGGTGGGTGATAATTTTCACTCGATCGCCAGCGGTGCGGAACGGACCAATCACCTGAACGGCCGGGATCCTGCGGGCGGTAACATCGTCTTCCTGGATGGCCACGTCACCTGGCGTCCGTTCTCCGAGATGAACACCGCCAAACACAGCGGCAGTCCCCAGTTCTGGTGGTGAACGCCGTCCCGCTTGAGCCCGTTGACCCGCAAGCCGGTTTTGGGATTGCGGGGGCGGACGAGTGGTAGAAGAATGCCCGGGTGTGAACCCGATGAAATCATATTCGCTGCAGTCCGACCGCGTCGCCCTGGAAATCACGGAACTTGGCGGGCATATGGCCCCGGTGTGGTTTGATCTCGGAGAGGGCAAGCGGGTGAATCCGTATTCGCTGCCTCCCTGGAGTCCGGAGGATTTTCCCGATCAGCCCGCCTGCGTGCGCGTGCTGCGCGGGGATTTTTTCTGTTTTCCGTTCGGCGAGAGTGATTCGCGCTATTCTCCGCACGGGGAAACCGCTAACGGAAAATGGGAGTTGGCGGACCAGGGGGAAGAAGAACTCGTCCTGCGACGGACGCTGAAGGAATTTGCCGGGCGGGTGGAAAAATCGGTCCGCCTGCGGCCGGGCGACCTCGCCCTGTACCAGGAACACCGGATTTCGGGGGTGACGGGGGAGTACAATTACGGGCACCACCCGATCCTGGCATTTCCCGAGGGCGTGAGTTGCCCCCTGCGGACCAGCCCTTTTCGTTTCGGGTCGGTTTACCCGGACGGGTTCGCCGGTGCCGGAGAACGAAGCGCCTTGCGGCCCGGAGCCCGGTTTTCGTCCCTGCACGCCATTTCCACGGCCGACGGACGAGAGGTCTCCCTGGCCGAGTACCCCGCCCTGGACGGCTGCGAAGACCTGGTCATGCTTACTGCGGCGGGCGGGGAACTGGCCTGGACCGCGGTGACTTTTCCCGGTTATGTGTGGGTGTCGCTCCGGCCGGTGGCCTCCTTTCCCTCCACACTCCTTTGGGTATCCAACGGCGGTCGGCCGCAGGCCCCATGGAATGGGCGTCATTTGCGCCGCCTGGGAGTGGAGGACGTCTGCTCGTGGTTTCATGAAGGGGTGCTGAAAAGCCGGGCGCAACACCTCCAATCGGAAGAGATCCCCACTGTGCGGAAGTTTGAGGCCGGCCAAACCACCCGGTTGCGGCAGGTGCAATTCGTCCATCCGGTAGCCGGTAGTCCGGGATTGAAGGCGTTGTCCGTGGTGGCGCCGGACGGGATCCGGCTCGAATTCGAAAACGGCGATAGCGCGACCGCATCAGTGGATGCCGCCTGGCTGACGGAAGCGTCCGAGGCGTCCTCCGTTCGGTCCGACGGGTAAACTTGCGCTACCGCCGGAAATGCTCGTAGGCCGATCCCACGACCAGGTCGGGACACGACGCGGGCAAGCGAATGGGCGGGGCACCCGGCTCCCCGGCGGGCGCGGCGACGATCTTTCCGATCAAGGTCAGCGGACAGGAGAATCGTCGCGTCCAATCTCGGATCAGGCCCCGCGGATTTTGGGATCCGTCCAAAACGAAGAGCAACTCGTAATCCTCGCCGTCGGTCAACGCGTGCCGCCAACCGTCTTCCCGGGCCATCGCCGTTCCGGCCAGCACCGGGCTCAATGGAAGACCATCCCACTCCAGTTCGGCCTGGGTGCCCGGCGGCAAGAGGGTCGGCAGGTCCTTGGCCAAACCATCACTCAGGTCAATCATGGAACGCACCTCCGAATGGGCGGCCAGCCAGACACCCTCCTCCACCCGAGGTTTAAAATCAAAGTGATGCCCGGCCAGACTTCCCCCCAGGGTCCCGGTCACCAGCAACCAGTCGCCAACCTTCCCTCCTTTCCGGGTCAGAACCCGGGTGCCCGCCGCCTCCCCGATCAGGGTGAGATAGGCCGAAAAGGGGCCATCCTTCCTTGCTACATCACCGCCCACGATCTTCACCCCGTATTGCAAAGCAACCTCGCCCAGGCCGTGGAAAAAACGTCGCAGCCAATCCAAACTCGTCTCGCCGGAAAGCGCCAGCGACAACACCGCCCGTCGCGGGAGGCCCCCCATTGCGGCCACGTCGCTGATATTTCGCTTGAGTAATTTCGCCCCCACGGATTCAGGGGCGACGGAGGCGTCGAAATGACACCCCTCGATCACCGGATCGACCGTCATCAAATGGGGACCCCCATCCGCTGCCAGGAAAACCGCGCAGTCGTCGCCGATCCCTTCCGGCGAAGGCGGATTAACCGGCCCCAACCAACCGGCGATTCGGCGAATCAGCTCCTTTTCACCAATCTCTCCGACGGTACCGGCTGCACTGTTAATTTCTCCATCCATAATCACGCCCCTAAGGCCGGATGCGGATCCGCGCATGACGGGCATGCGTCACGGATCCTTGTCACCGAACCCACCATTGCGGTCGGTCTTCCCTCCTGCCTAAAGAAAACCCGAACCCCCGCCGGTTCCAAAAATTCCGATTCCGGCGGTTCTCAACAAAACGCCCACATGCCGTTTACCGGCATGCGGGCTGTAAGGAACACGTTTGTTTTCACAATCCGTGCCCTGCGATCGAAATAGATCTACTCGACCGCGTCCTGAACATCGTCGCCGAGATCTTCCATCTCATCGCCGACATCTTCGATCGTGTCGTCGATGGCCTCACCGGCATCCTCGAAATCATTTTCCCCGCAAGCGGAGAAAACCAAAGCGATCGAGGCCATGAAGATTACTATCCAGTTCATTGATGTCTTTTTTCTCATAATACCTTCTCCCGACTATTATCGTTATAATTTTGTGAAACTTATCGATACTATTGTGGAATTTCCGCACACGCAAGCCCTTAACAGACGGGGCGTCCGTCGCCTGGATCCCCTCCCGGCAACCGGAAAAAAGCCGTGCGTTTCCCTCTACTCCGCGAAGGTCACATCGGCGACCACCGGGAGGTGGTCGGAAGGGAAGCGGCCGTCGCGGATATCGGCCAGGATGCCGTGCTGAATGAACTCGAAGGTGGCATCGGCGAAAATAAAATCGATCCGACGGTCGGGGACGATCTCCCGGAAACCGCTCCAGGTGGACGTTGGCCCGTGGTGGCCGTAACGCGAGTGGTGAAATCCATCGTAAAGCATGATCTGATCCGGAGCGGCCGCGGGTTCGGCCAGGGCCCGGTAGGGTTCGTCGGAATCCGTGGTGTTGAGGTCACCCATCACGATCACAGGATCGTCCGCCGCCAACTCGGTCGCCTTGCGCCGGATCAACCGGGCGCTTTCGAGCCGGGCTTCCCGGCCCCGGTGGTCGAAGTGGGTGTTGAACACGATGAAGCGCCGATCGTTGGCCAGGTCGTTCATACGGGCCCAGGTGACAATCCGGGGCAAGGCCGCGTCCCAGCCGCGGCTGGCAACTTCCTCCGGGGTTTCCGAGAGCCAAAACGTCCCGTGTTCGATCACCTCGAATCGGTCGGTCCGGTAATAGATCGCACAAAATTCTCCACCCCGGGCGCCGTCGTCACGTCCCACCCCGACCCAGGCGAATTCGGGCAGCAGCGCATCCAGTTCCTCCAACTGGTTCACCAGACCCTCCTGCGTCCCCGCCAAATCGACCTGGTGAAACCGGAAGACCCCGGCGACAAAGTCCTTCCGGTGCGGCCAGGCATCGAGGCCGTCGTTCGGATTGTCGTAACGAATGTTGAAAGACATGAGTCTCATGGGTGTTCCTTCCGGCTGGGTCGAGGGTTCAACCGCTTGTAGCGGAGAAAGGTCTCGGGCGATGAAGAGCAGGGCGACCAGGACGAGCAAGAGGGAGTGGATGAGTTTTTTCATTTGAATGCAAAGCTAGAACGACGCGGCGCCTGCTGTCGAACTGAAGAAGGAAAATAAGAACCGCCCGGGGCGGAACAACGCAGCGTGTACGGTGCAGGCTTCCGCGGCGCGGGCTGCTTGTCGGCCCCAGGCAGGAATGCCTGTTTCACCCTGTTGCGGATTGGATATTCGGTCGACACCGGGGGGCAGATAGGTAAACAGGGAAGCATGAAAGCCGCCGACCTTTTCACTTTGCCGGACGAATTTCCTTTTGCCGAGTACTTCGGTCCCGACGCCGCGCCCTGGGAATGGGTGGCGGCCATAGGCACGGCGCTGGCGGAGAGATCCCTTCCGGGGGGGCGGCGCGATTTTCCGGCCGGCGTTCATCGGGAGGGCGCGGTCTTTGTCCATCCCACGGTCAAACTTCCCCACACCTGCACCCTGATCGGCCCGGTCTACATCGGGGAGGGTACGGAGATCCGTCCGGGCGCCTACCTCCGCGGCAACGTCATCGCGGGCCGAAACTGCGTCCTGGGCAACGCCTGCGAGTTCAAGAACGCGCTTCTCCTGGACAGCGTGCAGGTTCCCCATTTCAGCTATGTCGGCGACTCCGTGCTCGGCGCCGGTGCCCACCTGGGGGCGGGCGCCGTGCTGGCCAACCTGCGGCTGGATCGCAACGCCGTCAGCGTACGCCTGGCCTCCGGCACCGTTGACACCGGTCTGCGCAAACTCGGTGCCCTGCTGGGCGACGGCGCGGAAGTCGGCTGCAACGCCGTCCTGCAGCCGGGTACGATTCTGGAAAAGCGTTCGGTGGTCCTCCCGGGCATCGCCTTTGGCGGTCACCTCGCCGCCAACACCATCGCCCGCGTGCGGGAAACAATCACCACCATCCCCCGCAAGGATTGAGCGTTGCCCTCCAGGAAATCTTGCGCGATTTGCGCAAGATTTCAGAAATAAGGGACTAAACCGCTATAGCGGTCAGTACCTTTTGGGCCAGGGATGGAGTTCGTTCAGGATCGCGGGCCCCCACTCGGAAAACGGGGTTTCGCCGAAGATCATGACAACCGCAACCAGACCGAGGTTGAAGACGATAACTCCGACCACGATCTTGCTGGTCAAGGACCATGGCATTTGCCAGGGATACCGATGGCTCGACAGGCGCAAGCAGTCCGCTTTCTTGATCGCGTCACGACCTGCCTCCTGTTGCATTTTGCTCCACCGCAGCTTGCGTTGCATCACATTTCGCCGGTCCAACTTGCGGGTGCAGATGATGCGAAAGGCGAGGATCAGGTCCTTGATCGGCAAAACTCCACGGCTGGCCCCGGAAAACCGCGCCATCACCCCGGAAAACCGGCTCAATCCGGCCACACCAGCCACACCAAAAGAAATTTCGGTAAACACCACCAGCACCAGGGCCATGGTGACAAGGGCCAAATCAAACTTAATGTCCCAGGCCGACCACGTCAGGATTCTGGACGTGTCTTTCGCCCCGTCGCAGTACTTTTTGACCACTTCAAAGAAAAAGTGAATCGAAACCAGAAAAATCAGCCAGAACAGGCTGATGCCGATGGTGAGCAGAAGCGTCAACCCGACGTATCCCACCAAAAACAGCCGCTTTTCGTCATGGTCCGCAATCCACGCGATAAAGCCCCTCTCCCGAGGGAAAGTTTGCTCCAGCTCATTCCCTTCCGTTCTCATTGCAGCCTTTGAAGCGACCTGTCCGCGAAGCCCGACCGACTCCTAGAAAACCCAGGCGATCAGCAGCCAGAAGAAAACGAAAAACACAAAGAATCCCGAGATCATGAACTGAATTTCGCCGATCAAACCTTCACCCGCCGCCATCGCAAAAGCGATCAGAATGACCACACTGACGACGGCGGAAATGATGGCGGCCCGGCGCAAGCCGATCCCGCTGTCAAAGGTCACCGCCACCCATTCCGAGATCCCCGGCAGGGTGGTCGCCGCACCCAACACGATCAAGGCCACGACGAGGGCCGCGATAAACGAAGCCCCATAGAGAATCCGCAGGGCACGCCGACTCTCCCAGTTATCTCCCCCGTTCACTCGGCCGTGGCCCTCCTCTTGCGGACAAAATCCCGGATCCAATGCGGGTTGGGCATCCCCTTCACCAGGAATTCCGGATTGTCACCGGTGGTGAAAACTTCGACCTGACCGACCCGCAGAATCCTTTCCCAAAAGCCCTGCATCACCCGCACCGTACGGATCTGGGCCACATGCAAATCAACGTGACGTTTGCTGAGCAGGCCTTCCTCCAGGTGTATCTCATCCCCGCTAACCCGCAACCGGGTCGACCTGGTCCGGGCAAACCAAATCAGGAGAATGAAAAACGACAACGCCGTTAAAACAAGAAGGATGATCGCCGCGGTCGGCCCATGCTCCCTGATCTCCTCACGAAACATCATCAGCCCTACCACCGGGAGGACCAACATAAGACATAATATAATAAAGCTGCAGGGCCGGTTTCGGAACATGACCGGATGGCGATCATAACGAAGGTCTTGGGTATCGGTCATCGTGTGATTGGTTGAGCAGTGAATAAGTCAAAAATACCCGCCTTGACAATAAAAAAACCCTCCGCCGCAGGGAGAAAGCGGGACGCATACATTTCCGGATGACTAAACGCCGCGGGCGGATTTCCGGGATTGGTCTAAAGAATCAAATCGCGGCTCCGTGTAGGAAAATGCTTCCACCTGATCTTCCCTCGAATCCCACCACTCCACTACGCCACTACTCCACCACTCCGAATGGCACGGTTAAGGGTTCCATTCGGGATCGCTATCGCTATCGGGATCGGAATCGAGGTTTCGTTAACCCAATCCCTATCAGGGTTTGCTATCCCGATAGCGATCCCGATCCCGATTTGGATTTTCAATCGACAAGCTGCTTAACCGAGCACCACTCCACTACTCCACCACTCCATTATTCCTCTTAAGAAGCCGACCTAGCGTATCCAGGGAAACAAGATTCTGATCCTGCCGACGTTCCAGGAACGGAGCCACGTCCGCGACGGCCCGTTTCCAATCGGTTTGCTCGAACTTACGCCACAGAAGGTCACGCCAATTCTCCGCATCAGGAGTTTTCCCCTTCCAGCCGGTCTGCCGCAACGCGTTTGCCAGCAGAGTCAGATTCGGTTCCGGCCACTCCGGATCCGACAAATACCACGCCAAATCGTAAAGATCGCGTCCTTTGGTGTACTTTCGCGACAGCACCGCGTGGAGTTTTCCCGCGAACAGTGAAGCACGGTCATGGTGCAGCAAATTAAGCATGACATAACGGCGAATGACCCGGGTTTCCAACCCCGCTCCGGCGGGTGGCCTGGTATCGATCTCCACTTTCACCGAAAGAACTTCGTCGGCGTGAGGCGACACGCCAATCTCGTGGAGAAGTCCCTTGAACTTGATAAAGGCCGCCGCGACCGCGGTTCCCTGACGCGCCTTGACCTCGACATCGTACCCTTCCGCGGACAGGTCGAACCTGACGGAACGCAAATGGCTTTCGAATCGCGCGGGTTGACCGGATTCTCGAAGCGAAAAATCCAGATCCTCGGAATATCTCGGAAGCTGAAACAAAAACCGAAGCGCCGTCCCGCCGACAAAGGCCCAATTGGCAAAAGCCCCGGAATCCTGCAGCGCCAGAAGCGTGCGCGCCTGAAGGTATTCGCGGGCGACGCTGCGCTTGAGAAAAGGATTCGGCTGTTCCGCCGCCAGGGATAGGAGGATTTCTTTCATAGGGTCACGTATTCACCGGATTCCTCACGCAGGTCCTTCAGGCGACGGACGGCGCGAACGACTTTGCGCGATCCGGAACGTTCGGCGGCGGCCTGCAACCGATCGAAACCAAAGGCGATGTCCCACTCCAAACGCAGTTCCCGCAAGTAGTCGCGATCGTCACTTCCCGGAGTCAGGTACAACAGATCGATCAGGCCCTTTTCCGGGCCGGCCAGCAAAGCCTTTTGCCCCGGGGCCACCTCGCGTTCGCCGAACCCGAAAAACAGACGACGGCCCACATGCCGAAAGGTAAATCCCCCGAGCGGGGTTTCGATCGATTCGGGGCGGCGAAGGGTGACACTGGTCACGACGGGGACGTGTTCGGGGATCATACCGTGGTAAGCGAGAGCCGATTGCAGACTCACATAAGATCCCTTCCGGAGGGTGTTGGCCACCACAAAGGGGTGGGGCTTACGGCGGGCGTAGGGCTCCCGCACCGCATAGACGCCGCGCCGAAGCATGACAATTTTTCCCGCCCGCACCCAGCGGTCCAGTTGCCTCCGAACCCCCTCCGGCGACCCCGCCCCCGCCAAGATCGAAGCCGTGGTAAAAACTGGATTGTCCCCGGCAATCCGCAGCAATTCTTCCAATTTCATTGCAATAACTTGACACTAATGTCTTTTTATCGCAATACTAAATCCAAAAAACGTGGACCAGGATGGGGGTCGCCGGGCGCGCGGGTCGGACGAGAACATCCGTTTTACTTCTCGAGCAGAACCACCGCCACGATGTTGGATTTTGTGCGTTCGATTTCCACAACTCGCCACCCATCATTCAGCAATGAGGGCAAAATCCTTCTTCGGTCTCCTGTAGTCGCCTCCGGGTCACCGACAAGAACCGTGCTACTCCCATCCTCGTGCAAGTAGACGATTTTTTGCTGTTTGGTTTCGTCACCGGATGAAGATTCGGGTAACGCACCCATGAACAGCATCGATACGATGGCAACGAATGCGATCAAACCTCCCACTCTTAACATTTTCACAATTTCCACCTTTCTCTCCTTTAAATAATAACGTATTGCCCAGATTTTCAGTGAGCGATACATCGCGTCATATCAGTGCCGGTCAAGGCAAACCGGCTCACTCCAGGCGCGCCCGGATTCGCACGAACTCGCGTCCCTGGGCGCCGAGGAAGGCGGGGGCGCGGGCGATCACCGTTTGCAGGCCGTTGGCGCTCTCAACGACGGTTTCGCCCGCCGAAAACCAAGTCTTGAGGTCTTCGGAAAACTCCACAACCACCACCGCTCCGATCGCGTTGGGGTCGCGCTGATAGGTGATCTCCAGGCGGCCGTCGTTGACTTCGGGTTTTCCAATTCGTTCGGACAGGGGTTCCCCCGGAGCCAGGCCGAGGGCATAACGAAGGAGGTTGGGCACGCCGTCCAGACCGGGAATGGCGTCCGGACCGCTCATTTCGGGATTCCCGGTGTCTCCGGGACCGAAATGCGCTTCCGCCCACGCGGTGTAATCAACCCCGTCACGCTCTTCCGCCAGCAGCGGAACCACCTGGTGACGCCAGACCCCGTTGTAGACGCGCACGTCGTCGAAGAGCCCGGTGAAACCCGGTTCGCCACCCGTGGCGTCGCTACCCAGCCAGACCCGGTTCACATTGGCCGCGACGTCCGAGACGCGCACTTCGTCGATCAGTCCATTGAAAAAGTCGGCGACTCCTCCGCCCCACATGCCGCGTCCCACGGTCCACGCGTTTGAACCGGGGACAAAAATACCGTCGACCGCCAGCGTGCTCTGCAAAACGTAGTCGTTGTCCTCCGGCCCCTTGAGCCAGAGGCTCATCTCGTTCGCCGTGACCGTGGCCACGGCACTGTACCAGACCCCCGCCTGGACGGTGTCGTTGCTGAAAATCTGCCGGCGCGTGCCCCCGCCGTCGGCGATGGCGGCCTCCAGGAGGCCGTCGTTGCGGACTTTAAGAGAAAACGGAGGCTGGCCGCCGATGGGATTGCCGTCCTTGCCGACGATCACCTGCCAGGCGTTGGTCACGTTGGCTTTGAAGGACGCCTCTACCGTCAATTCAGGGAATGGGTGCGAGTTGATCGGTTTGCCGTCGGAATACACATCGCGGTTGCCATTGGAAAAATCCAAAGCCAGTTGGTTGTCCTCACCGGTCCCCGGCACGGGGTCGAAGGGAGTGTCCGTCACGTAAAGCGGCGCGGTACCCGTTCCCCAGGTACGGAGGTGGTTGCCATTGCCGGAGGAATCCGGCACCTGGTCGGCCGCCACCGGGACATTGCTTCCCGCCGGTCCCTCCTCGAAACGCCAGTAGGCCACCACGTTTTCGGCGGCCACCGCCGAACCGTCCGTTGCAAGAAAGCCTGTATCCCCCGGGTCGAAGGTTTCCTCGAACACGGCCTCGCCATCGAGGTATATCCGAACCGCCGAATCGGCGTCACGGGTCAGCGTCAGATGGTACCAGGTGTCGTTGCGCAGGCCTTCGGCCACGGGCAAACCGTCCCCGGCCAGGGCGTGATGTTGAAAACCGAGCGCGAAGGTGTCGGCGGCGGCGTCAAACCCGGTGGCATGAAGGCGCCAATACCGGTCTTCGCCGGACGCGGAACTGAACAGATGCTGCCGCGCATCGGGTGCGAGATCCGCATCCAGTCGATTCCGGTTAAACCAGAATGCGACGGTGAACGGTTGGGTGAAAGCCACCGTATTGCCCAGGTTCACGCCCGCACCGTCGGAAGCGATTCCCAGGGAGCCGGTGCTGCCTTCCGCCTGTCGTGCTCCCCTGGCGGCCGGGCCGGAGAACAGGGGCAAAGGGTCGGAGGTGGACTCGCCTTTCACCAAGGTCGCCGGACTTCCGGTGGCCGCGGCCAGGGGCGCCGAGGTCGTGCGGTCCCGGGTCGGCAAATACTCGGGGTCGAGTTGGGCGAAGCCCGCGGTGGCGGGGGTTTCGTTCAGAAGCCAGTGATGCACCAAAACCGGCGCCCCCGGATAATCGAGCGGATCGGTGGGGTCGGTGTCGGCCAGATACTCCTCCAGATTCGTGTAGCCGTCGCCGTCGGTATCGTGATGGGCGCCAATACGACTGCTCCCGCCAAAATAAAACATGTGCCAGTCGGCCGGCAATCCCTGGATCTGGCCTACGATGCCCATGTCCCGGCGCATCGCCGCCACCATTTTGATGTGGCGCACGCGATTGATAGCGCCGTCCTCGTTGTTCTGGTTCAGGCCGTAGGGCCAGAAATGTTGCGCATCGGCGCTGAGGTGCGCATCGGGTCCGTCAAAGTGCCGGAGCTGGCGCACCGCGTGCTCGCCGGTCCAGGTATTGCCGGAACGGTTGTTGTTCCAGTTCCAGTGCGTTCCCACGCCCAGGGTGTGCGAGATTTCGTGCAGCGCCGTCCGGGTGTTCTGGAAGCCCGAATTGCTGCCGAACTCGATCCAGCCGTCGTAATTGGCGTGAGCGGTGGGCACCCCGGGATTGTAGTTGGCGGTGACGTGTTTCTCAAAATACCCGTGCTCGTTATACAGCGCCACCGCCTCGGCCATGGCGTTGTCGATCCGCTCCCGCGCGTCCGCCGGCCAGCCGGCGCCGTTTTGGTGCAGGCTGTAGGTGAGGGCTCCTGCCGTCAAAACCGCCGGCAAAGTGACGAAAGAACCCAGGAGGCACGCGGAGAGGCGTCTAATGTACATCATGTTACCTATGTCACAAAATCATCAGAAATTCCGAATGTGGAGCGAATTGTATCGTTGAACGTATTCGGGAACCGGTTTTCGAGGCGATCCGTTTTATTCTGGAAACAGGATCCTTAATCGCACACGGAGTCACGCCCTCGACGGGCTCAGGCCGGTGAAAGACACGGAGGAAGCGATAATGATGAAGTGAGAAATGAGAGAGTATTGAGTGTCCGCGATCATGAAAAAATCTCCGTTGCTCCGTGGCTCCGTGTGATCATTTTCCCTCGGTTAAGGCGGTTCATCGTTTGATGAATCCGAATCGGGATCGGATTCCTGGAGGACGGCCGGGTGAAACAGGCATTCCTGCCTGTGGAATCCGCACGGCCATGCGGAAGCATGGCCCTCCAGCGTGGAGGGCGGCGCTCCCGGTGGTCCCACGGGCGCCAGGGCTCATTCCAGGCGTTCGAGCAGACGCTCCTTATTGGACTGGAGCGCGGGGGCGGTGACTTCGGTCAGGAGTCGCCTCGCTCGATTCGGCTCGCCTTTGAGCAGGTGGATATTGGCCCGGTGCAGGATGATCGTTTGCCGCTCCACGCCGGGCCGCACCCGTTCAGCCATCGCCTCCCAGGCCGCCAGCGCGGCGTCCCAGTCGGGGTCGGCCACGTCGTAAAAGGACTCGGCATAACGGTAGGCAAAGGCGACCTCGGCCGGCGACAGCTCGGCGGCCAGCCGGAACGCCTCTTGCAGGGCGGAATCCAACGCTCGCGGCTCGAACATTTCCAGGTCCAGGAAGGTCTGTCGGAATTCCGCCAGCAGCGTGCCCAGTTGATAGTGGTACAGGGGCTCCTCCGGCTCCAATTCGATGGCCGCCAGGTAATAGGGCAGCGCCTGGTCCGGTTTCTCCTGCTCGGCCATGTAGTTGCCGAGTTGGTTCTTCACCACCGGAATGTTGGGATCCAATTGATTGGCGCGCAGGAACATGCGGCTGGCCAATTCGCTCTCTCCCGCCCGGTCCAACATCAGGCCGTAGGCGACATAGCCCGGAGCGTAATTCGGGTTATCGCCCAAAAACGCCTCGTATCGCGGCACCAGATCCTGAAACCCGCGTTGCACCCGCTCGAGATCGAAGGTACCGTCGCCGCGGCGGGACCGTTCCAGGATGCGTTCCTCTTCCTGCACCAGGCGCTGGAGATTGCGAAAGGCAAGGGTCCGGGTCTCATCGCCCGGCGCCTGATCCGCTGTCAACGGGGCGAGCCAAACAACAAGCGCAAGCGCCGAAATCGGCAGGATTTTGCAAAAGGTTCCCATTAGCATTGAGTTCAAGAGTGAAAGGCATTGAATAGCACTTCAACGGTATGATCAAGATCGACGCCATGAGTTCCGCCAGCCGTGTATTCGGCCGCGATTACCATACCGCCAGGGAACGACGTGCGCCACTCACCGGAATGCCGCGCCTGCTTGCCGAATCGGTGACCCGCCGGGGATTGGTGCGCCGCCGTCCTCCCGAGGAATCGGCCATCCCTCCAGAGGACGTGCCGCCCTACCAGCCGCAAAGGGTTCAGCCGGATCTCCAACGCTTGCAGACCCCCCCGGACCCGGACCGTTTTCAGGTCACCTGGATCGGCCATGCGACTTTTCTCATTCAGGTGGGAGGAAAAAACTTCCTTAGCGACCCCATTTACAGCCGCTGCTGCTCGCCGGTTTACCTGCCCAACCTGCGCCGTCTGGCCGAGCCCGGAATCCCGTTCGACCTACTGCCCCGCATCGACGGCGTTCTTATCAGCCACGACCACTACGATCACCTCGACCGGCGAACCATCCGCCGCCTGGGCGGCGACCCGCATTATTTCTTTCCGCTCGGAATCACGCCCTGGTTTCAGCGGCTGCACTACGTGAACTGTCATGAGGCCGATTGGGGGCAATCGCTCAGATTCGGGGAAATCTCCCTCCATTGCGTGCCGGCGCAACACTTCTCCGGCCGCGGGGTGTTCGATCGCAACCGCACCCTCTGGTGCGGCTGGATACTGGAGCACGCCGGCCGCAAACTCTACTTCGCCGGCGACTCCGGGTATTCGTCGCTTTTCGCCGAAATCGGCCGCGAACACGGTCCGATCGATTGTTCCCTCATCCCCATCGGCGCCTACAGTCCGCGCTGGTTCATGCACCCGGTTCACGTGGACCCCCGCGAGGCGGTCAAGATCCACTGCGACGTCCACTCGCGCCAGTCCATCGCCTCCCATTGGGGCACCTTTCAACTCACCAACGAACCGCCGGGCGAACCCCCGATCTACCTGAGAAAGGTGCTGCGGGAGGAAGGGCTTCCGGAAGAGTCCTTTGTCACCCCCCGGTTCGGAGAAACCCTCGTTATCTAAACCCTTCCATCACCCGCTATGGCCATCAAAGAAGTCATCCTCATCGCCAACGGCGACCTGCGCACCGCCGCCAACCGCAACTGCCACGAGGCGCAAGTCGCCATGGAGAAGCAGATTGTCGCCGCCTTCAAAAAGGAGGGCGTATCCGTGAGGCGGGGACACCCTTTCAACCCGAAGAAAGGTCACGGCTTCATCGACAGTCAGAAGTACGGGATGGAGGTGTTTCGTTCCATCCCCAGGAACGCCCCGCTGGTGGTGGCCGAAGCGGTCTGGCAATACAGTCACCACATCCTGCACGGGCTTTACCAGCACGAGGGCCCGATTCTCACAGTGGCCAATTGGAGCGGCACCTGGCCCGGTCTGGTGGGCATGCTCAATCTCAACGGTTCTCTGACCAAGGCCGGAGTCGAGTACAGTACCTTGTGGAGCGAGGATTTCATCGACTCCTTTTTCCGCCAGGGCCTCAAGAGCTGGCTGGAAGCCGGACGCATCGCCCACGACACCGCCCATGTGCGCCCCGGTGACAGCATTCCCGCCGGCGCGGAGGAAACCGGGGTCGCCTTCGCCCGTGAATTTCGCGAGCGGAAAGCCATCATGGGCGTGTTCGACGAGGGGTGCATGGGCATGTACAACGCCATCATTCCCGACGAGCTCCTGCACCCGACCGGGGTGTTCAAGGAGCGACTGAGCCAGTCGACCCTGTACGCGAAAATGCTGACTGTTCCGGACGCCGAAGCACGGGCGGTTTACGAATGGCTGCGCGAGAGGCATGTCTATTTCGACTTCGGGCTGAAGGAGGAGGAGGACCTGACCGAGAAGCAGGTTTTGCAGCAGTGCAAAATGTACGTCGCCGCCGTCCGGCTGGCGGACGAATTCGGCTGCGACACCATCGGGATTCAGTACCAGCAGGGGCTCAAGGACCTGGCCCCGGCCTCCGACCTGGTGGAGGGTCTGCTCAACAACTGCGAGCGCCCGCCGGTCCACCACGAGGCGACCGGAGCGGAACTCTTCGCCGGCGAAGCATTGCCCCACTTCAACGAGGTCGACGAATGCGCCGGACTCGACGCCCTGGTCACCTACAAACTCTGGCGGCGCCTGGGCTACCCGCCCGAAACCACGCTGCACGACCTGCGCTGGGGACGTCACTACAAAGGCACCGGACTCGACGCCTACGTCTGGGTGTTTCTCATCTCCGGCGCCGCGCCGGCGGCCCATTTCATCGACGGCTACCGCGGGGCCTCGAGCGAACGCCAGCCGCCGATGTATTTCCGTCTCGGCGGTGGCACGTTAAAGGGCATCAGCAAACCGGGTCACGTGGTCTGGAGCCGCGTTTACGTCCAGGGCGGACGACTGAAATTCGACACCGGCCTGGCCGAAGTGGTGCGCCTGCCGCAGGAGGAGACGGAGGAACGCTGGCGCCTGACCACTCCCCAGTGGCCGATCATGCACGCCGTCCTCAAGGGAATCACCCGCGACCAGATGATGGCCCGCCACAAATCAAACCACATCCAAGTCGTCTACGCCCCCGACGAAACCAGCGCCCGCAACGGCCTCTACGCCAAAGCCGCCGCCATGAGCGAACTGGGTCTGGAAGTGTCGCTCTGCGGCGAGATCTGAAAACCACCGCTCAGACGCCCGCTGAAGCAGGGCGCTACGAGTTCCAAACTCCCCGTAGCTCCGTGCTTTAAGCCGGAGTTCTTCCCGGGAACCGCCGTCCGCACGCCGCACAGACGCCCGCTGAAGCAGGGCGCTACGAGCTCCAAACTCCCCGTAGCTCCGTGCTTTAAGCCGGAGTTCTTCCCGGGAACCGCCGTCCGCACGCCGCACAGACGCCCGCTGAAGCAGGGCGCTACGAGTTCCAAACTCCCCGTAGCTCCGTGCTTTAAGCCGGAGTTCTTCCCCGGAACCGCCGTCCGCACGCCGTACAGACGCCCGCTGAAGCAGGGCGCTACGAGCTCCAAACTCCCCGTAGCTCCGTGCTTTAAGCCGGAGTTCTTCCCGGGAACCGCCGTCCGCACGCCGTACAGACGCCCGCTGAAGCAGGGCGCTACGAGTTCCAAACTCCCCGTAGCTCCCTGCTTTAAGCCGGAGTTCTTCCCGGGAACCGCCGTCCGCACGCCGCACAGACGCCCGCTGAAGCAGGGCGCTACGTCACCGGAATCCGTTTTTGCAGCCCGACAGGAGCACATGAAGTCGGGGTGAGCCGAGGGTCCTTCGGGCTAAACTGCAAAGCCCGGCGTGTAGGCTTCGAACGCCTTCAGCGCCCGGTCGAGGCTGTCGGAATTTTTTCGGGCGGCTTCGAAATTCCAGTGGCGGTCCACAAAACGCAGGAGGCAGCCGTTGTAGTCCGGCCCCACCCGGCTGCGGCGGCTGGAGCGCGGCACGATGGCTTCCATGATCTCCCGGCGACGGGAGCTTCGCGCCAGATCGATGATGAATTCCTTTGGGTGACGGATCTCCTGGCTGTCGACCGGTATCCGCTCTCTGGGCACGCCGAGATAACGGGCAAACCCGCGCCGATTGGCCAAAAGCCAGGCTTCCACCTCTATAATGGCCACTCGGAACAGGAGATTGTCATTGAACGGACGATTATACCAAAGTTTGCGCAAGGACGGGGCGCAGCCATTGTCGTCGAGGTCGGTCATCACCACAAAACAGGCCTGGGCCGCGGCCTCGTTGAAGGCGGGCAGGTTCTTTTTGATGAACCCGTATCCTTCCCGGCCCAAACAGGAAACCACCGAGAACTTGGGGTCGAAATGACGCAGGAGCTTGCGCAACACCCCTTCGCTCAACACATCCTCAACGACCAAGACTGTCGGCGCCCCACGCCTCATTGAAAGTACCCGAGCTCTTCAATGCGCGCCGGCTGGGTGCGCGGCAGCACAACGTCGCCGACGCTCATTCCCTGGTCCAGCAGGGCGGCGATGTCCGGCAGGTCACTGGCCCGGGCGACTTCGATGGAACGGTCCGAGGCCGGCAGCAGAAGCACCACCTCCCGGCCGTCGATTCCGCTGTCGGAGAGCAGCGCCGGACTGTGGGTGCTCAGTATCACCTGACTGGATACTCCCCGGCGGAGACGGTGGATCAACCCGGGAAGCTGACGAACGATGGCGGTATTGAGCGAAAGCTCCGGCTCCTCCAGCAGCAGCAGCGGACTGCGCTCCAGCAACGACCAGAGAATTCCGATCAGGCGCAGCAACCCGTCGGAAAACTGACCCTCGCGCAGCGGAGGCGAACCTTCGCGCCAATTGCGAAAAGACGACTCCAGGTGCCCTTCACCGTCGCCCGGCGGACGCAACCGCAGGCCCTTGAGCAGCGGGATCGACAGCTTAAGCGCCTCCTCGATTTTTCGAAAGCGCGCTTCCCTTGTGCGGGCGGGGGTGGCGGCGACCTGACGAAAAAACTCACGGCGGGAAAAGTCCCGCGACAGGAAAGGTTCGTCGTTTCCGCTCTCGCGAAACTGATGGGGAATGAGATGAAAGTACCGCGAGTCGGCAAAAAAATCGGCGACCTCTCTAAACGCCGCGTTGGTGATGACGTTTTCCAGCGCCGTCTGGCGCAACCGGATATTGTCCTTTTTATCGGCGCCATCCGGTCGATCCAGGATCAGCTTCTTTCCCTGCCAGACCCGCTCCCGCGCCACCATGGGAACGTCTTGAATCCTCGGATACGGCCGCAAACTGAGCGCGTACCGCCAGTCCGGTTCGGAGGAGTTGGCTCCGCTGAAATGAAACTCCATTTCCACCCGCGCCGTCTTCGACGCCGCAAGGGAACGCAGCAGATTCAGTCCGCCGCGCCGGGCTATCGCCTGGTAAAGCCCACCTCCCGGCGCCACCAGGTCTTTCATGAAATGAAAGATATCCAGCAGGTTCGATTTTCCCGAAGCATTCGGCCCCACTAGAAAAACCCGGTCCTCCAGGGGCAGGTCCATCCGGAGAAAATTCTTCCAGTTGCGGACTATCAGACGTGAAACAATCATGGCGGCCTCCAAAGTTTTACTAATCCTGCCGCTCATCGCGGCAAATCACAACCACAATGCCGGGATAGGAGCACAGAAATGTGTTCTCGCGCATGCCCGGCCCTGAATACACGGGATGCGTCAAAAGCCTGATTTTAATCGTCTATGGGCTCCATCGTAATCGAAGTCCACTTCGCCCACTGAGCCACCATCGAATCGGGATCGTTCTCGACACGCGGTTCCCAATGAATACGCCGGACGTGGCCGTCACCGAACACCGCGTTCATTTCCCCCTGATGTCGCTGCTCGTCGCGCGGCGGCTGCGTCAGGGCAAAAACCGCATGTGCTCCCGACTCGGGATTCGCAGCAGAACCGTCGAGGGAAAAAAGCGCGTCACTGTTATCCCACACCGCGTCGACAAAAAGGAGAAACTCGCCAGGCTCCGATACAGCATGCAGGGGAACGCGCTCTCTCGTAGGCAACGTACCATCTACCGATGGCTGGTTAATGGCATAGGAGACCTCGCCATACATTGCGTTTTCGTCACTCGGGCACGTTCGCAGAAATCCCCGCACCCCCTCCCCAAGGCCCATGTAGCGATTGTAGTCCGAAAATAATGACACCCATGAACTGACACCAAGGACCCCCTCCCATTGCTTCCTGATCGCATAGTTCCCGTCATTGTCCAACGCGTAGGAATGCACTGCCTCCGCCCATTGTCGCAGGTTCGCCCGGCACTGGGCATCGAGCGCGTCAACACGCATGTCGGCAGCCTTTGCCAGCAGCAGCGAAACCAACGCCCCCATCACCACCACCGCGGTCAAAGTCTCCATCAACGACCATCCACCCCTGTATCGAAGGCGATTGAGTCTCCTAATATTTTTTCTGGCATTCACTATTGCTCCTGTATCACGGAACTCCCTACCCACACCGCCCAAATTCCAATCGCCCACTTCAACCCTTTCACTTTTCATTATCCATTACGGTGCCGAACGCACCGGGCGAAACCCGATGCTTTTCGCCCAATAGGTATGCGCAGTTCCCGTTCGAAACGCCACCCGGCAGAATTCCGGGACGTTTGCCCAGGTGCCGCCGCGGTGAACCCGAACAATGCCCTCATCCGGCCCGCGCGTATCCGGAAGGCCGCTGGCCTCCTGCTGGTACCAGCCGATTTCCAGCCAATCCCAACACCATTCCGCCACATTGCCCGAAAGATCATACAACCCGTACCCATTGGCCGGAAAATTTCCCACCGGCGCGGTGCCGCGACCGGTTCGGCTGCCGGCGTAGTTGGCGCGAAATCCGTCACGGGGCTCATCGCCCCAGGGCCAGCGTTTTCCGATTAACCCGCCCCGGGCGGCCTTTTCCCATTCGGTTTCGGTCGGCAGACGGTACCCGTCGGCGGCCCAGTCCACATGCGTGGACAGAAGGTTCTCCTGTCCGCTACGATATACCGTGTCGTGCGTCTCATCGGTGTAATACACAGGTGTGAGGCCCTCCCGTTCACTGCGGGCGTTGCACCATTTCACTGCGTCGTGCCAGGTTATCTCCACCACCGGATGACGATTTCCCACAGCACTCGCCGGCAACTGTCCGATTCCCGGCGCCCAGCCCCGCGTTCCCATTCGATCAAATTCGTACCCCCGGTCCAACGCCCAGGAAAAGACCTCCAGCCATTCCTCATAAGACACCGGCGTGCGGGCACTGTAAAACGCACTCACCTCCACCTCCCGCACCGGGCGGCTCCACTCCATGTAGGTTTGCGGATCGTCATGCGCATCCCCGCGCTGGTAGGCGCCGGCGGGAATCAAGACGAAGCCCTCCGGCGAGGGCCCCAGCCTCGCCACCCGAAAAAAACCGCGATCCGCGGCCGGAACGAAAGTATAATTCCCGTGCTCGGTTGCCGCCTCAGTCGGAAACCCCGGCGCCAGTTCCCAACGGCGTAGGTCGCTTGAGCGGTACAACCCATAACGCAACCCCGGCTCCATCGGCCAGCGCAGGTGTATCTCGGGCACACCCTCGCCGGATGTGTCCTGTTCGATTTCCACCGGCAGTAGAACCCCGTGAGCGGAAACTGTTGCCGCGGCGAACCACCAGATCGAGACCACGCTCCATTTCAAATTCACCAGGGTACTTGTTGTCACAGCGACTCAAAACAATAGCCCGCGTGGCGCCAAGTCAAGCCCAACGCGGTCGTCATGGCGTTTCGTTCTCGCGCCAGTCATCGGTGCGAAAAGGGGCTGCCGGGAGTCCGGCGCCGTTGGAGAGAGTGGCTTCCGGGGCGTTGCGCCAGGCGTAGCGGATGGCGACCGGGGCGGCAACGGACTCGGAGTTCAGGACCACCGAGGTGCCGGAGATGCTGGCGGTGGCGGGGAAAAAACGGCGATCCTCGCCGGCCAGTTCGAAGCCCCGTACCGCGACCGCAGTGGTTCGCAGGCCGCCGGCGGTATTCGAAAAATTAACCCGCGCGGTTGCCCCGTCGAAGTCGGCGTCGGCGAACACTGGTCCCGAGTCGACCACCTGGTGGCCGTAAGTGCGGTTCAACGCCAGGCGGGCCAGGCGCCGCCCGACGGTGCGTTTGTCTCCGGGATGGATGTCGTGCACGTCGCTCACGTCCAGGATAACCGCCTGCCCGGTGGCGGGAAGGCGCAGGGTTTCGCTCTGGGCCTCGCGCAAAAATGCCCAGGTGGTATCCCGGGGGCCCTGGGCGCGAAACTCCGCCAGCTGCACCCAATAAAACGGGAAATCATCCTGCTCGAAAACCCGTCGCCACCCGGTGATCATGGCCGGGAACAGTTCGCGGTACTCCTCATAACGTCCGGCGTTGCTTTCGCCCTGGTACCAAATCGCTCCACGGATACCGTAAGGGACGAGCGGATGGATCATTCCGTTGTAAAGAAACGAAGGCGCGTCGCGCAGGACCTGGGGAGAGGGATCAGAAGCGCGTTCTAGCAAATCCCCGCCTCTCTGTCGAATGGCGCTGAACGCTTCGCCCTCCAGGCTCTCAGGATCGGTCCAGGCTTCCGCGATGGTTCCGCCCCAGGTGCTGTTGATAATCCCCACCGGCATTTGCAGGGCCTGATGAAGGTCCCGGGCGAAGGCATAGGCGACGGCGCTGAAGCCGCGGATGTTCTCGCTTCGCGCGGAAAGCCACCGTCCTTCGATTTGATCGAGGGGCTCCGGAACCGCCGCGCGCGGCACGTTGAATTCCCGAATCAGGGGCCAATGGGCGGTCAACACCTCGAGGTCCGCGTCATGGGACTGAGCCACGGCCCACTCCATGTTCGATTGACCGGACGCCAGCCAGACCTCGCCGACGAGAATGTTGGAAATGCGCAGGGTCTCGTTGCCGGCGATTAGCATTTCCGCCGGCTCGGCGTTCGGTTCGAGCGCAGCCAGGGTCACCGACCAGCGACCATCGGTATCCGTTCCGGTGGATACGGTCTGTCCGGCGAACGTCACGGTGATTTCTTCTCCCGCGTCCGCCGTGCCCCAGACGGAGACGGGCTTGCCGTGTTGCAGCACCGCGCCGTCCCGAAAAAGCGGCGCGGGTGAAACCGACGCGGAAAGAAAAGCCGCCAGGGAAATCGTCAGGGAGAAAACCAGGAGGAAGGTTCGAGTATTCATTTTAACCGTGGTGAAGATTGAATTCTAAGGCCCGGCTGTTTTGCCGAGGCCCCGAGTATCAACCGCCCCACGGCAATAATCAACCAATCATCCCTGATGCACCGGTCCACCGATCGGGAAATGATCGCGCAAGGTCGGTTCTCCCCTAAGAAGACTCTCAAATTTTCGCGCTTTGGACGCAATTATCTCCGCCCGGTCGGTTCCGTTAACGATCCGACGCGCGTTGACGTAGTCGGTTCGGGTGTCGGTAATGTAATCCTCAAGCGACCTGCCCGTAAACCATCCTTCGCGCATTCCCCGGGAGAGAATCTCGTAGGCGATTACCGGATCCAGTGTTTTATCCGGGTTCGCTACAAAGTCCTTGCCCAAAAACTGGCCGGCCCTTTCGTAGTTCGCTTTCCAGGTCAGCTGGACAAAGCCGCGCCCGTAGTACGTTTCCCCCAGGACCGGGTCAGGTATACCGTATTCCCGACCCAAACCGCGTCCGACCTCACGAACGGGTTGCCAGGAGAAAAAGGTTTCGTGCCTCACCGTAGCCAGCAGATAAGCCGCCCAACGAAGGTCCGTCACCTCTTCGTCGGCCACAATGAAACGGACCAACCGAAGAAAACCCTCCTGTTGCTCCTGGTCGAGTGATTCCTCAAACAACGCCTCGTACGATTCGATAAGGTTACGCTCAAAGAAAAACGGCAGCCACTCCCGAAATCCCCCGTGATACGCCACGCCATCCCCCTGCGGACTGGGCGCCAGCAGGATCGCGGTAACCATGAGATACTTCCACAAGCGGATCATAAGGGAAACGATAATAGGGGTTGCCAAATGCAACGCCCATCAGGGTTTCCCTGGTGCAAGCATAAGGCATTGGAGTCATCTTTGTTCCGCTTTTCTCCGAACCTCCGGGTCTTCCAGCCCGTGCCGTCCTGCACCGTTAGCGTTTCGCTCGTTGCCAAAACGCGGAACGGACGGCGCCGGTTCAGAGTAGCGCCGCTCTTCAGACAGCGCAGAACCGGCCCGCAAAGCGAACCCGCGTCCCGAGTTCCAGACTTCGGCTGAAGCACGAAGCTACGGGGAGTCCAAAACACGTAGCGCCCTGCTTCAGCGGGCGTTTGTTGGACGTAAGGACGGCGGCTCCGGCATGAGGTCTCCGGATGAAGCACGGAGCTACGGTTGGAATCCGCCCATGCGACTCAAACTTTGAGTCGGACCTTGGGCTGCGATGAGCTCAGGCGATCAACGAAGTCACACTAACCGACGAACTGGGACAGAATGGTGAGCACGATCATCGCGCTGAACCCGAGCAGAGCCGTGCCGCCGCTCTGCAGTTTGTAGGCCTGGGCGACACTCATGTTGCTCATCTGACTGACCACCCAAAAGAAACTGTCATTGGCATGGGAAACCACGGCCGAACCGGCCCCGATGGCGATCACCAGCATCGCTTTGGACATCTCGCTTTCCATGCCCATCGTCGGTATCAACGGTGCCACGAGCGCCGCCGTCGTGATAATCGCAACCGTTGACGAGCCTTGTGCCGATTTGATGAACGCCGCGGCCAGGAACGGCAGCCAGATGCCCAGCCATTGGACTTCCGCCAGGCCACTCAGAATCGATTCCAGATCAGACTGCTGAAGCACGCGTCCGAAGGCGCCCCCGGCGCCGGTAATTAGAAGAATCACCGCCGCCTTCTTCAAGGACTCGCCCACCCACCCAGTGCTTCCCAGCATGGCGCGATCAAATTTTTTCGGCAGCAGGAATGCCAGCAACATACCGATCAACAGGGCGATGACCGGATGCCCGATAAAACCGAGAAAATCCTTCAAGCCACCCGATCCGAACGGCTCCGTGGGGTATTCCGCGAACGATCGCAAAACAATCAAGACAATCGGTACCACGATGGGCAGAAACGATTTTACCGCCGATGGCGATGAGGCCAGCCGAGCTTTCAGGTCCGCCTCGCTCATGTCCGGGGCCGGGTCGATGGAAATCCGTTTTCCCATTTGGACCGCGAACACGATCGCCACCAGCAAACCTCCAAGGCTGGCACACAACCCCAGCAGTATGACCCGTCCGAGGTCCGCGCCGAGGATCCCCGCCGCCGCGATCGGCCCGGGAGTCGGCGGGACCATGGTATGGGATGCCGTTAGCCCGAGCGACAGGGCGATGGCGGTTCCGGCCAACGAGAGCCCGGCTTTTTTGGTAATGGCCTTGTTCAGCGACGAGAGGATCACGAATCCACTGTCAGCGAACACCGGAATGGAAACCACATAACCGACCGAAGCCATGGCCGGATGGACCCGCTTGCGCCCTACGATTCTCAGCATGAAATCCGCCAAACGATAAGCGCCTCCGGAATGCTCGAGAAAGGTGCCAATGATTATGCCTACGACGATGATTAAGCCGATGCTGCCGATGGTGGCCCCGAATCCTTCATTGACCGTGGTAACGAGATCCGCGAGGGGCATACCGGAAAACACCCCAAAGAAGAAGGCGGCGGCCAGAAGTGCCAGAAACGGATGCAAGTGAAAGCGGCTGGTGGAAACTACGATGAAGGCGATGCATACGAGGATAAGGAGGATGGTGAACATACGTTTTCAAGTTTTTGCCTGGCGCTTTCCCGTTCATTCCGGAATGCGCAGGATGGCTTCGACCGCCGGTTTCGGTTGATAGTCGCGGTCGAACAACAGCGGATAGTTGGTGCGGTTCGGGATCGGGTAGTTGTTTTTCCAGGACATGCCATCATGCACGCCCCAAAAGGTCACCCGATCGATCTGATCCCGCTTGCGGTAGAAGATTTCGAACAATTTCGCGTAGCGTGCGGCAAGTTGCCGTTCGACTTCGTCGGGCAAACCATCGGGCCAGGGATTCAGGTACTCCATGAATTCCTCAAGTTGAAACTGCGGGTGACTCATTCCGGTGCCGATGATTTGTCCTTCACGGGTCAGCGGGAGCACATCGATGTCCATTTCGGTGATCATGACCTTGACCCCCAGTTCGGCGAAAGCGTCGATGGCGGCTTCGATGTATTCGGACTTCGGGTAATTCATCCCCCAGTGTCCCTGCATGCCCACGCCGTCGATTCGAATTCCGGCATCCTGCAAAACCCGCACCAGACGCACGATGCCATCCCGTTTGGCCGGGCGCCAGGCGTTGAAGTCGTTGTAATACAACTCCGCTCCCGGGGCGTATCGTTCCGCATATTGGAAGGCGAGCTTGACCAGTTCGTCCCCATCTCCGATTCCGTTCACCCAGGTGGTGGGACGGTACGATCCGTCATCGGCGATGACCTCATTGACCACATCCCAGGCGTGAATTCGTCCGGCATAACGCCCCGCCACGGTCTCGATATGGCCGCGCAGGTGCTCTTTTAGCGCCTCCGGTGTCTTTGGGTTACCGTCCTCGTCCTCAAAAACCCAATCCGGTGTCTGATTGTGCCACACCAAAGTATGCCCAACCAGAAACATCCCGTGGGCCTCTCCGAACTCCACAAAGGCGTCCGCGGGTTCGAAATTCCAAACGCCGGGCTGAGGGTTGATCGGGCCCGCTTTCATGGAGTTTTCGACGGTGATCGTATTGAATTCACGGATCACAAGCTCCGCCGCACGGGAATTCCTTCCGGTGACAATCCCGGCATTCACCGCGGTTCCCATCATAAAGGCGTCCTTGTAGGCGTCTTTCAACGAAGGCGATTCCGGACCCGCGGCGCCGTTCACACCGGCGACCACCAGCCAAAGCGTACTCGACAGGAGAAGGGCGTTCTTCATCATGTTCCTAATTCAAGAGATTGTTCACGATTCCCGGAATATCGAGCGACGCGGGCGACCCTCGCGCGACGACCTTGCCTTCCTGATCGATAATAAACGCAAAAGGAACCGAGGGAATAGCGAACGCCCTCGCCGCCGGCGCCGGCTCCCTGTTATCGCGCTCACCTGCCCAGACATTGTAGGTTCGGGTCCATCCCCTGGACTCCGCGTGCGGACCCACCGGCTCGATTGAATCATCGATGCTGATGCCAATCAGTTCGACCTCGCCGTCCCATTGCGGGTTGTCGTCGTGGAAGATCTGGAGATTGTCCATCGACTCCTGACAGGGACCGCACCAGGTCGCCCAAAACTCGAAAACCACCACCTTTCCCCGAAAATCTGACAAGTGGACCTCGTCCCGACTCTCCAGATCAACGAACGAAACCTCCGGCGCCGGGTTTCCGACTGCGGGACCGAGAGTGTAAATCTCGATATGTTCGATCAAACTCCCTAAAAATTCGTTTCCGGGAGCGTACACATAATGAGCCTTTCCCGGTACCAAACGAGTGGCTTCGAACATGCCTCGCTCATCGGTTTCGACCGTTTCGATCGGGAAGTACCCCGCGCTCGTGTTCGCCTTGATGGTTATCTCAAGGCCTGCTCCCGACCGAAAAGGGCTGCTGTTCACGACTCCCCTCTTGGTTTGATCCCCGATGTAATCGCTCGGATCGAAAGGCTCATAACGGAAAGAAACCGACTCATGCGAATCCGAAGCCGTGAGTTCGATCCGCTCCCGCGCCCCGAAGGCCCCAGGCCGCGTCGCGTCGTACACCGTCTCGAACGGTCCGGTAAAAACCCACACCGAGTAACTTCCGGGTTCAAGGTCATCAAAAGTCACGGAAAATGACCGCTCAAGAGATCGGAAATCGATCCCGTCGCTCACGCTAACCGAACCGGGGGGAAACAAGAAGCCGTTAACCTCTTCAAACGCGGCGGACTCTTCAGCGGTGGCGCTGAATTCGACTGTGATCGTAGCGGCTTCCGCCACGATGGCCATCGTCGTCAGGATGGCGGCCCAGCCGGCAAGGCGGGCGGGCAATATCGCAGGATGTTTTGTGTTCATTGGACCGGGAGTTTCGAGGTGCGGATTCCAATCTTATTCCCAGGGAAGCAGCGTCTCCCCGGATCACATGCAAGGCATGCAGGGACGCATTTCTATCCCACCCCACCGCCCCCGGGCAAGCCCAAATCCGGCAGATCCCGTGATCCGTTCCCCGATCGCGGCAACAGCCGCGGGGCGGAATGGATACCGTCTCTCAAGCTCCTCTTCCGTGAGGGTCGCTCAGGTGCAGTTCGGGGCCGAGGGGGACGATGCCGGTGGGGTTGATGTCGTCGTGGGTGATGTAGTAATGGCGCTTGATGTGATCCAGATTCACGGTTTCGGCGATTCCCGGCCATTGGAAGAGGTCGCGCAGGTACCCTTCCAGATGGGGGTAGTCGACAATACGGCGCAGATTGCATTTGAAGTGGCCGTGATACACCGCGTCGAAGCGGACCAGAGTGCAGAACAACCGCCAGTCCGCCTCGACCGGGTCGTCTCCGAAAAGAAACCGTTGTTTCGCCAATCGCTCCTCCAATTCATCCAGCATGGCGAACAAGGTCCGCACCGCCTTCTCGTAGGCGCTCTGCCGGGTGGCGAAACCCGCCCGATACACCCCGTTGTTGACGTGTTCGTAAATCCTCCGGCTGAGCGCCGCGTGTTCCTCCTCGATTTTCGCCGGAAACAGGTCGACGGAATGCCGGGCGAACGGCGCGAACACGGCGTTGAACATCCGGCAAATATCGTCTTCCGAGTTATTGACGATCACCCCCCTCTCCCGGTCCCAAAGCACCGGAACCGTCACCCGTCCATCGAAGTCGGGATCGGTGGCCCGGTAGGCCTCGCTCAAAAAGGCGAACCCGTTCACCGGATCGGCACCGTGCCCGGGACCTTCGCGAAAGGCCCAACCGGCATCGTCGCGCACCGGATCGACCACCGTGGCCCCGACCGCTTTCTCCAGGCCCTGCAAGCAACGCACAATCAAAGCGCGGTGCGCCCAGGGACAGGCCAGGGAAACGTAGAGGTGATACCGGCCGCCCGCCGCCGGGTGCGGCGCTTTGGGCGAACTCTCCACCAGCGATCGAAAAGCGTCCTCCTGCCGCTCGAAGTCACCGGATTCCGACTGCTCGCTGGGAAATTGGCCCTGGGCTGACATGATCGTCACCCTACCCCAAACCCGAGTCAAAGCAAGCCGCCGGCCGGCACCGCACAAATTCCCAGCGAAACGAAGCCTCAGACCAGGAATAATGACACCGCAGAGAGGGGAAGGTCGCAGAGAAGGACAAGACATACCGAATGATTTCTCTGCGGCCTTCCCCTCCCTGCGGTGTCAAAAAACTTGACTCAACTACAACAACTTTTCCGGCTTTAGGACTCTAGCGGGCGCCCGGCGAGGGATTCCTGGCGTCGCGCTCGGAGGGCGCAGCAAAGCCCAAGGCCGATTAAACCGCTTAAAATCAATCGCTTCTATTCCAATGCTCCCCCGGCGCGGTTCGGTTCCCCCACAAAGAGGCGCGCACGAAAATCCGGTTCACCACCGGTTTTCCCATTAGAAATTTTTGCGTCCGTAGAATAATTTCTTATATAATACTCTTTCCGTTTGTTCCCGCGCGAAAGGCATTTTAATCTTTCTTCTTTTTCTCTTCACCAATCCGTCCAAGTGAGCCAGGCAACCGCAACCGAAAACAGTTCCACCGAAGCGCCGCAGGCCCGGGAATCGACTCCCAGGGAAGCCGTCCGCGCCGACCGCCGGCGCCGGAGCGCCCTGTGGCGATTCATCTACCTTTTCGGTTCGCTGAAGATGGCGATGTGGCTGTTTGTCGTCATTATCATCGCCTCGGCAGTCGGCACCCTTTACGAAAGCCGCTTTGACGCCCAGATCGCCCGCTACTACGTTTACCAGGCCCCCTGGTTCACCGTCTGGCTGGTCCTGCTCTGCATCACCCTGGCCTGCGCCACCTTCACGCGGCTGCCCTGGAAAAAGCGGCACACCGGTTTTGTCATCACCCATCTCGGCATCATCATTCTGCTGATGGGAGGAATGATCGGGCGCCATTTCGGCATCGAGGGCTCCATTACCCTGCGGGTTGGCGAACCGGCCCAGCGCCACATGGTGACCCAGCAGATGGCGCTCAATTTTTGGGGTTCGGACAACGACCTCTACCTGGTCGATTTTCCGGTAAACGTGAATCCGCCCTCGGAATACCGCCCCCGACGAGTTTCCCTGAACACCGGACAGGCGTCTCTGGCCGGCGCCTTTCAGCGCGCCTACACCAATATTTTCCGGCAACCGCCGCGCGAGCCGACTCTGATGTTCGATCGTTTTTCGGACCGGCTGCGCGAGGATATCTCTCTGGTCCCCAATCCCGGCTCCGCCAATCCGGGAGTCCACCTGAAACTCAACAGCGCCATGATGGGCGGCCAGGAGATGGAAATTATCCTGGTGGAACGGCCCGCGAATCGCTCGTTCGAGAATCTCGAAGGCCTGGCGCAAATCAGCCTGGTCGACGAAATTCGGCAGTCCGAAGTCACCGGCCAGGGCGGCATGCCCTTGCTCCAGCTTCAGCCGCTGGAAGCCGGCCGAGTCGCTTTTGCCGTCTCCAACTCCCAGGGCGCCACCAACCACGGAATCCTGGAGCGGGGCGAAACCCTGGATACCGGGTGGGCCGATTGGACCGTCACCCTGGAAGACGCCCTTCCGGAAGCCGAATACCACCGGGCGATTTCCGAAATGAACGGGACCCCGGCCGGGGCGGGCGTCACCGAACGCGGCCTGACCGGGGTGCGCGGCTGGCTGGACCTGGGCGACGGCCGACGCAGCGAGCCCGAGTGGTTCATCGCCGGGGAAACCGAAAGCGCTTCCGTAGGGGGAGAGGTGGTGCGTTTCGGCTTCGGCAACCGACGCCTTCCTCTGCCGTTTACCGTCGGACTGGAGGCGTTCGACGTGCCTCGCGACCCGGGAACCGAGAATCCGGCCGCCTTTGTCAGCACCCTCATTTTCCACAATCCCGAAACCGGCGAACGGGTTCGCGACACCGCCGGCATGAACCAGCCCGCCATGTATCCGCTCGGAGTGCATCGCCTTTTCACCGGCTTTACCTACAAGTTTTCCCAGGCTCACTGGGAACCCGACGACCTGAGTCTCAGCGTGGTCCAGGTCCTCTATGATCCGGGCTGGTCGCTGAAATGGATCGGGTCGCTGATCCTGCTCTCCGGCATATTCATCATCTTTTACGTGCGCCCCTACCGCAGCCGTCGTCCCGAGGACGCCATCGACGACGCCCTCAAAAACCGCAATCGGAAATCTTCATGAAAACCAGCCTTGTCACACTGCTTCTTCTGGCCGCGGCAACTTTTCTTACCGCCGGCACCGTCGCCGCGGATACGGCGGAGAATTCCTCCGCGAGCGAACCTATGGAGCTTCCGGCGTACGACTATTCCGCCCTGGAAAGCGTCATCATCCAGGATGGAGGACGAAAGAAACCCCTGATTACCTTCGCCAAGGAAATCCTCCTCAGTATCTCCGGCCGCACCCGCCTGCAACTAGAGGACGGCACCCGCGTGGACGCGCTGGAATTCGTTGCCTCGGTCTGGCTCGGGGGACGGGAATGGGCCCACCGGCCGATCGTCTCGCTGGATCACGCCGGAGTGAAGGAGGCACTGGAGCTGGACCGCGACGCTCGCCGGCACGCCTACCACGATATCGTGACGGCGCCCCGTTTCGCCGAACTGTTGGCGGAGCTCAACGACCGGACCGAAGGAATCGACGATCCGCAGTTGAGCGAGTTCTACGATAAGTTCAACGAACTGGTCCGTCGACTGCACCTTTTTCGCGCTCTCGAACGGGGTGTGATTTTCACCGTGGTTCCTCACCCCCGCGATGCCGGTGAAGCCTGGGTCACCTTCGGCGAAGCGGAACGCTACTACTCCGAGGAGGAACTCCGGCCCTTTGTCGAGGCCCGCGGCGCCCTGATCCTCGCCTACAATCCGGGCATCCTGCCAGCGGAAATGTACCGTGAAATCAGCGGCGGATTGACCTTCGAAACCGCCGCCGCGAATTTTGTCCAGGCGCAGCGCGCCCTCAGCCCGGGCGTCATGCCGCCGGAATCCCGGATTACCACCGAGATTCTCTATGAGCGCACCAGTCCCTTTCGCCTGGCGCTGATCCTCTCCCTGCTATCGTGTCTCGCCATGGCCCTCACCTGGCACGCCGCGAGAAAGCCGGGCGCGGTGTTGAGCTGGGGACTGGCTTTCGCCGCCGCGCTCCTCCTGGCCCTGGGTATGGCGGCGCGGGTTTATATTTCCGGCCGGGCGCCGGTGACCAATATGTATGAGACCATCATCTGGGTCGCCTTCGGTCTGCTGGTATTCGCCATGATCTTCGAGTTTCGCTACCGCTGCCGCTATTACCTGGTCAGCGCCACGCCCTTCGCCGCGCTCCTGCTTCTGGTCGCGGAAAGCGCCCCGATCATGTTCGACCCCAATATATCTCCCCTCGTTCCCGTCCTGCGCGACAACTTCTGGCTGACCACTCACGTGCTGACGGTCACCATCAGCTACGCCGCCTTCGCCCTGGCCTTCGCCCTGGGACACTTCATTCTGGGCAACCAGATCATCAAGGGAGGCAAGGTCGCCGCCAATCGGGAGCTCTACGCCTACATCTACCGGGCGCTGCAGGTGGGCGTGTTCCTGCTGGCCACCGGCGTCATCCTGGGCGCGGTTTGGGCCAATTACTCCTGGGGCCGCTTCTGGGGTTGGGACCCCAAGGAGACCTGGTCCCTCATCGCGCTACTCGGCTATCTCTTCGTCCTTCACGGACGGCTCGTCGGCTGGTGGGGCGGATTCGGTTTCGCCGTGGGCGCGGTGCTCGGCTTCAAGGGCATTCTC
>JBJHCF010000028.1:0-70006 GCA_050506795.1 Opitutia bacterium
ATACTGAAGTTATGTTTGGTCGGTTTTGGTTTTGTCATTAAGGGGGATTCTTTGGTCGGAATCCCCCGCCGACCACACTTTTTTTCCCGAATTACCGCGAAAACCTATGGGATGGCTGTGTCCTGGAATCTATCGATTATTCTTTCGGGATCCCTAAATAAGTCCTTCTGATCTTGGAGATAATCATCCCAACCGCAGCGCAGTCGTTCAAGCCCATCATCCCACCATTCCTGCAACGGACTTTTTCCGTCTTCACCTGGTATTCGGTAAATGTCGCGCGCTTGAGGAGTACGATCGCTCGCATTCATCGCATCCATATAGGCATTAAACTCCTCTAGCGTAACCAACCCAAGATAATCAAATCGATTTATTAAATCGTTCCACGAAGTCGCATGCAGGTTCAACCCGCCCTGTTCCTCAATCGGATCCCTGTTCAGGAACCTCCCTTGTCCGGGACTGTAGAACCGAAAGCCGTAGTACAGCAACTCCGTATCCGAATCCCAGTACTTCGTGCTGAATCGGAAAGAATTGATGTTGCGGTAGGACCCTGTTGTGCGGGTGAGGCTACCGAAGGGATCATACTCGTAATGCGCTTTAATGGTGCCGTTGCTCCAATCGAGCGCCTGAACGACGTTACCGTTGGCGTCGTAGAAAAACACGTAATCGCCGGCTTCGCTTCCGGATATCTCTTCGACCGCAAGCAATCCGCCAACGCCCCCTGCCGCCCTGCCCGGGCGATCGTTTCGCGGCAATCCGGTCGCCTGCTCGACGATGTCCAGGCCCCAGGTGAATTTTCGCACGATATTGTTCTGATCATCCAGCACCATCAGGAGGTTCCACTCGTCCCATACGTAACGCTCCCGCTTTACGAGGGTCGAGGGTTCTCCGTTCGATCCTTCCCAGGTTGTTCGCTCAACCCGGCGGCCCATGTAGTCGTATCGGAAGGTAACGATCTCACTAATCGACGAGCCCCAATCATATTCGTAAAAAACCAACCGGTTCTCCGCATCCCATTTGTACGTTTTGGTATCGGATCCGTCGAGTATGGCGGTTAGGTTTCCGTCCTTGTCGTGAACCACATCCTCGCTTCCTATGTCGGTGTACTGATTGAGCTCGTTCGCCGTATAGCTCACGGGTGAGCCCGTTCCGGAAGTGTGACTTTCGCGGTTTCCTATCGCGTCAAAGTCGTACAGCCTCCTCTGGGGGGTGACCTCACTTCCGGGGCTCTGCGGATTGGTTCCCAGGAAACGCTTCGACTCAATGACTTCGCCCCGATCGTTGTAGGCGAAGACGTTATGGGCGTTTTGTGAAAATGCGCTTCCGGTGTTGACGACGTTTTCCCTTCGGCCGACGGCGTCGTATTCGTAGGCGTAATTGGAAATCGTAGTGGAGTGATGCTTGTTGTCAACCGTTTCGACGAGGTTGCGATCCGAAAGGTGCGTGTACGTCCTTGTGGCCGCACTCGTGGACGACGTCAGGTAATACACGGTCTCGACGTGATTGCTGTCGGCGAGGTACGCGTAATGTGCGCCGAAGGAGGACAATCCCGGTCCGTAAACCGAGGACAGACGGCCTTGCGCGTTATAGTTCCAGGTCGCATTGTAATTGGCGGTGGGATTGCCCGAGGTGCCTACCGAAACTCCTCCCGGTCTCCCCGGAACCTGCCCGCTTCCACCACCCTGGTGTTTCCGTGTAAATAGGAACGAATACAGTCCGCCGCCGCTGCCGTCGATATCCTCGGTCTCCAACTCCAATTCCGCAGTGTAGCCGAAGGTGCGGGTGCCGACAACATCGGTCACTTCGTGGGGCTGGCCGGTGCGGGTGTAGGTGTACTCGACGTCCGGCGTGTCGTCACTGTACTCGACTTTTTTCAGCTCGCCGCCCTCATCGTCCCAGTAGGTGTAGGTGGTTACGACGGGCGAGGCGCCGATCATTCGCGCCCAGGTGCGGGTGGCCACCTCGCCGGACGTGTAATAGGTGTAGGCGGTCTTTTCGCTGTCGGCGTACTCTTTCTCTTCAAGCAGTCCGGACCCCTCGTGGTAGTGCCATTTGGTGATATCGGCGTCGTTGCCGGAGACGTTCGGCCATGTGGAGCCGCCCCATCCGTGTTCGTCCCGGTAGGTGCGCTGCTCGGCAAGTTGACCGAAGTCATCGAAGATGTACAACACCGGATATTCCGCTTCACCCCAGACGTGGGTGTTTCTCCCGGCCGCATCGTAGGCGAAACGAGTAGTCTCGTTTTCCGGATTGGTGCGGCTCTGAAGCAGGCCGGCGTTTTCGTGCGGCGCGCTCCCATTGTCAGCCGGGTAGTAGGTGAAGGTTGTGATATTGCTGGCGGCGTCCTTCTGCTCGACCACCCGGTTGCTGGTCCAAGTCAGGCTGTCGGCCTGCCAGGTTTCGTAAGTCGTCTCGGCCTGCCCCGTTCGGGGATCGGTAACCCCGACCTCACGCCCCAGCGCGTCGTACTGGAAGGTGGTCTCTGCGTTAAAGGTCGTACCGCGCACCGACTGGAGTAGGCCGTTGCGAACAATTCGGATCTGGTCGAGGTTCGAGCCAGGCACATTGACGGTCTCGGTGAGGAGACCAGCGCTCCGGTCGATCTCGCGTGTGGTGATGGTCTCGTTACCGTGTGGGTCTTCGACGATCCTCCGGGAAACGACATCGCCGGAGAAACCGGTTAATTGTTGTTTGTTAACCTGCAATTCCACGGTGGCACTGCTGTTGGGCTGGTGATACGCCCTGGTAGTTTCCACCCGGAACCAGGATCCCCCGGAATTTCCGTATTCGACCTCGGTTTCTGTGATCCGGTCGTTCGAGCCTAGGTCGAGCGAACCGGTGTTGCCGATGTCGAGCCCGGTACGGAACAGCCGGGCAAGACCGTCGTAATCGAACAGCGTGTCGGCGCGGCCGGGCTTGGTGATTTTTTCGAGGAGGCCGGTTCCCCCCGCCCCATCGTCATAAAAATACTCGGTGACCTTCGTCCCGGTAAAGCTCGGGGACTCTTCTTTGACCGTCCGACGGGCGGCGTCGGTGGTGATGCGCGTCCACCGGTCGGATGTTAGAGAACCGAAGGTAATTTCGGTGACCTTTGTTCCATTGCTCTCGACCGAGTAGTCGAAGTACTGGTTCACCACCGCCGCTCCCGTAATCGACTTGAGCCGTCCGTCCCGGTAAAAAACGGTGGTCACCTGACTTCCGTTGGGAAGGGTGCGCACGCGTTCCCTTCCGCCGAGGTTGTATACGGTTGTGGTCGAAAGCCCGTCGGGCCCACGCCGCTCGACTTCCCGCCCGGCCTTATCATTGCGCACGAAAAGTTCCTGATTGAGCCCGTCTGCACTGATGATCCGGCTGTCGGCGTTGCAGGTGCCACACCCTCCCCCTCCTTCGGCGGTGTCATAGACGTGGGTGGTCACGATGTCCGGTTGAGCTGGATAACTCCCCTGCGCGGAGACACCCTCGCGGGTCCCGGTTTTGACTCGATCGAGTGCGTCGTATGTGAACGTTGTTTTGACTCCGACTTCATCGGTCACGGAGTCCTTCAATCCCTCGATCCAAACCGCGTCATATGTCACGCGCCCGTCCCTTTTGATTTCAGTCAGTTCGCTCCAGGCGTTGAACGTCCGCTCGATGGTTTCGATGCTCTCAAAGCTGCTTCCCCCGGTGAAGACGTCCGTTTCGGTGACAATCTCGTAGCCGCGATCATCGATGATGCTCACCCGACGGGTTGTCTTGTTAGAAAGGCCAAACTGGGAATCGGTGCTCCCGTGAAACACAATCCGGCGTAGGTTGTCCTGGCCGTCAAGTGCGTACGAGTAATCGTCGAGGCGGCCGTCCGGGTACTCGATAGATTTGAGACGTCCGGCCGACAGGCTCCCGGCGGTGGCCGAGTAATACGTACGCACGGTCTTGAGATTGGATGAATCTCCATAGTTGGCGTTCGGGTTGACACACACCTCGACGGTCGCAACGTATTCACCTCCTACAAACTCATACCGGTAGTGCGTCCTACCCACTGTGACGGTCTGGCTGCCGTCGTTGACGATTTCGATGCGTTCCTCGGGCCGGCGCTCGTAGCTACCCGCAGTGACGTTCGGGTACACGAAGACGGTCTCCTGGTAGGTGGCTGGGTTGGTGCTGAACGCCTGGTCCTTCCACGGACGCTTGATGCTTACCAGGCGTCCCTCGGAGTCGTAATCATAGAGCTCCCAACTGTCGTCGGGATTCTTCCGCCACCGCATGCGCCCGTAGCGCCCCTGCTGACTGGCGTTCGTGTAATAAGCAAATTCCGTCACCAGATCGAGACCGCCGGGATCGATGGTTTCCTTGGTGACCTCGTATCCCCAATTATACCAGGTGAAAAACTCCTCCTTCTTCGAGACGGTCTGGTACCCGTCCTCCGGGGTGTAAATCTCCACTTCCTGGGTGTACACGCGGTTCGGCTCGATCATCTGGTAAGAGCGCATATCGGTCCGGACCACATCGAACTCGTCGCCCTGGATCATGGTCCACTGGTCGGCGCCATGGTCGTACTCGTACTCGGTACGAAAATCCCGCTGCCCGATGGTGCGCGTCACCCAGAGCCGGTCGAACTGGGTGGGCGAAGCGTCGGGATTTTCAATCGTCCAGCGGGTGTGCCAATTATTCGGGTCAGGCAGGAACAGGCCGGTGCCCTGATTGAATGTTCCGGAAAGGTGCGGTTCGTAGACCTTGATTTCGTACTTGTACGGACCGTCGGTGACAATATCGACGAAATTGCGGGCAGTCTTAATCTGGCGGAGATTATCGCCGTCGCGAATGATGGTAACCCCCACGCTGTCGTATCCGCTCGCTGTGGGATCGGTCGGCTCGATCTCCCGCCCGGTCTCGGTAACGTAGGCGAGCGCTTCGTAGGAAGAAGCGCCGAAACGCACGAACCGTCCGTCTCCCAAGTGCTGCTCGTAGTAGGTGGGATTGCTCGTGACCGGGTCTCCCTGGGCATTTGTCATGCGAAGTCGCTCCTTGCGCTGCGCACCACTCTTAAATTCCGCTGTATGGATCGGATAGCCCCACGACTCGCCCTGCTCGAAGTCGAAGGCGAGCACCTTTCGGTTCGGCCGCCGGATGCGAACCCGCCGGTCGACGCCCTGCGGCAGCCCGCTCGTCAGGACGCTCAATATTTCAGTGTCGAGCGGAAAACTGTAAAGGAGGGTTGCCGGGGTGGAGAGAGCCGAAGAAGGGCTTTCTTCAAAAATCCGTAGCACTCCGCGGGTCAGATTGCCCTCGTGCCGGGCCGCTCCAATGTGGATATTCACTGAGACGCATTCGTTACCAGCGCCGCCGCCAAAGACTTCACGAAATGCAATGCAATCGTCATCGTCCGGCGGGTCCTTGGTGTCGTCGTCGAACCAAGGGTTGACCGAATGCGAGCCCACGAGCACGGAAAAGAAGAAGCACAGCCCAAGCAAGAGGAGCAGGTGGTGGAAGAGAGTCGGTTTTTTCGCAATCATTGGATGGGTTATCTAAAGTAAAAGGGTGAGGTCAATTTAGCGGCGGCACTCAATTGAGGCGGACACCGTCCTGTTCGAAGCTGATGCTGTGGCAGGCGGCGCCGTCGATGCCGGGTCCGACGAGGATGCGGTAGCGGTAGAGGCCGTTTTCGTCGAAGTCCTCGGCCGTTACCACACGGGTGACCGTACCGTCATCGAAAATAGCTCCGGCACGAACGACCTCAATACGCACTTCGAGACCTTCGGGGACTTCGCTCAATGAAATCGTCCCTTCGACCAGACGGCTACCGTCACTGAACGTCTGAATCGTGCTCATTGTCGTGCGGCGGAAGCTGTCATTGCGGAACGGGCTGACAATCACCGCATCCAGGACGGGCCCCTCCCCCCCCTAGACGCGCGAGCACGCGGCCCTCCCGCAGGGACAGTGCCCCAATGACGAACTCGCGCGACGAATCTCCGGGAACGCTCTCCTCCCGGAGTGTAAGGTGATGATCGTATTCGACGGTTGCTTCGGCCGGGAGTCCGGGAACCCTCCACTCGCGCGGGTTTCCGATCATGGCGACCGGTGGAGCCCCGAAAGTGGCCGCAACAACGCGCACTAGAATTTCTCCGGTGTACTCGCCTTCGTCGCCGGCCTCGGCCGCAACGACGTACTCGCCCACTTCTTCGAAATTGTGAACGACCGGGACCGAAACGAAGGTGTCGTAATATTCCGCATCGTCGAGATCTTTGAGGTCAGCCACGACAATCGACACTGCCACATCGGCGTCATCGCCCGGATCGGCCGTCAGGCGGAGGGCCTCGCCCACGCGAAGCAGAACCTCGTTGTCCTCACGCTCTTCCAACAGATTAAACGCCTCCCATGTGACCTCCTTTTCGTACATCCAGACACCACCCTGCTCGGCCACACGAACAATCGTCGGACCGTTTTCATCCAGGGGAACGTCCGCGTACCAAAACCCGGTCAGTCCCCGCTCGATCAAGATCCCGCCTTCACCCCCATCGCCCGAATTGGAGGCCGCCATGCGCACGGCATCCTCCCCTTCCCCAGCGAACGCCTCGACAAGGAGGAGATCGGGGAAAACGCTGCGCCCCTCGGCGAAGAACGGGGAGACGTAGGTGGTGTGGGGATATTCGTTGAAAGCCGTGTGGCGGTCGAAGTGATCCTCGATCCAGTCGGCGATTCCAGAACCGTTCCGGTCGGTTCCTCCAAGCGCCTGGAGCCGCAGGCCGAAAATCTGAAGCTGGGTGTTGTCGGCGCCGTTGATCCATTCGACCCGGACCGTGTAACTCCCCGCGGGCAGCCAAGGCAGGAAGACGTACCCCTTCCCCGAAGACCCCAGTGGCGCCCGTAGCCGGGGACGGCCTACCTCCATGCCGTCGATCGAGACCGCCAGGTCGAACGAATCGTACGCCGAGTGGCGATTGTATTGGCGCCCCTCGATCTCAAGGCGGAACAACCCCTCTTCGGGCAGGGTGATCACGTAATCAACGCTTCCCCGGGTGCTGAGCGCATAAATGGAGTTTCCATCGACGCGCCAGGTCCCTGTCTGCCCCACGATCCCTGCACCCGCGACAGAAGAAAGCGTGCTCACCTCACCCATCGACGGATCCCAAAGCGGCGCCGGATATGGATCGGCGCCGACATAGGTATCGTCCGCCGTTGAAGGATCAAACACCTCCAACGACACATCCGTAAACTCGGCGACAACCGGCCGTCCCTGCATTCGCGAGGCGGTGGCCAGTCCGACGTACACCTCCTCGCCAAACACTATCGCCCGCTCGCCCACCCGAAGCCAGTGCTCGCCGTCGCGCGAGATCGACTGGATCACTCGGTTTCCGTAACGCTCCAGCTTAAGCCACGTGTCGGGGACGTGCGTCAGGGAACGATGATGGTGAAGCACGGCGTTTCCGTCGCTGGTCCGGTCGATCGTTGAAATATAGCCGCCCCGCCAGACCATAAGACTCGCCATGGCCCCATCGGACGCAAGTGATGAGCGCACGGTGATTCCGGCCTCCGTGCGCGGCGCCCGCACTTCCAGGTCGTGCAACCGACGGGCCGAAAGGAAATCCCCCCGCTCCGGACGGTACACCTCGAAGGCATTGAGGCGCGCGACGAAAACGAAATCGCCCTGCACCGCCCGGTGCACGAAGGCAAACTCATCCCCGCTCTCAGGATCCGGGCGTCCGGATTCGGTGACGCGGAAGCCGTCTTGGGTCTGGAGCGCCCCGATCGAGCGGACCGGATCGCCCCCGATCCCCCTCGGTTCCCACGGCGCCTGCAAGGCGGGCGCCTGCACGCGCGGATCCACCCCGAGAAGGTAGGCGAGCAGGTTGCTGTTTCCATCTCCGCTTTCGTCCCTCGACGCCGTGCCAGGATCCAGGGGATCGAGACCATGTGCGACCAGCCACCAGTCCGGCAGCCCGTCGCCAGAGGTGTCGGTGCGGTAAACATCCAACCCGAGCGCCCGCTTCTCGTCGTTTGTCATGCCATCGCCGGAAAAGTCCATCCCCGGCGGCTCCTCAAGCGAAACGGTCAAGCCCTCCATCGCCGCCCCCTCGCTCATCGCAAGCCGGGTCAGCGTCCGAAGGTCCCGGTCCCGGAACCCCAGATCGCGCAGGCGTAACACCCCGTCCACACAGAGCGACCAGCGCCCGGTCTCGTAATCCAGGAAAAGATCGATATCGACCCCGACCGCGCCCTCGGCCAACCGGTAGCCGCTGTTCACCCAGCGCCGGTACGCGCCGTCGTAGCCGACGACAAAGCCGTACGGATCGACGGCGACCAGGACGGCGCGCGACCCTTCGATCGCGGATACATCCGGCAACAGCCCACGATTTCCGCTCAGCCGCCCGCTCACCCAAAGCCGCGTCTGGCCGCCAGTGCCGACAAAGACCTCGCCATACCCCTCGAAACCCGGCACTCCCCCCTCGAAACCCGCGGCGGGGCGCAGAAGCTCATCGTAGGCGGCGGGATCGAGGCCCCAGAAGAGCTTGTCGGCGTCCGACATCCCGTCTCCGGAACTGTCGCGGTCGCTTCCGAACACCACCTCGTCACCGAGTCCGTATGGCCTCGATGTCCCGATGTAAACGTCGTCCAGACTCCCCTGCGCGTCGGTCTGCCTCAGGGCGAAATGCCTGAGACTCGCGCGCTCCGAGGCGAACCCAAGGTCATCGGCGACCTTCGCGCCATTGAGCCAAAGACTCCAGGTCTGGCTGGAAAAGTCCTGGCGAACGGTAACGCGGACCCAGGAATCCCCGCTCGTCACCGAACGGCCTACAGTGGAAGCGGGGACCGAGAATGTGATCCATTCGCCACCGGCGCCGTCCCAGGCGACCGCGCGGCCGCGAAGGTCGAAATACAGCGCGACAGCGGTATCTTCGGCGACTTCAGGCGGCGTGTCGCTCGTGTGCCGCCTCGGGCGCAAGTGGAAGTCCGTCCACACCACTTCCGCCCCCTCGCCCTGAACATCGATATCGACATCGACAGGGCCGTCCGCGGCGTCGAGGCGCAGGATCCGCGTCCCACGCACGCCCGCTTCGGCCTCGACCTCCGCCTGCCCGAGACCGTATACGCGCCAGCCGCCGCGCGCGTCGATATCGCCGAGCGGCCACGATTCAAAGTCGTCGGTAAAGGGTAGTCGCACGCGAAAACGGTTGCCGGGCACGATCGGATTGACGCCCAAATCCACAGCCTCCCCGTCGCCGAGGCCGTCCCACGACGTATCCGCAATGACGGGGTTGGTCCCGAGGAAGTACTCCTCGAGATTTGTCAGGCCGTCCCCATCGGGATCCTCGTCACGAATGTCCCGGTCGGTATCAAGGCCAAATTGATCCTTCCATGAATTGTCGATTCCATCGACCGAATCGAAGAGGGGGTTTTCGGCGCCGGCGTAAAAGGCGTCAATGTAGACGGACCTTTCCTGGTGCCCATGCAAAACAACCCGCGTGAACCGCACCACATCCCCTGCCATCGGAAGGTTCACCGCAACTAGATCCCCATCCAGGTAAAGGTCCCACGTCCCTCGCCCGTAATCGAGGCGCGCGGTCACACTCATGTACCCCACCATGGCTCCAGAGCTATCGAGGCCAACGAAAGCCCCGGATACTCGCTGCCATCCTTCTCCGTCAAAGAAGTAGAAAACCCCAAGCCCTTCGGACTCCTTCACCAGGGTCAGGAAAAAAGACGCCCCATTGAGGTCCTCGGGGGGCGATACCGGTAACGGTCCCGCAGCGCCTTTCGTGTAATAATCGACATACACCACCTCGGAATCGGCGAACCGCTCGAAATCGCGCACGACGATCCCGGGAACGCCGGAAGGAACGATCTCGAGGGCCTGCTCGCCAACGACAACGTCGCCGGGGTCATCGACCACATACGCGTCCCCCCGCTCCACGTACCACCCGTTCTGCCCGTCGAGCGGACCGGGGAAGAAACCCTCCTCCAACTCGAAATTGGCGATGTAATGTGGGATCGGCTCGGCTTGGAGTGAGACTGGGAGGAGGAGGAAGAGGGTGAGGTGGAAGAGTGGAGTGGGAGAAAGGGCGAACCGGCGAGTTGGCGAGACGATGGAGCGTTTTTTGGGGGTCGGGGGACGCGGGGCAAGGAACGTGGGGCGTGACACCCGCGTTGCCGGACAGCGCTTGGTATGAAGGGTTCGGGTGACAGACCGATCGTTTCCGGAAAACTCCCTGGGTCGAATCGCGCTCGTTACCGTTGGGCGTACGGGGCGAGCCGGTGTGGTGACGGCTTGGGTGATATTAGTTTTCGGCGGGTTCCGGACGACCGAACGGGTCATCGAGCGAAGCCTCGATGCTACGGAAGCAATGGAGCTCCCGCTCGTTTCCGAGCGGCCTACATTGCTGAGAAGGGAAGTCTTGGGGTGCATCGGATTTTTCATGACGTCGGACCGGCTGATGGCTTGATTAGTCCAATTGGGACAGCTCCAGAAGTGTTCCCTGGCCGGTGGTGGTGTGTTCCGGATAGACGCCCAGAAATTCCGACGGATCCAGGACGGCGCTGGAAATGCGGACCTCGTCCACCGTGGCGTCAAGGAAGTCCGCATTTCTGCCGTTCCACATCGACCGGCCGATCGTCCATGGCGTCTCTTCAACAGGGAACATCCCGTTCACCGAAACCGATCCTTCCAAGGTGTACTCCGAGGCGCCTGGCCGCTTCAGCCAGAGGGAAATCTCACTGCCGGTTGCCGTCGCGGCGGCGCTGTACCAGACGCCGGCCTGCAGCGTTTCCTCGGTTTGGACGTAGAGTAATTCGTTCGTGGAGTCCACCATCATAAACTCCAACCGGCCGCTGCTCGTGAGCTTCAGGGCAATCGGGGGCGCCCCTTCTGCCATATGCCCGTCCTTCCCTACGATCACCTGAAACCTCCCGACATCGTTGAGCTTGAATGAGGCCTCAACTGTAATCGCTTGAAACTCGCGGGTGTTGATGGGTTTTTCGAACGTGTACAGATCACGGTTCCCGTTTGCGAAACTCAATGCAAGATCGTTGACGTCCCCGGTCGCGGGCACCACGTGAAACGGAGTGGCCGCCGTGTAGGTGGGCGTGGTGTAATCCGCCCAGGTGCGCAGGTGGTTCTCGTTGCCCGAGGCGTCCCAGACCGCATCGATCTGGGGATAATCCACCGACGATCCCTCCGGCCCCTCCTCGAAGCGCCAGTGGGCGACGGTGCTCGCGGAAGCGGAATACAGGACGAAAACAAAAGTGACCAAAAGCAGCGCACACAGAGGTCTCGCAACAGGTTGAGAATGGTTTGTTGGCTTCATTGTTGGGATTGGTGGTTGTTGAATCAGACAGGATAAGGTTCGTAGGGGGAATGATGACTCGTTCTTTTCTGCGATGATTTTGGCGACAACCGCCACTGAGTTTGGGCACTACGCACACGTGCATACATGAGGGAAGATCGTCACCACACACTCGAATTCAACGATCTAGATCGAGCCTGCCGCATGACACAAAAATACAATCGCCTCAGGGTGGTGTTGTCTGCATTTGGGTAATTTCTTATTTCGGTTATTTCGTCAGGAAAATATGAAACTAAGGACAGCACCGGCCCTTTTCCTTAAAGCGATTTAGGTGACCAAAATGTTGCAAGAAAAAGTGGGAATGCATAATTTTTTCCGTGCACGATGAAGATTACAACGCACACTTCGATCTGCAAGCCCTTCTCTTGCAGCGATTTCAGAGATTTCAGTTCCTTTTATCACACGGGCGACCAAAATGCGAAACTCCCGCTCCGTCAGGCACGCCCCCAGTCGTTTCCAAATTTCATCCTCGTCACCTCCCAGCAAGATTCTCGAAAACTCCCATTCGGTTCGGTCGAGGTAAAGGCTATCCAACTCGGCAGAATCAAGTGGTTCATGGCGCCTTTTATATCGGAGCAAATCCAGCGCCTTGTGTCGAACCGCCTTATTGAGGATCGGCCATACCTGATGAGGAGCCCTTAACGATGAAATCTTTTCACCAAGATAAAGGAAGGTCTTCTGGGTTATATCCCAGGCATCGACTTCCCCCACATAATGGCAGGCGCATCTTCTGCACCGGTCATAATATCTCGCACAGAAGATCGAGAGGACCATGCCGGGTTCTCCGCTACTTTGAGCGTGACGGACCAATCGGGGGTCATCCCATCGTTCCATATTCATAAGCGTCTCCTTTAGCTAGGAGTGCAGTTTTCCGGATGCCCAGTAGTCGCTCCCATCCACTCTTGCCCAAAACAACTTGGTGAAAGAGTATGTAAGTGAGTAGCTGGGTGGGCATGCACACATACTTCCATCCACTCTCTCCGAGGCTCGAGCGCATGGGGATTCGAAAACGAACGGAATACAGGCTTATGTTGTGGTGTAAATGGAAAGTAGCAAGACAGCTTTATGGATGCTCTAACGAATTCCGGCAGGAGTCAACATTAAAAATCGCCGCAATGATTCGCGTACTCGAATAAGACCTTAAGGGGTTCGAAATATAGCGGACGATCATTCGCAATCAGCGTGCCTTTCGGGAGCCTCGCCATTTCTTATCGGTTTCCAGTGCCCAACTGTGGAGCGATCGAAATACTTTTCAAAGTAGGTCTGTACTTCAACCGGACCTCGGGTGCCGAGGAAACGAGTTCCTTTCGCTTGCGCACTCGCGCCCGCCGAAAACACGTAGCGCCGCGCTTCAGCCGGCGTTGGGACCGCAGACAATAGGCACGCCATCTCCGAGTTCCGCAATGGTCCCGCTGAAGCAGGGACCTACTTGTATCCGAAATTCAGTACCTTCGAAGGAGCTCGAGTAATCGGCGATCGAGGTGGTGACCGTTAAAGGACTCGTAGTCGACATCGCTTCGGTTCGAATCGACGATACCGAACGAGCCGCGAAGATTCCAAAGTGCCCAGCCGAAACCGGCTTCCTGCCACAAGCTCAGGAAATCTTCCGCCCAACGCAAAACTACGGCGTGCGGCGTCTGGTTGTGGGCTCCCCACTCGCCCACATGCACGCCCACGCCTTGACGCTGAAGTTCCAGCCAGGGCGCGATCCGGTTCGCCCGCAACCAGGAGGCGTCGATCGATTCCGGAGGAATAAACCCCGAACCCGCCGCATTCGGATCAAACCGAATCACCCCTTCCTGAGGTTCGCCCCAGGCCGAGGTTTGCAGGGACAGAGAGTATTCCCGCGTTCCATTCGACTCCCCCAATCCCACCTGGGTCACCGTCATCCAATCCCCTTCCGCATTGAGAATCTCAATACGTTTTGTCCCGGAAGGAATCTCCGCCAGGTAGTCGCGGTCATAAAAGTTCTGATACACGTTCCACTCCTCCGCGTGAACCACCTGGCTCCACTCGCCTTCACCGGAGCCGGGGACAAAGTCATTCTCAAAAACGACATTGCCGTCCGCCCGGATCTCCAGGCGCGATCGGTTGGAAACCTGCCCCACCCGCACCCGGATCCGCCGTATCCCTTCGAAATTTCCCTCCAGGACCAGCGGCGCCTGCCATTCGGACCGGAAGGAGCCGAACAACCTCCCGTTGACCCGCGGGACCGGCCACTGCGGTTCCGGATAGCGGTCGGAACCCGGCACCCAGGAGGCGTGGTAATGGGAAATCTCCATGGGCTCGTAGCCTCGCGTGGACTGGGCGATGCCCGACCCGAGCAGAGAGTGAATGGGGTCGCGACCCCAATTCAAGCCATCGGTTATTATCAAGCGCTCCGGATCTTCTTCGCGGATGGCGTCGATGGCGCCGCTTACGGCGCCCAGGTAGGTTTCCTCGTCGATTTCGGCCGGTTCGTTGACCAGGTTGAAGCTGACCCGGTTCGATGAAATCCCGCGATAGCGCCGCGCGAACCGGCGCCACTGGAACGCGAACTGCCGTTGCATTTCCTCATCGTGCCAAAGGCTGGTCTGGTGCCTCACCGAAGCGTTGACCGTGAACCCCGGCGCGTTGTGCAGGTTGAGGCTGACGTGAATCCCATACCCTCGCCCGTACTCCACGGCCTCGTCGATATGCTCCAGCACCTCCTCGCTCAGCCGATAAGGGTCCTCCGACGAGGTCCACTGCTGATAATCCAACGGCAGGCGCACAAAATCGAATCCCCAGTCGCTAATCCACTGGAAGTCGGTTTCGCGGAAACGTTGGTTGCGGTAAAACTTCTCCAGCAGGTTGAACCCTCGCCAACGGGGCAGGCTGCGGGCCGTGACCCGCGACTCGCCCAGCAACTCCCGTCCCGCCAGAACGGAAGCGGCCGCGGCGACCAGAAATTCGCGACGATTCATCCTGAAGCCGGAGACTAACCTGCCGGCCGTTCAGGGCAATGGAAATCGAAAGGACGCCTACTCCACATGCATGATGCCTTGCATGATGCGCCAGTGTCCGGGAATGGTGCAGACGTAAGGATACTCACCCGGTTCGCCGGGCGCGGTAAACACCATCTCGTACACCTCGTCGGGGTCAAGGATAGGCGACGCCTCCCAAACATGCGGCGTGTCCGGCACGTACTCCCGGGCGCGCGCGCCGGTCTGAGTCGCCATTTCATCCGCCAGACGGCCGACTTCGGCCAGGGTTCCCGGCTGGATGAAAAGAATGTTGTGCTCCATGTGGTCGGTGTTGCGGAAGATCAGGTGCACCGTCTGTCCCGCCTCCACCCGGAACTCCTCCAGGTCGAAACGAAGAATGCCTTCCACTACCCCGATCTCGACCGTAATGGCGTCGTCGGGGATTTCGAGAACGTCCGCCTCGGTCAGGTCGACACCGGCATCGGTCGCGTGGGCCCGCACCATGGCAAATACCTCCGGCAGCCCGGCGGTTGCTGCGCCCAGGTGGTAGAGAAACGGATCGGAAATCCACATCGTCCCGGCCGACTGTCCCCACCCTCCCAATACGGCGCTGAATTGAAAGGTGCCGTTGTTGGGCTGGGTGTATTCAACCTCCAGGTACCGCCAGTCGTTGCCGTCGTCGCCAACCGCCGGTGTGCGGCTTTCGACCATCGGTCCGCCGTGGATATTGAACTGGGCGCCCCGACCGCCTCGGTTGTCCAGATCCCGCGTGCGGACCCATCCGCCCAGACGATACCGCTGACCCGCCTGCAGGCGCACATCGGTCAGCCAACTTGCGTCGGCGCCGTTGGCCGAGTGGATGCCCAGAGCATTGCCGCCATCGCGTCCCTCCCCTTCCCGCAGTTCGAAACGGGCCGAACCGCCGTAGGTGTTGGTGCGCCAGCCGACAGGACTGCCGTTGCGGATGTTCTCAAAGGTCGGATTGCGCAAAAGATTCCCGTATTCTTCTTCCTCTTCGTCGTCCTCACCGAATCCCGCGGATCTCGCCGCGGCCAGGAATCCGGCGGCGTGTTGCGAACCGGCGATAACCGCCGCCTGCCGCAACCAGGGGTCCTGCGCGGCGCTTTCTTCGTCGCGGAGGGAAACAAACACCGCACGACCGATTTCGTCCGCAGGCGGCATCACCGCCAGGGCCAGGAGGGCGTCCTTGCGCACCTTGAAAGAATCGTCGTTGAGCACCCCCGCCCGCAGGAGCAGGTCGCGGGTCGCCGAATTTTCCGGAAGCACCTGGATCGCATTGCGACGCACCGCCCAGCAAGGATGCGACAACGCCTCGCGCACGGCAGCCAGGGCTTCGCCGGATCCGTTGTCGTGGCCGTGGGAATGCATGTGGTGCGACGCCTCCAGTAATCCCAGACCGTGCATCGTCCACAAGGCGTGCACCGCGCCGGGATTTAAACCGATCTCATCGACGGACCGGTCTTGAACCCGCTCGATGAGCGCAGGCAGAACATCGGTTTCTCCCCTCTCCACCAGCAACCGCTGGGCATGCAGCCGCCAACGCAGGTTGTGGTGTCCGAGGGTTTCCACCAGCTTCTCAGGGCCGGCATTGTGCAGAGTAAACGGCTCGTAGGGTTCAGCCTCTTCCCAGACAATGCGGTAAATGCGGCCGTGTTCCACATCGCGCAGTTCGGAAGGATAGGCGTTGCCCGGACCGTGCGGCACGGACGGCACTCCGGCGCCCACCACGTTGTGGGCGATCACGTGATTGTACCAGTCGGCCACCCAGACATGGCCGTCGGGACCCACCTTGGTCGTCACCGGGGCGAACCACTGGTCGTCGCTGGCCACCAGGTTGTTGGGATTGGTCGTGCGGTAGGTGGTGCCGTCCGGCTCGTAGATAAACTGGCTGGCGGCGTAACCGGTGGGGTCGCTGACAAAGCCGATCCGGTTCCAGTAACGTTCCGGATAGGTCCGGGCGGTGTACAGTTCCTGACCGGCCGCCGAGGTATAGCCCCCGATAAAATCGATCTGCCGGAACATGTCGGTGACGATGATCATCCGCTGGTCCTCAATCAGGCGTTCCGTATTGGTCGGGCTCAACTGGCTGGTAAGCTCGTAATAGCGGTTGGCAAACGGCAAAAAGGTGGTGGGATTTCCGTTGGCCGTGGAAATGAAGGTGCTTCCGTCTTCGCCGAAACCGAGCCCCCAGGTGTTGTTGTTGGTGGAACGCAGGAACTCGAAACGGGAAGCGTCGGGGTTGAAGCGGTGCGCGCCCTGACGGAAGGCGAACTGCTCGCCGCCGATTTCTCCCCGAAAGCCATCGTAACCCTGGGCGCCCCAGATCCAGTTGTCGAAACCGTAGAAGAGATTGTTGGGACCGGCGTGGGTGTCGGATTGCCGCCACCCGTCGAAAAGCACGGTCCACTCGTCGGCCTGGTCATCTCCGGTGGTATCCCGCAGAAAAAGGGTCTGTGGCGCCTGGTGCACGATCACCCCGCCGTTGGCGAAGACAAAACTGGTGGGGATATTCAAGCCGTCGGCGAAAATGGTCACCTTGTCCGCCCGTCCGTCACCGGTGGTGTCTTCCAGAATACGGATCTGGTCGTTGCCCACGCCCACTTCGGGCATCAGGTCGTTGGGGTAGTCCTCCGTGACAATCACCCAGAGCCGGCCGCGTTCGTCCCAGTTCATGTCCATGGGATTGTAAACGTCCGGTTCGGCCGCGAACAATTCCACCCGAAAGCCGCCCGGAACCACCATGCGCCGCATGGAATCCTCCGGAGAAATCGGCAACTGCATCTCCTGCCAGTCCTCGATTCCCTGATCGCGGGCGCGCTGGGGCGGCGGGTAGGTCATGTCCTTGCCGATGGTTTCAAACGGCTGGTGCAGGGTGCGGTTCTCCAGAACCGTCTGCACATCCTGGCCGGCTGCCCAACGAATGCCACGCTCCAGCAGGTCGTGAAAGCCGGGATGCTGCCACGTGCGGTGGTCGTGACCCCAGGCGGTGTAGAACACCCTCCCCTGCCCCTGTTCGCGGACCCAGGTCCAGGGCTCAAGTTCGCCGTTGGAACGCCGACGGTGGGTCAGCACGGTGCGCCCCTCTTCGTTGTGGTTCTGGTGAATGTAGGTTTCATCCCAGCTCTCGAACGGCTCATACCCCCGCATGATTTCATGATCGGGTTCCGCCACTTCAGTCGTCATCACCCCGGCTCCGTGGGAAAGAAACTGTGCTCCCACCAGGCGTATATAAGCGTCACGCAGTTCCGGATCGCCCCCCAAGAAACAGCCGCAGGCCGAGTGAATCGGCACAAAACCGCCGCCGTTCTCCACATAGTCGAAAAGCGCTTGCGCCTGCTCCTCCGACTCGAAGGCGTCGATGTTTCCGTAGAGGAAAACCGCGTCGTAATAACGAAGCACCTCATCACTGAGATCGTTCAGATCCTCAGTGTAATAAAGGGAAATATTGCGATCGAGCATCGGCGGCGCCAGATCCCTCAATCGCTGCACCGGAACGTGGATACCGCCGCTGCCCAGAAACAGCACATGCAGCCGCTCCGGCTCATCGGCCCGCACCGGGCTCGAGGCCACGTCAGCCGAAATCGCCACCCCAAAAAACAGAGCGTACCCCGCCACGGCCAATGAAACCGAACGCCGGAAACCACAAAACAACAGGTACTTCAAACACATATCACTTAAGTATATTAGATAGATTTATCGGCTAAAACAGATATATGATTTGGCCGCTTCGGAACCAAGTCAAGAAATCCGGGATTTGACCGGAATAATGGCAGGATGAGTGCCATTTGGACCAGCGCCCCGGGAAAGCCAAATTCGGAACCCTTCCCCCGTCCACCTGTCCCATCGGTCTAATTCACTTGATTAAAATCGCTTATTGACCTGCAAAACCGAAACTCACACCAACCCTCCAAAAAAGGAACTGAAACCATGGGGAAAAACTCATTTTGTCACCTCCGCCTGATCGCCACCGCCATGGCGGGAATTACGATCGCCGGCAACACTTTCGCCCAGGAAGGCAATAGCGAAGGATCCGCTTCCGCCGATCTGCCGGCTCTTTTGGACATTCACGAATGGCCGGTGCCCTGGTCCAACACCCGTCCCCGGGATCCGGACATGGCTCCGGACGGCTCGGTCTGGTTCGTTGGCCAGCAGGGCGATTACGTGGCTCGGCTCAACCCGGAATCGGGCGAAATGGAACGCTTCGACATTCCCAACGCCGGTCCGCATACTGTAATTGTCGATGCCGACGGGTATCCCTGGTACGCGGGCAACCGCGATCGTCACATCGGTAAGATCGATCCCGAATCGGGCGAAGTCACGCGCTACGACATGCCCGAAGGCGTCAACGATCCGCACACCATGGGCTGGACCTCGGACGGCAACATCTGGTTCACCGTGCAGCGCTCCGGCCAGGCGGGTTATATCGGCAAGCTTTCGACCGCCACCGGAGAAGTAGAGATCATTGAAGTCCCCGGAAGCGGAATGCGGCCGTATGGTCTGGTGGTCGATGCCAACGACCGCCCCTGGATCGCCTTCATGGGCCGCAACGCCATTGGCACGGTCGACCCGGAAACCATGGAGTTGGCCATTCACGTAACCCCGGACGAAGGCAGCCGCATCCGGCGCATCGGTGTCACCTCGGACGGACGCGTCTGGTGGGTGGACGCCGCCCGCGGTTTCTTCGGAGTTTACAATCCGGAAGACGGCTCCATGCAGCAATGGCTTTCCCCCGGCGGCCAAAGGACTTCGCTTTACGCCCTCGCCGTGGACGCGGAAGACCGAGTCTGGTACGTCGAAAGCGGCTTGAATCCGAACCGCTTCATCGGCTTCAACACAAATTCGGAGGAATTCATTTCCATCAACGAGGTCCCCTCCGGCGGAGGCTCGGTGCGTCACATGATCTTCGACCCCGGCACCAACGCCATCTGGTTCGGCACCGACACCCACACCATCGGCCGGGCAGCCGTGCCGTCGGGTCACGGACCGTAGTCGCGAAGGAGGACATCGAAGGCGGCGAGCCCGATAATTTTCAATCGAAGCCGTTTACGAGGAGTACCCGTAGCGCCGCATGAAAAGCGGAGTGCTACTGGTTCTCTCTTTTTTCGACCCGGAGACGGAGAAAAAGACGCTGATCGTCGACCAACGGATCGCGAATACGCGCCACGACCCGTTCGGTATACCCGGCGTCTTCCACCACAACCCCTTCCAGGAACTCTTCCGCTGGCGTCCAGGTTTTCAAGTCAGTCGAAGTCTCGATGAGGTACTCGGCATCCACCGCCTCGTGCAGCCGATGGAAGATCAAATCTAGAAATCGGCCTTCGCCGCTCTCCGCAATGTCCAGGCGTGGCAACAGGGAACGATCGACCTCCCCGTCGCGCATTCCCACGGCATAACGCAAATAGTTCGGCACGCCCTTTTCACCAGCGTCTCCGTGAAGTCCGGTTCCTTCCGGATCATTGTTGCGTTCGGCCGCGGTGAAATAACCCTCTCTCCATCGATCGAAGGAGACCGGGGCGATAAAGAACACCGAGGCAATGGTCGAGGCCGCGGTGCCGTCGCCGTCGGCATTCCTGACCCGATTCGCCGGTAAATGTACGGTAACCTCGCCGTATTCCGCTGGAATGACGCTCAACAGGTAATTCGCTCCCTCACCGGAAATCGATGCCCCCAGCGAGTTTTCAATCGTGAATTGATCGACCTGTGGGGGATTGACCGGAGCGCTGAAAGATATCTCAAAGTCGAGCGGATCATCCGAGGTTGGACCCTCGGGCGGCACAATTTCCACGCCGATCGCCGCGGTGCTAAACGACCATACCGGACTGAATGACGTCTGCTCGCCCCTGCGCATGACCACTTGCCAGTAATAGGTAACCCCTTTCTCCAAACCGGCAACAGGCAATTCCGGCTCCTCCACCGTGGCGTAAAAATCCTCCGGGGTGAGGTAGGGCGACGTGCCCAGGTAAACGTCGAATACGTCTCCGTCCACGACGTTCTCATTGGAATAAAACGCCGTAATGGAGGCGAAGTCGATAAAGACATTCAGAAACCCCTCGTTGTGTGTCTGCGAGAAAGCCAACCGGACCTGCCGGCCGGCATATTGGGTCAGGTCGGCAAGCCGGAAATCCAGATTTCCCGAGCCGAAACTTCCCGGTTGAGTTGTGAACAGGGTTTCCAGGAGATCTCCATTGCTGGAGTACAAACGCGCCTGAAACTCCTGGGAGCCGGGATAATAGTCGCTGGCGTAATTGAAGATTTTGTGCGACCAGAACAATCGGATCTCGTTCGCCCCGTGAGGGAGATAAACATCCTGGTAAAGAGTAGCCGTTCCTTCCCCGTCGTGGTAGGACAAGGCGCTATACGGATTGGACATCGGAGGCTGAGGTTCCAAAGGCCCCGGAGGATCAAACGTGCCGTCATCCACTACCCATCCCCCTTCGCCGGTCAATTCCCAGTCCCATCCGTGAAAATCGCCTGTCGAGAACCCCCCGTTGACGAGTAATTCCTGTGATCCGACCTCATTCCAAACGAGCAGCGGAGACGTGCCGACGAATTCACTGGCTCGGCCCGGAGACGGGTTGAACGGGCGGTCCGGAGGAGGAGGCAACACCAGCAAAGAAGCGTCGACAGCAGACCATCCGGACACCGAAGCCGTCACGGGCGCCCAAACTCCCTCGGCCGGGGGAATCAAAGACGACGCCGAAAACTCAAACACGGCGCTATTGTTTCCGCCCGCAATCACCACCGTTTCCGGAAGCGTCAACCAGCCCGGACCCTCCGTCGACAGGGTCACTGTTATCGAATTGGCGGCCGGTGCCGCGATCCGGACTTCCCCGGTCGCTATCACTTCGTGGGCCAGGCTATCCGGCAGCAAGAGCTCCAACCCTCCCTCTTCGTTGTCATGAATCACCATCGACGCCGACCCCGTCTCGAAACCGGCGGCGGAAGCGCTCACTGAAACCGTCTGGCTGCCATCCAGAATGTCGTTATCCACCACTTCGAGGTCGAAGGACACCGACGTCGCTCCCGCCGGCACCGTTACCTCTCCCGGATCCAAAAGCTTCGAATAATCGGAGGACACCAACGTGACGACCACGTCGAAGGCTTCCGCCTCTCCCAGACGCACGGTACCGGCGCCCGCGAGAATGCCGTCACCCTCCGACGCCTCGCCGGGCAGCTCCACGAAAAGAGTCCCTTCGGAGCGCGATTCGAACGGAAGCTCCCAGTGGCGCAGCGACGGGTTTTCATCAACCTCGACGCTCGTGATTTCCAGAACAGGCGTAGTAAAGGATCTTACCGTGCGGGGACGAATCGTCACCGCGATCTCAGCCGTTTCCCCGGCGCCGAGGCTTTCGATGTAAACTTCGAAACTGCGATTCACCACTTGACTCGTTCCCATCGAGGTATCGACGGCGTCGATGTCGAGCCAGGTCCCGGCAGATGGCTGCGATATCGTTAATTGCGTGACCGGCTCGCCGCCCTCGTTTGCCAATTTTATGGTGTAGGTCCAGGTCATGCCCACGCGCATATCCGCCGGTGGATTCTCGATGGCCACAGCAAGGTTCGACCTGCCCGTCGATGTCACGGATGTATCCATAAACACAATCGAGCCTTCGCCGAGAAATGCCAGGCGAGTTTCGTCCACTTGCAGCAAGGGCCCCGTCGGTTGGGAAAACCAGGGAATGGGAAGCCTGGAGGTCTGATCGAAAGTATCCGTATTATAGGCAAGGAGATCGCCGGCGCCGCGCAGAAAAACGGTGCGGCGACGCTCCTGGTCCAGCACAATGCCGTTTCTGAAGTTCTCCGGCGTTCCGTAGGTTCCAATGAGTGTCGGGCCGGCCAGCGAGACCACCTCTCCGCCGCTCAGGTAAACTGTTCCGTTCACATTGATCGCCTGCCTTAAGCCTAGGTGCGTCGGCAGGAAACCTCCGAGGTTCTCACGCAACCAAACTCCCGATTCGTCGATGGAATAGCTGCGAAGGTCCCGGCTGCGCACGCCGAAGATTTCGTCGGGTGTATGGGTGGGAATGAGCGCTTCCGCTGAAAATGCCCGCGCCACTTCCCCGCGCGGGACGCCGTCGTCGAATACGGCCACGCTATGGCTCGATCCGGATTGGCGTCTGGCAATGGCCACCGATTCCCCGCCTCCGGGGAGCACCTCCAGGTCAAACGTATAAAGCGGACCGAAATAATCGAGCCCAGGTCCGAACTGAAGATCGACCTCCCATTGATCCAGATCGATTCGCGCGATCCAATGGTTGTTACGGGTCACCACGTAAAGAGCGGAGTAATCATCGGAAAGCCGAAGGCGCACCGGCTGAGGCCCGGCATAAATCGTTCCGGTGACCTCACCGGACGACACGTCCAGGGCAACCAAGTGGTTGCCAAACCTGGGATGCTCACTCCCGATGCTGGCATAAAACACCTCCCGAACCGGATCGGAGGCAAAATCCGTTACATGGCTCAATCGTTCGGCGACAATGCGATGTCGCATTTCCTGACCGGACCCCCAGATCGCGGCATCGGCTTCCGCCGCCGACGGTTTTGGATTCCGCGTGTCGGACACAGCCGTCGCCGACAACTCCAGACGTCCGGTTTTCTCCGGAACTGCGCGAATTGCAATCTCGGCGGTCTCGCCGACGGCAAGGAGGTTCCGTTCGAATTGAATCGCCCCGTCGGACGCGGCAAGTGGGTCCCCGTCTCCGGTTGCCTCAATCAGTCTAAGGCCTTCGGGAACTGTGTGATTTAGGAGAACGGACTCAGCCTCATCCGGTCCGCGATTGGTGGCGACAACACGATAACTGATTTCCTGGTCAACCCACGCGTCGAGGGAACCGAATCTAATTTCCGTCTCCAGGCGGGCTTCGGCTCTTCCTGCAGGTATTGCTTCTGATTCGAGGACAACCAGTCTGTTTTGGTTCGTCCTTAAAGCGAGCCCCATGCTTCCCCACCGAACAAGCTGAACGGGAAGTCCCCAGTGTGTGGGCCGTGGAAGCCGTTCTATGCGGGTAAAGGTGTCGGTCTCGTAAACGTCAAGCCAGCTTCCATCTCCGCGTGATGCCTGAAATAGGCGGCCGCTCTCCGGATCGACCGCCACCGGCCCCGGAGTTTTCAGAAACGCGATGATCTCCATGTCGTATGGGTCGACGATTTCGCCGCCAAATCCGACGATCCAGCCATTGATAAAACTCGCGTGCCCACTGCTAAACAGGTCGGAAAATTGGTCAACGTGCCGGATACCTTCGCTGTCGATTTCATACCGATGAAATCTGCTGCCGTCGAAGCCGAAGAGGCGATCGGGATCGCTGCCGAACAGAATTTGCCCGTTTCTTTGGAGTCGGTCGGATCTCTCGCCACGACTGACTCCGTCGTCGAATATTGCCACTCCGCTCTGGGCGGTCGAGCCGGTCGAATGTAGTGGCACCGCCACAGTCCGCGGCTGCCCGGGCATGACCTGGATGTCTCTCGGATAAAGCGCCTCACCGACGGCAATCACCGGACCGACGGAAAGATCCTCCAAGTCGATTTGCCGGTAACCGCGATCGCCCCGAAGTGCGACATAGAGAAAGCGATGGTCGTCGGAAATAGCGATGGCGATCGGGTCCGACCCAACCTCGATCACCTGTTCGGCTTCCATGGTCGACGGGTTGACGCCGACAACACGGTCTGCATACAAGGGGTCCGACGGTTGAACCGAAAGCCAGAGGATGTCCCGTGTCGCATCGTATACCATGTCACTGCTGTCGAGTTCCATCGTTGTTCCGAAGGGCTCGTCAGCACGGACTACTGTCGATGCGAAGGCAGCGCACAACGCCAGGACGGCGACGCAACGCCAGAGACCGCCATCCGGCCAAAAGAAACGGAGCGGTACCCGTCGGGTAAAGAGGTGGGACAATAATTGCATGGCTGATCTGGATGTAATCATGAATATCCCTCGGGAAATCACGGTCCTTCTTCCGTAGGTACGTGAATGGCCCGAAGGCGTAGAAACCGGTGGCCGGAAGGGTTGAAATCCTCGTTAAAGCGAACGGTTATCCTCTGGACGGATACCTTGTCATCCATGGAGACAATCTCCGTTATCTCATCCGCGTTCGACCAATACTGGAGGTCGTCCGAGACTTCGAGCACGTACTCGACATCGACGGGATCCCGCAGCCGGTGAAATACGAACTCGATCCCTCCTTCCGCCGCGGGGTGTTTCACGGCCCTGGGCAGGAGATCAAAGTCCATCGCACCGTCGTGCATACCCAATGCGTAGCGGAGGAAATTCGCCATTCCGGTGCTCCCGGCGTCACCGTAAGGACCGGTCCCCTCCGGATCCGCGTGCCGCTCTCCCGCGGAAAAATAGGACTCGCGCCAACGGCTGAAGGACGGAGAGCCGAAATAAAACACCAAAGCGACGTCCGAAGGCGCATTGCCCTCCTCCTCGCCATTCCGCACGGCATCGGCCGGTAGAAACACGGTCACGTTTCCATACCCTTCCGGGAAGATGCTCAAGGTGTACTCGGCGCCCTCGCCGGAAATCGAAGCCTGCGCCGCGTTGCCGATGACGAAACTCTCAATCGACGGGGTCTGAACGGGTTCGCTGAATACTACCTCGAATGCCAGCTCTTCGTCATCCGTGGGTCCGGCCGGCGCGGTGATCCACGCCTCCAATCCGGCGGACCGGAACGACCATACCGGACCCTCGACCGTGTGCGGACCGCGGCGCACCACGACTCGCCAATAATAGGTGGTTCCGTACTCCAATCCCTCAACGCCAAGTTCCGCCGAGTCGGAGGTGGCATAAAAATCTTCCGGCCCAAGTTCGGGAGAAGTACCCAGGTAAACGTCATACTGCTCGCCCGCGACCGGCGTCTCTTCCGGAAACTCGGCCTGGATGGAAACATTGTCCAGGGACACGTTCAAAAAGCCTTCGCTGTCGGTTTGGATGAACACGAGCCGGACTTGCTCGCCCTGAAACTCCGTCAGATCGACCTCGCGGGTCTGCCAGGATGTCTGGAGGGGAAATCCGGGTTTGGTCACGAACAGTTGCCGGGAGAAACTGCCGTTAACCGCTTCAAATTCCACCCGAAACTCCTGTAAATCCGCCCGGTAACGGGTCGCGCCGTTTCGTATCCGATCGGTCCACCGCAAGGTGATCCGTTCCGCGCCGGCGGGCAGATGCAGTTCCTGGTAAAGGACGTTGGTGCCCGGACCGTTTTGGTAGGAAACCGCATTGAAACCTTCGCTCAACGGCGGGTGCGGTTCCACCGGACCGGGCGGATCAAATGTCCCGTCGTTGATCGCCCATCCGCCGTCGCCGGTGGCCGTCCGGTGCCAACCGAAAAAATCTCCGGTACCGAAGCGGCCGTTGACCACCCATTCCGACGCTTCCGAATCGTTCCAAGTCAAGGTCGGCGTCGTGCTGGCGAAATGGCTGGTTGTAAACGGAAACGGATTGAACGGTGACACCGGCTCGGACGGGTGCACCAGCACTTCCGCCGCACCGTCCAGCCAGCCGGGAGCTGATGCCGTAAGGGTGACCGTCACGCCATCGATCGGCACCTGACGATCCGCGACTTGGACCGGGAAGGACACGCGGTCCGTTCCGGCGGGAATGACGACCGTCTGAGGCGCCAGTAACCAGCCTGCTTCCACCGTAACGAGAGTCACTTCCGCCGCGGACCACGTTACACGGTCGATCAGAATCTCGGCATTCGCCACATCTCCTCGGACCAGGGATTCCGGCGCCGCCACCACAATCGCAACCTCGATATTGTCCTGAATCGCTATTTCCGCGGAAGCGTCCGAGAAGCCGGTCGCTTGCGCCGAAACGGTCACCAACGTCGTGCCGTCGAGCAGATCGTTGTCGATCACTTCGATATCGAACGCCGTCGCGGTTTCGCCGGCGGGAATGGTCACACTCTCCGGAACCAGCAGCCTCGAGTCGTCCGACCCGCTCAAAGCCACCATAACATCGAAAGCCTCGGGTTCGCCGATCGTCACGGTTCCCGCCCTCTCCAGTACTCCATCCCCTTTGCCGGCTTCAGCCGGCAACTCCACTCCCAGCGATCCCGGATTACCGACGGTGAATGGCAGGAGCTGTATCCGCTGCTCGCCGTACTCGTCCGCCTCGACGCTCAGAACCTCAAATTGCGGGTTGTAATTCCAGGGCCGCGTCGGTCGTATCGTGACCGCGAGCTCAATGGATTCTCCGGGAAGGAGGGTCCCGGCCTCGACGGTAAACGTGTCGGATAGCAAAGTCGTGACGCCTCTCGAGCTTTCAACCGCGTCGATGACAAGGTCGGAAACGGGGGGCTGCCGGAGCGTGACTTCGGTCATGGGCGTTTCTCCCAGATTGGCCACCTCGACCGTGTAGGTCCAATCCATACCCCGGCGCATATCGACGGGCGGGTTTTCCAAAATCACGTCCAGGTAGCCCGGCTCCACCGACGCGACGGTCGTATCCACGAAAAAAAGACGTTCCTCGTCGGCAAACGCCGCCCCCGTTTCCCCCCACAACGCCAGCGGGGTTCTCACGGTGCGGGGGTGCGAGGTGAAGAAGGGCACTCTCGGTATAAAGTCGCCGGGTACCTCCCACTGAGCGGTTTGGATGAAATCATCCAGACGAAACGCCTCGATCGTCCCGGAACCGCCGAGAAATAACACGCGGTTTACCCCGGGCAGCGGAACCCCGTCAATCCGGTCGCTCGTCGGCGACCCGTACGTACCCACCCGGGAAAGACCCTCGGGATCGATCACTATTCCCTCATGCTGATACACCAATCCGTCGGCGTAGCGGAGCCGTGACGGGTCGGTCAGCAAATTGCTCGTATTATCCTGATGCGTCACCCCGTCGGCATCGACCCAAAACCGGTGAAAATCACTGGAGGAACGGAAACCGTACAACCGGTCCCCGGTCTCGTTCGACACAAAGGAGCTCGCCATGCGATTTCCGGGGCTTACCACGGACCGCATTAACCCCTGATCAAAAACGGCAATCCCTTCCCCGCTGGTATGCCACCCCATGGCCACCGCGAGCGAATCCGGCTGTCCGGGCAACACCACCATATCCCACGCTTCACGCTGGAACCTCGAATTCGTAAGGCCCAGACCAAAAATCAAATCTTTTTCGCCCTCCTCCAAATCGATCCGCGCCACCATCGTCCTGTCCCGGATTACCACGTACAGATAACGGCCGTCGTCCGAAATCGCCAACCGGCCCGGATTCGCTCCGGCAAAATAACTTTCGATCACTTCGCCGCTCATCGGATCCAGCGCCAGGACGTGGTTGCCGTAGAGCGGATCCTCCATGTTGACGCTCGCGTAAACAACCGGCTCGTCCGGCGCCGGAACCAGGTGTTCCACCCGAAGAAATCGCTGCCCCCGTATCCTGTGTGGCGATTCATAGGCATGAATCCGCAACGCCGCCTTACCGACAGACCCGGCCGGCCTGGGGTCGAACGTCTCCGAGCTCGCAGTCGCCGACAACGGGTAAATATTCGCCCCCGGAGGCGTGCCCCGCACCGTCAATGTCAGTGTATCCCCTGCCGGGAGCAAATCGACCGAGACTTCGACGGTGTCCTCCGAAACCTCGACTGTTCCCCGGTCGGCCTCGGCGTCTTCCACGTCCAGGATCCCGATCGTTTCATGAGAGAGCCGAACATTCGCGGCATCGTCCGGCCCGGCGTTGCGTACCAGAATCCGGTAAACCGCCTCCTCCCCTTCCAGAGCGTCGTACGGACCGGACAGGATCTCGGTACGCAAGTCCGCCCTAGGGCCGTCCGGCGAAATAAACGCTCCCCGCATCACCACGAGTTGGTCGTTCATGGTGCGGACCGCCAGTCCGTCGTCCCCCCAACGGACCATCTGCAGGGAATGGCTCTGCAGGCCGTCAACGGCGGTGGACCGTTTAAAGGTGAAGGTATCGGTATCGAAAACCGACAACTCCAGGCCGCGAAACCAGAAAATGCTTCCCAAATCCCGGTCCGCCAGCGCCGAACCGGATTCGGAGGAGCCTGGTGACCGAGGCCCCATGACCGCCACCTTCTCGAGATTGTACGGATCAACAACGGCGCCGCCGCGTGACACGATCCAACCGTCGGAGAATGCCAGTTCCGTCAGACCGCCCGTCATCAACTCCCGTACCGAGTCCACGAGACGAACGCCCTGAGCGTCGACCTCCATCCGGTAAAAGTCGCGCCCGGAGGTGGATGAATTAAAACCGAACAATATCGCCGGATCACTCCCAAACGTTATGTGACTGGCGGTGACGGTGGTGGCTGTGCTGTCCGGCCGTTCCACTCCGTTGTCGTATATCGCCACGCCGCGTTCCGGCGTGATCACACCGGAACGTCCCCGGGCTACGGCCACCGCATAGGGCTCCCCAGGGATCGGCTTGATGTCGATCACGTAATAACTGCCAAAATCATCACCCCCGATCGGGTAGATGGGGCTGACATAATCCCGGGCGGGATCGATGGACTGATATCCGCTCGCCCCCCGCAATCCCACGTGGAGAACGCTATCGTCATCGGCGATCGCCAAAACCACAGGATCCGATCCGACCGGGAAAGACCGTTCGATCTCCATGGATTCCGGATCGATGCCAATAACCCGGTTGGCATGCAAGGGCGACGAAGTCCTGACCGTCAGCCAGAGAAGATTTCGGGTTTCATCGTACACCATCCCCCCGCTTTCGATCGACAGTGTGCGCACCTGCAATTCGTCCGCCGCAAGGGACACCGTGAGCAGGACCGCGCCAGCCGCCGAAAGGAGGGGGCGCAGGCGGGAAATCATTCGTAATGAAAAATGAATGCGACGCATCGATCTGATTTCGGAGCCCAATGTGAAACTCATAACGGGATTCCAAGTAAGGATTGACCGTGCAGGTTGACTCAGGGCAACGGCTCGGTTTCCGCACTCCGGATGCGCAAACGCATAAAAAGGTGTCGCTTGTCGTGGCTTCCATTCTCACCGAGATACCGGACCACGACCCGCTCCACCGAGCCGGCTTCCTCAACCGATACCACTTCAAAAAGCTCCTCGTCGTTCGACCAGTTCCGCAGATCGGAGGAAACCTCGACGCTCACCTCGACATCCACCGCATTCGGCGAACGGTGATAAACGATCACCGGAACCTCGGTCCCTTCTACCTCGACAAAGGCCATCCGGGGAAACAGCGAATGCTCAATCTCTCCGTGGAACATTCCCAGCGCGTAACGCATCAGGTTCGGCACGCCCTTCCCCCCGGCGTCACCATCGACGCTCGTCCCCTCGGGGTCCTGCTGGCGTTCCGTCGCGCTGAAGTAAAGCTCCCGCCACCGCTCGAACGAAACCGGACCCAAATAAAACACAGCCGCATGCACCGAGGCCGCGTTTCCACCCCCTTCGCCATTCCGAACTGTATCCGCAGGCAAATACGCCGAAACCTCGCCGTACTCAGCGGGCACAACACTCAATGTGTACTCGGCTCCTTCCCCGGAAAGCCAAGCCTCGGCAGCGTTGTGGATTACAAAATCATCGACCGACAACCCGACAACCGGCTCGGAGAACGCGACGTCGAAGACAAGCAATTCATTGACTGTCGGGCCTTCGGGAGCGGTGATCACCACATCCATTGCCGCGGTCCGGAACGACCAGACCGGACTGCTCGCCGTCTGCTCGCCACGCCGCACAACAACCTGCCAATAGTACGTAGTCTCTGGCTCCAATCCGTCCAGACTGACTCCCCGCGCATTCACAACCTGGAACAAATCCTCCGGCCCAAGGTAGGGGGTCTTTCCCAAATACACTTCGAAGATATCTTCGTCGATGGAGGTGTCGTCGGGAAAGTGGGCCACAACTGACACGTTGTCGACAAACACGTTCAGGTAGCCGTTACTGTCAGTTTCGATGAATTCGAGCACGACGTGTTCTCCCTGAAACTCCGTAAGGTCACCGGAGTCGAACCGCCAGGACGAGATCAGCGGATGCCCGGGCTCCGTCGCAAAAATCGTTTTTCCAAACGCGCCGTCCACCTCATGAACCTCCACGCGAAACTCCTGCGCGTTCGCGCTGTAATCCGCGCCGCTGTTGTAGATCCTGTCCGCCCAACTCAGCGAAATCGTTTCGACGCCATGCGGCAGGAGCACCTCCTGGAAAAGCGTGTTCGTCCCCGGTCCTGTCTGATACGAAACCGCGTTAAAACCGTCGCTTAACGGAGGCTGCGGCCCCACCGGCCCGGGCGGATCGTACGTCCCGTCGTTCATCGCCCAGCCTCCGTCACCGGTGGAGACCTGCTCCCAGCCGCGGAAGTCCCCGGATGAAAACCGTCCGTTTACGATCAATTCCATGGACGTCGCCTCATTCCAGCTCAGCGTCGGCGAGGTGCTGGCAAACCGGCTTAACGAAAGCGGGAACGGGTTAAAGGGAATCCCGGGAGGCGGCGGCATCACCAACATCTCCGCGCTGCCATCGGTCCATCCCGGAACGGATGCGGAAAGCGACACGATCTGCCCGTCAAGAGGAGGAAGGGCATCCGAGACTTTGACCGAGAATTCCACCGAGGGCATCGATCCGGGCCACAAGGCAACCGTTTCCGGAAGGGTGACCCACTCCGGGTGCTCCGTGGAGAGTTCAACCATAAAGGTCGTGTGCGACGGCCGATCTATGAAGATTCGACCGGTCACGGTATCCCCTTGTTGGACGTTCTCCGGGACATCAATTGTGATCACGGCGCTATCGTTGTCGTGAACGATGATGGATACCGAATCCGAGGCAAATCCCGCCATCTGGCCCGTAACGTTCACCGAGCGACTGCCGTCCAGCCGGTCATTGTCAACGATCTCCAGGTCAAACGTTGCGGAGGTATCCCCGGCCGGAACCGTTACCGATCCAGGGACGACAAGTCTGGATGTGACCGAGGAGGACAGCAACACGATCGCATCAAACAACTCCGGCTCACCAAGGGTGACCGTCCCGGCTGCTTCGAGCACACCATCGCCTTCCGTCGCTTCGTCCGGGATATCAATTGTCAGTTCGCCCTGGGGTTTGGACTCGAAGGCATATTCCTTCACCAGAACCGAGGGGTCTTCGGCCTCTTCGAATGTGGTGACTCCTATCCACAACCCGTAGGATCGGACGAGGGACGGCCGCACCGTCACGGTCACCTCGACCGTTTCCCCCGGCTCCAGGGATTCGACAAAAACCTCAAACCTGCCGAAATGGGATGTCACGGTTCCCATTGTGCTTTCCACCCTTACCAGTGTTAATGAATTGATCCTCTGCAGATCGATTTGCAGGTCCGTTACCCTGACATCCCCTTCATTGGTCACCCGGGCAAGACTCGTCCACGACATCCCGACGCGCATATCGACGGGTTCGTTCTCGACTTCGAGTGCGAGATTGGCCCGTTCGTTATCGGCGATACCGCTTTCCAATAGAATCAGGGAGCCCTCGCGGGCGAATGCCATGCGGTTGCCGTTGTGGACGATCAATGGCGCTCGGGCCGTACCGACATGGGGAATATTCCAGGTTGCGACCGGATCCGTGCTGTCCAGCACGAAGGACTCGATCTCACCGGTATCGCGTAGAAAAAGCGCCCGGTTCAGTTCGGGAAGCAGTGCCACGCTTTTGCGGGCATTGTTTTCTTCCCCGAATACCCCCGCCACCGTAAGGTCGCCCGCGTTGACAATCGTTCCCACGTTCGAATACACCCGGCCGTCGAAATACGTAAGCCGATGGGAAGGACCCGTAAAGAGATCGTTTGCCGAGTCGAGATGCGTGACGCCCGTGGGGCCCACGGAGAATCGACGAAAAATACGGCTTGATTCCTGGAGGCCGTAGATCGTGGACCCGGTATCATTCACCGCAAGCGAAGTCACCCGCTGAAGATAGGAGCCCATTTCCGGGCGCATGACGCCGGAATTCAAGACAACGAGACTGTAGGGGTTGCTGAGTGGATGCAAAGAGATCGCAATCGAGTCGGGATCTCCCGGCAGGACCGCCATGTCCAGCATACTCCTCACACGATTGTCCGAATCAAACATCAAGCCGTGTGAGAGGTCCACCTCCCCGGTTTCGAGGTCGATCCTTTTGACGTTGTACCCGTCCTGGGCGGCAACATACAGGTAGCGCCCGTCGCCGCTGGCAGCCAACCGCGCCGGACTTGCGCCGACAGAAAACTTTTCAACCACCTCCCCGCTCGAAGGATCGATGGCGATGACCCGGCTTCCGTAGAGAGGATCTTCCCTGTCGATACTCGCGTAAAGAAGACTGCTCCCGCTCGGCATGACCATGTCGATGATCCGAAGCGACCGCTCGGAAAGAACGGAGTGTTCCCGAACGCCGGGATTCACATGAATCCACCCCTCGGTCTGCACCGACGACGGCTGCCGAATTCCGGTCTCCGTCTCAACCGTCGCATCGACACGGAGACGACCGGCTGACGAGCCGACGGCCTGGATGGTGAGGTCGCGCACTTCACCCGCTTCCAGTGTTTCCCATTCGACGGAAAGGTTTCGGTTCTCCAAAGTCACTTCTCCATCTCCGGCAGTCGCCTCCAAAACGGTAAATGACCAGGGGACTTCATGCGAGAGAACGACCGAGGTCGCGGTATCCGGTCCGGCATTGGTCAGACGTACCCGGTAGCTGAACGCCTCTTCAATCACCCGCTGCTCCGGAGGGATGATAACCTCGACCCTCAGATCCGCTTCGGTCTCCGCCGGGGCAACGAGATCGCCCTCGAACACGATCAAGTTATGGTGCCCCGTGCGCATGGCAAGGCCGCGCGGCCCCCAGCGAACGATCTGTTCCGGCCAGCCCCGCCCGTCGGAAATTGTGAATGTCTTGAGTTCGGCAAACGTATCCGCGTCATAGGTCACCACCCTTTGAACATGTAACCCCCAGCGTATCGCCATGAAGAACTTCCCGAGATCCGGATCGAGTATCGTGTCCCGGACCAATTCGTTCGAGGGAAGAAAACCGGCGATTTGAAGATTGTGGGGATCGGCGACAACGCCGTCCACCGATACCACCCGACCGTCAAAATAGCGCATCCCAGGCTGCACCCCGGCCATAGGCGTAGTAAAAATCCCCACCGTGGCGTCCAGGTGCCGGACACCGTTCTCGTCCACCTCCATACGGTGCAATTCATACGGGGGGTCCTCGCTGAAACCCAACAGCAACGACGAATCCGAGGAAAAGGCGATTTGATGGATGGAGTACGAATCAGCCCCTATTTGGTCCGGACGCGCGGCGTCGCCCTCGTAGACAGCCAGTTTCTGAAACGAAGAGTCGATTGCCTGGGTCCGTGCCGAAATCGCGACGGCATTCGGGTTGCCGGGAAGGACCTGCATGTCGTTCACATAAAGGTCGCTGCCGGAGAGGGTCCCGAGCGAAAACCGCGGGCCGATCAAGTCATCCTCGAGATGAATCCTGTGGTAGCCCGGCGCCCCTTGCAGCGAAACGTACAGGATCTGGTCGTCGTCTGACAAAGCCAGCAGAAGCGGATCCGACCCCACCTGAATTGTTCGCTCCACGCCCATCGTTACCGGATCAATGGCGATTACCCGGTTGGCGTGAACGGGTGACGCCGCCCGCACGGAAAGCCAGAGCCAACCGCGGGTCGCATCGTAAACCATATCCCCGGTTCGGATCTCCAGCACCCTCACCTCGGGCTCCTCCGCCTGCAACCCGCCGGCGGTGCCAAGGCAAAAAAACACCGCAGCGATCACTATTCTGTACATTGAAACAACAAGTGACCATAACGACCACCGTCCCAGACCGCATGGCTTCGCAAGAGGGTATATTAAGTCAATCATCATTTTCAGGGAGTTACTCCAAGGCGTTGCGAGACAAACTTCGCCTTAACCGGTGAGATTCCTACCCTCAAAGGAATGGGGATACAAACCAAAAGTAAAAAACCGCTAGCCGGATCCCACTTGTATTGTTTCACAAGCCATAATTGCAACTCCATCGATCATTGATGGATTGTACCGGCGGCAGAAACCAATCCTTTGATCCTTTTCCCGGAATTTTCAACACCCCCCCATGCACTAACCTGAACCAGGTTTCCACCGATCCCGTTTCTCCCTCTCCGAGGATTGACAAACCGGCTCACTTCCGTCGGAATACCTGTTTCCGCGACAACAAGTGCCTCGTCATCGGCGGTTGGTACTTGGACGCAAGTTTCTTTACAATAATCACTTAGGCCAGGATAGCTCAGTTGGTAGAGCAATGGTTTCGTAAACCATAGGTCGTGGGTTCGAGTCCCATTCCTGGCTCCCTTTTTCCAAGCGGGAAATCGGGGTAAACGGTCAACGCCCGGACACCATGAGCACTATGAAAAACATTACCCGACGCCGGTTTATCGGAGCCACTGGCGCCGCGCTTTTTTCCACCGCTTGCCTGGGAACCTCCCGGCTGTTCGCGGAGGAAAAAACCGATGCCATCAAAGCCAGCATCGCTCACTACAGCGGATTCAAGATGGGAATTCAGAGTTATTCGCTCCGGCATTTCAATATCTCCGAAACCATCGAACACACCGCTTCCCTGGGCCTGCACTGGATCGAATTTTTCCCCGGCCAGTTCGAGGTCACGGAAGACATGGACCAGATCAACGCCGTCAAGGAACAACTCAAGCCTCACGACCTGCACCTCTCGGTTCACGGCGTTCACCACTTCGGAGGCAACGCGGAAAACAACCGTAACATCTTCCAGTTTGCGAAGCTCGCCGGCATTCCCCTCATCTCCTGCGACCCGCACCCGGACTCCTTTCCGATTCTCCACGACCTGGTGCAGGAATTCGACATAAAGGTCGGCATCCACAACCACGGGCCCGGACACCGCTACGACAGAATCAGCGACTCCCTCGAAGCGGTCGCGGACTGGGACGAACGCATCGGATTCTGTCCCGACACCGGCCACTACATGCGTTCCGGCGAAGATCCAGTGGAAATGGTGACCCTGCTCAAGGACCGCCTCTACGGCATGCACCTGAAAGATCATGAAGGGATCCATCGCAACGGCCCCCCGGAAACCATCCTCGGCGAAGGGTCGCTCGATCTCGAGGCCTTCTGCCAGGCCCTTCGCGAAATAGGATACGACGCCCCGATCTCGCTCGAGTACGAGTTGAATCCGCAGAACCCCGTCGACGATATTCGCCGGGGCCTTGAGAACTTTGCCCGGGCCGCGGCGGCGACAGCTTGAATTCGGACGAACCGGGAAGGCAGTATTTGCCACTCGGATACCGCCGTGCGGCCATGCGGGAGCACGGCCCTCCAGAAAATCTTGCGCGATTTGCGCAAGAACTCAGAATTAAGGGACTAACCGAGCGCCATTCGGATTAATTCTCTTCCCTGCCCCATACCTCGGCGAGTTCGGCCTTGATCAATTCCGCCCAGATGGCGTAGCCCGTTTCGTTCAGGTGCAGCCGGTCGCCGACAAAATAGTCCGGACGCGGCTCGCCTCGCTCATCCAGGAATCTCGCGGTCGTGGCGATATAATGCAGCCGGGGATGACCCTGGCACAGCGTGCGGATAACCGAATTGACTTCTTTGATCGCGTTCCAGGCGTGCCAGCGGGACGGTGTTGGCGTGACCTCCACATAGAACACCTCCGCCTCCGGCTGGTGCCGCAACGCGACTTCGGCCACCATTCGAAACCACTCCGCCACCTGATCCGGCTCCGGATCGTCTTCCCGACCGGTCACGTCGTTGGCCACAAAAACCACCACGCCCCGAAAACGATGCGCGGCGATCAACTCCTCGGCAAACACCGCCAAATCCGAAAACCGGGCTCCGCCGTATCCCCGCTGAATCGGGTGATAAGGCGCCATATCCGCCTTGATGGAATCCCATAGACGGATGGAGGAGCTTCCGATGAATAAAACCGCGTCATCCGGATGCTCCTCTTCCGCGTCCCTGGCTGTCAAAGCGACGATTTCACTTCGCCACTGGTCCCACGCCGCACTCACCTGGCTCTCCGGCAAGTCGAGGGCACCCGCCGACGCATTCCAGGACGAGACACCCGCCATCACCATGATGACCATGCACATTGCCTTAATATTCATAAACCCGTGTATTTGGCACATATATCCCCTTGACATGCTTCCCTTATATATATAATCCATTTGCTTAAATATACCGCATTACGCCGGTGCGAATCTTTTTATCGGCCGCGGTGCCATCGCGTTTCTTATACATCGGGCCTCCCCTAAAACCGTGAAAATTTCCAGTTCAACTCAACGGTATTCGTTAATCGCTCACCACCAAACCGGTTTTTTCGGCACCCCGCGAAACCTGAATATGACGGATAATCGTTGAGCCTCGATCATTTCCAACGCTTCGCCCCCCGGCGATGATGCGTTCCTAAACCCTGAACCCACAGAAAACAGAAAAAAATGCAGAAAACCAAACCTAATTCTATGTCTAGCCGGACATTGCTCGGACTGACCGCTGCTTGTGTGGCGGGCCTGATACCCTTCGCAGCTGCGCAGGAGGAACCCGAGATCGAATGGATCGCCGGAACGGGCGATTTCATGGACGGTGCCAACTGGGAGGGCGGTGTTGTCCCCGGCGCCGGCGAAAAAGCCGATATCAACAATGGCGGCACCGCCCAGTGGCATTCCGACCAGGACCACACGGTCTGGGAACTGCGCGCCGGGTGGAATGGCCCAGGATCGGCGGAGATTTCCGGCGGCGGCACCTTCAACAACACGGCGTGGACCTGGATCGGCGGTGGCGGCGGCGGCGACGCCACGGTCACGGTGTCCGGCGAAGGCACGGTTTTCCGCTCGACCGGTGAAACCAACATCGGACGCGGCAGCGCCACCGGCGTGCTGAATCTCGAAGCGGGCAGCCTGTTTCATCAGGATGTCGACGCGGTGTTCAACGTCGGCCGCGACGACGGCAGTTCCGGCACGGTCAACCTGAACGGAGGCAGCATGATTCTGACCGGCGAAACGTGGATCGGCGAGGGAGGCGGATCCACGGGTACCTTCAACTTTTCCGGAGGCGAGATCCAGTCGCTCCGTTGGTTCGTGGTCGGTCGTTCGGGCGGCAACGGTTCGCTGACCATGACTGACGGCGTTCACAATCACACGCCTTCGTTCGACAACTACATCGTGGGAGACAACGCCACGGGCGCCATGGATATGAGCGGCGGCACCCTCAACATCGCCAGTGAGCTGTGGGTCGGCCAGGGCGGCAACGGCAACGGTACTTTCGATTTCTCCGGGGGCCAGATTACCGTGGACCGTTGGCTGGCGATCGGCCGCGGCGGGGGCGTCGGTGAAATGAACATGACCGGAGGCACCTACAACCACACCAGCGGAGACTCGTTCATCATGGGCGCCGGCGGCGGCAGTGTCGGAACTCTGAATCAAAGCGGCGGCACCGTGAATGCGCAGGGCCCGGTCTGGGTCGGTGAAGTGGGAACCGGAACCTACAACCTATCCGGGGACGGCGAGCTCAATGCCAATGCCGGTATAAGCGTAGGACATTTCAGCGGGACCGGTGAAATGAATCTGAACGGGGGCACATTGAACGCTTCCCAGATTCACGGTTACGATGGAGGCAGTTCGACCGTGAACTTCAACGGCACGATCGTGGGTGCGACCGGCGATAACGACAACTTCATCAGCGGTCTGACCAACGCCAACATCCAGGACGGAGGATTGCACATCAACACCAACGGGTTTGCAGTGGGCACCTCCCAGAACTTCTCCGGGAGCACGGGTCTCGAAACGGTGGAGGTCTTTGGCGGCGGTTCGCTGGCGGTAAATGGCGAGCTGTCCGGAATCTTCGGAGTCAACGTGGCCACCGGCACCACGCTGCGGGGTACGGGATCCATTGACGGTTTGGTATCGATCGCCGACGGAGCCACCCTGGCGCCGGGCACTTCGATCGGGACCCTGAGCGTGGCCAACGCGGATATCGGAGGCACCTTCCAGGTTGAATACGACGGGGGAATGATTGATCTCCTCAACGTCACCGGCACGCTGGATATCACCGAAGCCACCGTTGAGTTCGTGGGAATCGGCAACGACCTGTCCGGAATCGTCGTTTTCGCAACCTATGGCTTGTTAATCGGCACTGAGTTCGACCAGGTGATCGGGCTGCCGGACGGTTATTCGATCGACTACAATTACGAAGGCGCCAACAGCCTCGCCCTGGTACCCGAGCCGAGCACCTACGCTCTGCTTTTCGGCATCAGTATCCTGACGGTTGCGGTCTTGCGTCGTCGGCGGCGCTAGTCCCCGATCGACTCCATCGATCCATTTCAGACAAGACGTGTGTAGCGCTTTCCGCTACACACGTCTTTTTCGTGTTGGGCCAGGCACAGGCCGGTATCGTCGCGTTCCCGCGGTGAATTCGTCAACCGGACTGCGCCTGGTTGTTCCAATCCTTCTCGGCCGCGGGATAGTCCCGGTTCTTAAACCAAACCTTATCGATCACATGGACTCTTTGCATCCGCGTTTCCCCCAGCCACGCCAAGGTATGTTTCCTGAGGAAACATGTCGCATGCCAACCCCCCAGATTACCCAAACCGCAGGATCACGGCTTGAAATTTGCAGCTCCTGAAGGTGACCGATGATCCTCCGGCCGTCAGAATCCGCTACAGAATTGGCCCGATGACGAGGAGGCGGAGGAAGCGGCGGGGGTGGTCGTCGATGGAGAGATAAACCTCGTGCATCTCGCCATCGCTGTTTTCCCCGGAATAATCGTCGCTGTCGAAGAGAAGGTCGCTCCAATCGATCAGATCAGTCGAGGCTTCGATCCGATATGCGATATCGGTCAGTTCGGGATTCCGATAGAACCGGATAAACAAGCGGTTGTCAGCGGCCTTTCCCTGTTCAAGCTGTTCCGGTCCAAGACGATCGTTCGGACCCGCACCCAGGGCATACTTGAGAAGGTTCGACACGCCATCACCAAACGGGGCGGCGCCGGGTCCACTGAATGCCGGATCGGCGGCGAGAGTGGTGTCGAAATGGTCCCCCACCCATCCGGCGTAACCGGCCGGCGCTCCGCTCGAAGTGATGACGATATCGTCGAGGCGCAGTTGCGTCCGGGGACCACTGGTGACGCCTATGTGATGGTAGCGCCACTGCAGCTGCACCAGGGAATGTTCTTCCAGTTCACTCGGCAACCGGATCGGCCCAAACGTCGCAGTATCCCCGGCGCTCTCGCTTCGGACATACTCAACGGGTTCCCCCTCGTCAAAAACATCCGTCCAGGCACCCGTCGTGCCGATCCGGTATTGCAGGCGAATCCCATAGATACGGCTGTTGGGCAAAAGGGTTTCACCCGTCCAACTGACATCGATGTCACTCACTCCGGTTGTATCAAGGGCAAGGAGAGCAGCCCCCACATCGCGTCCACGTCCGGTATTGATAAATGCGATACCATTCTCTTCCAAACCATTGATCCGGCTTCTCGATTCGGCCGCGTAAGGAAAAGCCACATCCTCCGCCCTCGCCGCGTCCGCGGCGGGAATGTGGTAGGCATACGCCAGATCGGAGGTCAGCATCGGGTCGCTCTCATCGCTTTGGAGAAAGATCATATTCGCGGGAAACACATCCGCCGGATTGTTCGCCGCCCAGAATTGAAAGCGGTAGTTGGCGCCATCGAGTACAAACGGCGCGGGATAAATCAGGAAGCGAACCTCCCACTCGATCGTCGGATTGGTTCCGTCAGATGCTCCGACGCTGATACTCCAACCCCCGGTCCGCTGCCCGGTAACGGACAGTTCCGCCCCATCCAGGCCGGCCACAACCCCGTCCGAACCGGTGGTCGCCACGGTAAACGCCAGCGCGTCGCCTTCCGGATCAGTGAACCAATCGTTAAGGTCGAAAACAATCGGTTCCGCGCCCGCTGTCAGGACCAGAAACTCCGGCGCCGTCTCCTCGTTCACAACCGGGGGAAGATTGGTTCCCGGCAACGGGAGGCCGCGAACAATCACGTCGTCAAAGCGATTATTTCCCTCGGTGCCTCCCTCGCCCTGGCCGAATTCGATCTTTACCGCAAAATCCGGGTTGTCCGCCACCCCGGCGATTCCGCCGAAATCAAAGCTCTGGGCTTGCGGTATGTCATTAAACACCGCATACGTGGCCGCCTCGGTCCAGCTCACTCCATCCGTGGTAAACGAGAGCGTCTGTTCCCCGGCTCCCTGCCCCGATCGGCGGGTCAGGAAATCCAGGGTAACAGTGTTATAGCCGGTCGTCGGAAGTGCGAAGGTCACGGTCGCACCAAGCGGATTGTTGACCCGGAGGTGTTGGGTTTCGAAATCCCCGCCGGTGTTCGCCAGGACCTCCGTGTCCGGTCCGGGAGCGATTGTCAACGCCCCGCCCCCGAGGGTGAAGGAGGGTTCCAGCATGTCGGTTTCCGACTCGAAATCCCACTCGTGAAGGGTCACCCCGGGCGGCAGAAGGTCATCGGCATCCAGTTCCACTTTCGCGCTCCACTCGGAATCATGAAAGGCACGAGCGACGATAACATCGGAACGGGCGAGCGGGAGTCCAACGGATACCGCATCTCCTCGACTGTCGAGGGATAGGTCAAAATAGATATCGGAGCTCGTGCTGTTGACTTGATGAATCTCCACCGCCAAAACATTGCTCCCCGCCTCCAGCAGATGACCGAGCGGGACGTTATAGGTGAAATAGGTGTTCTGTGCGGGAGACGCCACGACACTCGAAGCGAACGTATCATAGGTCGGCTCGCCGGGCGGCATGTTGGAGCGGAATAGCTCGACGCCATTGAGGTATACGACCGCGCCGTCGTCCCGGAGAAGGTCAAAGACGAGTTCGTCGATCTCCCCGGGGTCATCGGCCGAAAACGTATGACGAAAATAGGTCGTGGTGACCTGGGGGCCGGAGGTTCCGCTGACATAACGCCGGGTGACGGTCGAAACCGGGTTCTGGGTCGGGGCGCCGGCGAATCCAAGAATGGCGGGGCCCTGCTCCCAATCATGGTCATCGAAATCCGGATCCCGCCAGGTCGAAGAACCCTGGTCGTTCGGCTGCATGCCGAGATCGAAATAACGCCAGGTGGCGCCCCGATCGATGAGCCGAACAGCCTGCGACCCGTTCTCGGGCGGCTGCACCAGAATGGCTGCAGGGTTGATCCCTCCACCCGGCAACCTCGGGTCGGTGCCGTCAGTCGTGTAGTAAAAAGCGGTTTCCGCACCAATCCGAACGGCCCGGTCTTCGGCTCGCAACCTGGGCGCTGTGATTGAGGGAAACCAACCGCGGTTCTGAAACTGGTTGATCAGGATGTTCCGGCGTTGGGCCAGAAAATTCAAAACCTCGTTGGCGGCCGGGATCCAATGTCCATCGCGGGTTCTCCCGCGTCCCCACCGGGCCGACTCCCCGATGATTGCCAGATCGATCTCCGCCATGCGCGCCAGCACTCTCTCCTGCGCGCTGTCGGGAGCCAGGGCGCCCTCTCCGAAAAGGTGCCGCTGCACGAAATCGGCGAATTGCATGCGGTATTCCGGATGCTCGATCAGTCGGGTGTGAAGTGTGATCGGGTTAAAGCGGTGCTGTTCGGTCCAATCGACCGTGGTGTGCGTGACATCGACCGTGACGCCGTACCCCCCATGCCCACCGAGTGAGTGCTCGGCGTCATGACGCAACCACTTGAAACCATCCGGCTGCTCGCGATTAAAAAGCGCGTACATGTTATTGGGACGACCGAGAAACCCGATCGAAACGGGACTGTCGGGATCTGCCGTGTAGTAGAAAAGCAATGCCATCACCGAAAGGTTCTCCTCATCCAGGTACACCGGAAACTCGGGATTAATGCTGCCATCCGGATTCATGCCTTTTACACGCCAGTAATTATCCGCGAAGGCTCCGGTAAAACCTTGATTCATCGCAATATCATGAAACGCATGCCAGGCCTCAAAAGTTCCGCTGTTCGCGTCCGTCACATACCCCGGCTGGCTGGTCTTGATGACATCCCAATCGTCACTGTCACCTCCCAGATACGTTGCCGCGTAATCGGACTCCGCTCTCTCCTGGGTCTGGTAGAGTCCCCAGTATTGCCCATTTAAATACAAATGATAAAACCGGCTGCGGGTGTACGGAACCCCCATATCCCGCTGGGAATCCCGTGAAAAGACATCCCGCAAAAAAGTGTTCCTGCTGCTGTTTTGGAACGCCCAGGAGTAGTTCTGGGCCGTTCTCAGGTCGACCTTGTCGAAATGATCCGCTCCCTCATCGCCAAACAACGGAAAGTGAAGCTGACTCTCCCCGTAGGCCGAGCGAAACAGCAACCGAAACGAATGTTTCGGATTGTCGATGCTTCGACTGAATCCCCCGCGGATACGCAAACCGGCATCGATCTGAAATTCCTTCGCGGACCCGTGGATCGGGTCGATCAATTCGACCGATACCGGGCGCTCCTGGCCGACATGCCCCGGGTTGACATAAATCCCCGTCTCGGCATCGAACAAATGTCGCAAATCGGTGACCAGGGAGATGGACGGAATAGCGGTCATGCCCGCACGAAGGCGATCGGGATCCCCGGTCACAATCGCGGACGACATGCCGTATTCCATGCGCTTGTTGTTGACCTGTCGATCATTCGGCCATCCCTCGGGAGTGCTCGCATCCTGCAAAAGGACGTCCTCCAGAAAAATCCAGGTGGCGGTCGTCGGCGGCAACCGCATCATCCCCTCTTCCCTGACGGCCGCCCTCAGCGTCGTAGTCTGCGAAATCAGGAGCGGATCAGTGTAAACGGGTGAATCGAAATCGGGTTCGCTTCCGTCCAGGGTGTACCGGATCGTCGACGCGGGCTCGGAAGAAGTGAGCGTCACATGAAACGGCTCGGTCCTGAAACCTCTTGGTTCGCTGATCGAGACGGAGGGAGGAAACGTGACAGACGGAGTGTTGTTCGCCGATCCGGGCGTCGGCTGGTCAAAGTAAAACCAATCCGGGCCGCTATCCGGCTGCCGGCCATAGGAAACGTCGCGCGGTATGTACACCGGCGGGAAGTAATCGGCGATTTCACCGTTCGGGTGCGTGAGGACCAGCTCTTCACCGGCCGAGGCGATGCGAAAGTTGGTGTGGATTTCATTGGATTCAATGCGAAAATGCTGAGCCGGAATAGGGCCTTCAAAGGCTCCGTCCGGCCGTTGCCAGGCAACCGCCAGATTATCTCCGCCGCCATGCTCTTTCATGAGGGCGGCGATGAAATAAGGCTGGTCCGCCACCAAATGGATCGGACCCGACTCCTGACTCGCGAATCTGTCCCATTCCCGAGGTGGAGTCCAATCCGGCACCGAAGCAATCAGGAGGGCGTTCTCCGGGTTTTCATCGCTACTGAGATGCAACTCGCCATTGTCATCACTGGCGATCCAGAAACGATAAATCCCTGTCTCCGGGGGCACCAATAACGCACTCATTCGTTGTCCGTATTGATCCGCGATATCGATCGGCGCCTCGAAAAAATCGGTCACCAGGTTTCGGGAGGTCGGGTTGTGCGGAAAATCAGGGTGATCGGTCAGGTTGGAAATGCTGGTACCGGAGATACCCATCCAAACTTCACGGAGGATACCAGCCTGTTCGCCCGAAGGCTCCCGGTCCTTACCCGACGCCCAGACCAGCAAATACTCCCCCGCCCCGATCACCGTTCCTTCAGGAAAGGTCCATTTGAAGGCGTTGCTCGCGTTGTCCGAGAGCCCCCATCCGGTCAGATCGACGGCCTCCTGGCCTTCGTTATACAACTCGATCCAGTCCTCAAAATCACCGTCCTCGTCCGCCAGCGTGACACCGTTTGATGCCATGACCTCGTTCACCCGAACCTGTGCAAAGGCGGCCAAGGGGAAGATTGTCAGCATCCAGAAAGAGAGACAAACCAGGACAACTGGAAAACGCGTGGATCCGTTCATATCGCGTCATACTGTGACGATTCCCGCCATAACTCAAGACTCCAGAGTTTTCCGCGCACGAACGCCCCTGTCCGGCAAAAATCAGCTCCCCCCCCGGGAAGAAGCCGGCAGGTGGTTCTTTCCCGTACTGGAAAATTGTTTCTTAGCAATTCTAATTGATTGGTTTGAAATATTAGGCTTGAATGCTTGCCATATTAGACTTGATTGTCTATCCGCACATTCAGTACAATCCCCCAATGAACGCCCGCACAGGTCCCACGGCAGAACTCGTCAATCGGCGCGGGTTCATCAAAAGAACTGCCGCGGCAATGGCTCTCCCCCTTGTTCTGCCGTACTCCGCCTACGGAGCCAACAGCCGGGTCAACCTCGCCTGGATCGGAATGGGACAACGCGGCAACACGGTTCTGGGTGGAGTTTCGCCGAATTTGGCAGACGTCGTCGCCATATGTGACATCGATGAGAAACACAGGGATGAAGCGCGGCAGCGGTATCCCAAAGCCAGATACTACGACGACTTTCGCGTAATGCTGGAAGAAGTCGGCGATGCGATTGACGCGGTCGGAATCGCCACCCCCGACCACACACATTTCGCCCCCGCTTACATGGCGATGGCCATGGGCAAGCATGTTTTCCTTGAGAAACCCTTGACCCACACGATTTGGGAAGCGCGGACTTTGATGGATCTGGCCAATGACCGGGGCGTGAAAACCCAGATGGGCAACCAGGGCCACGCAACCGAGGGTATCCGGCTTGTCAAAGAATGGTATCAGGCCGGCCTGATCGGGGATGTTACCGAAATTATTGCGTGGACCAACCGCCCGCACCAGGGATGGGGTTTTCGTCCGGGCACCAGGCATAAATACCCGAAGGCGGAGGATGTCCCACCGAGCCTGAATTGGGACCACTGGCTCGGGCCTGTGACCGAGGCGATCGCCTATAGCAGCGAATTTCATGTCCCGTTGCAGAGTCCTCGATTTTGGCGTCCCTGGTGGGCATTCGGTACCGGTGGACTTGGCGACATCGGAACCCACACGCTGGACACCCCGTTCTGGGCGATGGAACTGGGCATGCCCAGGCGAATTGAGGTGGAGACGCAGGAAGAGCTCAACCCCATCCACAAGGTGGACGGATCGGTCGTGACCTATCATTTCGATGTTCCGAATGGGAAACCGCCGGTCGAAATCAAGTGGTACGAAGGCCCAACATTGCCGAAACTTCCGGAAGGCTTTGATTTACCCGAATCGGCTGGAGATATGGACCGCGGAGGAGGACTTGTCATGGTCGGCCAGAAGGGCGTGATCGCCCACACCGGGATGCGCCCCTACTCCCCGCGCTTGTATCCCGACAAATACTGGGAGGAGTTTCGCGCGAATCCGGATTTGCAGCCACCCCGAACATTTCCACGGATTCGCGACGGGATAATCGGCGACTTTCTGAACGCCATTCGCGAGGGCGGCACGCCCACCTCCAACTTCGATTACGGCGCGCGGCTGACCGAGGCCATGCTGCTCGGCACCCTTGCAATTCGCACCGGCAAACCCATCGAATACGATTCCAAAAACATGCGCATTCCCGAGAATCCGGAAGCGGAAGCGCTGCTGAAAGTGGACGTTCGCGATGGCTGGGATATTAAAAGCCTGACCTGAACGATGGCCAATCTCCAATCAACCGCGCGGCGCGAATAATAAATCGTTTTGAAAGGAATAACCGATAATGCGACTTAATCACCAGATAGTTAAGGGACTTTGTATTGGTTTGCTGCCGGCGGCTATGGCCGGTTCGGCATGGGCGAACAACATCCTGGAAGAGCGTCCGAACATCGTTCTGATCATGGTCGATGACATGGGCTTCAGCGACCTGGGCTCGTACGGTTCGGAGATCAACACCCCAAACCTCGATGCGCTGGCCGAAAACGGGCTTCGCTACCGCACGTTTTATAACCAGGCCAGATGCATGCCGACACGAGCGGCCTTGCTGACCGGACGCTACCCGCATCAAACAGGTCTCGGTGAAATGGGGGGAGATCGGGGAGAAGAACATCCCGGCTACCGCGGAAACATAAATCACGAATCGGTTACTCTGGCCGAGGTGCTTCGGCTCAATGGCTATCGCACCTACATGGCCGGCAAATGGCACCTGACAAATCGTGACCGGGCGGACGAGCCGATTGATAACAAGTTTAATTGGCCGCTTCAACGCGGGTTTGATCGTTATTTCGGAACGATTACCGGGGCGGGGAGTTTTTTCGGACCCCACACTTTGACCCAAGACAACACGAACATCGATGGCGACCTCGAGTTTCCATGGGCACCGTGGTCGATTCCCCCTGACGTCGAACTTCCGGTAAGGGATGATGGTGAGTTTTACTACACAGATGCGATCAATGAAACCAGCGCCCGGTTTATCCACGAGCATCAGCAGCACCATGGGAGCCGGCCCTTCTTTTTGTATGTGTCCCACACCGCCCCGCACTGGCCCCTGCACGCTCCCGAAGAGGATGTCGAGCCCTACCTGGAGACCTACAGGGAGGGATGGGACGAGGTGCGACAGCGCCGTTATGAGCGGATGATTGAAATCGGGGTGATCAATCCTGCCTGGGAACTTTCGCCGCGGCCGGCCGCTTTACCTGCGTGGGACGATCTCAACCTTGAGGAGACGCCTGAGCAGGTCCGCGATGCGGTGGCGGCGCAGAATCTGGATCTGCGCGAGGAGCTGGCAAGGCGCATGGCGGTTCACGCGGCAATGGTGGAGCGGATGGACCGCGGAATCGCCGATATTGTCGAGGCGTTGCGTGAAACCGGACGCTTCGAGAACACCTTGATTCTGTTTCTCTCGGACAACGGCGCCGCCTCCGAATGGGGGACTTATGGCTTTGGTTGGCCTCGCCTGGAGAATAACGGCGCACTGACGGGGAGCGCACAATCCTATGCGAGTTTCGGGGTGGCGTGGGCTCATGTGAGCAATGCGCCGTTTCGTTTGTGGAAGACCTTCAATCACGAAGGGGGAGCGGCGACACCGTTCATCGCCCACTGGCCGGCCGGTATCGAAGCCAGGGGCGAATGGCGTGATTTCACCGGACACATCATCGACATGATGCCGACGCTGCTGGAAGTGACCGGGGCGGTATACCCGACACAATACGGCGGGCATCAGATCCAACCTTACGAAGGCGTGTCTCTGGTCCCTACCTTCACCGATGACTCCCTCGCGCGCGAAGAGCCATTGTTTTTCGAACACCTTGGCCGCCGTGCCGTGCGGGACGGCAAATGGAAGCTGGTGACCAGTGAAACGGGAATTGATGGACGCTGGAAGCTTTACGACATGGACGCTGACCGCGTGGAAAGCACAGATCTCACTGATGCATACCCGGAACGGGCCGAAGAATTGGCCGAACAATGGCGGGAATGGGCTGAGCGGGCCAATGTCCTGCCGATGCTTCCCGATCAATAACTGAACCGAATTCAATCCGGGAAAGCTTCTGAGTGCCACCTCCCAGCGAACCAAAGGTCCGAATCATGAGACGTCCGATCCACGCAATCCAGGAAGCCGTCATCCATAATCGTCCCAATCGTCATGGCGTTCCAGTAAGTCCGGACCGTACCGCCCGAGCTGTGCTTCACGACCGAACCGCCACCGGCACACGGTTTGGCGGCGCCCTCATTCCCGCCGTCGGGTTGGCTCTTGCGGTTGGATTTGCTCCCCCCGCCGCTGCCGAAACCCCCGATCATCCCAACATCCTCTTCATATCTATCGACGATATGAACGACTGGATCGGTCCGCTGGCACGGGCTGGCAATCCCCTTGCCGAGACGCCGAGTCTGGACCGCCTTGCCGAGTGGGGCACGACCTTCACCAACGCCCACACGCCCGCTGCCGCCTGTCATCCGGCCCGCGTTGCGATCATGACCGGCGTCCATCCCGCCACGACAGGCATAATGACCAACGTTTTCCGCGACGAACCGGGGCCGTCCTGGCGCGAGCACCCCAGGCTCGAAAATGCGGTCACGCTGTCCCAGCACTTTCGCGATCACGGCTACTTCGCCGCCGGAGCCGGCAAGATCTACCACTCCCTTCAGTGGGGACCCTGGGACGAAAACGATCCGGACACATGGGATCTTTACCTCGACCCCGGCGATGGCAGCGGCCCCATTCCCCACCAGATCCGCGCTCCCGAAGAGGTTTACAATCCGCCCGAGTTCTTCGGCCGGCGGTATGGTTACTTCACATGGGGTCCGATCGACGCGGCCGACCACGAAATGTCCGACTACAAGGTCGTGGACTGGGCCATTGAGCAACTCCGGACACCGCGCGATCAGCCCCTGTTCCTGGGGGTCGGCATCTTTCGCCCGCACATGCCGTGGGAAGTGCCCACCCATTACTTTGACCTGTATCCGCTCGACGAAATCGAGCTCCCACCCTACCGCGAGGACGACCTGCTCGACGCGTGGAATCACGGCCGCAGAGGCTGGCATCAGTTTGTCGTCCAGAACGAGCAGTGGAAGCACGTTGTGCAATCGTATCTCGCCAGCATCACCTTTGCCGATGCGCAGGTGGGCCGCCTTCTCGATGCCATCGAAGCCGAGGGACTGCGCGACGACACCATTATTGTTCTCTGGTCGGACCACGGCATGCACATCGGCGAAAAAGACAATTGGGAAAAGTTCACGGTCTGGGAGCGCTCCACCCGTGTCCCGTTCTTCATCGCCGCCCCCGGCGTGAGCGAGCCTGGGAGCCGTTCGTCGCGACCGGTGAACCTTCTCGACACCTATAAAACTCTCATCGACCTCGCCGGCCTGCCCCAGCCCCGGGACCACGAGCTCGAGGGGGAGTCGCTGCTGCCGTTCATCCGCGATCCGGCAAGCGATAAGGCCACACAGCCGGCCATCACCTCCTATCGCGATTTCCACGGCCTGCGCACCGACCATTTCCGCTACATCTGGTATCCCCACGGACTCGAAGAGCTCTACGATCACCGCGTCGATCCCACCGAGTTTGAAAATCTCGCCTATGATCCGCAGTACCGGGAAATCCTCGATGAACACCGCGAGATGATGCGCGCCCACACCGGGGCCGACATCACCAACGGCGATCCGATCGTTCCGCCCGCATTCGAACTAATGCCGAATGACCGCTTGCGCCGCATCGAGTTCACGCCCATGTCCGAGCTCGTCAGACGCGCCCGGGCCGAGCGGGACGCCGGCGAATAGAAGTGGCAAATGGGTTGGTATTGGCGTTTACATCAATGTCGAGAAATACAGAGGAAACAATGAATAGCATAAGACCGCGACACGGATGGGTCGCATTCCGGGCAGTTTCTTTGGCGTTGTTCTTTTGCAGTGTAACGCCGGCATCGGCGGAGCGCGATTTTTTACAATATAACCGTCACCCTGGCCCCGACCTGGTGCCGGGTGTTGAGTTGTATGAGGTGAAACAGGAAGGAGAGGCGGCCCCTGCGTCCTACGAGCGCCGTGTGGTCGCGTGGTGGCCGAGAGAAGGCGTTCACACCTACCCCGAACGGGATGATATGCCGCTGCGCACATGGACGCTGAGAGAGCCCGAAGATTTCGACGACCTTCCGGAACGTTTCGAAGCGCATCTCATTGGTTTCCGTGTCGTTCTTGCGCCCGAGGAGGCATTGCGCGATCTGGAGGAAGAAGGTGAAGAGTCGACTGGCGCGGATTCCCCGATCACGGTCACTCGCGAATTGGTCATCGATCAGCCCTATCTCCACTTGCCCTTCGACGCCGACGCGCCGGGGCGCAGCATGCGCATCTACGACGGTGATCAGGTGGTACGCCGGGCTCAATGGCAACTGGCCGAGGGAGTGCCCGACTTCTGGCTCTACACCGAGGTGCGTGATTACATGGGCCGGACACTCAGGGTCGAAGTCGATGAACTGCCGCCCGACTCAACGGCATTGGAAGCCCTCACCCTGGCCGATACCGTGCCCGGCCAGGACGAGGACCTCTACGAGGAAGCATACCGCCCTCAGTTCCACTTCACCGCCGCCCGCGGATGGCTCAACGATCCCAACGGGATGGTGTACTACGATGGTGAATACCACCTCTTTTTCCAGCACAACCCCTACAGTGTCAACTGGGGCAATATGACCTGGGGGCATGCCGTCAGCGAGGACATGATCCACTGGCGCCAGCAGGATGCCGCCATTCACCCCGACGAACTTGGGGCCATCTGGTCCGGCGGTGGCGTGGTCGATTTCGACAACACCACCGGATGGGCCACGGACGATCACGTCCCCATCATCGCCTTCTACACCTCGGCCGGCCAGCCGTTCACCCAGTCGATGGCCTACTCCACCGATCGCGGCCGGACGATGATCAAGTACGAAAACAACCCCATCATCGGGAACATCGAAGGCAGTAACCGTGATCCCAATGTCTTTTGGCATGAGCCCAGCAGGCAATGGATCATGTCCCTCTGGATCAGCTCCGACCGCTTCGACCTGTTCGGTTCCGCCAACATGCGGGAATGGACGCCTCTCAGCGAGCTCGAGTTTCCCGGCGGCTACGAGTGCCCGGACATGTTCGAGTTGCCGGTCGATGGTGATCCGGACAACACGCGCTGGGTCTTCTGGGAAGGCGCCGGCAAGTACCTGATTGGCGGCTTCGACGGCAAGGTCTTCGAGCCCGAGAGCGAGGTGCTCCACAGCACTTTCGGCTCAAACGATTACGCCGCCCAGACCTTCACCAACATGCCCGAGGGTGATGATCGCCGCGTCCAAATATCCTGGATGCGCGGCGGAAACTTCCCCGGCATGCCGTTCAACCAGCAGATGACCGTTCCGCGCGAATTAACCCTTCGCACCACTTCCGAGGGCATCCGCCTCTTCATCGAGCCTGTCGAGGAAATCAAGACCCTGCGCCAGGCAAAGCACCAGTGGGCCGGTCTGACAGTCGGCGATGACGATATCACGCTCGATGGCGTGGAAGGCGATCTGTTCGATATCGAAATCGAGTTCGACCTCGGCGATGCCCAGGCGGTCGGCCTCAAGATCCGCGACCGGCAGATCGAGTACGCGGTCGCCGGGGAGCAACTCACTTCCCTGGGCGACAATGCCCGGCTGCCGGCCGACGACAACCGCATCAGGCTGCGGATCCTCGTGGATCGCACCTCGGTGGAGGTTTTCGCCAACGACGGCCGGGTTCAGATTGCCACCTCGTTCGTTCCCGATGAAAACATGCGGGATATCGCGGTATACGCCACCGGCGGACAGGCCGAGGTGATCTCGCTGAACGTGTGGGAGCTCCGCTCAATCTACGAGCAGATCGAGCCCTTTCAACATTCGAACAGTCGATAGGGCGATTCTCAAACACCGAAGAGAGAGAGGAACTAGAAACGCGGCTGCAGGGCATCAGTGATCGTAGGTTCCGATTGAAAACCTATCCAAATCCGCATGAAGCAACAACCAAGAGACAGGACAAGTTCCCAATGAATGGCGTACGATGGGAGGCGGCTGTCGAGTTCTGTGAGAAATTGACGGAACGCGAACACCTCGCCGGACGTCTTCCTGAAGACTACGTTTATCGCGTGCCCACCAAGGCCGAATGGGAATACGCCTGCCGTGCGGGGACGAAAGGCCCGTTAAACCTGGACGCCCCATTGGACGAAATCTTCGCTGTCGTCGACGGCGAAAGCCGTAAACCCAACGCCTGGGGCTCGACCAAATGCACGGCATCAAATACGAGTGGTGCCTGGACTTGTACGGACCACTTTCGGCGGACCCCGCAACCGACCCGGTCGGCACGGCGACCGGTACACGGCGCGTCGCGCATGGCGGCTCGTCCAGCGAGGCCCACGTCCAAGGGGATGATGATCTGGCGAACAAGCTGCGCTACATTCGCTCGGAGGCCCGCAATCCCGTCATTCCGGATTTCCCGTTGCCGATCCTCGGGCTCCGGATCGTGCTGGCACCGGAAAGGAATCCAGCACCATGACTGATCGAACCCCGAAACTGATCGACACGGCGAGGTTGGCGACGCGTTTTGAACGCGCCGTCGCCGCCGTACGCCGCAAGCCCGAAACAGCCCGGGCCACTGAACACACCACCGCACGCCTCCTTCCCGGCGGCCGCTGCGGCATCGCCGTCTGGGGGGAACGCAACGCCTGCGGTTGGCGCGATATTTTTCCCATTGTGGCGGCGCGCGTAAAGTCCGAGGTGTGTCCGATGTTCTTCCAACTCGGAACGGGCGCCAATCTCGTAAGGTTGATGGAAAAGTGCGGATTCGACAACCTACGCCAGGAAACTATCGAAGCCACCCTGCGCTACCCAGACGACGAATCCGCCCTGATAGCGGTTTTCGAGGGCGGACCTGTCGCTCTGGCGTATTCAAAGTTCGACGACGTCACCCGAGCGAACGCCCGCTCCGAATACCTCGAATCCATCGCCCCTTACAAGACGGACCACGGCTACGCCATCCCCGGCCGGTTCGTAATCGCCACCGGACACAAACCGGCCCCATAAACGATGGCCCGCAAAACCCACCCTGGCCCGAATGGTTCTAAGATAATCGCGATGTCCAACACAGTACCTCGATTCAATGTGGCGCTGGGTTGGGCCGCGGTTGTCTGACGGCGTCTCTCCGGAATCTCGTTTTGAGGTTCCCATTGGGCCTTTTCCTGTTATCAATAAACGTTACAAGCTGCTTCGTTCATCATGCCCGAATCATTCGCAAAATCCATGCGGGAAATGCAGGACCTTTTGAAAGGACGCACCCCCGAGTCCCTTCTCGAGTATTTTCGCTCCAAAGATACCCGCCCCGCCAAACCGATTCCCGCGTTCATGAGCAACCGGGAGGACGCGGTACGGGATCGGCTTGGGAATTTGTCGCTCGATGACTCATCCCGTGAAACGCTTTTCGACCCGCAGACCGCCGCGCAAATCGAAAGCTACCAGGCCAACATCGAAGGTTTGATCGGCACCGTAAAAATCCCGGTCGGCATCGCGGGACCGCTCCGGGTGAAAGGATTGTTTGCGAACGGCGATTACGTTATCCCTCTCGCCACTCACGAGGCGGCGCTCGTCGCCTCTTGCCACCGCGGCGCGGCGGCGATCACCGAAAGCGGTGGCTGTCGATCCGTATTGCTAAATGAAGGCGTCTCCCGGGCGCCTGGATTTTCGTTCCACGATTTTCCGGAAGCCGGACTGTTCCTGCAATGGGCTCTCGTGCAATTCGATACCTTCCGCGATATTGCCGAAACCACAACCAGCCACGGGAAACTCCGCGATATAAGGGTCACGGTCGAAGGTTGCAATGTGTACCTGATTTTTGAGTACACAACCGGCGACGCGGCCGGCCAGAACATGGTTACCCTGGCGACGGAAGCCGTTTGCCGTCACATCATCGAACATACTCCGGTCAAGCCGCGCCACTGGTTCATTGAATCCAATATGTCCGGCGACAAAAAGGCGTCCGTTCAATCGTTCCTAACCGTGCGCGGAAAAAAGGTCACCGCCGAAGTTGAACTCCCTCCCGAAATTGTCGAAAAACGGCTTCGCAGCTCGGCGAAAGAGATGGAGCATTTCTGGAGAATGTCGGCGATGGGCGGCGTGATGAGCGGCACGATCGGGGTGCAGGGACATTTTGCCAACCCGCTCGCCGCGATTTATATCGCCTGCGGGCAGGACGCCGCATGCGTCGCCGAATCGGCAATCGGGGTGACCCGGTTTGAGGCCATGGACTCCGGCTCCCTCTACGCGGCGGTCACCCTTCCCAATCTCATCGTCGGCACCGTCGGCGGTGGCACGTCACTCCCAAGCCAACACGCGTGCCTGGAGATTCTTCAACTGGCCGGAAGCGGAAACGCACGCGCCTTTGCCGAGGTGTGCGGAGCAGCCGCGCTGGCCGGAGAACTTTCCATAATCGCCGCACTGGCCTCCGGCGACTTCACCCGCGCCCACGACGTTCTCGCCCGCCGGCGGAAGAAAGGGAAGTAATCTCATGGAGACCGAACACGCACCCCGCTCGTCCGGTTTGCGCCGCTGGTGGACCTACCAGCGGGAGCGGTTCCCCCTATTCCAGCACGGCCCGCTCGTCCTCGCGTTCAGCTTTGCCGCCGTCAGCTACTCCCGGCTGCTTCGCGAGGATTATTCCTGGCCGGAGCCTCTCCAGCTTTTTGTCGCGTTTGCGACCGCCCTCCTCTTTTTCCTCCAGTTGCGAATCGCCGACGAGTTCAAGGATTTCGATGAAGACAACCGGTACCGCCCCTATCGCGCCGTGCCACGGGGCCTTGTGCGGCTCCCGGAACTGGCATGGGTGGGGGTCGGCGCGGCGGTACTGCAGTTCCTCCTCGCGCTGTGGCTTCACCCGCCGATGGTGTTTCTGCTTTTCGGCACCTGGGTTTATCTCGCCGCAATGAGCAAAGAGTTCTTCGTCCGCGAATGGCTCACCCAACGGCCAATCACCTACCTCTGGACGCACATGCTGATCATGCCGCTGATCGACCTTTACGCCACGGCCTGCGATTGGCTGGTCGCGGGACAGGTCCGGCCGCCGACCGGAATTTACTGGTTCCTTATCGTCAGTTTTTTTAACGGCGTGCTGATCGAAATCGGGCGAAAAATCCGCTCCCCCGCCGATGAAGAGAACGGTGTCCAGACCTACACGGCCCTGTGGGGGGTGCGTGGCGCGGTGGCCGCATGGCTCGGAATCCTCGGTCTCAATCTCACCTTTGCCTCACTCGCCGCCCGTCAGGTGGATTTCCTCCTTCCGGTCGGAATCGCGTTGGCCCTCATGCTCGGCGCGGCCGTGGTTCTCTGCCTGGGATTTCTTAAAGACGCCACTCCCGGCAAGGGAAAGCGCTTCGAACTTTTCTCCGGCATCTGGACTATCGCGATGTATTTTCTGCTCGGCATCGTTCCGCTGGTTACGCGCATCCTGTCATCGTCCCCGCAATAACACGAACCCCATACTATGAACGTCATACTCGGTCCCAACGATCCGGCGGATACGCGCGAAATGGGAGGCAAGGCCGCGGCTCTGGCCACGCTCTCGACCGCGGGCTTTCCGGTTCCCGAATGGTTTGTCCTTACACCGGCCGCCTTCACCAAGTCCGTGACCGCCGCCGAAAGAAAGGCCCTCGCCGCCGGCGACGATCAAGCCTGGTCGGCAGTCCGTCTCGATTCAAAGATCCAGGCGAAAGTGAATGAGGCCCTGAACAAACTGACGGGCTCCGCCGAGGGTGAGGTTTACTTCGCGGTGCGATCCTCGGCGGCGGAGGAGGATTCAGCCGGACATTCCTTTGCTGGCCAGCTGGAAAGTTACCTTTTTATTCCCCGGGAGAACATCGCCGATCGGATCGTGGATGTCTGGCGATCCGCCTTTTCGGAACGTATTCGAACCTACAGGAAAGAACGCGGGCTCGCCGGACCGCCTTCGCCGCCCGCCGTCCTGGTACAGCGTATGATCAACGCCGAATCGGCAGGCGTCGCTTTCAGTATCGATCCGTTGAGCGGAAAATGGACACAAGCGGTAGTCTCGGCGGTTCCCGGTCTCGGCGAAGCCCTTGTCGGAGGCGAGGCCGACGCCGACACCTTTATCGTCGATCGCTCCGGGGAGATCGTTGATCGCAAAGTGGTTGAGAAGGCGACCGTTCACCGTCAGAATCGCGGCGCGGGAGGGGGAGTCTCAATTGAACCTCTCCAACCGCCGGCCTCCCGCGCGCCCGCCCTGCACGACCACGAAGCACAGGCTGTCGCTGACCTCGCGCGACGCTGCCAGCACCACTTTGGGATTCCGCAGGATATCGAATGGGCCTGGTGCGGGGGCCGGCTCTACCTCCTGCAGTCCCGCCCGATCACCACGCTGCATTCACTCGTCGACCCGGAAGGCCTGCTGAATATCTGGGACAACAGCAACATCGCAGAGAGCTACGGCGGAGTCACCACTCCTCTCACCTTTTCCTTCGCCCGCTACATTTACACCGAAGTTTATCGCCAGTTCTGTCTTCTGCTCGGCGTGTCGTCCGAACGTGTTGCCGAGAATCGATCGCTTTTTCAGGGAATGCTCGGGCTGGTTCGAGGGCGGGTGTATTACAATCTCCTGAACTGGTACCGAATGCTGGCCCTGCTGCCGGGTTTCTCGGTCAATCACCGCTTCATGGAACAAATGATGGGGGTCAAGGAAGGGCTTCCCCCCGAAGTCCTGAATTCACTGCAGGCGACCAGTCTCGGGGCCCGGATTCGTGACGGTGGACGCCTGGCGATATCACTCGTGGGGTTGCTGAAGAGTTACCTGCTGCTTCCCCCCTCGATTCGGCGGTTCCATTGCCGCCTCGACAAGGCGTTGGCGGCCGGCGGCGATCTCGCGGATCTGCGCGCGGACGAACTCGGAGCCTCGTTTCATGACCTGGAAAAAAGCCTGCTAACCCGATGGGATGCCCCCTTGATCAACGACTTTTTCGCGATGATCTTCTTTGGACTGCTGCGCCGTCTTACGGTCAAATGGTGCGACGACAAAAACGACACGCTGCAGAACGGACTCCTCTGCGGTTCAGGAGACATCGTGAGCGCCGAACCGGCGCGGCGGATGAAAACCATGGCGCGTATCGTCGCCTCCGATACCGACTTCGCCAGACGCCTGGCCAAAGGACCTCCGCACGAAGTCATTCAAGCACTCCGCACTCACCCCGAACTCAATCGAGCCTACGAAGAATACCTGGAAAAATTCGGCGACCGCTGCCTGGACGAGTTAAAACTCGAAAGCACCACCCTCGCCGACAACCCGCTCCTGCTGCTTCGTTCGGTCGGCGAGCTTGCCTTGCGTGAGACCGCCTCCGGCGAAGACCCGGAGCCGCCGTCCGGCAACCCGTCGTCACCGGCAGCCGTCATTGAAGGCAAAGGGGGCGCAAGCGACGCGGTTCGCGACGAAGCGGAAAAGGAAGTCGCCCTGCGTCTGAAAGGACGGCCGATCCGTAGTCTGCTTTTCAAACTCGTCCTCAGCCAGGCGCGCGCGCGGGTCCGGGACCGGGAGAACCTGCGCTTCGAACGGACCCGGCTGTTCGGACGCATCCGCCGGATCTTCGTCGAGATTGGAAAACGTTTCCACGCGTTCGGTCTCCTGGACGCGCCGGAGGACATCTTCTATCTCGAAGTGTATGAGATTCTCGGATTCATCGAAGGAACGGCCACCACCGCCAATCTCAGGAACCTGGTCGAGGTCCGGCGCAGCGAATACAACGACTATCGTAACTCCCCGCCACCGGCGGACCGTTTCGAGACGCGGGGAATCGTTCACCAGGGAAACCGATTCGAGGGAAAGCCCGAAGCCGAGGAAGAATCCATAAGTGACAACAAAAACACCCTCAAAGGCCTCGGATGTTGCCCGGGAAAGATTCGCGGCCTGGCGAGGGTCATTCGCGATCCGCGCGAAGCGGAGTTGAGAAAGGGCGAAATCCTTGTCGCGGAACGCACCGACCCGGGCTGGATCATGCTCTTTCCTCTCGCCGCCGGCATCCTCGTCGAACGGGGGAGCCTGCTTTCCCACTCGGCGATCGTTTCCCGGGAAATGGGGATTCCGGCGATCGTGTCGATTCCCCGGCTCACATCCATTCTGCAAACAGGCGACGAAGTCGAGTTCGACGGGACCGCAGGAATCGTCAAAATTCTCAAACGCATCACACCGGACCCATGAGCCACCCCTCCGCAAATACCCGTTCCGAAGCGGCCTCCGCAGCCGATTTTACGAAGATCCGTTACGCCCAGTGCTGGGAAGACGCCGACATCCTGCTCGAAGGCCTGGCCATTCGCCCCGGAGACACCTGCCTCTCGATCGCATCCGCCGGCGACAATGCCCTGGCGATGGTGGCTCGGGGCGCCGGACGGGTCATCGCTCTCGACCTGAATCCCGCCCAGATTCACTGCGTCGAACTGCGAGTCGCCGCCTACCGTCACCTGGAACATCCGGAACTGCTGGAGCTTATCGGATCACGTCCCAGCGACCGGCGGACCGAACTGTATCAAAGATGCCGCGACGCCATCGGTCCGGAAGCCCGGGCGTTCTGGGACAGTCACCATGCGGCCATCGAGAACGGCATCGGCGGCGCCGGGAAGTTCGAGAGTTATTTCCGAACCTTTCGAACTCGCGTCCTTCCGCTCATCCACCGTCGCAAGACGATGGAGGCCCTGCTTGAGGACCGCGACCGCGACGCGAGAATCGCCTTTTACGAACGACACTGGAACAATCTCCGGTGGCGACTCCTGTTTCGCCTTTTCTTCTCGCGATTCGTGATGGGACGACTGGGACGGGATCCCGCGTTCTTTCGGTACGTTGAAGGCAGTGTCGCGGACCGAATTCTCGCCCGTTCGCGCCACGCGCTGACAGAGCTCAATCCGGCCGAGAACCCCTACCTGCAGTGGATTGTCACCGGTCGCCACACAACCGCCCTTCCCTTCGCGCTTCGACCGGAGAATTTCGATGCCATTCGAAACAACCTCAACGCACTCGAATGGCGCGTTCAGTCAATTGAGGAATTTATCGAATCGGAAAAGAACGTTCGCGTGGACCGGTTTAATTTGAGCGACATTTTTGAATACATGTCGGAGGAGAACTATCAACGCCTTCTGGATACCCTGCTGAAAGTGGCCAATCCCGGCGCGCGTTTGGCCTACTGGAACATGCTCGCGCCGCGACGCAGTCCGGAATCGATGCGTGAACGAATCCATCCGCTACCGATTGAATCCGAACGTCTGCACAAGCTCGACAAAGCCTTCTTCTACAGCGCATTTGTCCTCGAAGAAACCCCCGGATGAACGACACAATCTCCGCAGTCATAGTCCTTGCGGCCCTCGGCGGCTTGATGGCGCTTGTCCGCGTTTGGCAAAATCGACGCACCGTACATCCCGAACTCGCCCGAAAGGCGCTGCACATCGGGATGGGCACGATCACCCTGACGTTTCCCTGGCTATTCGAATCGCGTCTGTCGGTCGTGCTTCTGGCACTCGCGGCGGCCGCGGTATTGATTGCCGTCAGAATCCTCCCGCGCCTGGGAGGGATCGGCAACGTGCTCCACGGCGTCGGTCGGAAGTCTCTCGGGGAAATCTATTTTCCTTTCGGGGTCGCGATCCTCTTCTTTGCGTCCCATGGCGACCCGATGCTTTACACGCCGCCGCTGCTTCTATTGACCTTCGCCGACTCCCTGGCGGCGCTGACGGGTGTCGCGTTCGGCTCCCGGCACTACACCACCGACGACGGCGCCAAAAGCATCGAAGGGTCTGTCGCATTCTTTGTGACCGCCTTTTTCGCCACGTTTGTTGCACTTGTTATCTGGAGCCCGCTCGAATGGAAGACGATCCTGCTGGTGGCCGTGCTGTTCGGAATGATCGGCGTGCTGCTGGAAGCGATCGCGTGGCGCGGACTCGACAACATTTTTATACCAGTCCTCGGGTTTCTTTTTCTGGACGCGTTTCTCGTCCTGGAGGCATTCGACCTGCTGTGGCGCGTCGCCTTGCTCGGCGGGTTTCTCGTCTTCGCGTTTGTCTGGAAAGCACGGACCACGCTCAACGACTCCGCCCTGCTGGGAAGCGCCCTTTACGGATACCTTACCCTGGCGGTCGGAGGGGTGATGTGGATGCTTCCTCCGCTGATCCTGTTTCTCTTCTATCCGCGTCTGGTCCCCTATCACTCCGAGACGCGTGAAAACACTCAGCCCGCGGCCGGCGTGCTCGCCGTCGGGGCTCCCGGCCTATTTTGGCTCCTCCTCTACCGCCTGTCTCCCGATCCGCTTTATCTCCTCCCCTACACCTTCACATTCGCGGCGCACCTTGGCATCATTTGGGTAGCCCGGTGGATGAGAGATGAAAGGCGCCTCTCAAACCAACGCCTGATAGTCCACGCTGTCGTATCGACCCTGCTCATCGTCGTTCTTCCGCTCGGAGTCGTAATGGAACGTACCACGGGCCTGATTCTGTATTTTGTCGCTTCCCTCCTGGCAACGGCACTCGCGTGCCACCTCGCGGCCCGCCACTTTATCCCTCGACAATGCGCCGGAGAACCCGCTTCGCGCTGCTGGCTCTTTCGCGGCAGCCTGGTTTTCGCTCTGTCCGTGATCCTGCACCTTGCGATCACAATCTGGCGCGGATAGCCCGGAAACCGTCTCTCTTTTCTCCTGTATCTCGCAAAAAATACATTATAGATTCGATCTCTCCCGGGTTTGATTCCCCGACGCTTGCTTCGATCTCAAATTTCAAATTTTAAATTTCAAATGCCTCGGGGCTCGCCCCGAGGATCTTTACTCCCAATGGCCCTGCACGAGCTTTCATCATTCGAGGACCTCAAGATGTTCAAACGCGACGCCGAACTCCTGCGATGGGTTCCGGAGGATCCTTTCGATAACAGGCCGGACTGCCACATTCTCGCGGGAGAGGACAATGCCGGGATTGATGCCTGCTGTTCCGTCTGGTGGAGGGAAACTCCCGTTTACGACGGTCTGCCCGCGGGAACAGTCGGCCATTTCTTCGCGCGCACTCAGGATTCCGCCCTTCAGGTACTTGACGCTGCGATTTCGAGATTGCGTAACGCCGGGGCAAAGGTCGCGATCGGCCCGCTGGACGGCAACACCTGGCGTCGCTATCGTTTCGTTACCGAGCGCGGCAACGAACCCCTGTTTTTCCTGGAACCCGACAACCCGCCCGAATGGCCGTTTTGGTTTACGTCCGCCGGGTTCTCCCCTCTCGCCAACTACACATCGAGCCTGATGGATCGTCCACCCGCGCCCGACGAACGATTGACGCGAACCCAAAAGCGAATGGAGACCGAGGGTATCCGTATTCGCAATCTGGACCCATCGGATTTCAAGGAAGAGCTGAAGCGTATCTATGCGGTCTCCGAAGTCAGTTTTCGCGAAAATTTCCTGTATTCTCCGATCTCGGAAGAACACTTTCTCGCCCAGTACCAAAAAATCCAGCCGCTGGTTCTTCCCGAACTCGTCCTGATCGCTGAAGACCAGGACCGGCCGGTCGGATTCGCATTCGCAATCCCCGATCTCCTGGAAAAACAGTCCGGCCGGCCGGAACAGACCGCCATTTTAAAAACGCTCGCCGTGCTTCCCGGAAGGCAGTGCGCCGGGCTGGGGACGCTTCTCGCCGGCCTGGTGCGGGAAAAAGCGGCCGCGCTCGGCTTCCCGCGAATGATCCATGCCCTGATGCACGAAACCAATACCTCCCGCAACCTCGCGAAAGATTCCCCGAAAGTGATTCGTGAGTACACGCTCTACGCAAAAAGCCTGTGAACCTCACGACCCTCCTCGAACAATGGGCGGAGAACGATTCGGATCGCCCCGCTATCATCGACCCCTCCGGCGGCAAAGACAGGCGCCTGACCTACGGGCAATTGTCCGAACAAAGCGCCCGGGCCGCGAGTCTCTTTGAAGAATCGGGCCTGCGCCGCGGCGACCGGGTTCTTGTGTTTCAACCCATGTCGGCGGAGCTGTATGTTTATCTCCTTGCCATGTGGAGACGCGGCCTGACCGCCGTCTTCGCCGACCCGGGCGCCGGGCGCGACCACTTGGAACAATCGTGCCAGATCGCCCATCCCGCCGCCCTCCTGGCTACGGGCCGAGCCCACTTCCTACGCCTGACCGTTCCCGCGCTTCGCCGGATTCCCAGAAAGTTCACCCACGGATTCTCCCTGCTGCCCGCCACCTCGATGAAAACCGCGGCGGACCACTCTCCCCTGCACGACATTGAAGAGCTCCCGGATGAGCATCCGGCTCTGATCACGTTCACGAGCGGGAGCACCGGACGGCCTAAGGCTGCCCTTCGAACCCACCGGTTTCTATTGTCACAGCACCGCGTTCTGGAAAGGTCTCTCGATCTGAAACCCGGGGAAATCGATCTGGCCACACTACCGATCTTCGCCCTGGCAAATCTCGCATCGGGATTGACCACGGTTATCCCGGACTGCGACCTGCGCCGGCCTGGATTCATCGATCCCAAACCCGTTATCTCCCAGATCGAACGCCTGGCCCCGCACCGAAGCACCGCGTCCCCGGCGTTCTTTCTCCGCCTGGCCGGAGGTTGTCTAAGCAGCGGAATTGAACTTCCCTCATTTCGAAGAATCTTCACCGGAGGCGCCCCGGTGTTTCCGCGAACCCTGAATGCGATCGAAGCAATGGCGCCGAACGCGCGGGTTGAAGCGCTGTACGGATCCACTGAAGCCGAACCGATCGCCCACGTTTCGACGAAGGAGATGTCGCCTCAGGACTCAATCGCGATGGCGCAAGGACATGGACTGCTCGCCGGAGCGCCCGTCCGGGAAATAGAATTGCGTATCGTTCGCGCTGATGAACTCCCGTCCGGCGAAACGGACGAGAACGCCTTTTCCCAACACTGCCAGCCGACAGGGCAACCCGGCGAGATCCTGGTCACCGGAGATCACGTGTTGAAAGGATACCTGGACGGACACGGCGACCGGGAAACCAAACTCAAAGTCGGCGAAACGGTCTGGCACCGCACCGGCGATGCGGGATACCTCGACAAAAACGGCCGCCTCTGGCTCCTCGGGCGTTCGACCGCCCGGATAACCCGCGACGGAAAAACCCTGTACCCATTCGCCGTCGAATGCGCCGCAATGGCCCATTCCTCGGTGGAACACGCCGCCCTGTCCACGCGGCAGGAAAAAGTTGTCATTGCCCTTCAAATACGCGAAGGAAAACCTCTTCCTACCCTCGATGATCTTTTCCTGACCGATACCGGCATCGAAGAAGTTCACCAGGTGCGCCAAATGCCCCTCGACAAACGCCACAACGCGAAGGTCGATTATCCCGCACTCGAAAGATTATTGGAAAAGGCATAACAAGTCCCTGCCCAGCTCACTGATCGTGAAACGGTCCGCTTCAGGCAAGACAATAAAATGTTTGCGATACGGGATTGACTCCATCACTTGATGACCATAAGGAGTGCTTATGTCTCAAATAAGGCCGTCGCATTCGAGATTGATCCTGAATTTTCTGCATGGCCTCTATTTGGGTCTCGTTCTCCCTATGAATAAAAGCATTCGCTATCTTGTACTTTCTCTCCTTTTCATTGTTCCGAGCCTGCAGGCGGACCCGTTTGACGTTTTTGCCGCCGGCATTGAAAACGACCTGAACGATCGCTGCGTCGGGTTCGGCTACGCCATCTTTCAAGACGGGAATTTTATGCGAGGTGGAGGCGGCGGCTTCGCAGTAAAAGGCCTGGTCAGTCAACCTTTCACCGGGCACACGGTGAAGGATTGCCACAGCATGAGCAAGACGATCACGGCCGCGGCTCTTCTTCTCGCCCTGGAAGAGGGACAGGTCTCGAGAAATGCGGAAATGTGGCTCTATCTTCCCGCCGATCTTCAGGCCGTCATTCCTGAGAACAGCATCATTCGAACGGTAACTTTCGACAACCTGCTGAGGCACCGAAGCGGTTTCACTCCCAGCATGAGTTTTTCCTGGACGCAGTTAAGGGACCAGTTGGCGTCGGCCAACGGTACAGCGACTCCACTATCGACCTACCGGTACTCAAACTGGAACTACGCCGCTTGTCGTGTGATCATCCCTTATGTGCTGAATCTGGAGGGAATGCGATCCATGGAGGCGAACGTGGCAAACTTGAGCGACGGCGGAATCGAGTTCCTGGATACTGTAACCTCGACGGTTTATGCGAATTACGTGCAAAACAAGGTCTTTAATCCCGCAGGCCTCGGCACCATTCACCCTCGCCCGGTGGATGAGACTTTGCCCGTGTTCGCCAGATATTACGACCATGCGGATCCGACAGTTCTCGCCCAGATCATGCCGGACCGCCGGTTGACCGTCGGCTCCGGCGGATGGGCACTCTCCGCCCGCCAGTATGGACAATTCATTTCTTCTCTTTTCCGCGGAGACGTCATTTCGATCGAGGACCTCGAATTCCTCCAGGCCAACAACCGGGGGATGTTCAGCCGGCTTGGGTCCGATGGAATCGACACCTATTACACCCACAACGGAGCGACTACCGGAAATGGCGTGGGCGGGCGGTCGGTCTGGATGGCTTTCCCGGGAGATATCCAGGTCGCGGTGCAGGTCAATTCAATCAATAACGAGTATGGTGGATCCGGCCGGAATCTCACCACCATCGTTCAGGAAGCGTACGAGCATGCGTTCGCAACCCCTCCCTCGTCGATAAGCTTTCCCCTCCATCTGCTCTTTCATCGTGAAGCAGACGGCTGGATTACCAGTCGCGGCATCGGAAACAACGGTAATCTAGGAGCGCGAAACTTCGATTATGATTTCTCCCGGAACGACGCCCCGAAGGGAATGATTCAACACCGGTTTCTCAGCGTGGATAACCAGGCATTTCTGCTGCGTTACTCGCCACATGACGGGTCCGGAAGCGGTAACGGACGCGCCTTCATGCACAGGATAAACACCAACGGAACGCTCGGAACCCAGGTTTTCACCAGTTCAAACTGGCTTCCCGGATGGACGGACATTCTTACGTTTGGCACCCCTAACGGGACCTTTCTGCTTCTCCACAATTCCGCCACCGGACGGATACGCACCGTGCCGGTCACGGCTACGGGAAATTTGAATCCGGCCGTCACCGACTTCGTCTACACAAGCGGTTTCAACGTCGCCGAAATCCTGACGATCTCGGGCACGCCTCATCTCCTCCGGCACAACTCAACAACTGGGCACACTCACCTTCGCATCCTCAATGCAGACGGATCGGTTGGGGCGACAGCCTTTGAGGACACCTGGTCGCTGGGCTTCACGAACTGGGAGACCTTCCGGGCCGGGGGGAACACTTTCATCTTTCGGTACAATCCAATTGCCGGTGCGGCTCGCATCAATCGGGTGGACGGCTCGCTGGCGAACGTGCCCCAGGTTTTCAATACCACCCAGTGGCTGGCCGGTTTAACATCCTTTCGATTCTTCGAAATCGGGTCTCAAGCCTATTTCATATGGTATGACGCCGTGAGCGGATTGGCCACCCTACAGCAGGTAACGGCCGGCGGTGTGCCGGACACCGGGGACGACGCCGTTGCCTTCCAAACAACCTGGCTCCAGGAGACGGTAGGAACCGCTTCCAATCCATCCCGAACCGGGTGGACCGGCTTGGAGGTCTACGATGCGACCCCCGGATTTTCCAATCCCAATCTCGGGCTGAACACCTTTCCGGACCTGCCGCCGATCGAATTGAGTGCTGTCATTCCAGAACCCCAGCACACGAGCGTCATTGCTCTCGTCCCGGAAATCCCTCAAATCACGAAGGCCGCCCGGACGGTGGAGTTGACCTGGCTGGGCCGGCAGGATGTCCTGTATCTCGTGGAGGAATCCACTGATTTGCGGAGATGGTTAATCATTGGAGCCGGCAAGGGAGCGGACAGAGAGCTGACCTTTCCAAGCGTTCCGGATTCCCGGCATGGCTCTTCGCCCAACGCTCTCTTCTACCGTATTCGAAGCATGCAATCAATCCCTCCGCTACCGCGTGATCCCACACAAGGGCCGTAAGGAAGAGTCTGGTCCAAAGAATGACGGTTTCGCGGGGTCATCCCAACCCAGTGGCCCCTGACTATTACGAGGTTGCCAAAAAATATGAGTGCTCCCCGGCATAAACCGGGGACATCGGTGCTTCGCGGATATGATGGTTTACTCGTGCCTCACCACGACGCGGCCAAAACGGCGGGAGGATTGGCTGATGGGAACGGTGTCCCTAGCGGAAACCAAGGTAGTGACGCCATCGCCTGTCGGTTGGGAGTCGAATGATTCTCCAACGGTACTCTCCAGCCCGAGCGCCGGGTCGCTGCCGAACTCCACCGTGTAAGAAAGATCCGGGGCGTCCAAAAGGCGGCGATAGGTGATGACTAGAAACCCCTCACCGTCAACTTCGATCATGCCGACAGTCGGTATTCCTTCGATGGAAGGAACGGTCGGATCGAGGCCGAACGCGTACTCCAGCATATTGGAAATGATGTGAACCTGGTAGGGACGATTGCATTGCGGCCCGGGGCCGCCCGAATAGATGTCAAAAGTCGTGTTTGTCATCCCATTGTCCAGGTCCCACGGGAGATACCAGCGCCGGTACTGGCCTGAAGGCAGGAATTCGACGGCGAAGCTGTTTTTTCCATCCTTGGTAAACAAACCGTCGGAGTTTCCCGTAAACGCCTCGATCGCGGCCATCGTAAGCATGCCCGCCATGTCGATCCATTGTTCGAGATCGGCCTCGAGGTCCGCCGGCTGGGCGCAGGCATTTCGGAACGGGGTGCACATGTGTTGATACGTCGGGCTGTGGCTGGTGGCGATGGTAGTATTGAGTTCGGTGCCGCCATTGACTTCGTAAAGCAAAACGGAGCCGGGTTTGTAGAGACCTCGGTTGCGCAGAAACTGTTTATTGCGTTGTTCGGGGCTGGCGTAGAGGCCGATGTATTCGCCGTTGGCCACCACTCGCACCCAGGAGGCGTATCCGGCGGACCATTCGTAGAACCCGTGCTCGGAAGCGAGGCGATGCAGATTCATCGAGAGGCCCTCGCGCACCGGCCCATTTCCCCCGTTCCCGTTTTCGAGGCTAAGTTTGGTCAGGTCGCGGCACTTCTGCCCGGGGACATAATTGTTAATATCGATCTTCAGGCTGACATTTCTAATCCCGTTAGCCTCCAGGGCCGGATCCGACTTTCGGCGCATTTGCACGGTTATCGGTTCCTCGCCGTCGGCCCACATCTGCACCGGCACCCGGATATTCAGTTCCGGATCGTAGAAATTATCATCATAGGTAATAGCTTCCCAAATCTCCGGATCGAGTTCGAAGTTGAGTGTCAGAACCCGAAACGGATCGAAAGCCTCCGGCCACGATTCCGCGATAGAGGCATTGGAAAGCGTCAGCAGCGAAAACAGAAGGAACAGAATCCGTCAAGCGGCCTTAGCCATATTCGGGAACAGGTAGATTGTCGCGGGGCCGAACGGCCCGCATGTAAGAACCAAGTGTGTGGGGGCATCATCTACCGTCAAGGGGCCCGGCGAACTCCGGGAGAGTTTAACAAAAATTTGAGAATCCGAGCCGGGTACAAATTGAATGGCGCTGAGATAAAGCACGATCTTTTCAATGTAAACCGTGATCGCCATCTCGATCGAAAAGATTGATCAGAATTGAGTTAACGAAATTTGCTCCGCGACTCCCCCGTCTCCTCCCGCGCCTGCGGGTTCCGTCGATACCGACTGGATGATGTCGCTTCGTTCGGTACGATAGCGATTGGTGTCTTTAGCGCTGCACTCCGACTGGAGCCCACCAACGCCAAATTCCAGGATTCTCCATTTCATGTTACCTGACGTCTTCCAGTGGTCGTTGAGTCCGCCTCGCATCCTTTTCCCGGCGGCTGGGAACACTTCAAGCAGAATATACACCGCGTCATATTTGCCACGATTCGCAGTTCTTTCCGATTGCCAGGGACGGCAAGACTTCATAGGCAATAATCGGCATGGGTAATTGGTTTGAAAGACAAACAGGTGGAATCTTGATTTTCCCACGCACACCGCGATTCCTCACTGCCGTTGTCTGCCTGTTCTCTTTCCTGACAGCCGGTTGGGACGCTCGCGCCAGCCTCAATCTCCCGGACATCCCCACCGACGGCCGGTTTGTCCAGGACTTTGCGAACGCATTGCCCTCGCAGTTCTCCGAGCGAATCGGTGAGCTACAGCGAGAAGCATTCGAAGTTCACGACACACCGATCATCGTGGTCACTATCAACAGAATGGCCGAATACGGGGGCGCCGGATATTCAATCGAAGAGTTCGCTTACGAATGGTTTAACCACTGGCAAATTGGCAAGCGGAGCGAGGACGGCGAGCTCATCAATCGGGGAATCCTTCTGCTCGTCAGCACCGGCGACCGCCAGGCCCGAATCGAATTGGGCGCCGACTGGGGGCGTCGCTGGGATCGCCACTGTTCGCGGATCATGGACCGGCGGATCGTGCCCGAGTTTCGTCGGTCCGATTACCCGGCCGGCGTCGAGGCGGGAGTCGCGGCCCTGGCGTCGATGGCCGGTCTTGGTCCGGACGCGCCACCCCCGCACCGGTGGGAAGGCATGGCCGAGCGCCTCGACGAAAGTCCGTTCGATACCACTCCCGTGCCTCTCTGGGCGACCGGGCTGATGGTCATCGGCGGAATACTAATGATCGGAATGTTTTTCGCCGCGCGGGCGTTCAACATCCTCTTTCCCTTTCCCGAGTGGTGGCTTCTCGCGGGGGGCATCCTTTTGATCGTTGGCGCCTTCGTCATCTGGATACTGTATATTCTCCTGGCATTGCTTCTTGGTCGCGACGGTCATGGGGATGTCTCATCAGGGGGAAGCATCTTCGGATCGGGCGGAGGATTTGGTTCGAGCGGTGGATTCGGCGGTGGAGGTTTTTCTGGCGGCGGCGGGGCTTCGGGAAGTTGGTAGAATCAAGAACGAATGATGAACGCATTGACCGTATTTAAAGCCGAAGACCGGAAACGCATCGAGGAGGCGGTCGGGGAGGCTGAGAAGAAAACCTCTGCCGAAATCGTTTGCGCGATCGCCACGGAATCGGGGCGATACGACCGCGCGGAGTCGATAGTCGGACTGGCGTTCGCCCTGCTCGCCCTGAGCCTGTCGCACGCGGTCCATGGCTGGATGACTGATGCACCTGGCGATTGGAGTGGAAGCGCATTACACCTCGGCTGGCAAGCGCTGGCGGTGGTTGTCGGTTTCGTCGTCGGAAATGTCCTTGCCAACCGGGTACCCGCCCTTCGCCGAATGGTCGTTAGCGAGAAGGAAATTGTCGCCGAGACGAACGGTGCGGCAAACTACGCTTTCGTGCTAGGCGCCGTCGCAAACACGGCCAACCGCACCGGACTGCTCATTTACGTTTCCCTCTTCGAGCATCGCGTTTCGATCCTTCCCGACGAGCAGGTGCGGGAGGCCCTGGGCGACGAAGAAATCGCCCATCTTCGCGACCTTGCCGTCGCGGCCCTGAAGCGCGGCGATTTTGTCTCGGCGTTTGTCGACCCGATTCGTGATGCAGCTCCCCATCTGGCAGAAGCGCTGCCTGCCGACCGCGAACTGAATCCCAACGAACTGCCCAATCACGTCCTCGTTATGCATCCCCGCCCCGGTTCCAACTAGACCCTTTCCCAAACCTCGCCAAACGAAATTCAAAAACTCCAGCGATACCCCAAGCCCACGAAGTTGGATCCTCCGGCGCGGCTGACCACATCAAACACCCCTGAACGATGATGAATCCGAACAAAGACTTCCCCGGATTCACGGCCGGGAAATGCCGCCGCGATTTCAAACGGCATGTAGAACAGTCGTCGTGACGCGCGATCGTGGCGTTCCTGCTCAATGGCCGGAACCTCCAGCGCAAAGGAAGGCCCCGCGCCCAAAGCAACGCTCGTGTTCAAAATATCGTCCCAGGGAAACCGCCGCCACCTCAACAAGAGCGCACTGTTGATTTCGGCATGGTCCTGTTTCCCCCAGTGTTGAGCCACCTGACCCTCCCATTCCCAGCGGGCGTAATGGTCATGATCGTACAGCACACGGGTAGCGCCCAGCACGGCGACATACGAAGAGCGGAAATCCGTGTCGAAACGAATGATCTCGTTGAAGCGCGTGTAACTGACCTGCCCGATATACCCCGACAACGACCAGCGCACGGTTTCAAGATCCTCGGGCATTTCCGGAACGGTCTCAACCTCCCCTTCCCCCGCCGACACCAGAGAAAAGCCAAAGCTCAGACACAACAAGACACATTTCCAAGTCCTCATCACGTTTCAAGCAAAACCTATTCACCGCCGGGCACTGCTGTCCAGTTAAGTTCAGTTTCAAAACTCGTAAGTGATTGATATTATGCCTAATGCGATTGGAGAAGCATGTGACGCATCTGAAACTCGCATTC
>JBJHCF010000029.1:0-44358 GCA_050506795.1 Opitutia bacterium
ACTCCTCGAGCTCCACACCGCGCGTCTCGCTCTCGGGAGGCACCCGTACCAGGACGTGGAAGTGATTGCTCATGATGCAGTAAGTGAGCACCTGCACGCCGCAAAACTCCGCCTGACGGTGGAGTTGTTTACGCAACACCTCCTTCTCCCGCCTCCCCAGCAAACGCTCCCCGGCCACCACCCGGGTCATGCAGTGGTACACCCCGCTCACCTCCCCCAAAACCTTCAGTCGCCTCCGATTCAATCTCATGCCAACACCCAATTCCACCAAACCGAAGCCGTCAACCTATATTTTGCCTGGCAATTTGTTCTGTTCTCTTTGGCTTGGAATCTGAATAATTCCCTTCAATGCTGGGGCGTGAAAATTCCAGACCGAGCCTGAAATTACTGGTTGTACACATCTTGAACATGTCTGACCCACAAAACACACCAACTCACTGCCATTCCGTGACGATTGGGCAGAGTGATTTCCTTCTCGACGGCAGCCCGTTAAAAATTCGCTGCGGCGAACTTCACTTTGCCCGGGTACCGCGTGAGTACTGGAGACACCGCCTCCGGCTCATGCGCGCCATGGGACTCAATTCTGTCTGCGCCTACCTTTTCTGGAACCTGCACGAATGGAACGAGGGTCGCTTTGACTGGTCCGGTCAGGCCGACGCCGCTGAATTCTGCCGTATCGCACACGAGGAAAACTTGTGGGTGGTACTACGTCCCGGCCCCTATGCCTGCGCCGAATGGGACGGCGGAGGACACCCATGGTGGTTGCTGAAAAAACCTGATATCAACCTCCGCTCCCTTGATCCCGAATATCTCGCGGCGGCTGAAAGTTGGCTAAACGAGGTGGGGCGGGTCTTGGGCCCCCTCCAAGCAACCCGCGGCGGGCCCATCATCCTGGTACAAGCTGAAAACGAATACGGCTTTTACGGCGAGGACCCCAACTACATGGGAATTATCCGCCAGGCCCTTCTCGAAGCCGGCTTCGATGTCCCCCTGTTCGCCTGCAATCCTGCCGGGTCCCTTCAAAAGGGATACCGCGACGATCTTTTCACAGTGGTCAATTTCGGCACCGATCCCAAATCGGCCTTCGCCCAGTTGCGCGAACTGCAGCCCGACGGACCACTGATGTGCGGAGAGTTCTATTCCGGCTGGTTCGACACTTGGGGCGCTCCCCATCACCGAGGCGACACCGACCGTTACCTGATCGACTTGGAATACATGCTGAAAGAAGGCGCTTCATTCAGCATCTACATGGCCCATGGCGGCACCTCCTTCGGCATGTGGGCGGGCGCCGACCGCCCATTCAAACCGGACACCAGCAGCTACGACTACGACGCTCCCATCTCCGAGGCAGGGTGGGTCGGAGAAAAATTCCACCGCACTCGCGAGCTTCTCGCGCGCTACCCGCTGTCCGATAAGGCTCTGCCCGAACCCGATCCGGCACCCCCGGCAATGGCGATACCCATCTTCCATCTCGAGGAAAGCGCTCCGCTCTTCAACAATCTCCCCCAATCCGTAACTGACACGGTTCCAAGGCACATGGAGGCTTACGCCCAGGGCCGCGGCTGTATTCTCTACCGCACGACCGTTCCCGCCGGTCCCCCGGCTATGCTTTCGGTGGGGCGGATCCACGACTTCGCCTGGGTCTATTTGAACGGCCATCTTGCCGGAGTGATGGATCGCCGGTCCAGTCGTTTCGAACTTGAACTCCACGCCCGCACAACACCGGCACGGCTCGACATACTGGTCGAAGCCATGGGCCACGTTAATTTCGGCAGAGAGATGCATGATCGCAAGGGCATCATTGGCGCCGTTTCCATTACCGGCAGTGACGGTGAGCACATTAACCCAAAATCCCCCTGGGAGATCTTCAACCTGCCACTCGACTCGCCCCAAATCGAAGCCCTGGAATGGCGCCCCGGCGGCACCCCCGAAGGTCCGGCTTTTTGGCGCGGGCACTTCGAGATTGAACACCCCACCGACACCTTCCTCGACCTTCATACCTGGGGCAAAGGGGTCGTCTGGGTCAACGACCGCTGCCTGGCACGGTTCTGGAACATCGGTCCCAGTCAGACGGCCTACCTCCCGGGCGCATGGCTGAAATCCGGCCGTAATCACGTCATTGTCTTCGATCTTCTGGGCCCGCAGAAGGCTTCACTGGCCGGACTGGAAAAACCGGTTTACGCCCATCTTCGACCCGAACTCGACTTCGTTCCTCGCGGACCCGCCGGACTCCTGCTCATCGAGGAACACCAACCGATTGTCGAGGGAGAATTCAGCCCGGGATCCGAAGTGCAGGAAGTGCTCTTTCCTCAACACATAACCGGTCGGCAGATCTGCGTGGAGACCTTGAGCGCCCATGACGGCGGCCCGTGTGCGTCACTGGCGGAAATCGACGTACTGGATGCCCAGGGCGAGTCCATTCCCCACACCGGTTGGCTCGTGATCTACGCTGACAGTGAGGAGCTGAGCGAAGAGGATGGCTCCGCCACCAACGCAATCAACGGCCAGGCGGCCAGTTCCTGGCAGACCGCACGAACCGGGGAAGTGCCGAATCATCCGCACCACCTGGTGATCGACCTTGGTGAATCAACCGAAATAGCCGGAATACGCTACACCCCTCAACAGGGGAACGCTCCCGGTCGCATCAAAGATTACCGCCTGTACGTCGCCGACCGGCTCGTCGAATCTTGAGCACTTCCGCTTGACGTCTTGTCTTCAGCCGGAATCTACTGAAAAAGATGAAAAAACCTATTCGCATCGCAGTCACCGGGGCCGCCGGACAGATCAGTTATTCTCTCCTGTTCCGTATCGGTTCCGGAGCCGTATTCGGTCCCGACCAACCGGTCGAGCTGAGTCTGATTGAAATTCCGCCCGCCATGGACGCTCTCAAGGGAGTGGTTATGGAATTGGACGACTGCGCCTTCCCCCTCCTCAAGAAGATCACGCCCACCACAGACCTCGACGAAGGTTTCAACGGAGTAAACTGGGCTCTCCTCGTGGGAAGCGTGCCGCGCAAACAGGGCATGGAACGCAAGGACCTGCTGAATATCAATGGCAAGATCTTTACCGGGCAGGGCGCCGCCATCGCCAAAAACGCGGCTTCCGACGTGCGAATCCTGGTAGTCGGAAACCCCTGCAATACCAACTGCCTTATCGCGATGAACAACGCCCGCGACGTTCCCGCCGAGCGCTGGTTCGCCATGACGAAACTTGACGAAAACCGGGCCAAAACCCAACTCGCCCAAAAGGCGGGAGTGGATGTCACCGAAGTGTCCCGTCTGGCCATTTGGGGCAACCACTCCTCCACCATGTATCCCGATTATCCCAACGCGCTTATCGGAGGCAAACCGGCACCGGAGGCGATCACGGACGAGGCCTGGTTCAAGGACACGTTCATTCCCACCGTACAGCAGCGCGGCGCCGCCATTATCAAGGCCCGCGGCGCCTCCTCGGCCGCCTCGGCCGCCAACGCCGCCATCGACACGGTGCAGGCGCTCAACACACCCACCCCGAAAGGCGACTATTTCAGTGTGGCCGTCTGCTCGGACGGCAGTTACGGAGTGGAAAAAGGCCTTATTTCCTCCTTTCCGATTCGCTCCGACGGCGAAAAGTGGGAAATTGTTCAGGACGTTTCACTAGACTCCTTTAGCCGAGAAAAAGTGGATGCATCCGTCGCCGAATTGCTGGAGGAAAAGGCTGCCGTCGCCGACCTGATTTGATCGAACGAGAAACCTCGCTACCGAATAAAAAGGGCGGTCATCTCGACCGCCCTTTTTATTCGGCAGCTTTTCTGCCCTCCTGGCCAGACCATTGGCCTCAACAACCTACTCCACCACCTTGACCGGTTTAAGATTCCAGATGTCCTGAGCGTAGTCGGAAATCGTCCGATCACTGGAAAAGAAACCAACCCGTGCCGTATTGAGAATAGCCATACGAGCCCAGCGCTTCCGATCGCGATAAGCGCGATCCACCTCGGACTGGACCCGGCAGTAATCTTCGTAGTCCGCCAGTACCAGAAAAGGATCCCCTCCATCCAGCAGACGGTGCACCAGCGGGTGAAGCAACCTCTTATCCTCCGGGGTAAAGTAACCGGAATCGAGCCAGTCGATGAGCGCACGTAATTCTTCGTTGCCCTGATAATAATCACGAGGATTGTAGCCCCGCGACCGCAATTCCTCCACCTCGTCGACGGTCTTCCCGAAGATAAAAATATTATCTTCGCCGACCTCGTCACGGATCTCGACGTTGGCCCCATCCAACGTACCGACGGTGATGGCTCCATTAAGAGCCAACTTCATATTGCCCGTGCCGGAAGCTTCCTTCCCGGCGGTGGAAATTTGCTCCGACACATCGGACGCCGGAATGATTTTCGACGCCATAGACACGCTGTAGTTGGGGAGAAACACCACCTTGAGTTTGCCGCCGATTCGCGAGTCGTTGTTGATACGTTCGCCCACCGCGTTGATCGCCTTGATGATCAGCTTGGCCAATTCGTAGCCAGGAGCCGCCTTGGCTCCGAAGATGAATACACGCGGCTGCATGTCGAAATCAGGATTCTGCAAGAGCCGGCGGTACCAAGCCATAATATGCAGCAGGTTGAGGTGCTGCCGCTTGTACTCGTGCAAACGTTTGATCTGGACATCAAACAGCGCCGTGGGATCGACCTCGACTCCGCATTCGGCCTGAATCAACTGAGCCAGATCGCGTTTGTTACTTTCCTTAACCGCCAGGAAATCTTCTTGAAACTTCGGATCGTCGGCAAATTTCTCCAACGTCCTCAACTGCGACAAGTCCTTGGCCCAACCGTCACCGATCTTCTCGGTAATGAGGGCTGAAAGCCGGGGATTGGCGACTTTTAGCCATCGTCGGGGCGTAATACCATTCGTCTTGTTACGAATGCGTCCAGGGAACAGTGCATCGAAACTGGAAAACAGGTGCTTTTTGAGCAATTCGGTGTGCAAGGCGGCGACTCCGTTGACAGCGTGGCTGGCCACCACCGCCAGGTAGGCCATGCGTACCATCTTGGGTTCGCCCTCTTCGATCAGGGATAACTCCGACTTCCTGTTCCCGTCTCCCGGCCACTTGGCATCCACTTCACGCAGGTGTCGGGTGTTGATTTCGTATATGATGTTCAGGTGACGTGGCAACACCCGCTCGAAGAGCGGCACACTCCACCTCTCAAGCGCCTCGGGCAGCAGAGTGTGGTTGGTATACGAAAAAGTCCGTGTCACCAGACTCCAGGCACGGTCCCATCCCAATCCTTCGTCATCCATCAGGATCCGCATCAACTCGGGCACCGCAACAGCCGGATGGGTGTCGTTCAGTTGAATCGCCACCTTCTCAGGAAAGTCGTCCCAATTGTTGTTGTTCTTATGGAAACGGCGAATAATATCCTGCAAAGAGCACGATACGAAGAAGTACTGTTGCACCAACCGCAGTTCCTTCCCGGACTCGGTTTGGTCGTTGGGATAAAGCACCTTGGAAATAGTCTCGCCAATCGCCTTTTCCCGAACCGCCTCAACATAACCTCCCTGATTGAATATCTGCAGATCAAAATCCTCAGAAGCCTTGGAGGACCAGAGGCGAAGGAAATTAACCGTGTTGGTGTCGTAACCCGCAATCGGAACATCGTAAGGAACCCCGTAAACACAGCGATCAGTCACCCACACCTGGGAATGATTGCCCTTGTCGTCGAAACGGTCTTCGACATGCCCGTAAAGGTATACCTTTTGAGTGTAGTCCGCGCGCTCGATAACCCATGGATTCCCAAAACGGATCCAGTTGTCAGGGTGCTCAACCTGATGCCCATTGACGAATTCCTGCCGAAACAGACCGAATTCATAAAAAATTCCGTAACCGACCGCCGGCAGATCCAGAGTGGCCAACGAATCGAGGAAACAGGCCGCCAATCTCCCCAGGCCGCCGTTGCCCAGACCCATGTCCGCCTCCTCCTCCTTGATCGTCCGGCAATCGAGGCCCAACTTCTCGAGCGCCTCGCAGGTTTCGTCCAGAATACCCGCGTTGATCATGTTGTTGGTCAGCAGACGTCCCATGAGGTACTCAAGCGAAAGGTAATAAACCCGACGGACATTCTGCCGAGTGTAACACTTCTGCGTCCGGATCATCCCTTCCAGAATGCGGTCCCGCACTGCAAGGGACACCGAGACCCACCAGTCGTGGGTGGTGGCCGTCTCCGGCGACTGCGCCAGTGTGTGCTGCAGGTGATAGACAATCGACGCCTTCAACGCCTCGACCGTGTTCGCGTTCTCAAAATGCCCGATCTCTTCGATACCGTTGGTCTTTTTTTTCTTGGTTGTTGCTTTTTGTTTCAGCGCCATAAACGTGTCTTCCAATTTTTGCGCGAATTCGGGAAACCCTTGACCGTAACTCACGCGTTTAGTCGAAATCTTGAAGGTGGATTCGCGCAATGCAAAGCCAATTCCATGCCACCGCGGAAGTTGTGCTCGAAATTTCCGTACCCAGAAATTTGTTCTGCAAAAACCCTCCGCCTTCAACACCTTCCCAATCACGGACAAAAACCGCATTGCCCCTTCCGCACACAACACCCAAAACTGCATTTTGATCGACCCGGCCGATCGATCACCCGCCTTGCCTTGCCGCCGCGTGAACCTGACAACCAAAATCCACTTCCCTACCATCCGCTCAAATGTCCAACCAGGATTTCGTCCACCTTCACCTTCACACCGACTACAGCCTGCTCGACGGCGCCTGCAGGGTAGACCGCCTGATGGGCCGAGCCGCGGAACTCGGTATGACGGCGTTGGCTATGACCGATCACGGCAATATGTTCGGAGCGGTCGACTTTTATTCGACCGCGCGGAAACACGGCATCAAACCGATTCTCGGTTGCGAGGTCTACTTAGCGGAAAAATCCCGTCTCGACCGCGACCCCAAAAGTAAGTATTACCACAAGGGGCTGATAGCTAAGAACTTCCAGGGGTACCAGAACCTGCTCAAAATTGTCTCCGACGCCCATGTCAACGGCTTCTATTACAAACCGCGCACCGACATGGAGCACCTTGCCGCTCACAGCGAAGGTCTGATTGCATTCACCGGCTGCCTCCAGGGCGTGGTGCCTCAGCACATCCTTCACGGGCGCATGGACGAGGCCCGCGAGGCGCTGGGTCGCTTCGTCGAGATCTTTGGGCGAGAGAACTATTTCGTGGAGATCATGGACCACGGCATCGATGAACAGATCTCCATCATCCGCCCGCTCATGGAACTCGCCCGGGAGTTCAACCTCAAGACCATATGCACCAACGACGTACATTACGTTCGCGGCGACGATTGCGCCACCCACGACGCGTTGCTCTGCATCCAGACCGGATCCAAGATCGAAGAGGAAAAGCGCATGCGCTACCCCACCAACGAGTTCTACCTGAAGTCTCGTCGGGAAATGGAGGAGAAATTCAAGGAGGTTCCCGAAGCACTCCTGAATACGGTCGGCGTGGCCGAAATGTGCGAATTCGAACTCCCGCTGGGCGAAAACCATTACCCGGTGTTCCAGATGCCGCCAAAGGAAGAGCGGCCCATTGAGTTGCGTGCCGCCGCCGACAACGCGGATTTCCTTCGTCGTCTCTGTCTGGCCGGGTTGCGGGATCGCTACGGCATCGACCCCGATTCCCCGGACCAGGCGGCCGACCCCGACCTGGCACGCACTCTTCTGGAACGTGTTGATTACGAACTCGGCGTTATCGAGAAAACCGGTTTCATAGACTACTTTCTCATCGTCTGGGATTTCATCGACTGGGCGCGCAACCAGGGCATCCCCGTCGGTCCCGGACGCGGCTCCGGCGCCGGCTGCCTGGTGGCCTTCCTGCTCAAGATCACCGACATCGATCCCATTCGCTTCAAACTCCTGTTCGAACGTTTCCTCAACCCGGAACGCGTTTCGCCGCCCGACTTCGATATCGACTTCTGCATGCGCCGCCGCAGCGCGGTCATCGATTACGTGCGGGAGAAATACGGTAAGGAGTGTGTGGCCAACATCATCACTTTCGGTAAATTCGGGGCCAAAATGGTCGTTCGCGACGTGTCCCGCGTCCTGGGAATCCCCTACGCCGACGCCGACCGTATCGCCAAGATGGTGCCGGACGATCTCAACATTTCCCTGGAAGACGCCCTGGCCAAGAGCGCGGAACTCCGTCGGGAGGTGGACCAGAACCCCCAGGCGCGCCGCATCATGGAGCACGGGAAAATCATTGAGGGCATGGTGCGCAACGTCGGCACGCACGCCGCCGGAGTGATCATCGCCGACCGCCCGTTGAGCGATTTTGTCCCTCTCACCCTGCAGGAAGGCGCGATCACCACCCAATTCCCCAAAGGGCCCGTCGAAGACCTGGGACTGCTCAAGATGGATTTTCTCGGGCTGAAAACCCTCACCGTCATCGACGACGCCGTTCGCAACATCCGTCGAACCGCGGATCCGAAGTTTGATATCGAAAAGGTCCCGCTGGATGACCCGAAAACCTTCGAACTGCTGAATCAGGGGAAAACCATCGGTGTCTTTCAAATGGAGTCCGGCGGCATGCAAAGTCTTTGCCGGCAGTTTAATATCGCCAGCATCGACGAAATCATCGCCCTGATCGCCCTCTATCGCCCCGGCCCCATGGAGTGGATTCCCGACTACATCCGTGGCAAAAACGACCCCTCGACCATCAAGTACCCGCACGCCCTGCTCGAACAGACCTGCAACGAAACCTACGGCGTCATGGTCTACCAGGAACAAGTCATGGAAGCCGCCCGCATCATCGCCGGCTACTCGCTCGGCGGCGCGGACATTCTACGGCGCGCCATGGGCAAGAAGAAGGTTGAGGAGATGGAGCAGCAGCGCGCCGTCTTCGTCAAGGGAGCCAAGGAAAAGAATAAGATCGACGAGAAAACCGCCCTCGAAATCTTCGCCATCCTGGAGAAGTTCGCCGGTTACGGGTTCAACAAATCCCACTCCGCAGCCTACGCTTTCCTCTCCTACCGAACCGGATACCTCAAGGCCAACTATCCGGTACAATTCATGGCCGCCATACTCTCCAGCGAACTGGGCAACGCGGATAAGGTCCGGCATTTTATCGACGAATGCACCGCCATGGAGATCAAAGTCCTCGGCCCCGACGTCAACCAGTCCCGCCACGACTTCACCCCGGTTATCGAATCCACCACTCCACTGCTCCAGCACTCCACCGATACACAATCCAGCATTCGCTTCGGCATGGCCGCCATTAAAGGGGTCGGCGACAGCGCTTCCCAGAAGATCATCGAAGAACGCGAAGCCAACGGCCCCTTTGAATCCCTGGACGATTTCCTCCGCCGCGTCGACTCCCGCGCCGTCAACCGACGCGTCCTGGAATGCCTGATACGCTCGGGCGCCTTCGACTTCACCGGCGTCAACCGCGGCATCCTCCTCGACGGCCTCGACGCCTCCATGAGCGAAGCCGCCGCCATGCAGCGCGACCGCGAAATCGGCCAGGAATCCTTCCTCGACCTCCTCGCCCCCTCTGCTCCCTCGGCCAACGCCTCCCCCTCTTCCCTCGCCCCACGCCCCTCGCCCCTCGCTCCCCCTTCCACCCACGTCCCCTCCTCCCACCCCGCCGCCTTCTCCCTGGCGGACATGCTCAAACACGAACGCGAACTGCTCGGTTTCTACGTTTCGGGCCACCCCATGGATGATTTCGGCGACCTCGCCCTGGCCGCCCAAAGTCACCGCGAAGACACCCTGCTGCAATCTCCCGACCGCACCCCCTTTCGCCTTTGCGGCATCGCCTCGGGGATCGTCCGCAAACTCTCGCGCAAAGATAATCGACCCTGGGCCTTCTTCAACCTCGTCACCCGCAACAACACCTTCCAGGTCAATCTCTACGCCAACTCGTATGAGGAGCACGGTCCCCGACTCGAGGAGGAGAAACCGGTAATCGTCACTGGAACCGTCATGAAACGCGACGACGACCCGCGCCTGGTCGGCAGCGAAATCATGTCGCTCCACCAGGCCTCGCTGGCCTCGCTCATCAAAAAGGTCACCTGGATCCTCGATCCCGCCCGCGAATGCGATGCCTTCCTCCGCCAGCTCCGCGACGCCATCGACAAATCCCAGGGAGACACCGTCCTCCGGATTGGCTTCCAGGTCGACACCGACCACATCGTCCTGGCGGAAACCGCCGTCTCACTGAACTGGCGTATCGACCCCAAGGTGTACGCGACCCTCCGCCGCCACCCCGCCGTCACCGGCGCGCTGATCGAAACCACCCCCGTCGAACTCCCCGAACCCGCCTGGAAGCGGCGCAAGTGAATGTCTCCCGCCCTGATAATTCCCAAACAACCCGATCGCTACCGGGTCCCGCGGAGCTGGCCGCTTTCCAATTTGTCGTTGACAGGTCCGCTCCGCGGAAAGGTAAAATCCTGCAACCGCTTCACATTCACTTGCCTGGATAAATCCACAATGGAAAACCGCACTCCCTCTCCTTTCGTCCTCCTTTGGCTTTTCGCAATTCTGCCTTTCTTCGCACCAATGATAACCGTTTCCGCCAATCCGGCGTCGTTGGATCCCACCTTCGAATCCGGCAGCGGTTTCCAGGGTGGTAACGTCTTTTCGCTCCATTATCTGGACGCCGGCTCAGCCGAGGATGCCCGGCTCCTGGTCGGGGGCGCCTTCACCACCTACGCCGGGGAGCCCGCGATCCGTCTGGCCCTTCTCGACGGCAACGGCAATCCAGTCGAAGGCTTTCAGGCGGCCGCACCAATCGGCACCTTTTCCCCGCGCGTGGAAACCGGAAGAATCATCAATGTCGGCGGGGAACGCAAAGTTTTGATCGGCGGTTGGTTTACTTCGGTTGGAGGGGTCAGCTCCAATTCCATCGCCCGGCTCAACGCGGACGGGTCGGTCGACGAAAGCTTTGATCCGGGAACCGGCACTTCCAATATCATCCATGATCTGGCACTCGATTCCAACGGGAGCATCGTAATCGCCGGTAATTTCACCGTATTCGACGGTGAAACCGTCAACCGGATCGCCCGACTGAATTCAAACGGTAGTCTGATGCAGGTTTTCGGTGACGAAGAAAGCGGCATCGGTTTCACCGGAGGCGAAACGCGAACCGTAGCCATCGACGCCAATGACCGGATCCTGGTCGGCGGCGCCTTCAACCAATATGGTAACGAAACCGCCAACCGGCTGATCCGCCTTAATCCGGATGGCAGCATCGACAATGGATTCAACCTGGGCAGCGGATTCAACGATACGGTGCGCCATGTTTACCTCGCAAGCTCCGGACATATTTTTGTCAGCGGCGAATTCACCACCTTCAACGGCGATCCCGCTCCCGGCCTGGTGAAACTGGACCAGGACGGCGCCCGCGTCGAAGGATTCTCCATCGGCAACGGTTTCAACGGTCCGGTCAACGCCGTCGCCCTTGATCCGGAGGGGCGCATTCTGGTCGCCGGCGACTTTACCGGATTCAATGGCCAACCGAGAACGCGCCTGGCGCGATTGCAGAGCAACGGCGCCCTGGACGGCGCATTCCATCCCGGCGCCGGCGCCAATCAAGCCGTGCACGCGGTCGCCGTGCAAGGTGATGGCAAAATTTTTATTGCCGGTGACTTCACCTCATACAACGAAACCACCCAGAACCGCATCGCCCGCCTTACCGGAGTCGCCGGCCCGATCGGTGAAGGCGCCTACGCCGATTGGGTGGCCGCCCATTTCGAACCGGGGGAGGAGGGGATCAGTGGCCCGGAACAGGATCCCGACGGCGACGGTATCCCAAACCTCCTGGAATACGCCTTCAACGGCGACCCGCGGGTTGCCTTCGACACCACCCTGCCGGCCCTGGAGACCGTGGTAGAAAACGGTGATCGGCACCTGCGAATCTCCTTCGTCCGTATCGACGCCGACGACATCATCTACCAGGTGCAGGCCTCCACCAATCTGTCCGGGTGGACCGAAATCTGGAACTCGTCGGACCACCCCTACTCCGGACCTTCGGGCGGCAGTGTTATTGAGGAAGTCGTGGATCTCGCTCACACTGTCAGCAGCCCGGGCTCCCGTTTTCTGCGGGTCGTGGTGGTACTCCAATAACGCCAGTGAGAGCGGCCTGATTTACGCTCACGGTTTCGCAATCGACACGGACCGGCCGCAACCTCCCGGCCGAAAAGGATTTCAGACAATCTCAGGACAGCGCACTTCTCAGGCATGCTGCATCCGCATCCATCAGGGCTTAAAGGTCCGAGGCATTCAGCCAGCGGAAGTGTACAATTTCAAATCTCCGCCCAAACGGATCGGTCCCGGGATTCATCGGCTCGACGCGGGTGGTCGGATCCGGATTGACCGGCGTTGGCACCCGCTGAACCACCGCTTCCAGGTAGGCGCGTGCCTCCACCTGGCGGGTCACCGGATTGAAGGCGTCGCCGTAGGTCCGAATCAGGAAGGTATCGGAACGCGCCGTAAGTACGGATCCCAACGTGGCCAGAATATCGTCCTGAGTCAGGTAGGAGGGCGACGATCGGGGAATATCGCGCCAGCCATTCTGTGACGTGTAATAACGATTCAGGCCTCGACCGTTGTCTTCACCTCCGCCCCCGTCCCACTGAATCGAATCGATCGCTTCCTGCAGAATTCCACTGTTGATGAAATCGCCGACCGAACGGAAAGGACCAATCGGCTTGTTGAATGAAGGATTAAAGAATTCCTCTTTGATGCGTTGCACTATGAACTCGGCCATCGCGGTGGCCGCATACTGGTAACGTTCACCCGAGGTTCCGAAGCGATCCGTCCAGAACTGATAATCGTTGAAATCCGGATTAGCGGGAAAATCCAGATTCAACGGTTTCAGTTCCCGTAAACCGTTTCGCCAAATGCTCCTGGGTTTATTCAGGTCCTGAACCCGTCCGATATAGCCGGCTCCGGGCGCCGAGGTGAAGCGGGAGAAATAGCTGCCGAGCGGATCATTGCGATAGCGTTCATTGTGTCGATAAACAAAATCCTCGAAGGGATTGTACACCAGGAGATCGTGCTTGGCGAAGCTGTTAAGCAGCGCCGCCCAGGCGGCCACCGAGGTGGAATTCACATTGAACGAACCCTCGGTCATCAGATGCGCCGCCGCTTCATCGCTGCGTTCCAAACGATCGAACACTTCCTGATTATAACGCCCCTCCTCACCGGAATAGAGCCGCATCCGGGGATTGAGGAAAAACGGAGGAATGTCCTGCTGAAAGTTGTTCGTAAGCAATGCACTGGAGAAGAAACCCGTATCGAACACGCTGGACGGCGGACGCTCAGTCCGAACCCGCAACTGCCCAACCGAACTCAGGCTGGTCCAGTTGTTCCAGTTCCTCGTAGCAGGCGCGAGGCTGGGAATACCCTGCAAATTCTCTCCCGGCCCCCCGCCCTGAACATCACGAAGAATGTGGTAGAACGACATGAACCGGAGGTCTTCCAGTTGCAAAGGGTAATCGAACTCGTTAGTCACAAAATTGCTTTGCGGAAGGTCTCCGCCTTGGAACATGACCACAGGGTAGCCGTTGTTTTGCGAATTCCAACTCAACACATTCGGGATTACCTTCGAATAAAGCTGCCGCTCGCCGCGAGAACGATAACTATTCTGGCGCAGATTCGGCAGGCCAGCGTTCAGGCCCCCCGGCAGCATGCGGGTGTCCGAACCGAAGGCGAAAGGCAGGTTGAAGCCTCCCGTGAATTGACCGTAGACCGACCATCCTCCACCGGAAACGCCGCCGTCATCATCGTCACCCGGATCCACGGTAGCCGCACCCCATTGTGCGGCTGTCGGCCAGCTGTTAATCTGCGGACCACGCACACTGATTTGTGGTTCCGTATCTTGAACCAACTGGCGATGGGCATTATTGGAGATATTAATATCGTCCCGGAAAATCACGGTCGGTTCGTCGTCATTCCCGCCGACAACGACCACTTCAACCCGAACCGACTGACCGCGCGGGAAGTAGAACATGGGCCGAACCTCCTGCAGGTCACCGGCGGGAACCACGCCGCCCAACGCCCCCCCACGGTCGAAGGTAAAAGTATCCACCAGCGTATTGTTGTTCGGCCCCAGATCCCAGGGAGCCGCAGCAGCCAAACCGTTCACCATTGCCCCGCGGCCGCTGATCGTATTGCCATTCGAGGAATACAACAAGGTTTCTCCGGCCCGCAGCCGTTGGTTGGAAGTCGGAATCTCGAAAGCAATGGAATTGTTGTCCCCCCGCGTTTCCCGGTCCAGTGCGAACCACTCGGCCTCCCCGAGTTCGTACTCGGTCATCCACGAGCCAAACCAATCCTCGATAGTATCCTCTTCAGCCTCCTGCTGCCAATGCAGTCCGGCGCCGAATGCGAGATAGACCGGGCTGTCCGAGGGGCGCGAAAAACGAATCTCGATCCTCTCCGCCATTCCGGAAAAATCCAGATCCACATCGTACGGATTCCAGAGGCCGACGGTGGCCTGTAATCCCAGGTTGACCGAACCGCCGTACTGCCCCGAAACGACTCCATTAATATGCACGTGGGTAACCACCGGTCCCGCCATGGGCTTGAATTCATTGTGCCACACGACACCTAACGGGTACTTGGGACGATCACTGTCTGGTGCGGAAGAGACCGTGGGATCCATCAATGTCCTCGCTCGCCCCTGGAGCCACCCAGCCCACTCGTTATTCCACTGTCCCCAATCCCCGGCCAGACGGGTTAGATCCTCCTTCAGTCCGTAGTTTTGAGAACCCTGCACGTAGGACACCGTCTGCACGCCACGCGAGTAAGCGGTCGTATCGTGAAACAACTGTTCCAGCTCCGGAGTTCCCGTCGGACTCGATCTCCGGGAAAAGCCGTACGACCTGTCGCCGAACTCCGGATTTATCATAAAACCCTCCGTCGCCTGCGCTCGATTCACCACTCGCTGCCATCCGGCCAGCCTCGCGTTGAAATGCCGAATATTCGGGTTGGGGCCTATGGGATCGAAGCCCGGAAAAAACTCATCCCGGAGAGTCGGATTCAGGGCATCATTCAAAAACTCGAATCCGAACCGGGTCGGACTCATAGTCCGGATGAAGTCGTCCTCCATATGGAAGGGCTCGAACACGAGGTTCCAGTTGTTAAGGTCGCGTTCGTAGTTCTCCCGAGCGACCATTCCAGCGTTAGGGTTGTTTTCCTCCAGGACCCTAAGATCGAGCTCCTCGAGGGGATATCTTTCCCCTGCAAGCGAGAAATTGGCTTTAACCCCTTCATCCAGGGTCACATATCCATAGTGCCCAATCACAATCCCTCCAGTGGGCAACTGGTTTAAGCCACCGGCCAAAGCCGGACTCGCCGGCCCCAACCCGGGATAACGATCGACCCGGATAGGAATCCTCGGGACATAAACGTTCTGTTCAGAAGGCGCCGAACCCACCCCGACCAGCCGCACCGCCGAACCAAGCGGACCCGCCGCATTGCCACTCAAAAACTCATTCGGCTGAGTCTGAGGTGAGATCATTGGATTTCCGGCGTCAAAAAACTCGTTGCCACTCACCAGCCAGGACAAAGGGGTTTGCGGATTATCCGTATCCACCACCCCGGTCCAAAACCGCGAAGTTTGCTCCGGCATCACCCCCTCTTCCAGTGCCTCCGCCCGGAAAGTCACCCGATCATCGCGCCCCGCATGGCGTTGCAGTTCCCCAATCGCGATCTCCAGCGCCATTTTGGCGTGTTCCTGCGCAATACTCTGCTTCTGGCTAAAACTCGACACCTCCGTTTCGATGCGGGTAAACGTACCCACCGTCACCAGTAACAGAACCAGGAAAGCCATCAGAGAAATCGTTATAATCAACGCGAACCCCCGCTTCCCCGCACTATGACGAGGAATGGGTTGGGCTTGGATTGGAAAATGCTTCATAATCTGGAAGGAATCCACTTTTCTGGAAATTTATTTCACTGTCAATCGACGCCTTGACCGACGCCCATAACCATCCTGACAGTACCGCCTAATCGCTATCACCTCCCCGCACCTGCCTGCACCGCCGTCACCCGCACAACCTCCGAATATAAAAAGCCAGGCTATTTATTATTGACAGTCTGAGAGGGTTGGGGATGGTGGGGGCATGGCATCGCGAAGAATCAAGGTTCAGGGGGACAGGAGTGCGGTGTATCATTGCATGAGCCGGATCGTGGGCAAACAGCACTTGCTGGGGGGGCTCGATCAGGAGGTTTTTCGCAAGATGATGTGGAAACAGGCTGATTTTTGCGGTGTGCGTGTGCTCACTTATGCGGTCATGACCAACCACTTCCATATTCTGGTGCGGGTGCCGGGGAAGGAGGAAATTGATGATGCGGAGTTGGTTCGTAGGGTGGAGGTGCTTTACGGGGAAGAGCGGGCGAAGGTGGTGGAGGCGGCATTGAGGTTGCCCCGGGCCGAGGCGGTGCGGGAGGAGTATGTGCGGCGAATGGGGGAGGTGTCGCAGTTCATGAAGGAACTCAAGCAGCGCTTTTCGATCTGGTTCAACCGGAGGCGGGGGCGGGTGGGTACCTTGTGGTCGGAGCGCTTCAAGAGTGTGCTGGTGGAGGATGGGGGCAAGGCGTTGCGGACGGTGGCGGCGTATATCGACCTGAACGCGGTGCGGGCCGGCTATTGCCGGGATCCGAAGGATTATCGTTTTTGCGGGTATGGGGAGGCTTGCGGGGGGGGCGTGGAGGCGCGGGAGGGGTTGGTGCGGGTGATGGAGCGCACCGGGTGGCGGAGCGCTTCGTGGGAGTACCGGATGGTTCTCTTTGGCAAGGGCTATTACACCGAGGCGGACAAGGAGGGCGGAATCAGCTGGGAGGAATGGAAGGCGGTGCGGGCAAGCCGGGGGCGGCTGAGCCTGGCGGATGCGTTGCGTTGCCGGGTGCGGTATTTCAGCGAAGGGACCATTCTGGGCTCACGGGAGTACGTGGAGGCGGAGTATTCGCGGCAGCGCGAGAAATTCGGGAAACGTCGCCGAGACGGGGCCCGTCCGTTGCGCGGAGCGCAATGGGAGGGGTTATGCGCGGTGCGCGACCTGAGAAAAAACGTTATTGAGTAGATCGGAAGAAAAAATGGGAATCGGGACCGGGGTCCGGGTGTCTAATGTTGGGAGGCATTGCCAGGGTGCCGTTTCGAGGTACCCTAGGTAACGTTTTTTCTGTCGCGAGTCCCTTAGCCAATTTTGGAGAAGACAAGAACGTCATCCGGTAATTATCATGAAGCACCGAAGAATATTTTCTAATGCCATCAGAGTTTTCCTGCTGGGAGCCGTGATTTTCTGGACCGGCAGTCAACTTCATGCTGAAGAGGGACCGGTTGAAGTTGAGTTGATTGCGGAAGCAGTTCAGGTGGCGCCGGGAGAGGACTTGCGGATAGGAGTCCGGCTTGAGATTGCCGAGGGTTGGATTCTCTTTAGTGAACATCCGGGATTGGTCGGTTTGCCGACCGAGGTTTCGTGGGATTTACCTGAGGGCGTTACGGTGGAAGAAACGCGGTTTCCTGAGCCGGAGGTTATCGAAGTTGAGGGAGAAAGAGAGTTCGGTTATTCGGGTGAGGTTCTAATAACGACCGCGTTGCGGCTTCCTGAAGAGTTGGGGGAGATGTTCACCGTGGGTGCAACGGTTTCCTGGCTGGCGTTTGGTGATCGCTGGTTGCCTGGGGAACGTGAATTGCAAATTTCCCTTCCGATAGGCGATCAGATGGTATGGTCGGAGGCGCATCAGGAGCTGTTCGGCGAGCGGGAACCGGCGGAAGTCGCAGCTGAAGGGGAAGCTCCTTTACGGCGCCCGTTGACCATGGGCGGCCTCTTACTTTTCGGTCTTTTTGGTTTTATAGGGGGATTCTTACTCAATCTCATGCCGTGCGTGCTTCCCGTGATCGGGGTAAAGATTATGTCGGTGGTCAAAAGCAGCGGCGATGATCCGCGCACGATTCTCCTGCAGGGATGGATGTATACTGCGGGTATTGTGGTTTCCTTCTGGATACTGGCCGGAGTGGTGATCGCTCTGCAGGCGGCGGGGCAGGCACTGGGGCAGGGGTTTCAGTTCCAGCATCTTCCGTTCCTCGTGTTTGTGACCGCATTGATCTTCATCCTTGCATTGAGCATGCTGGGGGTTTTCTCGGTCGGATTGACTTCCGGAGGGTACGAGAAGGCGAACAAGCTGAGCGGTCGGAAGGGTTTGAGCGGAGCCTTCTTTACCGGATTCGTGGTGACCGCGGTGGCGACTCCGTGTACAGCTCCCTTCCTTGGGGCGGCGATGGGGTTCGCGTTCACTCAACCGGCGCTTGTGACGGTGGCGGTATTCACCGCGGTTGGATTCGGGCTGGCCTTTCCGTTCACCTTATTGGCGCATCGGCCGCAGTGGCTGAAGTTCCTTCCCAAGCCCGGGATGTGGATGGAGTACTTCAAACAGTTGATGGGGTTTCTGATGATGGGGGCGGTGGTGTGGCTCCTTTGGGTGATCAACCTGTCGCAGGGTGGGGATGCGGTTGTTTGGACTGTCGCGTTTCTTTTTGTTCTGGGTATCGCTGGATGGGTATTCGGCACTTTTGGCAACGCGGCCAAGCCAAGGGCGGTTCGCCGTCGTGCCTGGGTGATGATCGCGGTGTTGCTGGCCGGCGGCTTCGCCGGCATTCTGGAGGGGCAGCTCAAGTGGCGGGAAACCGGGACTGCCGATCGGACGACGGGTGCCGGGGAGGAAGGCTCGGGGAGAATTGCCTGGGTTGATTTTACCCCGGAAAGGCTCGACGAATTACTTGAGACGGACCAGCCTGTTTTTGTTAATTTCACCGCGGCGTGGTGTTTGTCCTGCAAGGTCAACGAACGCACGTCGATCGAAATTCCGGCTACACAGTCGGTTAAAGAGCAGACCAATGCGGTTTTCGTTTATGGTGACTGGACAAACCAAAACCCCGAAATCGCGGCGTTCCTGCGCCGCCATGACCGAGCGGGAGTCCCGCTTTACCTTGTTTACGGACGCGACCGGGACAACCCCCGTTTGCTTCCGGAAATTCTGACACCCGGAACGGTGGAGCGGGCGTTGCGTTGGGCGGCTGAGACGTTTGAGGAGGATTCCTGATTTCGTTCGGCGTAACCCCGGTGACCGTTCGGACTGGGCGAAGGCAAAATTGGTAACGGAGGACCCGCGAGTTTAGGAGCGGCATTAAGGCTCGTCTTTGGCGCGGCGCGTCTTCAGAAATGGCGCCATGCAAGTGGATCTGAAACCGAAGGAGTACCTTGCTCTGCTCAAGGCGGTTTATTTGGCGGACTGGTTGGCGAATGCCCACGCCGAAAGCCCGGCCGATGAGGATTGGGAAATTGTGGGGATCTGTCGAAAAATATACTCCCTGGCCGATTCGTTTGGTTTTGGGGACCTGGCACCTTACCATCCCAGCCGGGACGAGCATGTGCCGTCGAGGGAGTTTGTCGAAGAAATGGATGCCGCGTTTATCGCTGAGCACATAGACCACGCTTTTTGGCGAGAATTGACTGTACGCCTGACCGATCGATTGATGGATGAGCGATTTGGTGCGGAGATGGATGGGTGGACGGACGAGCGCTATCGTGCTTGTCGAGAAAGGTTCGAAAGTAAGGTGGAGCGTGAGCTGCGAGCAAACGGACTCAGGAATCTCTTTCTTTTGGGGCATTTTGACGAAGACTGAGATGAGAAGGGGCCCGAGGATTACCCCTAACCTCGGACCCCCATGCAACTATCTTCCGCTGCGCGGAACGCATTGCAGTGTTCACCTCACTATGTTTTAGCCGAGTGCCTCGTCAGACGAGGTCCGGCACGATCCTTGATAGCAGTCGGCGTGCCAGTTGAAGATAAGGATAGATTCGCAGGGTTATGTCGAATATTGCGCAATCTAGTGCGTGTTTTTGGCCATCGAGGCGTTTCGATGAACAGAAGGTGAGCAATCCGGAGGCGGAGATTTTCGAACCTCAGGTTCCGGCGCGACAAATGCGGTCGAATTCGGTTTTTCTCAGGGGCATTACGGACAGTCTGCTTTGGCGGACGAGCGCAATTTCGGCAAGGGCGGGATCCTTTTTGATCTGATCGAGGGTAACCGGATTTTTCAGCGGTTTGACCGGTTTCAATTCCACCGCAACCCAGCGCTGGTCGTCGCTTGTTGGATCGGGAAAAGCGTTACGGGTGACTTCAGCCACACCGACGACTTCACGGGGCCCCACACTGTGATAGAAGAGCACGGCATCGCCGACGGCCATTTCATTCAGGTGGTTGCGTGCCTGATAGTTGCGGACCCCGTCCCAGACCACTTTACCGTCCCGCATAAAGTCGCTCCAAGAGTATGCTTCCGGTTCCTGTTTGACCAGCCAGTATTTCTTTTTATCCATGGGATCATTATGAATACGGTCATCCGGAAATACAGGAAAATTCCTTCCGCGGGAACGGTTGCGGTGTTGCTTTTTTCGGCTGGATGGAGAGGCTCAGCAAAACAGGTCCAAGACTAATCGGAAGTGGTGGAGGGATTTGAAGTTGGGGTGTGGAACAAAAGGGAGGGAGTGATGGATCCGGAACAGGAAAAGGCGCGTAAGGTGATATGGGCATTGTACCTACTGATCGCGGTGGGAATCGCGCTGCCGATCATCGTATTGTTTTGGTTTGCCTGAACCGGAAGCTGGAATAGGCCTACATTGAAATAATGAACAGGACCTTGCTGATCATACGTATCTTTTTTATTCTCCTCTGCGGGGCCGGCAGCTGGCTGTTGTGGTACGCCACGCCGGAGTGGGAACGAGGTCCATTTCTGGTGGTGATGATCGGCCTTTTGATCGGGGTGCTGGTGGTTCTGGTGGACCTCCTCCTGAAAGGGTTCTCCCTGCGTGGTCTTAGTGCATTGACGTTTGGTCTGGGCGTCGGAGCGCTCATCGCCTTCTTCATCTCGTCTTCGCCTCTGTTCGAGCATGGCGAGGAGCAGATAGTCTTTCTGTCCCGAATGGGATTGTTTGTGATCTGCATGTACCTGGGAGCGGTCATTGCGTTGCGGGGCAAAGACGAATTCAACTTGGTCATTCCCTATGTGCGTTTCATTCCTCACAACGTCGACGTTCCCCTGGTCGTGGTGGATACCAGTGCTTTGATTGACGGGCGTATCGTGCAGGTGTGTCGTACGCATTTCATGAACGCCGGGCTGATCATACCTCAATTCGTATTGGATGAGTTGCGACGAATCGCGGATTCTTCGGATGGTTTGCGTAAGGCCAAGGGAAGGCGGGGGCTGGAATCCCTCAATCAACTCAAGGAGATGGATTATGTCGATTTGCGGGTGGAGGAAAGCGCGGTGGGGAAGGGAAAGGACGTAGACGCCAAGTTAATCTTTTTGGCGAATTCCCTGAAGGCAAAGCTGCTCACCACCGATTACAACCTGGCGCGCATGGCGGAGTTTCACGGCATCGTATGGTTGAATCTGAACGCGCTGAGCAAGGCCCTCATTGCGGAGCTGACGGTGGGAGAAGTGATCGAAGTGGAATTGGTCAAAGAGGGCAAGGAGGCGGATCAGGCGGTGGGCTATCTGGAGAATGGATCGATGGTGGTGGTCAATCACGGACGAGCCTACCTCAACGAGACCGTGCCGGTGGAAGTGATCAGCGTTCTACCGTCGGCGGGAGGCAAATTGGTCTTTGCCCGGATGCTGGAGGACGATTTCACCGGAAATCTGAAAGCCGACTGAACAGTTTTGCCAGGAAAGAATCACTCCTCCAGATTTGATAGAGTGGTTCGTTTCGTGGTATTATTTTATTCACTTACCGGTCTGGTCGCCCTGGGCTTGATTCATTGGCGGGTTGATGACGAGGCGGCGTTTGATCCGTACGGGCTTGGCGGTTCAGACTGGGGTCTTTATTTACTGAGTGCGGTGTTGTTGGTCGTCGCCGTGCATGCCGGTTCGTTGGCGGCGTGGAAGCGGTGGCGCGTTCTTCGGCGTGGCATGCGGGAGATGCGTCAGTGGCTGGGCGGTCTTGGGCCCCGGGAGGTTTTGGTTCTGGCCTTGGCCAGTGGCGTCGGAGAGGAGCTTTTATTTCGCGGGTGGTTGCTCAACGAGATCGGGTTATGGGGGTCGTCGCTTCTCTTTGGGCTGGTGCATGTGCCGCCCAACAAGAACTGGCTTTATTGGCCGATCTTCGCCTTTGTTCTGGGAATGGTACTGGGAGTGTTGTGCTTGTGGTCAAACTCCCTGATTTACGCAGTTCTGGCGCATGCGGGAATCAATTACCTGAATATTCGTCGCCTCGTCGTCGTTGAGCCGAAGGCACCGTCCTTTTCCGCTGGTCAATAGAATCGCGATTGGTTAGGCATTTGGCTGGAAACAATCTGGGCCAAGGCGCCGGAATGAGCATTATGGCGGAAGCGAGTCAACGAGAGATCGAGCGGGAATTTTGGGAACCGCGAACACTGGAGGTGGAGGACTCGGCCCGGTGGACACTTGGTCCGTTGTCCCTATGGGTCAGACGCCGTTCGCACGAGTGGTGGGTGTACAGCGAGCGCGACGGGACAAGTGATTTGGCGATGGGCTTTTCCCGCGGACGTCCGCCCAATGAATCGGCGAACTGGAAGCGCTGGGCGTTCACTGAGGACGTGAAAACCGTGCGCATGGTACCGGTCACGCCGAATCGTTCGGTGGTGGCGCGTCCCAAGACGGGGTTGCGCATTCCTCCGGGGAACGAGGTGGTTTTTTTTGTGAGTATTCCGTTTTGGCTCCAGGTTTGGGTGGGGGAGGAGCGACGAATCCTGTTGACCGAAGAGGCGCCTCGGGTGTTGTCCAACACCTGGTTTGGCGAACCGACCGAGGGAGAGCTTTGTTTTTCGCTTAAGACCGGCGCGTCCCGTTCCCTGGATGAGGTGAAGCGGGGCAGTTACCGCTTCGTTTGCCCGCTCTTGATCGCCAATCGAAGCACCGAGGAGCTCGATTTTCAAAAAGTCTGTTTGCCGGTGCCTTATCTCCAGTTATTCCGAGGGGAGCGCCGGTTCTGGAGCAACCAGGTGTCCCTTTCCTATCTGGGCAAAAGTCAGTTCAGCGCCGTGGCCTTCGCCGCGGAACCGCCGACATCGGAAAAAATTCACGAAACATTGGGCGAGCCGCGTCTGCGGGAGCGAAAAGGGTTTTTCAGGCGCAGTTTTGATACGATTCGTACGTTCGGATTCTGATCACCACACGAGAAAGATTATTTGATGGGGCTGCTTACAGGTTTGATCGTTTGGAGTGACTGGTTGACCGAGGAGAGTATCGGGCGCCTGTTGCGAGTCTCGGTGTTGCTTTTGGGCGGACTCCCCTTGCTTTACCTGGTGACCCGCCTGGTGTCCCGGTTCTCCAAAAAGCATTTTTCCGCGCACAGCAGCTTTCTGATCGGCAAAGGTATTTTTTATGCCGGCGCGGTAATCATCGTGCTCATGGTGCTTTCCGATCTCGGCTTTAAGCTCACCGCGGTCCTGGGTGCCGCGGGAATCGCCGGAGTGGCGATCGGGTTTGCCAGCCAGACGAGCTTATCGAACATCATCAGTGGCTTGTTTTTGGTTTGGGAGAAGCCTTTCGCGGTGGGTGATGCCATCAAGATCGGGGAGCATGTCGGCGCGGTTTATTCTATCGATTTGATGTCGGTCAAGCTGCGCACCTTTGACAATCGTTTCGTGCGAATTCCCAACGAGTCCATCGTCAAGGGACAGACAATCAACATCACCCGCTTCCCGATCCGGCGCCTCGATATTCAACTCGGGGTGGCTTACAAAGAGGATATCGGGAAAGTGATGGCGATACTCCGGGAGCTTGCCGAAAACAACCCGTATTGTCTGGATGAGCCGGCGCCGGTCATCATTTTTCAGGAGTTCGGCAACTCATCGCTGGATTTCCTGTTCGGAGTCTGGTTCGCCAAGACGGACCTGATGTTGCTGCGCAACAGCATTATGCAGGAGATCAAGGAGCGCTTCGACGCCGAAGGCATTGAAATTCCTTTCCCGCACCGGACTCTTTACGCGGGTTCGGAGACGGCTCCTTTCCCGGTGAAACTGGTCGCGGACGAAAGGCCGGGCGCCGCTGAAGCGGAGGATTCTTCGGCATCGGGGGAGTCCGCGCCGGAGAAATAAATCATGGAGTCCCGCCGAGGCTCAGGCCGGCTGTGGATTGATTGAGGCGCCGCTTGAGTCGTCGCCGTTGAGCGAGGTCGGTTCGTTGCAAAAGTGAATCAATTTCCAATACCCGCCCAGGTTGACGGGCAGGATATCTTTCACTTCGATGGTGGTCATCTCCAGAAAGTGGGGAAGCGAAAAATCGGGTTTGAATCCAAGTCGCTTGGAAAAGGGCGAGAAAAAGTTTTCCACCCCGCGCAGAATCCCCTTGGAGGAGGCGAAGTGGTTCAAGACGAGCACGGTCCCTCCGGGAACGCAGACGCGGGACATTTCCTGCATCATTTTCATCGGGTCGGGGACCACCGAGGCCACATACATGGCGATGACCGCGTCGAACGAGTCGTCGGGAAAGTCCAGGTTCTGCGCGTCCATTTCGATAAAGGCGTCGACCTGTGGGTACCGTTCCTGGGGAAAGCGTTTTTTCGCCACCTGCAGCATTTCCGGGCTGATATCGATACCGGTAACCCTCACGTCCGGCTGGTAGAGCGGGATGGAGTAACCCGTCCCGATGCCGATCTCCAGAAACCGGGAGCCCGGGCGCTGATCGATCCGCTCGACGGCCTTCTTCCGGCCGTGGTTGACCCAGGAGCCGAAGATGACGTCATAGAATGGTGCGTAAAAGCCGTAGGTTTTTAGAATCGAATCCTTGTCCATGGTTTCCCTGTTTCCCTCAGAGTGAAATCGGGTCGGGGCGATTGGATTCGAACCAACGACCTCCTGCTCCCAAAGCAGGCGCTCTACCAGGCTAAGCTACGCCCCGAATCTCTCGGATCTCCTTACTCTTTGCCAGCGCAATTCGATGTCAATGTTTTCATAAGAATACCGTGCCGGTTCCCTGAAAATTGGCGGGATTAACCGGGTCGGTCCGCGGATTCACACTTGCGCCGCTTTCCGGGATTCGCCAAGGTGGTGGATTCGTTGCCGGCCGGAGCCGGTTGATTTCAAGACGCCGCACCACAACATGTCATGTTCCGGACAGGCCGGCGTGTTTAGCAGGCTAGCCGCCTTTTTTCTCTTGCTGACGGTCGTGCTCGGCCTCCTGTTCATGTTTTTCCTTTCTAACATCCTCCAGTACGGTATCACCGCCAAAACCGGATTTCCCACCCGCATGGGTGAGCTTTCAAGCAATCCCTTGCGAGGGAAACTCGCGGTTATTGATTTTCACGTTGAAAATCCTGCCTCCTTCTCGCGGGAAGCTTTCCTGGAAATCGGCCGGTTACATTTCAAGTTGTCGCCTGCCTCCCTTTTTCGCGAACGGGTTGTGGTGGAGCATATCGAGGTGGAGATTGTACAGTTGACCGGCATTCGCGAGGCGGGGGGAAGGATCAATTTCGAGGAGTTCCGCACTGCGGTGGAGGGGGTGCGGGAGGATCGAAACGGGACGGCCGGAAAGAGTTTTGCCATCAACCGGCTCAACCTGAAAATCGACCGCGTCCTGCTGGTCGATTATTCCGGTGAGGGCCCGGAACGTAGCTCGGAATTCGAGGTCAATCTCGACCTGAGCTTTGAAGACGTTACCTCTTTGCGTCTGGTGGCTCCCGAGGTGCTGCGCCAGTTGGCGGCGGCCGGTGTGCCGTTATCCCGGGATTCCATATTCTCCACCCTCATTCCGGAACGTTACCGTGAGGGGCTGTGGTCCGAGGTCCAAGCTAGTCCTGGCGCATCGCTGCAAAATCGCGATTGAGTCCCTCGGGGTGGAAATGTTTGTCTAGTCTATTAACTTTATTTGCAGTCATGTCCGAAGAGAAAAACCAGCATCTCACCGAAAACGAGGAGTCGTCTCCCTCCCGCTCCGAGGTTTCCCCTGAAGGCGAAACCTCCGAGCCGGCTGAATCCGTGGAGATTGAAGAATCCGCGAACCCTTCCGAGGGCGAGCCTTCTCTGGAGGAGCAACTCGAAAAAGCACGCGCCGAGAGCAAGGCGAATTACGATCGTTATCTCCGGGCGGTCGCGGAAATGGAAAATTTTCGTCGTCGCGCCCAGCGCGAAAAAGAAGAGGCGCGCCGGTACGGGGCTTCGAGCCTGGTGGAGGACCTTTTGCCTGTGCTGGACAATTTTGGACTCGGGCTCGGTGCGGCTGACAATCATCCGGAAGCCAAAGGCTTTGCCCAGGGCTTTGAAATGGTTTTCCGCCAGATCAAGTCCGTCCTCAAGGAGCACGGCGTTGAGGAGATCAGCCCTGATGGGGAGCCCTTCGACCCGCACCGTCACGAATCGACCGGTTACATCTCTCACGACGACATTCCGGAGGGCAACGTGGTGGCGGTGAGCCGCAAGGGATATGCGCTTAACGAGCGCCTTATCCGCCCGGCCATGGTCCTGCTCTCCAGCGGTCCCGCCTCGGCAAGAACCGGGGACGAGGAGGGCGACGGCAACCAGGACTCGAAATCGCAGGCGGACGCGCCTTCGGAGGAGAGTTAATCCCGCTCCGGGCCAGTACACATGAAGAAAGCGGATTATTACGAAATTCTGGGAGTGTCGCGCGACGCTTCCGCCGACGAAATCAAGAAGGCTTATCGCAAGCGGGCGGTGCAGTATCATCCGGACAAGAATCCGGGCGACAAGGAGGCGGAAGAGAAGTTCAAGGAAGCCTCGGAGGCCTATGAGGTGCTTAAGGATGTGGACAAACGTGCCGCCTACGACCGCTACGGGCACGCGGCGTTCGAGGGTGGCGGCGCTCGCGGCGGTGGCGGCGGGTTTCATGACCCATTCGACATTTTCCGCGAAGTCTTCGGCGGCGGCGGTGGCGGTGGCGGCGGTATCTTCGAAGAATTTTTCGGCGGTGGCGGTAGCGGTTTTGGCGGCGGGCCGCAACGGGGGTCCGATTTGCGGTACGACCTTGAACTGACGCTGGAAGAGGCGGCCACCGGGGTGGAAAAAGAGATCAGCTACCGGCGTCCCGTCGCCTGTAGCGGTTGTAACGGTTCCGGGGCCGAGCCGGGTTCCAAAACCACCGTTTGCCGCACCTGCGGCGGGCAGGGACAGGTGACCACTTCGCGCGGTTTCTTCAGCATTCGTCAGGTTTGTCCCGAATGTGAGGGCGCCGGCCGCCGGGTGGAAAAAGTCTGCCGTGAATGCCGCGGGGAAGGGCGTACCGTGACCACCAGCAACATCAAGCTGCGCATTCCGGCGGGGGTCGACGACGGGTCCAAGCTCCGCTCCGGCGGAAACGGGGAAGTCGGCTCCAAAGGCGGCCCTCCCGGTGACCTTTACGTGGTCATTCACGTCAAGCCGCACGAAGTTTTCGAGCGCCGGGGCGACGATCTTTACTGCGAGGTTCCGATCAAGTTCACCCTGGCGGCTCTTGGCGGCAATATCGAGGTGCGCACGCTGACTGGAAAAGCCAACCTCAAGATCCCCGCCGGCACTCAATCCGGCACGGTTTTCCGTCTTCGCAAAAAGGGGATGCCCAACTTGCGCGGCGGACACTTTGGCGATCAGATGGTGCGCATCCACGTCGAGGTTCCCACCTCGTTAAGCGGCGAGCAACGTCGCATCCTGGAGGAATTCGCCCTGGCCTCCGGCGACGCCGAGGAGCCCGCCGGACCGGCCGGAAAGGGCTTCTTTGGCAAGGCCAAGAAGTTTTTCGAGTGATCCGGCGTGATGGTCGATCCGAACGCGCGCCATGTTAACCCTGCTCGAAGTCCTTCAGCGAACCACCGCCTACCTGGAAGGAAAAGGAGTGGAAACTCCGCGTCTGGATGCCGAGTGGTTGCTGGCCGGACTGCTCGGCGTGAAGCGGCTCGACCTGTACGTCCGTTTCGAAAGGCCCATGCCGGAGGCGGAGTTGGAGGCCCTGCGGCCTCTGGTCAGGCGTCGGGGAGCCCGTGAGCCGCTGCAGTACGTGCTGGGGGAAACGGAGTTTCACGGATTAACGCTAAAAACCGACCGGCGCGCCCTCATTCCGCGACCGGAAACGGAACGGTTGGTGGAACTCATTCTCAAGAACACGGCGGTTCCGCCGGTTCGTTTGCTCGATCTGGGCACCGGGACCGGCGCGCTGGCGCTGGCCCTGCTGAGGGCCTGGCCGGAGGCCGTGGCTGTCGCGGTGGACCGCAGTGAAGCGGCGATTGATTTGGCGCGGGAAAACGCTCACCGCCTCCAACTGGCGGATCGGGTGGATTTTTATCTGTCTGACTGGTATGCCGGGTTGGAAGCCGGTAAAACATTCGATCTGATTGTGGCCAATCCGCCATACCTGACCGTTGATGAGTGGGCGGTCGCCGATCCCGAGGTCAAAGATTACGAACCGCGGGAAGCGTTGGAGGCATCCCGTTCCGGCCTGGCGGACCTGGAGACCATCATCGTCGGGGCGGCCGGATTTTTGGCCCCCGGTGGCCGAATCGCCCTCGAGACGGGCGTGGCTCACCATCAGGCCTTGAGCGCCTTGGCTCGCGAGCAAGGGTTCACCGGGGTCGAAACGGTGCGGGACTACCACGGTCGCGATCGGTACTTGTTCCTTTCCGCTTGATGAGAAGGCGATCTGGTTGGACCTGATGGCCGTCGTTCCGCGATTGGGCGAGGTGGATTTTTGCTTGCATGGGTGAAACGATCGGCGTTTTTTCAGCCCTGAGAAATCAAGGGAGCATTTGACAACGAAAATTAAAGGGGGGACTTTACTCACATGAAAATCAAAGCGTATTTAAAACCGACCTGCGGATGGAGCAACGGGGTCCGCGCTATTCTCAAGAAGTACGACTTGGACTACGAGGACATGGACATCATCAACCAGCCGGAGAATTACGCCGAAATGGTACGCAAATCCGGTCAGCAGCTGTCTCCCTGCGTTGAAGTCGACGGGGTCATGCTTGCGGATGTGAGCGGTGAGGAGGTCGAGAATTATTTGTTGGCCAACGAATTGGTCCAGGCTTCGAGCAAGGACGCCGACGTTCCGACCAACAGTCCCTGCACGGATGAAGAGCATGCGCGCATGGCCTCCCAGACAATCCGGTTTTTCTAAGACGACTCTCCCAGCGACGAGCGAACGTCTCGAAGAAAGGCCGGAATGATTCCGGCCTTCTTTTTGTGAGCGTCCAACCGTTTCCGGGATGTGAAACCTTCCCATCAAATTGATTCCTTATGCCAGTCTTCCAGTCGCCACTTTATCGATCCGATTTTGAACACGACGCCTGCGGGGTCGGTTTTATCGCCCGGATGTCGGGGGAACCGTCGTGGGAAATCGTGGATCGCGCGGTGGCGGCGCTGAAAGCACTGGCGCACCGGGGAGCGATCGATGCCGATGCGGTGACCGGCGACGGTGCCGGCATACTGACCCAGATCCCGCAGGAACTTTTGGTGAAGCATCTGGCCGAAAGGGGAATCGAATCGCCCGCCGCCGGCCGACTTGGCGTGGGTATGGTTTTTCTTCCCCGGGAGAATTCCCAGGCGTGCGACCAAGGCAAGCGCCTGCTGGAAGAGGCGGTCGAACGGGAGGGATTGCGGTTCCTGGACTGGCGCGAGGTTCCGGTGGATCCTGCCTGCCTCGGACATAAGGCCGCCACCACAAGGCCGCTTATCGTTCAGGCCCTGGTCGCGGGCGACGACGGCATGGATGCCGACTCTCTGGAGCGAAGACTCTACCTGGCACAGAAGACGACCGAGCGCCAGGCGCGGGAAAACCAGCTGGAAGGGTTTTACATCTGCAGTTTTTCCTGCCGGACGGTTGTCTACAAAGGGCTGTTGAATGCCCCGCAGATTCGGCGGTTTTTCCTTGATCTGCGGTCCCGGGATTTCAAGAGCGCATACGCTATTTTTCACCAGCGCTATTCGACCAACACCTTTCCCACCTGGCACCTGGCGCAGCCGTTTCGTATGATGGCGCACAACGGGGAGATCAACACCATCCGTGGAAACCGCAACATGATGCGGGCGCGCGAGTTCTCTGATGAGCATACGGTCTGGGAGGATCGATTCGAGGATCTCCGCCCCGTTATTCAGCCGGAGATGTCGGATTCCGCCAGCTTTGACAACGCGCTCCAGTGCCTGACCCTCGGCGGGCGTTCCTCTCTCCACGCCTGTCAGATGATGATGCCGGTCGCCTGGGAAAATGATCCCGAATTGCAGCCGGAAGTCCGCGATTTCTTTCATTACCACGCCGGGGTGATGGAGCCCTGGGACGGCCCCGCCGCCGTGGTTTTCACCGACGGGCGTTATGTGGCGGCGTCCTTGGACCGCAACGGTCTGCGTCCGGCCCGCTACAAAGTTTACGACGACGGCACCGTGCTGTTGGCGTCGGAGGTCGGGCTGATTCCCGACGGGAACGCCCGGGTGGTGGAGTCGGGACGTCTCGGCCCGGGGCGCATGCTGGCGGTCGATCTGGAAGACCAGAAACTGTTGCACGATGCGACGATCAAGCAACACCTGGCCGGCCGCCGCGACTACGGAGCCCTTTGCCGGGATTCGTTCATCGATCTGCGCGGCGAAACCGAGCTGGTCCGGCCGGAAGAGGAAGTGCGGAGCGTCGATCCAGAGGACAAGCTTCCCTGGCAACTCGCCTTCGGTTACGAACTGGACGAGATTGAAATCGTCCTTCAGCCCATGGCGGAAAACGGACTCGAACCCACCGGTTCCATGGGCGACGACACCCCGCTGGCGGTGCTTTCCCGTCGACCGCGGCTGCTGTACACCTACTTTAAACAACTTTTCGCCCAGGTGACGAATCCGGCAATCGATTCGATCCGGGAGAACCTGGTGATGTCCACCCACACCCTGCTGGGTGGTGAACTCGACAGTGTTTTTCAGGAAAGCCCCCGGGATTCCCGCATCGCGGAAGCCCTTTCACCGGTCCTGATGAACCGGGAGTTGGCGGCTTTACGCGGGTTGGAAGACCGGTTGGGTCCGGTTCGCACCCTTCCGGTGCTCTTTTCCGCCGCCCAGGGGCCTGACGCCTTGCAGCCGGCAGTCGAGGCGCTGGCGGCGGAAGCCTGTCGGCTCGTGGAGAAGGAGGGCGCCCGAATCATTGTGTTGTGCGACCGGGGAATCGGTCCCGAAAAAGCCGCCATTCCCATGCTCCTGGCCACCGGAGCCGTGCACCATGCCATGGTAAGGGCGGGACTGCGCCTGCGCTGCGGCGTTGTCTGTGAGACCGGCGAGGCCCGCGAAGTGCACCAGATGGCGACCCTGATCGGTTTCGGCGCCAATGCCGTCAACCCCTACATGGCCCTGGAGGTGATCGGCGATCTTTGGGAGGAAAAGAAGTTCGAGGAGGTGGCCAGCCTGGCGGAGGCTTGCGAAAACTACCGGACCGCTTTGAACAAGGGCCTGCTGAAAATCATGGCAAAGATGGGTATCAGCGCCCTTTTCAGCTATCAGGCCGCCCAGGTGTTTGAAGCCCTTGGCATCGGACCGGAAGTGGTCCGGGACTGTTTCTACGGGGTGGCCTCGCCTCTGGGCGGCGTTGGCTACCGCGAAATCGCCGAAGCGACCTTGCGCCGCCACGGTAACGCTTATCCGCAGGATCGGGAGAGCGTGCTGGAGAGCGAGGGCTATTTCAAGGTGAATCGGCGCGGCGGTGAGTTTCATGCCTGGAACACGAAGGTGGTGGCCGGTTTGCACAAGTTCGTGAAATCCGAGAGTCAGGACGACTTTGGGAAGTTTGTCGCCGCCGGTGACGAACATCAGCCGGTCGGCATCAAGGACCTGCTGCGGTTTCGTTTTGCTCCGAAGCCGATCGACCTGGAAGAGGTTGAGCCGATCGAAGACATTCGGCGCCGATTTACCACCGCGGGCATGTCGCTGGGAGCGATTTCCCCCGAAACCCATGAGTGTTTGGCCATCGCCCTGAACAGCATCGGAGGCAAATCGAACTCGGGCGAGGGCGGGGAGGATCCCCGGCGGTTTTCTCCCTTTGAGGATGGCCGCAACGCCAACAGCGCCATCAAACAGGTTGCTTCCGCCCGGTTCGGGGTCACCGCCGAGTACCTCGCTTCGGCCAAGGAGATCGAAATCAAGATCGCCCAGGGCGCCAAACCGGGAGAGGGCGGGCAGTTGCCCGGTCATAAGGTCACTCCGCTGATTGCCCGCCTCCGTTTCAGTGTGCCCGGGGTGACGCTGATTTCGCCCCCGCCGCACCACGATATTTACTCCATCGAGGATCTCGCCCAGTTGATCTTCGACCTGAAACAGGTCAATCCGCGGGCCAAGGTATGCGTCAAACTGGTCGCCTGCTCCGGTGTGGGCACGGTGGCCGCGGGGGTGGCCAAGGCCTATGCCGACGTCATTCTGATCTCGGGCCACGAAGGGGGCACCGGCGCTTCGCCCGTCTCGTCGATCAAGAATGCCGGTTCCGCCTGGGAGATCGGTCTCGCCGAGGCGCATCAGGTTCTCATGATGAACGACCTGCGCGGCCGTGTGGTCCTGCGAACCGATGGCGGCATGAAAACCGGACGCGACATCATCATCGCCGCGCTCCTCGGCGCCGAGGAATACAACTTCGGCACCGCCGCGCTGATCGCGGCCGGGTGCGCCATGTTCCGGGTGTGCCATCTCAACACCTGCCCGGTGGGGGTGGCGACGCAGCGCGAGGACCTGCGGGCCAAGTTCCGGGGGAAACCGGAAAACATCGTGCACTACTTCAACGGGGTGGCCGAGGACGCCCGTCAGTACCTGGCGCGGCTGGGATTTCGGACGATCGACGAAATCGTCGGCCGGACCGATTTGCTCGAGCAAATATTCGATGAGGAGAATCCCAAAACGAAACTCATCTCGTTTGCCGGCCTGTTGCACGATCCCGATCCGAGCGGTGAAACCACGCGCATTCACACCCGTGAACGCAACGACCGTTTCGGCAACGAAGGGACGATCGACGACGGTGTCATCCAGGAAATCAAGGACCTCGTGCGGGGTCGGGTTTCCAACTACTCCGGAAAGTTCCGCATCCGCAACACCGACCGCTGCGTGGGAACCCGTCTCTCGGGCGAACTGGCGTATTCGCTCGGCAATCACGGCATCCCGCCCGGGTCGATCGACCTGACCTTCAACGGCAGCGCCGGACAGAGCTTCGGCACCTTCCTCATCCAGGGAATCCGTTTGACCCTGTTCGGCGAGGCCAACGACTACGTCGGCAAAGGAATGAACGGAGGTGAAATTATTATTCGGCCGCGCGATAACGAATCCTTCGTCTGGCACGAAAACATCATCCTGGGCAACACCTGCCTTTACGGCGCCACCGGCGGGCGCCTTTTTGCCGCCGGGCAGGCCGGTGAGCGTTTTGCGGTGCGCAATTCGGGCGGTTTGGCGGTGGTGGAAGGCGTTGGCGATCACTGTTGTGAATACATGACTGGCGGCATGGTGGTTGTATTGGGAGAAGCAGGACGCAATTTTGGGGCCGGTATGAGCGGGGGACTGGCTTTTGTCTACGACGAAGCCGGCGTATTCGGGAAACGGTACAATTCAGCCATGATTTCAATCGAGCGCCTGGAAGAGGACCGCGAAATCGAATCGCTGCGCAAGCTGGTGGAGACCCACGTGCGGCTCACTTCCAGCCCGCACGGGCAACGGCTGCTCGACGACTGGCGGACCGCGGTTGGCCGGTTCTGGAAAGTGATCCCGCACCCGCCGACCCCGGATACACCGAAGCCGGTTTTTGAATTTGCCGCGGAAGAAACGCCTTCCGGCGTTCGAGCATCGGTCTGATCGGTCCGATCCGACTGATACTCCCTATCCGTCCAATCCCCTCCCGATCTATTCTCTTGCCTCCCCGGAGGTGATCCGTAGATTGCGGATTTCGCAAACCAAACCGATTTTATGAGCGTTAAGAAAGTTGCTATTCTCACCGCGGGCGGATTGGCGCCCTGTTTGTCTTCGGCGATCGGGGGACTGATCCAGCGGTACTCGGAAACCGTTCCGGATGTGGAAATCCTCTGTTACCGCGACGGCTACAAAGGGCTGTTGCTGGGCGACAGCATCGAAGTCACTCCGGAAATCCGCCGCCGCGCCGGCGTGCTGCACCGCTACGGCGGCAGCCCCATCGGCAATAGCCGGGTGAAGCTCACCAACGCCAAGGACTGCGTGAAACGCGGCCTGATCAAGGAAGGAGAGGATCCCCTCAAGGTCGCGGCGGAACGTCTGGTAACCGACAAGGTGGATGTGCTTCACACCATCGGCGGAGACGACACCAACACCACCGCGGCCGACCTGGCAGCTTTCCTGGCCGAACAGAAATACGAACTCGGCGTGGTCGGCCTGCCCAAGACGGTGGACAACGACGTGTTTCCCATTCGCCAGTCGCTGGGCGCCTGGACGGCGGCCGAGCAGGGCGCGAGGTTTTTCGAAAACGTGGTGCACGAACACGGCGCGAATCCGCGTATGCTCATCGTCCATGAAGTGATGGGACGCCACTGCGGCTGGCTTACCGCCGCCACCGCGCAGGAGTACCGCTGCCTGCTGGCCGGCAAGGAATTCGTGCCCGGCATCGACCTGGCGCGGGAGCGTTTCGACGTGCACGCGGTCTTCCTGCCGGAAATGAAAATCGACCTTCGTGCTGAGGCGGACCGCCTGCATGGGATCATGGACAAGTTGAATTGTGTCAATATCTTCATCGGCGAAGGCGCCGGTGCGGAAAGCATCGTGGCGGAAATGGAAGCGGCCGGGGAAGAAGTGCCTCGCGACGCCTTCGGTCACGTAAAGCTGGATGCCGTGAATCCCGGCGCCTGGTTCGGGAAACAGTTCGCCAAGATGCTCGATGCGGAAAAGACTCTGGTGCAGAAGAGTGGCTACTTTGCCCGTTCGGCTCCGCCGAACCGCGAGGACCTGCGACTGATCCAGAGCTGCGTCGACACCGCGGTGGAGTGCGTGCTCAAAGGCGAGCGCGGGGTGATCGGCCACGATGAGGACCGGGGCGACGTGCTGCGGGCGATCGAATTCGAGCGCATCAAGGGCGGAAAGCCGTTCGATACCAAGACCGACTGGTTCGGGAGAATGCTCAAGGAGATCGGCCAGCCGTTGGCATGATGCGATGAGCGACACATCCTTACTCGAAACCTTTCCCAATCCCAAGCCGGAACGGGATTACCGGATCGAACACACCTTTCCCGAATTCACCTCGGTTTGCCCAAAAACCGGGCAGCCCGATTTCGCCACCGTGGTCATCACCTATGTAGCGGAAGAAACGTGCCTTGAATTGAAGGGGTTGAAACTCTACCTGAACGCCTACCGCAACGAGGGGGTGTTCTACGAGAAGGTGACCAATCTCATCCTGGATGATTTGGCTGCGGTCTGCTCCCCGCGCTGGATGCGGGTTGTCACCCGCTGGGGCCCCCGCGGGGGATTCAGCTCGGTAATCACCGCCGTTACGGGCTCCGCGCCCGACGGCGCGCCTTGAGCCCAATGTTAAGCGAGTCCGTGACTCGCCTGAGTCGATCGAAAGCCGCAACGGATCCGAGGGAGGTAATGAGCGGAGTTTCCTCCCGGCAATGGAGACCGGGAGCGGGGATGGGTTATTTTTTACGAGGAGTGCTTTGACATGAGCAAGGCCGGGTCCAACTGCCTGGCGGTATTGACCGAGGATATCGTGGGATCAGGCAAGGCTGACTCGTCCGACCCGAGAAAACTCGCGGGTCTTTGCAGGCGGCGGCCAGGGAGGCGAAGAAGGCGTTTCCCGAGGCCGGCCTATCGGCAAATGATGTGTTTCGGGGTGACAGTTGGCAGTTGCTGGTGGAACACCCTGAAGACGCTCTGCGGATAACCCTTTTCCTGCGAACCTTTTTGCAGGGAGGCTCCGGGAGTGCCGGGGCGTCCTGGATTACCCGCGTGGGGATTGGTCTGGGTCCGGCGGAGTGGGTCGATTCCCGGCACGTTTCGCGCAGTCAGGGAAAGGCTTTCGTCGCGTCGGGAGAGGCTATCGACAGCCTATCCGGGAGCCGTCGTCACCTGGCGCTGTGCTCGGCCACGTCCGATGAACTGGAGCGTAGTGGTCGGGGGGTGGTGACCCTCCTTGATGCCCTGGTGCGGCGTTGGACCAAAAAGCAGGCCTGGGCGGTGTGCGGCGCGTTGCGCGGACTGACCCAGGAGGCGATCGCCGCGGCGTTTGTCCCACCGGTGGGGCGGCGGACGGCCGGAGATCATCTGGAGCGAGCCGACTGGGACGCGGTGGGGGCCGCCCTGAGGTGGTGGGAGGAACGCACCGGATGAATCGTTTTTGGAATAGCTTTTTTGCCAAGGTTCCGATGCCGGCGACGGCGGGATTTTGTCGGTGTCTTCAGGAACTCCTTCTCTTATCAGGAGTCTTTTGAGACTCCATATGGGGATTGGAGCTTTAAAGAGCTCCTTCATCGTTCCAAGCGTACCGCATTACCGAAACAGAACACTATGGATCGCGTAAATCCCCTCTTTCTGAGTCTCTTGTTCGCCCATTTGCTGGCGGACTTTGTCCTGCAGAGCAATCGCGATATCGCCCGCAAAGAGGAGCCGTTCTTTTTCGGCAAACACATTGCCCTGGTGACGCTTCTCTCATGAATTTCGGCTGGGGCCTGGCGGTCTCCTGGGACACCCTGTTCCTGCTGTATCACCTTTCATGAAAGGGCCTCCGCCCCGAGTGGCATCGACGCCCCTGTGGTTGAGCAAATGGTATCTGTCGGGGGTCACCGGATCCCCGTCGATCTGATCCTGCGATCAGAATTCGTGAACCTCCTGCGGGGCCCGTTTTTCGACGGTAAGGTGACCGAGGGTGTCCCCCAAAATAAACAACGGCGCCGAGGGTGCCAGTGAGAGGACGATGCGGCCGTCACGGCGATCAAACTCGCGGGGTTCTCCGATCAGATTAACCACCCGGACCTCCCCTCCGGCTTCGATGGCGACTTCGGCGGTACCGTGGCCCGACCAGACGGCCAGCCCGCGATCCGAGCGAAGGGCGTAAATTCCGGGGGCGGGAAATTCACCCGTCCAGGGGCCATCCCTGAGGCTGTTCGCCAGGGTGGCCAACGCCCGGTAGGAGGGCTTGGGGCTGAGGTCGCGTCGAACGACCCCGAAATTGTGTTCGTTGAACCAGGCATCCGTTCCGTCGTTGCGGAAATTGTACCAACTGATGTTTTGGGTCGCGCCGGAAGCGACGGCTCCCAGGTACGAGCGCGCGAGAAACACGGCCTGCTCACGCTCCGTGGCGCCGTTGTGGTGCGTGGGAAGGCCCATTTCCGTGATCCATACCGGACGGTGATCCACCAGTTCGGCGACCGCGCGCAGTTCTTCCATAAAGCGGGATTCGTTCATGGCCTGGCGGTAAGGATGAATGGTCAGCACGTCGAACGGCGCCTCAGCCTCCAGACACATGCGGATAAAATCGGTATCGATGCCGGCGGTGGAGATTCCCAGCACCCGGGCGTCGGGATCCTCGTCTTTGATCGCTTCGTAAACACGCCGCAGCAGCACCGGGTAGAGTTCGGGCGGGCCTTGCCAGAAGAAGATATTCGGTTCGTTGTAGATTTCCCAATGCTGGATCCGGTCCCGGTAGCGTCGTACCGTTGCCCGGGCAAATTCGGCAAACGCTTCGATGCCTTCTTCCGTGTAGGGCTCCGTCCAGGGCGACCAGTAGGCGAGCAGGCCGTAGACGCTGATGCCGTTGCGCGTCGCCGCGTCGACCACTTCGTCGTAAAAGCGGAAATCGTACACCCCGGGTTCGACTTCGATGCGGCTCCAGGAGAATTCCTCCCGGCTCCATTGCACCCCCGCGCTCGAAGCCATGGCGGCTGCCGTATCCATTTGTTGGAGACCTCCCGTCGAATGCGGAAACCGGTAAAGGTAAACCCCCATGCCCCACGGCGATTGCGGCCTCAATTCCCGGTCCGGCGTCAGATCCGGCGAACGGGAGTGCGCCACCGTGCGGAAGGCCAAAGTTTCTCCGTTGTGAACGTAACGGACAAGGACCTCCACGAAATGGCGGTCTTCCGGCATCGGCAGCGCAAGGGTCATTGTATCGGCCCGTCCCGGCTCCAGAGGATCGGGTCGGTCGGCGGACCAGACGGTATTCCCCTCCCAGTCGCGAGCGACGATCTCCAGGTCGCCTTCGAGCGGGACCGGCATGAGATTTCTCCGTTGAACGACCAATTGCAGCCCGTCGCCTCCGGTACTCTCGGGCGTGAGCGACGTCTTCAGGATCAGCCCGGAGGTGTTGGTCACGTCGGTGACGCATTCCAGGCTCTCCAATTCCAACTCGATTTTCTCCGCCGCGCCCGTCCCTCTGCGCACTTCCAGCCGGGTGAAGCGCAGGGGCGGTCGCACTTCACCGTCGTTCTGGCCCCCGTAATAGTCCCATCCGTCCGGCGGGACGGGTACGGTGAAGGTTTCGCGGTCTCCGGACAGTTCGCCCAGATCGCGGACGAAATTCTGAAAGTGCGATCCCAGGTGGAGACGAAGACGGTTTCCAGGCGACCCGCCGGTCACGGAAAGCCTCAACGCTTTCGGTCGTCCGTGCAGGGCGATCGAGTGATTCAGGAAGGCCTGTTGCGCTTCAGCGAGGTCCACCTCCCAGGGTCCGTCAGAGATCGTTCCGGGGCCGCTCAGGGAAAACCCCGCTTCGGAGTCGAAAGCGGTCACCTCGTAGGTCGATTCGTAGGTTTGGTAATCCCGTTCCCGCCATTGATCGTCGACGAGGGGTCGGGCTTCGATGTCGGCGATTTCGACCACGCCCGCCGGCTCGGCCAAACCCTGCCGTTCCACCAGAATCCCGATGCGCCTGACCGGTTGCCGGAGACGTCCGTCGCCGGGACCTCCGAAAAACTGATTCCAGTGGGTCAAGTCGACCGCAACATCCTGCCAGTCGGCGTGCGGAAAAGTGGAGCTTTTTTGCAAGGTCTGTCCGTGCGAGTCGGTGATGCGAATGGTGAAGGTCGCCTCCGCCGGTTTCTTCAGGCGGAACGTCAACCGGTCCAGTGCACGTTCCGGTTCGATGTCACGGTAAGCCGCGACATAGGCGCCGCCCTCGCGAAAGTCGTAATGCAGTTTGAGTATCCCGTTGTCAGCGGAAAGCCGGCCCGCCGCTCCGGGAAACTCCGCGCCTTCGGCGAACGTCCATCCTGCGGGCAATCCCGTGTCGCCGGGGGGTGGCGATAGGGGGAATGGGTCGGTTTCGTTCGCCGCTCCGGTGGAGATCGCCGGAAACAGGAGCAGGCAACACAAGGCGAAAAGGCTGCTCCTGGCCGCCGGTCGTTGAGAGGGTTTGGCGAATGGCTGATCCGGGCACCGCATACCGAACCATCAAATAATTCGCTCGCGGTGTCGATAAACATGTGCCGTCGGCACCTTGCGGGAAAACGGCTGCCATAGGCATTATCAGATCTTCAACGTGATGCGGCCGTCCAGGTCACGAAGCGGAAACGTATCTGGGGGCAACCGCCCGGGAGCAGGTGAACCTCGTTGAGAGTGACCCGCCGGATTGAAGCAAAGAGAGCGTCGAGCGACGGGGGTGTCAGGCTGAGCGAATAGGTGTGGGCGGGATAACCGCGCCCCGGCGAAACCGACACCCTTATCTGGCGCTCCAGCCAGCGCCGGAGACGGTACGAGGCCAGGTAGTGACCTTGTTCCAGCCGCGGGCGCACCCGGTAAAATCGTTCCAAGGTCTCCTGCGCATCGTCCCGCTGGAGAAGGGTGAATTTCAGGTCGAGGAGACGGTCCGTCAGCGCCGGATCCGCCGTCCCGGATTCGGCCAGCAAGGAGTCAAGGATCGTGTGCTCGCAACGGGAGTGCGGTGGCTCGTCGAGGAACGCCGCCGGAACCGGTCCGCCGATCAGAACCGGCATGGGTTGGTTAATATTGGAAAAAGAAAGATCCATCGAATTAAATGATACTGTGTCTCATTTACAGTAGAATTGCGAATTTGCAAGTAGGATCGCAAATTCCTCCGGCGGGGCATCCGCGGCCTTTTTATTTCCGCCCTTTGATCCGTATTCTTTGGTGAAAAATCAAAAATGCTAAATTGCCGGTATGAAGTGTTTTCTTATGCGGTCTTTGAACGCCAAATGAGAGAACCGTGCGCAGGCTTTCCGCACAAAAACGTCTCTGACTGAATCCTGGAGAGCACTTCCCAAAACCCAAATCACCAGAACGCCTCTTCAATTCCGGCGCTACTGATCCTCGGAATTGAACAGGAATGCTCTATTGGCGAGGGTTGCCGAACATTGTCTAATGGGGACATGCTAAAATTGGTTCAAGGAAGGTTCTGTTTCTGTATCAATAAGTTCCATACAAAGACCAAATAGTAGCGCTAATGTGCGGAATCGAAACTGCAACTACCAACGTTCCGCTAATACAAAATAATGTAATCGATATTGACATACACTGTGATTGTTACCAACATGCAGGGTGCTGGGCATCGAGTGCACGGTTGCATTTAGGCCCATCACCACAACAGAAAAAGCACACGACCTTCTTCGGCTCCTGCGAGTCCCGGCCATTATGCGGACTCGTCCGGTTGCAGCATATGTGCTGCCCTGCGCGGAGATCTGAATCCGCTGGGTATGCGGGCATTGGGGTGCTTCCAATGGCCGTTCCACAACAGTTTCGAAAACCTGGATTGTTACCGCTGAGGGTATCCTCAGTTTTTCCTCCCGAGTTTTCCCTCCATGAATGGAATGAGCATTGCGCGGCTTGCCGCGTGCCTCCTTCTTGTCACCGCGGCGCATGAGGCCGCCGCCCAGTGGACGACCGAGACCTTCGAGCTGAAGTCCGGATGGACCGCTTTTTATCTCCACATCGACCCCTCCCACGCCACCATCAACACCCTGTTGGCGGCGGACCCGAATAGCCCGATCGACGAGATCTGGCTGTGGGTGCCCGGCACCGGCGCGATGCAGTTCTACGACAGCCCCGAGCAGCCGACCGACGGCAGTACGCAGTGGCTGAAGTGGACCCGCAACCTGGGTCCCGCCTCGCCGCTGCAGCGGCTGGTGCCCAACGCCGCCTACCTGATATCCGTGCGCCGTGACTACACGTGGACGCTCACCGGGCGGCCGGTGCCGCCGCACCTTTCCTGGACGAGCACGGGGATGAACTTCCTCGGTTTCTCGACGCCGCGGGCCGGCCCGCCGACCTGGGAAAGTTTCCTCGGGCCCGACACCTCGCTCCACGCGTACGCGGAGATCTATTTCTATCCCGGCGGAAAACTCGGCAGTAAGAACCCGATGCTTCTACTCGACCTGCGCAACGCCCGGGTGCGGCGCGGGCAGGCCTACTGGGTGCGCGCCGAGGAGTACAACCGCTACTTCGGCCCGTTCGAACTGTCTCTCCAAAGCGCGGGCGGCATTCTTTTCCACGACCGCCTGGGGCAATACCGCCTCCGCCTGAACAATGCCACCAACCAATCCATCACCGTCACCGGGACACTCCTCCCCTCCGTCGCGCCTCCGGCCGGACAGATTCCGATCGCCGACACTCCGCCGCTGCTCATGCGCGGGGAACTCGACCTCACCGATCTCACCTACGCATTTACGCGTTTCTCCGAAGGCCCGCAGACGTGGTCGCTTGCGCCCAGGGGCCAGCCGGGTTCCGAAATCGAAATCACCCTCGGCCTCGACCGTTCGCTCATGAGCGGGCAGCCCGGCACCGTTTTTGCCGGCATCCTGCGCCTGAGCGATTCCCTGGGACATTCGCAATTCGATCTTCCGGTGTCGGCCGAGGTGGCCTCCGACGCCGGCCTCTGGGTCGGCAACGCCCTGGTGACGGAGGTTCAACACTACCTGGCGGAGTACGAGTTGACGAATACCGGCGGGCCGGCGCAGGCGGCGGATGGCAGTTACATTGTGACCGGGATCGACGAGAGCCTGGGACCGGTCTCGCGGCCGTTTCCCTTGCGCTTGATCGTCCATAACAGCGGGCAGGGGGATGCCCGCCTCCTGCAAAGGGTCTATATAGGCCATCAAACGACCGAGAACGTGGTCATCGCCCGCCGGGAGAGCGTGCTTCACCCCTCCCTCTTGTCCGCCGCCCGGCGGATCAGTGTCGTTCACCTGCCCTGGAGCGACGAGAACGTTTCCTGGGCCTTCAGCGGCCGGCTCCGGCTGGGGGCCGACATCAGCGTCACGGTCCCGATTCACTACGACGATCAAGCGTCCAATCCGTTCGTCCACAGCTATCACCCGGACCACGACAACCGGGACGCGACTTTCAACCAGACGCTTCCGCAGGGGTTCGAATCCTACGGCGTGACTCGCATCCTGCGCCTGCAGGTCATTCCTCCCCTTGCCGACGGCGACTTTGTGTCGCTCACCGGTTCGAGCACGACCCTTTCCGGCCTTTACGAGGAAACGTTGATCCTCGAAGGCAGGAACGGCGCGCAACGCCAGTTACAAACCCGGGGCGCTTTCGCCCTCAATCGTATCAGTGACATCGCGACGATCGCCGACTGATTCCGCCGGGCGCGACAGCCCGATCTTCTTTTTGGCCAAATCCTAAATCCAAAATTCCAATGAAACCTTGTCTTATCCGCCTTGGCGCCATCATTGCCACGAGTCTGCTTCTGGCCGGTTCGCTCCAGGGGCAGTTTTCCACGCCCGGCTCCCCGCCGGAGCTGCTTTCCTATCAGGGCTACCTTGTCGATACGAACGGAAATCCGCTCGGCACCGACGGCCTTGGCAATCCGCAGCCGACCAACTATGACGTGCTCTTCCGGATTTATGCGCAGGCCGGCGGGGACACGGCGCTCTGGACGGAACAGCAGACGATCACGGTCGATGCCGGCTATTTCAGCGTCCTCCTGGGCGAGGGCGCGATCTTCGGCAGCGATCCGCGTCCGAACCTCTCCACGATCTTTTGCGGTCTGGACGGCACCGAGCGCTTCGTCGGGATCTCCGTGCGGCTCGCCGTGGGCGGCGAGTTTACCGAGATCCTTCCGCGGCTGCGCCTGCTCACTTCGCCCTACGCGTTCCTGTCCACGAGCGCCAACCAACTGGTGACACCGCAAGGCTCCGCCCTCGTCACCGCCGATGGCACAAACCTGACGGTGACCGGCAGCGTGAGCGCCACCGGTTTCTCCGGCAGCGGCGCCTCCCTCACCGCGCTCAACGCAGGCAACATGACCACGGGAACGCTGCACGCCGATCGCGTCCCAAACCTGAGCGCAACAAAGGTAACCACCGGCGTCTTTCACGTGGACCGGATTCCCAACCTGAACGCGGCGAAAATCAACGCCGGCACACTGGCCGACGCGCGCCTGAGCACGAATATTCCCCGCCTGGCCAGCGCGCAGACCTTCAGCCAGCAGAATATCTTTACCGGCGGCATTCGTTTAAGTGACAGCAACCTCTATCTTCGCGGCGGTACCGACGCCAGCCACGGTCTGGGGTGGCACGGGGCGTTTGGAGGAATGGCCGTAGATGGACCCGTTTTGTTCGGTAATGCGGGCGGTGTGCTGGGAACCAACCACGGCGGCACGCAGAAGGCCGCCCTGCGCTGGGGAGGCGACCGCGTGGTGCATATCCCCAACCAACTCACCGTCGGCACCCCCGAATGGTCCTCCACGAATTTCGGTATGCGCGTTCAGAATAACTTCACCGACCAAATAATAAGGATCGATTATGAACGCTTCCTGTTCTTTGCTCCCCCTGAGGTCCAGCTGAGCCTCCATCACTTTAGACGGCCGCGGTTTGAATGGCTGTTTGGAGATGAGGTAGTGATGCGCTTGCCCAGTAGCGGTAACCTTATGATCACAGGCACCCTTTCGCAGGGCAGCGATCGCAACCGCAAGGAAAACCTCCATGCGCTCGATTCGGCCGGGGTTCTCGCCCAGGTCGTCGATCTGCCCCTCTACGAATGGAGCTTCATCGGCAGACCGGAATCCATCCACATCGGGCCGATGGCCCAGGATTTCTACGCTGCGTTCAACCTCGGTGAAAGCGAAACCTCGCTGGTGCCGTCGGACCTGGCCGGCGTCGCCCTCGCGGCCATCCAGGGGCTGCACGCGGTGGTGCGAGAGCAGGAGGCCGAAATCGCCGACCTGCGCCAGTCCGTGGCCGGACTCCAGGCGGCCGTCCAGGCGCTGGTGGAAGCGCAGGCGGCCGGACAGTAACCGTACCGGCAAGGGAGACAATGTCATGAAACAACGTTCCGTCACTTTCAGTCGCCTCGCGACGGTGGTCGCGTGGACACTGGCGGCTTCCTTTGCCGCCGCGCAAAGCCCGGCCCTGCCGCTGGAGATCCAGCAGGAAAAAACCCCCTACAACCTCCAGTCGGCCGCCGGTCGGCCGCTGTCGTCCGAGCCGGAGGTTCCTCCGGGGTCGGACGGGCGCGCGCCCACTCCCCAGGAG
>JBJHCF010000029.1:44368-67620 GCA_050506795.1 Opitutia bacterium
CCCCAGGAGCAGGGCGAGCGCGGATTGACGGTCCTCCCGCCGACCGCAGGCCAGTTTCAGGGTTTTGTCTCATTTGGCGCCGTGGTGCGCACCGCCACGACCCAAGGCGCCCCGTCGCCCGTCACCTACAGCGACTACGCAACCAACACCCTTCCCCGCGGCGGTCCGGAGGGCGATCAAATCGTCCTGGCCCGCGCCCAGGTCGGTGCGCCGTGGGTCAGCCGGCAGGTCACCTTCTTCTTCGGCAGTATCGTCCAGGTGCCAACCACGGACGAGCACGGCGAGCCGTTGGCGCAAGGCGTCCGGCCCGAGGACTATTGGCTGGCCGAGCCCTACACCGCCGACGATCACGCCGACGCCGCCTATTACTGGAGCCCGCACGCGCGCGCGGTTTTCGCCGTCCAGCCTGGTCCTATTTCAATCACCTGGCGGCGGAGCTCCAATCCCGACATTCACCATACCCAGCACTACATTGTTTCGGGCAGTCCGGTAAAGCCGCCGCGGCGCATGTACTGGACCGAGGGTATCTTCAGTGTCTCCGGCATGCCGGTGCCGGTGCCCGTGGGTGTGTCGCCGAATTTCGTATACACACCGAATTTCCCGCAGGCGGTGGACGAAGCCTACCGCCCTCCCGGAGTTTCCCTGCCGGTGCCGCCGCCGGGAGGCCAGATCTACGAGGAGTTGCGAACGGTTTACTACGACACCAACACCAAGCAGATCCACGCCTACAACTGGCAGGGACGCATCCTCCTCGAGCTGCTCGGTGATCTGATCGAAGGCAACCGCCAGCAGCACCTCGGCTTTGAGATCGTTGATGTGGTTCGGCGGGTCAATCCGGCGGACGTAACCGTTGAACTCGGCGAGCGGCTCACCGCCTGGCCGGGCGGCGTGCCCGACGACTCGCACCTGCTCCCGCGTCTGCTGAACCGCCCGGGCGACTTCGATTTCATTTTCCAGCACTCGGTCGAGGGCCGGCGAGTGGAGATTTACGCCACCCGGGTCACGATCCACCAGAACGACTTTCTCCTCCACTGGACGGAGGCCGGCCTCGAGGGCCTGCGCTGGCCGTATCGATTCGCCCGATACAGGATGATCTGGCCGCAGGATCCGGCACGCTACAGCCACTACATGCGACCGGTGGTCGCGAACGAGGCGGAGGCGCGGGAAACGGCCATCCCTCTGCCCACTCAAAACGCGCCGGTGATCGAGTACCAGGATCCTCTGGACAGACCGCGGGCGCGAATCACCGAGACCTTTGCCTTCTACACCTTTCTGGAACCGCAGTTCCCCGGCCACCGCACACTCATCCGCTTCACCTCGTCCGAGGATGTCCGCTTTGAGCGCGTCTTCTCCTGGCTGGGAGATGCTTTGACGGTCGCCGAGGACGACCAACTCCTGGCCAGCGACCCGCTGGCGGCGCTGCTCGGGCGAACGCCGGAGGAAGGCCAGCCGTCGCCTCCGCCGCCGATGCTGACGGGTTGGGACCCGGTGACAAAAAAGCTTGATGTCCGCAGCATCCCGAAGCGGGCGCCGCGCATTATCGAAGCGACCGCCGTCGTCGGCCGGCGCGTCACCCAGCCCGCGGACGAGCTGATGCCGCAGGCGGGCGCCGCCTACTGGGCCGGGCACATCCGCGTGGAAAAGGGCGACTTGTTCCACCCCGGCGCCTACCGGGATCCGTTTGCCGGGGGATTTGAAGCGGCCAACCAGGGAGCAATCATCCCGGTCAATGCCATCCCGGACCGGGACCGGCTCGAGGTCTGGTGGTTTCGCTCCAACGACGCCGAAATCGCCCAGGGCTTCCAGCCGATCTACTGGCCCTCGGTCGTCGGACGCTACAGCATCGAGTGGCCAACCGCCGCGCGTGAGATCGTCCTGGCCGGCAACCAGGGCAGCGGCGGCCTCGGCAGCCTGGAAGCCAAAGGAAGGATCTATTACCAGAACGATCCCGGCAAGCCCGGCTACAATCCCAACGAAGAACACGCCCTCATGATCGGCGGGCAGGCCTGGGCGCTGCGCGACGACCTCAACATCACCTCCGGGCCGGACTATTCCTCCGAGCCGTTCGTCCTGCTCGAATACGAGGGTGGTGACGGGCGTCCGTCGATGGGGGTTTTCCGCGTCCTGCGTGAAAAACCCGAGGCCGGATGGGTCTTTGATTACGTGGTGGAGGCGGGAACCATCCTCCAGCCCCCGATGCCTCTCGGCCTGCTGCCGCCGCCGGTGGAAGGCGAAGGAGCGCAGGCGGTGAATTTCAACACCGAGCCGCCGGCGACCGGAAACGACCTGCCCGGCGGGTGGAATCCGGAGTTCCACGATAGCGGGGAATTCGCCCATTACCCGCGATTCACCTTCCGCGACCGCAAGGAGGCCTTCTGGGTTTACCGCGGCCTGCATGCCGGTCCTCCTCGGCTCGAAGCTGGCAGCTACAATGTGGGCACGAACGACTTCGAGCCGCTGCCGTCCGCCGTGCTCCTGACAAATCAGCATTTTGAATACACCGTCCACGCCTCCCACCGGGCCGATGCGCTGACGCTCGCCGCCTCGCCGGAGACAACCCTGCCTAGCTGGATGACCATCAGCGGGCTCACCCTGCGGGGAATGCCGGAAGAGGAAGAGACGCACGTGTTCACCCTGATCCTGTCGAGCACCGTCGATGGATCCAGTGTCAGCCTCCCGCTGGTGATGGAGGTGATCGCCGACGGAACGCCGTCGGTCCAGGGACCGCTGGTGATCCACAGCCTCAATCCCCACACCGGCACACTGGTCCACCATGTCGGCCGCCCGCCCTACCTGGCTGTTGCGCCGGCGCCGGAGAACAGTTTCACCATGCGCTTCTACTACAAGACGCGCGAGGGCTTCGCCTGGCCCGGAACTTCCGAGCCGCCACCGATCGACAGCATCGTGCCCTACCTGCGGGTACCCGACGGAGCCGGCGGTTTCGAGGGAGAACCGGACTCCGCCGACACGCCGTCGCTCGACATCGTTTACCGGCCGGCATGGCCCGTGCAAACGCCCGGCCTCTTCCTGGGCGACACCCTGACAATGCCCAAGCTCGGCCTTCCGGCGGTCCGCGGACAGACCAGCGTGCAGTTGCTCTATCAGCAGTCGATCGCCGCCGACATCGATGCCGCAGCCGTCAGCACCGTCCTGCACGATCCGACGCGCGAGAAGGAGGCGTCCATCGCCGTCTATGGGTTCGAGAAACTCCCCGGCGGGGTGCGTTCGGAGCTTTACCAGGGCCGCCGCTTCTTCCCGAATCTCCCCCCGCACCTGGTCGACCGGTTTTTCTTCGATCCATTCCGTGGGTCCCACGGGCACCTCGTCCTGAAGGGAGCGTTCATGGACGAACTCTTCGGCGAAAAATACCTGCTGTTGAATGTCCTGCGAGGCGAGGACCTCCAGACGGTCAAGGACCTTTGTCCGGACGGAGACCCGGACAAGACGCGCTGGGAAGCCGCGATCGAGGCCCTCGCCGCCCTGGTCGAGACTTTCCACGAAAACCCGGAGACGCCCGGCCAGTACATCCCTGACGCGGAGCGCACCGTTCCGGTCGGCATCGGCGAGATCGTGGAGATCTCCGACCACAACACGGCGGTGGATTCGTATGCGCTGAGCGCGCCCGGTCCGGGCCACGGCTATGTCACGATCCTGGCCGGCGGCGGCGTCGCCTTTACGCCGGAAGCCGAGCCGGTCTCGCTGCACATTATCCGCGTCGTGCCCGAGCTCTACCGCGGCGAACTCAAGGTGATTGCCGCGCCCAACCCGCTCAATGAGGCCCTTACGCTGCAGCACAGCGCCGACCTCGGCGGGCGTTTCGACGAGTACGAGTACGACTGGCGCATCGCCGCTCCGGTGGACGGTCTGCCGCCGCTTCCGCCGCACATTGATGAAAGCCAATGGCTCGAAGCCGACTTCGGCGAGGGCCTGCCGCGCTTCACGCTCGACGGAGCCGACATCCGTACCCTCTCCGACAACTACCTGGTCATGCGCTACCGGCCGATCCACCCGGCCCACCCGCTTTATGCCGAAAATCCGGCCGCCGCCGATTGGTCGCCGTGGACCGAGCCGCAGCTCGCCGAGGGTTGGATCAAGCGCGTGCTGGCCGGTCTCAATCCGTTCCACCAGCGCATTACCGACCTTTTCAACAACCAGGTCTCGACCGAGGTGAGCATGCTCACCCAGGCCGGGCGCCGCTGGGAGGGTGACGTCGCGCTGAACCTTGAGAACATTGATGACTTTGGCCTCATCGAAATCTACGAAACCGTGCTGCGCCGCGGGCGCATGCTCTCGATCGATGCCGGGATCAATTACGGGCCGGCCAACGACGCCCTGCTGCTGGCCGCCGGGTATTTGAACGACCTTTACCTGTTCGTGGGCAACGAGGCCTGGGCCGACGCCGCAAACCCGACGATCGGAATCGGCACCGCCGACAAAACCTACGGCGACATCGCCACTTCGATGTTCGCGTTCAAGGGCCAGGTCGCGAGCCTGCTGGAGGAGGAACTGGCCCTGATGCGCGGGCGTGACGATTTCCTGCTCCCCGGGGTGCGGGTTCCGCCTGTCTACAACCGCCTGGTCTGGAACTACACGCGCGGTATCGACGCCGGCGAGGTCATTTACGCGATCAATTACAACGTCCAGGAAAAGCCGGGCGACCAGCCGACCGGAATCATCGGCGCCGAGGACGCCGCGCGGATGTTCCCCCAGGGCCACGGCGACGCTTATGGCCATTACCTGACGGCATTGAAGAACTATTATTCGCTGTTTATGAGTCCGTCTTTCGATTGGGTGCCCCGTATCGAGGCGGTCCTCGTTCTCGGCCAGCCGGTCAGCGTTGATTACCTGGACGAGCGCAAGTTCGCCGCCGCCGCGGCGGCGGCGGCGCGCGCCGGAAAACACACCTTCGACCTAACCTGGCGGCAGGACTTCCAGGCCGGCCACGGCAATGGCTGGGAACACTTCGGCCACAGCCGCCCCAACACACAGCGCGGCACCGCCCGGCACTGGGGGATGGACCACTGGGCCACCCGCACCGGCATCGGCGCCTACGTTCACTGGGTGAGCGGCAACGCGATTCTGCCGGCCGAAGACCCCGACCCGACCCATGAGGGCATTCAGAAAATCGATCGCACTACCGTTTCCGAACTGCGGGAACTGGCGGTGGTCATGGACTCCCTCCAGACCGCACTCAACAACGCCGAAGGCGGCCTGACGCCGCTCGGGATGCCCGAAGGCGGCATCGCCTTCGACATCAACCCGGTTCTGGTCACCGGACCCGCCTCCCAGACCCACTTCGAGCAGATTTACGACCGTGCGGTCAAAGCGCTGCGCAATGCCGTGGCCGCCTTCGACGACGCCAAAGACGTCACGCGCCTGATGCGCTCCGAAGAGGACTCGCTGGCGGACTTTCAAACGCAGGTCGCCCGCCAGGAACTGGCCTACAAGCACGCCCTGATCGAGCTTTACGGCACGCCGTATCCCGACGACCTCGGCCCCGGCCGCACCTACCGCAGCGGTTACGACGGCCCGGATTTACTGCACTACATGTACGTCGATCTGCCGGAGCTTCCGAAGGGTTATGCCGACGCCCGCACCTACCGCATCGACCTCCAGGGTCTGCCCGCCGACTGGATGTCACGGCTCTACACCGACCCCGGCTTCTTCACTACCGGGGACAGCTCCGGTTACATTCTGAACACCCACTATGTGGACTACCATTACAGCCATCACGGGTTCTTCGGAAAACCGGCGGCCTGGACCGGTGTGAGACGCTCGCCCGGCCGTATTCAACAATCCATTTCCGAATACATTGCCGCCAACGAGCGCGTGGGTCAGGCGCTCTATGATGCGGAGGCGGCAAAGCTGGGGCTCGACAAGGCGCTCGCCATCTTTGAAGCGAAGGTCGACACCGACGCCGATGTTCGAAAGTTGAAGCAGGACCTGCTTATCGCCAAGCAGACGCTCGAATCGGTGAAGCTCGCCTTCGACTTCGTCGAGCAGATCATGAACCGAACGAAGGAGACGGTGAAGAATCTCGGAAGTATAACCGCCGAGGCGCTCCCCTCGTCCTTCATTGCCGGAATGGCGGCCGGCGGGGATCTCACCTCCGGCCCGCGGTCGGCCGTCAAACTCTCGATGAGCACCGTCGAGGAGACGATAGACTGGCTCAAAATCGCCAAGTTCGTCGGCGTCCGCACGTTCGAGTTTTCCACCGAAACCACGGAACGCTGGTTGGAATTCGACCAAATCGCTCCCATGTTGAAGGAGCAGGAGTTGCGCGAGCAGGTGCTGGCCATCGGCAAGCAGTTGTTCGAAGTGGAGGGCAAGATCGTGACTGTGAACGAAGCCCTGCGGGTGCGCGACGACGCGGAGCGGCGGTACCGCACCCTGGTGGCCGAGGGTGATCGCATCCAGGAGGAGCGAGAGATCTTCCGCCGCCGCGCCGCCGCCGTTGTGCATGGCTACCGCACACGCGACGCCGCCTTCCGTATTTTTCGTCAGGAGAAGCTCGAGCGCTACAAGACCCTTTTCGATCTCGCCGCGCAGTACGCGTTCCTCGCCGCCAATGCCTATGACTACGAAACCGGTTTGCTCGACACCGAGGAAGGGCGGCGTTTCGTAAACCGTATCGTGGCCGCTCGCGCTCTTGGAGTGGTGCGCGACGGAGAGCCCCAGTTTGCCGGATCCACCATCGGGGATCCCGGCCTCTCCAGCGCGTTGGCCGAGATGAAGGGCGACTGGGATGTTCTCCGAGGGCGGCTTGGGTTCAACAATCCCGATGGCTATGGCACGACAGTGTCGTTGCGGCAGGAGAATTTCCGGATCATTCCCGACGTCGCCGGCGACGCCGCCTGGCAGGACATCCTCCAGGGCGCCTGGCGGAAGAACCTGCTGGACGACGCCGATGTGCGCCGCAACGCGATGCAACTCGGTATCGACGGGTTTCCGGTCCCCGGCCTGGTGCTGACCTTCCGCACCACGATCGCACCCGGGCGCAACCTGTTTGGCAATCCGCTGGCCGCCGGCGATCACAACTTCAGCCCGAGCTCGTTCGCCACCAAGATATTCGCCACCGGAGTCGCCTTCGAAGGGTACATCGGAATGAGCGATCCCGGCGCCGCCACGACAAGCGTCACTTATGCCGGTGGCGAGTCGCCCGACGGACCGATCGCTTACTGGCTCGATCCGAACGGACTGGCCGCGACTCCTTATATCTACCTTATCCCGGTGGGGTACGATTCCATGCGGACGCCGCCTTTGGGTGATACCAGCCGGATCAGAGTCTGGAATGTTGATGACGTCACCGTGCCGCTTCCGTTCAACGTCGGCGCTTCGCAATTCTCCACCCTTCAATGGTGGCAGTCCGCGGACTTCCTGTCCGAGCAAATCTTCAGTGTGCGCAAGCACCAGGCATTCCGGCCGGTCTCCTCGGCCGGCGTCTTCGACTACGACATCTACGGCGCCTCAGGCAATCTGCAACTCTCGCAGTTCACCAACAACCGTCTGATCGGTCGCTCGGTGTGGAACAGCGAGTGGAAGCTCGTGATTCCCGGCGATTCCCTGCTGGCCGATCCGAACGAGGGCCTGCGGCGGTTCATCGCCACCGTTCACGACATCAAACTGCACTTCGTCACCTATTCGTATTCAGGAAACTAATGCAACTGAAGTGTCCGGCCGGTCGCTCCCGGTTCCTCTCCACCCGCCTGATTGCCATCTGAGACCTACAACCTTCTTCCTCCGATGAACCGAACAATCCACACAATCCTGGCCTTGGCCCTCCTGCCGCCGCTCTCCGCCCTTGCATTTCCGCCGGCGCCGCATCACGAGATCCACGGACTCGTGCGCGATTCGTGGGGCAACCCGATCATGATCGAACACGCCCGTATTGTTCTCCGGACCGACGCCGGAACGGAGGTTCGGGGCATCCTCACTCCGGGAATGGAACCGGGCTTGAACTATCGCTTGCTCGTACCGATGGACGCCGCGATCACACCCGATCCTTATCGGAGAAACGCCCTCCGGGAACTCGTCCCTTTTCGTATACGGGTGCAGGTGGGCAACACGACCTACCTGCCGATCCAAATGCAGGGCGATTACGCTCTACTCGGCGAGCCGGCCGGCTTGACGCGCATCGACCTCACGCTCGGCGTCGACAGCGACGGTGACGGACTGCCGGATGCCTGGAAAGACATGGTCATCGCCATGATGGGCGGAGGGCTGACGCGCGCCGATGTACGGCCGCACAATGACCTCGACGGCGACGGCATGACAAATCTCGAGGAATACATCGCCGGAACGTACGCCTGGGATCCGAATGATAAGCTGTGGCTCGAGATTATAGAAGTGCGCGACGGCGACGTCCTGCTGGAGTTTTCGACGATCAACGGGCGCAGCTACCGGATCTGGGGCTCAAACGATTTGCGGGACTGGGCCCCGGTGCAGTTTCGGTTGCCTATTATCGACGCGCCCGGCGAGACGCGCACAGAATACTTTGCGCCAAACGCCCGTCGGCTCACGGCGGAGGTTCCTCGCATGGAGGCCATGGAGGCCCCGAGGTTTTTCCGGCTTCAGGTGAAGTGAAAGGACTCGCAATATCGCCGTTTTCACTTTTGACGAAGCGTGATCGCATGCGTCGGCGAGGGCGTTTTACCTCATCACGGCCCCACCTTTTGCTCGTCGTCCTCCTCTTCGCGTTCTACGCCTGCTCGGACCCGCCCGAACCGGCGCCGCCTTTTGAAGCCCTCCTCGTCGACCTGGTACGCATCGAGGGCCGCCTCCACCTTGCAGGTGATGAGAACCCCTTCACTGGAGTCATGGTCGAACACTACCCGGACGGCCGGACCAAGTCGCGAGTTGAGCTTGAAGATGGCGTGTTGCACGGTGTCGCGGAGGGCTGGTGGCGCGACGGCACCCTCCAGATGCGCGAACACTTCGTGGCCGGCGCCTCGCACGGCACCCGGCTGCGCTGGTATGCCGACGGAACGCGCGAGTCGGAGACTGAGATTGTCAACGGACAGCTCCACGGCACGTTCAAACTTTGGCACGAAAATGGGGAGCTCGCCCAGGAGATCGAGATGCGCAACGGCAGACCGCATGGCGAGTCCAAGGCGTACTTTCCCAGCGGATATCTCAAAGCGGTTGCCGAGATGAATCAGGGCCAAGTCGTCCGGCAGTCGTTCTGGAACGATGGCGAGAGGCGTGAGTGATCAGGCGGGAACCCGCGTATGTTGAAGGAAACGACCGGGCGCGGCCCAGGCGAAGCACTGCGACATCCTTTGGTTCGTCGAACTGCCGGTGTCTGAATGTCACCTCGGGACCCTTTGCAGGATTAATCGGGGTTGAATTCTGGAGGCAAATGCCTAAGCTCCGCCTGAAGCCATCATTGATATGACTCAATCCATTACTCGCCGGTCCTTCCTCGCACTCACCTCCAAAGCTGTGGCCGGCGCCGTGCTGGCACAACCTGCCTGGTTAACTGCCGCGCCGGAAAGGCAATTGCGCCTTGCCCAGGTGGGGGTGGCCGGTATGGGGCGCAGCGACTTCGACACTCTGGCTCGCCACGCCGGGGTTCGTTACACCGCGTTCTGTGATGTCGACCGCAGACACCTTGAGGGCATTTTGGAGCATCAGGGTGGCGGCGCGGGATTTGCCGACTACCGCCGGCTTTTTGATGAGGCGGCCGACGAGTTTGACGCGGTGGTCATTTCCACGCCGGACCACATGCACGCTCCCATCGCCATGCGGGCCATGATGGAGGGCAAACATGTGTATTGCCAGAAACCGCTGGCCCAAACGGTCGACGAATGCCGGGCGCTCACCCGGGTGGCACAAGAGCGCGGGCTGGTGACGCAGATGGGGATCCAGATTCACTCCAACATGGAGTATCGTCTGGCGCGGGCCCTCATTCAGTCCGGCACCATCGGAAAGGTCCGGGAAGTGCACAGTTGGTCGGATAAGGATTGGGGGGGACGCGAGGAGTGGCTTCAGCAGGCGAGCGACCCCGTTCCCGATCACCTGGACTGGGATCTTTGGCTCGGGGTTGCCGCCTGGCGCGACTACGCGGCCGGGCGTTACCATCCTGGAGATTGGCGGCGCTGGATCGATTTCGGAACCGGGACGCAGGGCGACATGGGGTGCCACATCGTCGACCCGGTCTTCGCTTCGCTCGAGCTGACCTCTCCCCACACGCTCTGGGCCGAGGGGCCCAGACCGTACGCCACCATGTGGGCCAACCGCGGGGTTTGTCATTACCTCTTTCCCGGGACCCCCTATACCGTGGATGAACTGCCGTATCACTGGTACGACGGGGTGAATCGACCGGACCCGACCGGTTTCGGCATGGGCGACGAGCGGCTCCCGGGCCAGGGTTCCGTGTTTGTCGGGGAAAAGGGTAACATGGTTTTGCCTCACATCGGCACCCCGCAACTGTATCCCAGGGATCAGTTCCCGGCCCAGGAGGTGAGAGATCTGGTGCGCGGTCTCGCGATCTCCGGACGAAATCACTATCATGACTGGGTGGATACTATCCTTGGCAACGGCGACGCCCGAACGACCACCGGCTTTGATTATTCCGGCCCGTTGAGCGAGGCCGTTCTGCTCGGACTGATCGCCAGCCGGTTCCCCGAAGAAAAGCTGGAGTGGGATGCGGCCGAAGGCCGTTTCAGCAACCACGGGGAGGCCAATGCCTACCTGACCAGGGAATACCGCCGCGGACACGAAGTTCCCGGGGTGCACTGAATCAGGCTTCCGCGTCGAGCGCGATCGGCCGGTGATCGGAAAGGGATTCGATGGCACCGCGAAGGATGGCGCACCGGTTGACTTGCCACTCCGGGGACACGAGAAAGTGGTCGACCCGTCCCTGCAGAAAGCCGCCGCAAATCCCGCGCCAGGTAGCGTCCTTTGAGTCCGGGTTGGCTTCGTGCCAGGCATCGCGCAGCGGACGAAACGGGTTTTTCAACATGGAGCGGAACAAGGGACGCCGAGGCGACAGATTAAAATCGCCGCCGAGAATAAAAGGTCGTTCCGCCGCTTTCTCCCGGACCAGGTCCAATACCTGACGCCACCCACGGCGCCGCGAGTAAAAGCTGAAATGGTCCCAGTGATTGTTCACCACCAGGAAAGACCGGTCGGAATCGCGGTCCTGTAACACCGCCCAGGTGCACAAGCGTGGGCACAGGGCGAACCAGGCCCGCGACGGAATGTGAGGCGTCGGACCAAGCCAGAACCAGCCGGAATCCGCCACCTGAAATCGCGAATTCAAGACCAGAATCGGCACGTATTCCCCGGCCCGCTCGCCGTCGTCGCGTCCCACTCCGATACGAGCGGTCAAGAGCAGCTTTTCCTCCAGCGTCTTGAGGACGGTGTCCGTCACTTCCTGCAAGAGCACGATGTCGTACGCGGATTCGGCCAGCCACCGCGCCATCGATTCCGTTCGACGGTCATCAAGGCCGTCCCCGCGGTTTTGTACGTTGAAACTCAAGAGTCTTAGCCGCATGCGATCAGCGTTCCGATTACAACAAAGGCGCCAGCAAACGCAAAACCCCCTCGCGCAATCGTCGTGAAAGGGACAGGTTTTCCAGCTCGGCAGCCGTGACTTCGTCGCAATGGGAGAACAGATACTCCCCGTGGGCGTCCAGACGCCCGCAAAGCTCGCTGTCGCGACCGTAGAGATTGGCCTCGAAATTCAACGTTAAGGAACGGACATCGAGATTGGTGCTGCCGATCATGTACCAGTCCCGGTCCACCCGGATGGATTTGGCGTGGTTGACGTCGTTGCGGAATTCGTAAATGCGCACCCCGTAGGATAACAACTCGCGGTAAAAGGTGCGCCCGATGTCGATGAGAAATCTGATGTCGCTCTGCCGGCAGATCATCAGTCGGACCCGGACGCCTCGCGCCGACGCCAGTTTCAGGGCATACAACAGTTCCGGAGTCGGTACGAAGTACGGAGTGAGCAAATCGATTTTTTCTTTAGCGGCCGAAATCATGGCGCCGACTGCGAGGTGATTGCGATCATAGCGATCGTCCGGCCCGCTTTCGACCACGATCGCCGGATGACCGTCTCCGGCTTCCGGCCACTCATGGATATTCGCCGATCGGGTAAACGGGTCGTCTTGGGTGGCGAAGTGCCAGTCGTTGGCGAAGGTTTCCTCCAGTTGCTGAATGACCGACCCTGTCACCCGTAGATGAAGGTCGAACCACCGACCGTTCTCCGGGTTTTTCCCCTCGTATTCGTCTCCCACATTCATGCCGCCGATGAAGGCGTGGTCCCGGTCGAAGCAGGCGATCTTGCGGTGGTTCCTCAGGTTGACAAAATACCGGTTCCGAAGCGGGTGGACGGTGTAGAACCAGGAAAAGCAGCCGCCTGCATCCACCAGGGGGGCGAAAAAACTCTCCCGGGTTTCCAGCGACCCCAGTTCATCCACCAGCAGGTAAACCTTGACCCCGCGCCGGGCGGCCTCGACGAGGTCCTGCAGAAGAGCCTGGCCGCGCGCATCGTTCTTCCACGTGTAAAACTGGATCATGATGATCTCGCGCGCGTTTTCGATGGAAGATGAGAGCTCGGTGAAAAACTCTTTTCCTTCAGTGAAAATCCGCGTTTCCGAGGCGCGTCCCCAGGGATGCCCGGCCAGCTTCGCCAGCGCCGATTCCAGAGAGGCTCCGTCAACGGGATCTCCGCCTGCTCCCGGTTCGGCTTTGGTTCTTTTTCTGGCCAGACGCTGCCGCTTCAAACGATCCGTTCCCAGCAGCAGGTACAGCGGCAGCGTCGGAATCGGCAAAAGCACCAATCCAAGCAACCATGCCAGGGCGGTGACCGGGCGCTTGTCCTGGAGCAGAAGGTGCGGCACCGCCAGCCAGGACGCCAGATAAAGGATAAGGACCAACACCAAAACCGTTTGCATATATGTTTGCCGAACCCTGTCGCGGAATGCCGAAACAGGCAATAGCAGTTTCGAGGTTATGCAATTCGCCCGCTTAAGCAGGGCGCCACTATTCTCGTAGGTCCGTGCTTCAGCCGGACCCCGGTTTCGGGGGAGGCGTTCGTTTACCCCCGGGCTGGTCGCCGGCTGAAGCATGGCCCAACTGGGTTTCCCGACTCCGCCCCGTAAGTCCGGAGTCCTCTTCCCGGAACGGTCGTTCTCCCGCCATAGCAAACGCCCGCTTAAAGCAGGGCGCTACTTTTCTCGTAGGTCCGTGCTTCAGACCTTTTGGTGTTCGCAAGTTTGTGGGTGGAATCAGTCCTGATTAGCAATAAGCGAAAATAACCTGGTTCTGTAAGAACCGGGATGTTTCCGGGAGTAAGTAGGGTGTTATGAAAAACACGAAACTGTATAAAACCATATCCATTATTTCAGCGGTCGCTTTGGCGATGGGCGCTCTTGTCGCGGTGAACGCTTCCGCCGCCAGTCCCCGAGGTGGGGGAGGGCCGGCCATGGAGCTCCGCGACGGCACCGGACCGGGAATCCCCAATCCCCAGCGTTTGCGCGACGGAAGCGGCGGCGGGGAAGGGGCGCAACGCTTCGGACAGGGCGGCGAACAGCGCGGAGTGCCTCGTTTCGATGGTCGCGGCCCTCGGCATGAGGATGCCCCGCGCCTCGGACTCGGTCGAACCGGGGAAGGGCGCGGCTTTTACGGTCAGTGCGACGGTGTCTGCGTGAACGAGGGCATTCGCGCCCGTGACGGTTCCGGATCCGGCGCCGCGGCCGGCCAAATGAATCGGAATCGCAACCAGGGCGGCTCGGGTCAGCGTTCCGGCAACCGCTGAGGATTAAGGAAAAATCGTCATCGGTTCCTGTTCTCTGTGGCCGGAACCGATGATACCTGTTAGGAACGAAGATGCATGACCGCCGATTCTGCGCAAAAGAGCCGCGAGACCGCCCGGGATGAGGACGAGCGTTCCATGGCCGCGGTCGCTGCCGGAGACGGTGATGCGTTGCGCGAAATCTTCGACCGCTGGAAACTTCCGATGTTGAATTACCTTTATCGATCCCTGGGAAACTTTTCCGACGCGGAGGATCTGGCGCTGGAGGTGTTTACCGAAGTCTGGCGTTCGGCGCCGCGCTATCGCAGCGAAGGGACCTTTTCCGCCTGGCTGTTTACCATCGCCAGGGGGAAGGTGCTTCATGAGTGGCGCCGTCGACGTCGGAAGCCGGTGGTGACGGCGCCGGCGGGGTTATTGGACGTTCCGGCGCCGGACGGTGAAGGCAGCCTCGAGCAGCGGGAATCGGAGGAGGTTTTGCTCCGGGGATTGAACACCCTGCCGGAAGCCCAGCGCAGCGCCCTGATTCTGTCCGCCCAGTCTCCGCTCAGCGCCGACGAGGTCGCGGCCACTCTGGGCGTGAAGTCGTCGCATCTTTACGTCTTAATCCACCGTGGGCGGCAACGCCTGAAACAGTATCTTAAGGATCATAATGAATACACCTCCACCAAAACCTGACGAAGACCCGCTCGATCGCCGGTTGCGTTCGGGGCTCACCCGGACCTCCAGCGAGTTTGAGGCGAGATTCGAACGGATTCGTTTCCAGCCCCAGGAAGTCGAGGCGTCGAGCGGGGTTCACTCCCGCACCGCATGGCGTCCTTTGTTGCCGTGGGCCACCCTTGGCGCGGCGGCGGTTCTTACCTTGCTGGCCTGGTTTTTCCTGAACCCGGGCTCCGATGAGCCGTATGCGTTCGAATGGAATGACCGGTCGGTCTACCTGGAGGATCCGTTTTACTGGGATGAGGCGCTGGATTCCGCCCGCGTGATTCTCGAAGGCGACCTGCTTGAAGCAATTGTGTTTTTGTCCTATGAAAACCATGACATTTAAAACCGTTCTCATCGGCCTGGTGGTGGCGGTGCTGGCGCTGGCCGGGGGCTACGCGTTGTTCTTTTCCGGTGACGCCACCCGCGAGGAAGGTGAGGAGCGGTTCCATCGCCAGGGACCCCGCGGCCAGGGACCGCAGCAGGGCCGGGGGGTTCCGGACGGCGAACTGGCGGCGTTGGAGAGTTTCTTGACCATGAGCGATGAGGAACTGGAGCGCCTGGAAACCGCCATCGCGCGAATTCGCGCCATGCCGGAAGAGGACCGCGAACGCTTCGCCCGTCAAATCCTTACCTTTCGCGGTCTCCCGGGCGAGGAGCGTCAGCGACTGAGAGAAGGGTGGGGACGTTACGGAGAAGGAGAACGCGAGGAATGGCGGATCATGATGCGCGAACTTTCCCCCGCCGAACGTCGTGAGATCCACGAATCCCTCCAGGACCTTCCCGCCGCGGAACGCACTGAACGCCGTCTCGAGATCATAGAAGACTGGCGACAAGGTCGCTGAAAGGTGGCGATCACGGCACAGTAACGTGCCCGGCAGTGACCGCGACACCTTGGGTTTCGCCGATGCCGGAATTAGCGCCATTCTGATTTTCGAGGATTATTCAGCCGCGCCGGTTTTTTTGAGGTCGCGAAGGAGGTGAATCAGGCACGCCGTCCAGATCAGCCCGATCCAGATGACCGCCCGGTAGTCGTGCAGGACGAGCATGATGGGGCCGAGGAAGGTGCAAGTCTGCCAGACAAGGGCGACGGGAAGGCGGAGGAGGTCGCCGCGGAGTTCGGAGCGGTGGGGGGCTTTCCAGTCGCGGGGCCATAGCCCGAGAGGGTGAATACGCCGAAAAAACTCGCGGCGTGTGTCCTCGGGGGTGGGTCGCCCCAGGTGCGTTCCAAGGAGGCATCCGATCAAGGAGATGAAGCCCACGAAGAAGATCGTCGTCGCTTCATTCAACTCGGCGCCCAAGGGGTGGAATACGGCAAAGGCGGACGCGGCAAAACCGAGGATGATCCCCAGGTTGAACCCTGATGCGTTGAAGCGTCCCCAGAACCAGCGCAGGGCGAACGGAACCAGGAAGGCGGGAAAGAGCTGAACCACGATGGTCACCCAGACATCGAGAACGGACTCGGCCAAAGTCAGACTGATCAGGAGGCCCAGCCCTACAATCAGCACGGATCCGACGTATCCGGCCGCCACGGAATGGCGTTTGACGGCCCGCCGGGTAAGCGGTTCGTAGAGGTCGCGGACCAGATACGATGCGCCCGCGTTGACCGTGCTGTCGAAGGTCGACATGGACGCGGCGAAAATCGCCACCACGACGAGCCCCCGAATGCCCACCGGAAAGAAATCGGATCCGATGGTTGCGGGAAGGATCATCTCGGTGTTGGCCTGAATTTCCTCGATCCCGAGGTGCAGGGCGAGAATGGCGAAGCCGATGGCCATCGGCCAGCGAAAGGCGAAGAGCACCGTCCAGAGCATGCTCAGCTTCTGGCAGTCTCTGTCCGAGCCGGCCGCGTAGAAACGCTGTGCCATGTAGGCCGAACCTCCGCTTCCGCCGAGACCCTCGAGGATCCCCTTGCCGGCAAAAGCCAGGAGGAAGAACACAAAGAGAGAATACTGGTCAAGGGCCGGGTCGAAGATCCGGGGCAGGGCGTCGTTGAACTGGGCTCCGGGCCACTCCGTCAGCAGGTCCGGAGTGACCAGGGTCCAGCCGATGAATCCGACGTAAACGGTCGCTGCGGCGATGAAGACCGCCTGAAACACGTCCGTCCAGATCACGCCGTACAGTCCGCTCAAGAGCGTATAGAGCAGGCCGATCAGGGCCATGCCAATCGCGCACTGGGTCGGGGTAAGGGGAATGAACACGGCCAGAAAATCGCCGGCGGCGGTCAGGAAGAACACCACCATGGCGATCGAGATCACGATGTAGGTGAAAGCCGCCAGGCCCCGGGAGATGTGTGCATCCTTGCCCTCGCCGAAGCGCAATCCCATCCATTCCGCGGTGGTCATAACCCCGCTGCGCCGGTGCCATTTGCCCATAAATGCGAGAAATACCGCGATCGGCAGCACCACGCCGCCCCGCATTTCGATGAAAAAACCGTGGACCCCGAACAGGTAGATCATGGTGATGATCGTCATCGTCCCGGCGACATCCAGGTTGCTCGTCATTCCGGAGGCGCCCAGCGCCCACCAAGGGGTACTGCGCCCGGCCAGGAAATAATGCTCAGAACTTTTCGCCGCCCGGCGGGAGAGGAAGATACCGATACCGATCAGGGCGACGGCGTAGACGATGATGATGCTGAAATCAACCGGATGCATGGCGGTTTCAGGGTGAGGGCTTCGGCAGCCTGCATTCGCATGCAGGAGTGCCAAGACCCGCTATTCATTCGGGAGATTTTGCGCCCGTTTGTCAACGACTCGCATCTCCTGCCACCGAAAAGCGACCGCACCGATCGCGGCGGGATATATCATCCAAGAGTGGCGTTGATGGGGCATTTAGAGTAGGAATCTATGCCGCTATGACCGAACTCTTGTTTCATATGGCCGGGGGTATGGTGTTTATGGTGCTGGCGTCCTGTTTGCTGGGATTGCTGGCGGCGGGATTGTTTCTACGGGGAGACGCAGTCAGTCGTTACCTGCACGGGGCGGAATTGTTGGTGGCGGCCGGCGTGCTGATCAGTGCTCCGGCTTTGCCTGCGGGCCTTCTGCCATTGTGGGCCATACTGGTGTTCGCGACCCTGACGCAGGGGTATTGGCGGGGTCGCCGGGGCCGCCGGATAACCGGTATAGCGGGCGGGTTTTTGGCGCTGGCGACTTCTGGCTTGATACTGCTCGAGATTCCGCATCTGCGCATGCCGCGGGTTTCGGTTCCGGATTCGGTTCATGTGGTGGGGGATTCGCTGTCCGCCGGGATCGGCCGTGAACATCTTACCTGGCCCGAACTGTTGTCGGACAACACCGGCCTGGCGGTCACCAGCGCCGCTACGCCCGGAGCGCGACTGGAGGCCGGGATCGGGCAACTCCAAACGGTCGACGGCGAGACGACTCTGGTGGTGGTGTTGCTGGGCGGAAACGATGTGCTGCTGCGGCGCGCCCGAGCCGAGTTTGAACGGGATTTGCGCGTCTTGTTATCCCACCTGACGGAAACTCCGTATCCGGCAGTGATGTTCGAACTTCCGGTGGTGGCGGGGTACCGACCCTACGGCCGTATCCAACGCCGCCTGGCCCGCGAGTACGGCATCTCGCTCATTCCCGCAAGGGTGTTGGCGCGGGTTCTGAGTTCTCCCGAAGGAACCTCCGACGGCATTCACCTAACCGATCAGGGCCACCGAAAACTGGCGGACCGGATGGCCGGAGTGCTGGGGTTGGATTGAGGGATCGGGGACGAGTTCGATGGTGAAAGTGGATTTTGGTGGTTGATTCACCTGGCGAGATGCCCATGATCTATACAACCCTGGCTTCATGCGTTCCATGGAACACCCACCCCACAATCCCCACGATAAACTCTTCAAACGCAGTTTCAGCGATCCAACCACCGCGGCGAGCTTTCTTCGTTACGAATTTTCCAAGCCGCTCTCCCGTGCCATCCACTGGGAGAGCCTGAAACTCGAGCCCGGCTCTTTCATCGACTCACAGTATCGTTCTTCAGAAAGCGACTTGCTGTTCTCCACGCTTGTGGGCGACAAACCGGCTCGTATCTACCTGCTTTTCGAGCACCAGCGGTCACCGGAACGCATGATCGCCCTGCGACTGCTTCGTTACATGGTGCGCATCTGGGAACAATTTCACGAATCCAAGTCGTCCCAATCTCTGCCGGTCATTCTCCCTGTCGTTTTGGCGCACAACGCCGAGCATTGGGATACTCCCGGCAGCTTGGCCATGCTTCTCGACATTCCCGAAAACCTTCATGGAGAACTTGACGCTGTCGTGCCCGACTTCGTTTTCAAGCTCATCCAGCTCTCCGACATTCCCTTCGACAAAATCCGCGGCACCCCGGCAGGGGTCCTCACCCTGCGGGTCATGAAAGCCGAACGCCTCGGCATGTTGCTCGATGACCCGGTCTGGGACGAGGACCTTGTCGCCAAGGCGTCCATGGAACTCTTCGAGCAAATCCTGCGCTACATCGCCTCCGCCGCCGACCTTGACAAACCGGCCTTTTTCGAGAGGCTTAGAAAGGTAAACGATGAACGCATTCGGCAAACGGCCATGACACTCGAACAACAGTTTCGACAGGAAGGACGTCAGGAAGGGGAGCGCCTGCTCTTGGAGCGGCAACTCGTTCGCCGGTTCGGCCCGCTTCCCGAATGGGTTTGTCGATTGCTCGAAGAAGCCACGACCGGCCAGCTTGAGCGATGGGGCGAGGCTATTTTGGACGCACCCTCGCTGGATTCGGTTTTCCGGCCATAGGCATCTTGGTTTTGAGGGATGGGCGGGATGGGTCGCCCGGTTTCGCCGAAATCGCCGTGGCCTTCCATTAAGACCGATACGTATCCTGCGACAAGATTGTCCGTCCGCCGTGACGCGATAATCGAGGGGCTTCCGGAGTGCGGGTTGCTGGCAATGCATGAAACGCTTATGGTGGCAGAATTGTGGCGGGTGCTGGTGCGAATATTCCTCTGGAGGGCCATGCTCCCGCATGGCCGCCGACCTGGAAGCGGGTGGCATCCTGCCCGCGTCGGCGACGCCGGAGCGCCGCCATCCAGGAAGCCGAAGCAGGAGCCCGATCTCGATTCGGTTTCGTCAAACCGTGAAACGTCTTACACAAGCCACATTCGGATTAGCGGAGGTGGTTTGCTTTTCCATTGACCGTCTCAAAGACGGAGATCACCTTTGATTTCATGTCACACCCGCCGCCCCTCGTTCATTAAGGCTGATTGGAAATGCGCACCCTGTTTTGGTCCACTGCCGGTATCCTGTTCCTTGGTCTGATTGGGTACGCTCTGGTTTCGGTTTCGAGGTCGAACGCCGAAATGGAGTTGGCCGAAAAGCTCGCTGAACTGGAGGCGGCCGGAATTCCGGTTACGCTTGATGAGATCAATCGCCGTTATCATGAACATGGGCGCGATCCCGCTGGAAACGCGGAGCCTGTGTATCAAAGGGCATTCGCGGCACAGGTGTCGGAGGGACTGTCGATCCAGGAAATCGCGGAGGCTCTTCAACGTGCCGGCCGGCACCTTTCGATCAGCGCGGCGGAAATGGAAGCGATGGCGGAGGGGGTCGCCGGCAATGAGGAGACACTTCGGCTTCTTCATGAGGCAGTGAAGTATCCGTATGTTCGATTCGATATCGATTTTAGGGATGGCGCCGAATTATTGCTTTTGCATGTGAGCCGAATGCGGAACGGGGCAAGAATTCTTGCCGCTCAAGCGATCGTTGATGCGGAGAGCGGGAATCGGGAAGGCGCGGCCGAGGCGATAAGTGCCATCTTCCGCATGGCGGTGCATTTGTCCGAGGAGCCCGGTATGATTTCTCAGTTGTCCCGTATTGCTATCGAGGATTTTGGAAGAATTGCACTGGAACAGGCACTTGCGCGTGTCGAGTTTTCGTCCGAGACGCTGACGCGCCTGCAAGCGGATGTGCGGGCGGCCGAGCTTGCGCCACGGATGATTCCCGCATTTGAAACTGAGTTGGCCAACACGGAATGGTATTTTAAACAGATCGAAGAAGCCGGAACCTTGGGAGATGATATAACGGGTCCGTGGAAACGGACGGTATTCTTCTTTTATCGAGCGAGCGGGAAGCTGATCCGGGATCAGCGGGTGTTTTTGACCCGGATGGAGGAGGTTCTGCGACAGGTGAAACTTCCTCATGCCGAACGTCTGCAGGTGAACTGGGAAGGGACGATGGAGGTATCGGTAGAATCGACTGTCGGGGAGCTCCTCGCCGACATCATGATTCCCTCAATGGGACGCGTTCTCGACGCCGATTCCGTTTCAGTGACCTACCTGCGGGCGGCGCGGATCGCAATCGCGGCCGAGCGTTATCGATTGGAAAATGGCGATTTTCCCTCGGACCCGAGGGATCTGGTTCCCACCTTCCTGGACGAACTCCCCGGCGATCCTTACGCTACCGACGGCGCATTCGCGTTTGTTGTGGAAGACGAAGCCTTCCATGTGCGAAGCAACGGCACCGTGGAGCGACGGGACCACGATGGCGAAATGTCCATTCAGTTTGTCTTGCCGGTAACAAGATAAATTTTCCAAACACCAAGTTGGATTTAGCCCTTAGTCGCACTCGGCCTGGGGTGTGGGGGCGGCCCTGAGCCCCCCACAAGTACGGCGAGAATCACGGAGATCGTTTGCCGATTTGGCGTGGAATCCTCGGAGCCCCACCTGTCAAGCGGTAGTCGCTGCAAACGCTGACGCTAATTTGCCGGATGGATCGCACAACACCATCTTATGTCGTCGTATGCGGCCCCGGCCAGTGAGCTTGCGAACGCAGGCGGGGTGGAAGGAGCCCAGGCGACTGAAAAGCATATGCGGCATAAGATACGTTGTGCGAGGAAGCAGGCTTTCAAAAACAAAGGGCTCAAGCGGGCGAGGCGATGGCGGGAGGGGCGGCCGATTGGAAGGAGGATTTGCCGGTTGGCGTTTGGTCGAGGGAAAGAGGTGGTGTATTCAAGGAGTGGATTTGTCCGGGTAGAGCGACGTGACGCCTTAACGTCCTCCCTATGGGACAGTTGTGCTTTATTTTGAGTGTTTTTTCTGCGAAAATCCACCAGTGAGAATCCTCGATAACCCTGCTTAACCGAGTGACCTTCAGGCTAGTCAAGCAAGTACCACGCATCATTTGCCTTAAAAAACCAGAGTTTCTCGATAAAGATGCGGACAGCATTCGCATCTGAATCATCTGATCCCGATTGATACGCATGAAGCAAATAACCACGATCAGAAACAACAAGCGCAGTCTTATGTCCCACATGGAAATCGAGATTGGAAAGATCATCGAATTCAAGAACAACGTCTTCGCTTCGCAAAAACTCGTTCACGACACAGTAATCATCATCCTCCCACTTGCAATCATCCGCCGAATACAGGTAATCCTGAATCCTTTCAGTTTCCGCTTTTTCATAGGCATCAAGGAATGCGCTGATTACCGGCAAAATGCCTTCCTTGATCTCCCCCTGACTCAGGTTCGAAATCGGATCTGCCCGTTCAAGAAGACAAGCGGATCGCCGAGGGAGGTCCGTCGCATAAAAAGGTTCATCAATCCTTATTATATCTGATTCGGTCATTCCAAGTTCACCACTCTCAAATAACACCTTGCCGTCAAAAAGGCTTGGGCCTTGAAAAACAACGATCTGCACCGAACTTTCGAACTGGCTAATTCTATCGCGAATTTCGACCTGTATGCGATTCCTTCCTTCCCTCACAAATAAAGAAATCTCTTCAATAAACTGCCCAGTGTCATTTACAAGAACGGGTTCCTCATTGATCCAGGCACTAATGCTATGACTGGATGCAACAATCCCGATGTATACATAGTCACCTTCATTCTTCGAACATGACAATCCTATACATCCCACGAAACAAAGGTACGTAGCTAAAAGAACCCTCCCAAACCTGATCATAATTCGATCTTTCCCGAAGCCTCGCCAGATCCAACTAATTCAACACGAATACCTCGCCCAGACGATCCCGACACACCAATTTTAGGATGTGAATATTTCCACCTGCATTGAAATCTAGCATTACATTCAACCAAAGTGCTCTTAGCCTCCCACGTGGTCCTTCTTCCTCCGGCACGAGCCCGAACGGATATGTCGTATTTTACATCGAGCAAGGTTGTTTCACACATCGGAAGCCCACCGAATGGGGTAAACTCAAGGTCTCCGCCGCCAAGTCCGGAGCTCTTCTCCGAAAATCGCCCTAGTCCTCCCCCAATTGACGAGGTGAAGGATCCAACAAACATTATTCCTTCTCCACCATCTTTCCTGCAGCACCGCTGAATCTCGCCAGATGCTTTGAACGAGATCTCAAACGTAACAGGTCCTATCGCCCCGATCGGTGCGCTTTGACCAATGTTGACGCTTCCGCTGGTTGGCAATGCATTACGTAAAATATAATACCAAGCGGGGGCGGTGCCACTACCCGACCATATTTCAGAGATGGGAAAATGGCCAGGCCACTCAGATCGATTCTCTCCAGGAGGTACTGGTTCACCCAAATATAACCCCAGATAATCCCAATAATTCACCGGGTCATTCCCGACGAACGCATACAAGTTCAACCCGCCCATTTCCTCGATCGGATCCCTGTTCAGGAACCGTCCTTGTCCGGGGTTGTAGAACCTGAAGCCGTAGTAATGCAGGCCTGAACATGTATGATGGCCTTTCGCTGTTTGGGATGGGTGAATCTCGACGGATTTTTGAGATTTGCTAGGCTCGGCGCATGACTCAGAACGAATTGTTTACGACGGCATTGGGCCTCGAATCGCCCTGGAAAGTGGTTATG
>JBJHCF010000030.1:0-6134 GCA_050506795.1 Opitutia bacterium
GAGGGTAGGTCTTCACTACACGCCGTTTTGAACGAGCGACCTCGATTTTATGCGGGCTGGCGGTCGCCAACAGGGCGAAAAAAGTTGGTTTTGCTCCTGAGTAGCGAAAGTCGGGCCAGGCAAGAACCAGCACGGTCGCCGCGGCCAGAAGGACCGTACCCTTGAGTGCGGCTTCAAGGAGTAATAGCATAAGGGAGTTCATTTGGGGGACCTTTCTCTTATCTGTTAAAAAAGAAGAATTTGAAACAAAAGGTGACGAAGTTCTCAGCAGGCCGACGGTCGAGGGCTGGAGGCGACTTTTCGCCGAAGATAGCGAGTCGGAACGGCCCGGCGCGGTCCACGCGGGCCATTCTCCTTCCCGGGATTACTCCTTGCCGCTTTCATCGATGAGGCGGTGCAAACGCTCGCGCTCCTCGGGTGTCAGCCGGGAACGGTTGTCCGCCAGGCAGGCCCCGATCGCCTTTTCCACGGAACCGTCGAAGAAGGTTTGAATCACCTTCCGGAGATTGTTGCTGCCGGCGCGGGTGCGGGCGGTTTTGGGACTGTAAACATACCCCCGCCCCTCCCGGCGTCGCTTGACCAGGCCCTTATCGCTCAGAATGCCCAGAAAAGTGCGCACCGACATGGGCGTGGGCGGTTCCGGCAGGCGTTCGCAAATCGCGTTCACGGTGAGTTCGCTCTCGGCGTAAAGCAAATCCATGATCTGCGTCTCCCGTCGGCTAAGATTGTGGTGTTTTTCCATGAGATGACAGTTCCTATTCGCGAATCTTTTCGCGTAGCCACAAACAAGTCAAGGGTTTTAGCGAAATTTTTCGCGACTTATGACTTCCGTCATATTAAATGTGTCGACAATCACATCCGGCGAAGGCCCGAATCCACTCCAACGAGTAGCCGTCAACCACCGCGGAACCGTGCCCAAAGCCCTCCAAGTGGCCACCGTCAAGACGTTTGCGGAATGGTGGTGACAAAACCGTCGCAGATTTCCGGTCGCGACGATTAAAATATCAGCTGATAGTTTTATTGTCGCGAAGGAGTTTTTAAGCAATCCGCTCAAATGGATCAGGGGTTGCTCGTGACCAAATCGGGAAAGAAAGTCTGTTCCGGCGCCACGGTCTTTCTATTTGCGAGCTTTGATCCGCGTTTCTGAGCGGGGAATCTCAAATTTGCAGTTTTCGACCTGAAACACTTTTTGATGCAGCATTCGGAAGCCAGATGAAAAGGCCGTGGTACCGGCGCATTCTTGCGCCTTGTTTTCTTGAACCCCAGCGGGAGGACACGCATACTCTCCCTATGACCATCGAAGGAGCCCCGGACGTGCTTTCTCTGCCGGTCGCCGTCCTCGGGGCGGGGATGCTGGCCGCGTTCGCGGCCGTGTTGCTGACGTTCCCCTTAATTGACCGATTCCTGCGCGATCGCTGGCGCCTGAGCCGCGGCCAGGCCATGTCGCTTTTGCTGGGGGTAGCGTTGGTGGCGTGGGGCATCGGCAGCGCCGTCGCCTACGCTCTCCTGCACGACGACCCCCGGTACCATCCACCGGAAGCGATTTCGGAGGATCGAAGCTCACTGTTACACTGATCGTATGGAAAAGGCACTGGAAGCACTGGAGAGGTTAAAAGCGGGCAACCGCCGTTACGTTACTGAGACGAGAGCGGCGAACCGCTACAAGTTTCGCGCCCGTCGCGCGGCGGTGGCGGCCAGCCAGGACCCCTTCGCAATCATTCTCGGATGCTCTGATTCGCGGGCGCCGGCCGAGATTATTTTCGACCAGGGGCTGGGCGATTTGTTTGTCATTCGCGTTGCCGGCAACATTGTAGCGCCATCACAAATCGGAAGCGTTGAATTCGCCGTGCACGAATTCAGCACACGGCTGGTGGTGCTGCTGGGGCATTCGCATTGCGGAGCGGTGCAAGCCACTCTTGACGCGTTGAAGGATCACTCGGAAGCCACTTCGCCGAACATCGGATCAATCGTCAGCCGGATCCGCCCCTCGGTGGAGGCCCTTCTGGAGTCGGACCTCAAAAATGACCCGGAGGAACTGATGAACCAGGCGGTACGTGCCAACATTCGGGCTTCCGTTAATGCTCTGCGCCGCGGCTCCGACATTATCGAGCCACTCATCAGGAATGGAGGCCTGCTCGTCGTAGGCGCGGAGTACTCCCTGGATACGGGGATCGTCGATTTCTTTGACGGTGTGCCGGCGGATGTGTCGTCCCATTAAGCCCCGCCGAAATCAAACCGGTTAATCGGCCGAGTGGCAGCAACCACACCCGGCAGGTTTTCCGGCGCCGGCCGGCTTCGAGTCGAGTTTATGCCGGCGAAGCAGAATGGAATTACCCACCACGGTCAGGGAGCTGGCGGTCATGGCAACCACTCCGATCATGGGATGGAGCAGCCCGGCGGCCGCCATGGGAATGGCGATCGCGTTGTAGATCCAGGCCCAGAACAAGTTCTGTTTTATTTTGCCGAAAGTCGCGCGGGACAGGCGCACTGCTTCGACCACTTTGGTCAGCTCTCCGGTCACCAGCGTCACATCCGCCGCCTCGATGGCAACGTCCGCTCCCGCGCCGATGGCGATGCCGACATCAGCGCTTTTCAAAGCGGCGGCGTCATTAATCCCGTCGCCCACCATGGCCACCTTGCCGTCTTCCCGCTCCTGAAACTCACGCACCGCGGCGACCTTGCCTTCCGGCAAAACCCCCGCCCGCACTTCCTCGATTCCCACTTGGCCCGCTACATGGCGAGCGGCGCGTTCATTGTCCCCGGTCACCATCACCGGTATGATCCCCATCGCCCGGAATGCCTCCACGGCGGCTTTGGATTCCGGTTTCAGCGTATCCGCCACGGCCACCATCCCGGCGACCCGGTCATCGACGGCAACCAGCATGACGGTCTTGCCTTCGTCCTCCCAGCCCCGCATGGTCTCTGTCCAGGCATCGGTAACGATACCGGCATCGTTAAGCAAAACCGGTTTACCGGCTCGCACCCGACGCCCCTCGACGTCCCCTTCCACCCCTTGAGCCGCAATCGCTTTGAACTTTTCGACCGAAGCAATCTCGATCCCTTGAGCGCGGGCGCCCTCCACGATGGCCCGCCCCAACGGGTGCTCCGACGCGGCTTCCACCGCAGCCGCCGCCGCCAGAACCTCGGTTTCGGAAAACCCGTCGCCGGCTCGCACATCGGTCAGCGCCGGCTCGCCTTTGGTGACTGTTCCGGTCTTGTCCAGTATGATCCAGCGGACATCCTTGAAGGTTTGAATCGCTTCCCCGGAACGGATCAGGATCCCGCGCTCCGCTCCCATACCCGAACCAACCATCAGGGCGGTCGGGGTAGCCAACCCCAGGGCGCAGGGGCAGGAAATGACGAGCACCGCCACCCCGGCCAGCAAGGCCAATGGCAAGGCGCCGAGTTCGGGATTCACCCAGGGTAAAAACGCGCTCCCCCATTCGATAACCGGCAGGAGCACCCCCGGAAACAGCAACCAGGCCAAAAACGTCGTCAGCGCCAGCCCCACCACTGCCGGAACGAAATATCCGGTGACCCGGTCGGCGAATTCCTGGATCGGCACTCGGGAACTTTGAGCCTCTTCAACCAATTTGATTACCTGGGCCAGAAAGGTCTCCCGCCCGACCCGCGTGGCCCGGACTTTAAGCCGCCCCCCCTGGTTGAGGGTGGCCCCGAGCACGGAATCGCCCACCCCCTTTTCCACCGGAACGGATTCTCCGGTGGCGAGGGACTCATCGACCTGACTCTCGCCCTCCACCACTTCACCATCGGTGGGAATCTTTTCACCCGGGCGCACGGTCATGAGATCGCCAACCACGAGTTCGGACACCGGCAGTTCAATCTCCTCGCCGTCACGATCCACCCGGGCGGTCCTGGCTCCCAGGTGGAGCAATTTCCGGATCGCCTGCGATGCGCGACCCTTGGCCCGAATCTCCAGGTAACGGCCCAGGAGGTGGAACGCCATAATCGTGGCGGCCATCTCGGTAAACGAGGTCATCGGGTAAACAAACCCCACCAGACCGATAAAGAAAGGAGGAATACTGCCCAGACTGATCAGAACGTCCATGTTGGCGCTCCGATTCCTTAGGGAGCGCCAGGCCGAACGGTGGGTTTCCATACCCGCGATAAAAACCACCGGAAAGGCCAGCAGCGTGATAATCCCAAGATATCCCGGAATCGGCGCCAAGAACATATGCGGCGCCATCAGGATCATGATCAGGACCGTGGGAACCATGGCCAGAAGGAGATTCCGACGCGCCCGCCGCATGTATGCCGTTTCGGCGGACTCTTCGTCGGCGGCCATGGAATCTTCCGATTCCTGATCTTCCCGACGAATGGCCCCCACTTCATAGCCGGCCTTCTCGACCGCTTCCCGCAACCCGTCAAGAGAGACCCGCTCAAGGTCGAAAAACACCTCGGCTCGACGGCGGCCACTGCTCACGCGCACCCCTTCAACCCCGTCGATCCGTTCCAACGACTCCCGCACGATTCCCGCGCAGTGGTCGCTGCACATGCCTGGCACGTGCAGCACCGCCGTCGAATTTTCGACCGCGGTATTCTTTCCGGCCCCCGATTTAAGGATCTGTGTCATAGTTTCGCCCCGGTTCCCCGTCACCTGGTATTCTTGTAAAAGAGATCGACCACCTCGTCGTAAGCCTCCTCCGCCTCTTCCCCGCCCTGGGCCGACGCCCGGGCAACGCAGTGACGCAGGTGATTGCGCAGAAGCTCGCGTCCAACGGCCCGCAAGGCTTCCTGGGCCGCGGCGATCTGGCTGAGGATGTCGGCGCAGTAACGCTCCTCCTCCACCATCCGCCGGATTCCGCGAATCTGCCCCTCGACCCGGTTCAGGCGGCGAAGATTTCCCTCTTTCAGATCCGGATCCACCCCCGCGCTCTTGCGGGAGGGATCCTTCTTAACGGCTGTTTTGGCAGTCATGCAAGATACCTATACCCCCTATGGGTATTTGTCAAGGGGAGAAGAATCTTATGCCCGAACCTGCGGGCGCCTTTCGCAAGAATTCACGGATCCGACGAGATTTCACGGAATAATCTTCCTCCTGCCGTCTCATATTCCAGGCTGGTCATTAGCCCAGCCATCCTACTGCATTAGATTAGACCCTAGGTTTCTTCCGGGTTGTCTTCTTGATCCCGGCTGAACTTTCACCATCGAAAATACCATGAACTCAAAAAACCTTAGAACACTCACCCTGGTCGCCCTGGCCACCGCCTGCATCGTGCCCCTCCAGGTGCAGGCTCAAATCGAGTTCCCAGCCGCCAGCCCGCAACAGACGCTCCAACAGCAGGTGGGCTTGACCGATATTGAAATCGTGTACGCCCGACCCAGCATCAAGGATCGCGAGATTTTCGGAGCACTCGTGCCCTACGGGCAGGTTTGGCGCACCGGCGCCAACGCCGCCACCCGAATCACCTTCTCGGATCCGGTAACGCTGAACGGGAACCCGGTGGATGCAGGCACTTACGGTCTGTTCAGCATTCCGGGAGAGGAATCCTGGACCATCATTCTCTCTTCCAATCCGAACCAGTGGGGCGCGTACAATTACAATCCGGATGATGATGTCCTGCGCTTCGAAGCCGAGGCCCGGCACCTCGCGGAGCCGGTGGAGACCTTCACCATCCGGTTCGATGATTTGCGTGACGAATCGGCCGCCATGATCCTGGAGTGGGTCAACTATTCCGTTCCAATCGATCTGGGAGTCGACATCAAGGACCGCGTCCTGGCCAGCATCGAGCAGATAATGTCGGCGGAAACCGCCCCCAACCCAATGGTCCTCTTCCGCGCCGCCGCATTCCACCTCGAACATGGACATGATCTGGAAAGCGCCCACGAATGGATCACCGCCGCGGTGGAGCGTAATGCGAACGCGTTTTTCATCTGGCATACCAAGGCCCGCATCGAAGCAGAACTCGGCATGACCGGCGAAGCCATCGCCTCGGCGGAGCGCTCGCTCGAACTCGCCCGCGCCGCCGAAGGCAGCGGAGGTTTTGTGGACCTGAACGAGCGCCTGCTCTCGGAACTGCGCGATTGATTTTCCGCTAACGACAGTGCGAGAGAAGCGGACCGGAAAATCTGAACGCCGCGAGGCGGTGGAAGCGGCGCCCACTGAAGAACAG
>JBJHCF010000030.1:6144-65736 GCA_050506795.1 Opitutia bacterium
GCGAAGCTCAAGGGCTTCAGGCCCGGCAAGGTGCCGCAGAAGGTCGTCCGTCAGCGTTTCGGCGGCCAAGTGCGCGAGGAGGTGCTGACGGACGTCGTTCGCCAGACTTTCTCCCAGGCCATTCAGCAGGAAAATCTCACCCCGGCGGGGGGTGGGACGCGGCCCCCATGCAAAACCGGGGGGCGCCGCTTCTGGGCCGCTGGCGTAACTGGTATTACTTCACCGCGGCCTCACTTGTATTCTACATCATAGCGCTGTCCCTTTTCAGTCGCTGGTTCTCATGACTGGGCTTGATTATGTGGTCATGCTGGCGACGTTGCTGGGAATCGCCGCCTACGGAGCCTGGACCACACGAGGCAGTCGCAATCTCGAGTCCTACCTGCACGGAAGTCACGCGCTGAAATGGGGGACCATCGGCCTCTCGGTCATGGCCACCCAGGCCAGCGCCATCACGTTCCTGTCCATGCCGGGCATGGGTTACGAGAACGGCATGGGATTCGTGCAGAATTATTTTGGCATGCCCCTTGCGCTGATCATCGTGTGCGCGGTTTTCCTGCCGATTTACCGCCGCCTCAAAGTCTTCACCGCCTACGAGTATCTGGAGAACCGATTCGACGGGAAAACACGCCTGCTCGGAGCGCTCCTTTTTCTCCTGCAGCGCGGTCTGGCGGCGGGCATCACGCTCTACGCGCCCGCCATCATCCTTTCCCTTACCCTGGGCTGGCCGTTCGATATCACCGTGGTTGCCTGCGGGCTGGTCGTCATTACCTACACGGTGACCGGCGGCACCCGCGCGGTCAGTATTACCCAACGCCATCAAATGACCGTGATCCTCATCGGCATGGGGATCGCGTTCTACATTCTGATCGCCAAACTCCCTTCCGGAGTCGGGATGCTGGAGGCCACGAGGCTGGCGGGGAGTCTGGGGAAACTGGAAACGGTGAGTTTTTCCCTGGAAATCAGCGAACGCTACACCATCTGGACCGGACTGCTGGGCGGACTGTTTCTGAGCCTGTCCTACTTCGGAGCGGACCAGTCGCAGGTGCAGCGTTACCTCGGGGGGTCTTCGCTGACGGCCAGCCGTTTCGGCCTCTTGTTCAACGCGGTGGTCAAGATTCCGATGCAGTTCCTCGTCCTCTTTCTCGGCGCGCTCCTGTTTGTCTTTTATCTTTTCGAAAAACCTCCGGTGTTTTTCAATCAACCCGCTTGGGAGGACGCGAGGTCCGGAGAAATGGGTTCCGCCTTCGAAGACCTGGAGCGGCGTCACGAGGCGATCTTCGAAGCCAAGCGTTCCGCCGCGCTGGCATACGCCGACGCCACGGATTCCGCTTCGCGTTTGGCGGCGGCTGAAATCCTGGCGGCGCGGCACGGAGAAATGAACGCCCTGCGGGATGAGACCCGTCAAACGCTCCTCCTGGCCGACCCCGGAGCCGAAACCAAGGATTCGGATTTCATCTTCATCACCTTTGTAGTCAACCATCTCCCCACCGGACTGATCGGGCTGCTGCTGGCAGTGGTGTTATGCGCAGCCATGTCATCCACCGCCTCCGAGCTGAACGCCCTGGCCTCGACCACCACCATCGACTTCTACCAGAAGTTCCGGCGCGGTTCCCTCTCAGAGCACCACAAGGTCCGGGTTTCCAAGATCCTGACCGTGTTTTGGGGGTCGCTGGCCATCGCGTTCGCCATATTCGCCCGCCTGGCGGAAAACCTGATCGAGGCCATCAATATCCTCGGCTCGATCTTTTACGGTGTCATTCTGGGCATATTCCTGACCGCGTTCTTCCTGAAGTTCGTGCGCGGCACTCCCATTTTTCTGGCGACATTGATCGTGCAACCGTGCGTGGTGGTCATGTATTTCACCCTCGAAATCGGGTATCTCTGGTTCAACGCGATCGGCTGCCTCGCGGTGATGGCAGTGGCGATTCTCCTGCAACTTGCTCTTCCAAACGGTGATCAACCTGAGAACCGGTCCACCACCGCCTCTTCCAAAGAATGAGTGTTTCCGAACCAGTGATCGCTTTCGGCCAGCAACCTTGCGGTTTTTTTCCGCGTCGCTATCTCGCCGCCAAGATACGGACCGCACTTCGGCTGCGCGCCGAGATCGGCGGGCGGGTAGTCTTCTTCTACCACGACAGCGATCATGATCCGCGGGAAACCTGTACGGTACTTCGCGAGCCGAAAAGCGGAAAAACGGTGCGACTGAATTTCCTGTTCACCAACAAAATCCAAAAAAAACACTCCCCGCTTTATAGCAAACAGATCGCCCCTGACTGGAAGAATAAAACCGAACGCCAGCTCCCCAAATATCTCGCTTCCCCCGCGCTGGAAGCATTCCGGAAAGCCGACGCCGCCAATCCCGCCGATTTCTGCCTTCAGATTTACCGGGCCATGGGTTTGCTGAACGAAGTCGAAGTCGTACGGTCAAGCGACCCCGAGGTCCGCCGCCGGGCAACGCGGGTGGAGGATTGCTTTGCCGACGTGCCCTACCAGGGCGAAATCGTCCGGGCACGCATGGAGCCCGACGGACGCCTCCGCCTCCATCGGGGCGGCGAACACTTTATCGAACTCCCTCCCGCCGAGGTCGGACCGGAGCAAATCAGTCCGGCGCGCGATACCCGTCTGCGTTGGATGCAGTCGATCCTGCACTGCACCCACTACATCGCCGGCGCCGGCGAACAGGCTTACCTGAACACCTATGACACCCCTGAAATTCAATTTATCAACCGGGAAGAAATCGACCGCCCCGACGAGGCCCTCACCTATGAAAACACCGAACAGGAAAATTCTTACCTTCGGAGCCCATCCGGACGACATTGAGTTCGGCTGCGCCCCGGTACTGCTGGCCGAACGCGCACGTGGGGCGGAGCTGACCCTGGTGGTCTGCTCGCAGGGGGAAGCGGGCACCCGGGGAACTCCGGAGATTCGCCGGCGGGAGGCGGAAGCGGCGGCCGAACTGATGGAAGCCAGGCTTCGGTTTCTGGACCTTGACGGTGACGCCCGCCTGGCGCGAACCCCGGAAAATGCCCGCGTACTGGCCGCGGTGATACGCGAGGAAAAGCCGGCCGTCCTTTTCGCTCCGACTCCCACCGAAAATCAACATCCCGATCATGCGGCCCTCGGAGCCATGGCGCGCGATGCCGCCCGGCTGGCGCGTTACGGAGGACTGGCGGACCTCCATAACCAGCCTCCACATGCAATCGATCAGCTGTTTTTCTATTCGGTCACCAACAACGACCCTTTTCCCGCTGCCGGCGCGTTCCGATACGATGTCAGCGAACAACGCGAACTCTGGCGGCGGATCATGGAATGCCACGCCTCCCAGCTCGGCGGCAATCGGCGTTACATAGAGCTTCAGGAAACCCGCGCCCGTCTGCTCGGACTTGAGTCGGGGTGCGAGGCCGCGGTGCAACTCTACGCCAACGACCCGCTGCGGGTGAGCTCTCTGGAGCCGTTCCTGTCGGCCAGGCTTTTCTAACCGACCTCTTAATCATTGTGTCATCTATTTCCAAATACAAGATCGCCATCACCTGTTATCCCACCGTGGGCGGGAGCGGGATCCTCGCGTCGGCTCTGGGTCACGACCTGGCCCGACGCGGCCATGAGGTCCACTTCATAAGTTACGAAAGTCCGTTCCGCCTGAACACGGACGACCCGAAAATTTTTTTTCATCCGGTGCGGGTGAACAGTTACAGCCTCTTCAAATACCCGGACTACACACTTCCCCTTTCGGTCAAGATGGCTGAGGTCGTGCAATCGTTTAACGTTCGTGTGCTGCATGTGCACTACGCCGTTCCGCACGCCACCGCGGCGATCCTGGCACGCGCCATGTTGCCGCCTGAGATCCAGCCGGTCGTGGTCACCACCCTGCACGGCACCGACACCAACCTGATGGGCCGGGATCCCGCCTACCGTCCAGCCATCGGCCACGCACTTCGTCGAAGCGATGCCCTTACCGCCGTATCCAGCAGCTTGCGGCAACAGACTTTGGACACATTCGGCGAATGCGGAAATATCGAAGTCATACCCAATTTCTACGTCCCGGGAACCATCACCCGAGACCGAAAGTCGGTGCGCGCCGAACTGGGGGTTGAGGACGGCGAGTTCCTGCTGCTGCACATGTCGAACCTTCGTCCGGTAAAGCGCATCGATCTCCTGCTGCAGGCTTTCGCAGCCGCCAGACACCGGAACCGCATGCGGCTCGTCTTCCTTGCGGGCGACACCTTCGAAACCCACCGGGCCAAAGCGACGGAACTCGGCATACTCGACCGGATCATCGTGCGGGAAGATGTCCTGAACGTGGAGAACTACCTGGATGCGGCCGATGTCGGAGTCTACTCTTCCGAATCGGAAAGTTTTGGCCTCGGTATCCTGGAAACCATGGCTTGGGGCAAGCCGGTGGCCGCATTCGCCGTCGGCGGCATACCCGAAGTGGTGGAACACGGTAAATCGGGTTTTCTGCATCCCTTTGGCGACTGCCAGGCTCTGGCCTCGTCGCTGGACCGGCTTTACGAACACCCGGACGAGCGCGACCGAATGGGGGCCGCAGCGGCGCAAAGGGCTTGGGAGCAATTTTCCGCGGACGCCGTTACCCCGCTTTACATCAAGCTCTACGAACGCATGCTCGAAGGTCGCGCCTGACCGGGGAAACCGCGACCTGTCGGGTTACTCAACCTCGTCGCGTGAATATCGCCAATCGATCAGCTCGAACTGGAGGTATTCCCGGCCGTTGTAGAGGTTGCGGTAGATGCGAAAAACGAAATCCAGAGGCGTGTTCAAGGGAGGAAGCGCGTCGGCCTTCTTCCAGGCGACTCCGAAAAAACGTTGCCCGCGGCGATTCTCGATCTGGAAACGATAATGCAGATCCTGGAACACTCTGGGAGGCGTTCGCAATTCCGCCCGCCGCACCCCGAATAGCGGTTCGGGGTTGCCCTGTCCGAACGGGTGCAGCAGATCCAGTTCTTTGAGAAAGGGGTCGTCGATATCGTCGAGGTCCACCCATGCGGTGATCTCGATCTCCGGCAGAGGAATCTCACCGGCGAAGAAATCGTGCACCGCCTGCGAGAAACGCTTCTGGAAACGAACCACGTTATCGCGCGGCAGCGTAACCCCCACCGCCAACGGGTGTCCGCCCCAATTGGCCAGGAGGTCATCACAGCGCTGCAGGACTTGAACCAGGTTGAGTCCGGGAATTCCACGCCCGGACCCCTTGGCCAGATCGCCTTCACGCCCCAGCACGATGGCAGGACGGTTGTATTTTCGCGAAATGCGACTGGCCACGATGCCGACCACCCCCGGATGCCAATCGTCGTCGTAAAGGACCATCCCGGAAAAGCCGTCCTCCAGGCTCTCGATCCGCCGATCCGCCTCCGCCACAATGCGCCGCTCGATATCCTGGCGCTCACGATTGTAGGCATCGAGCCGATGGGCGGTTTTGAGACAGAACCCGAAATCGTCGCTCAAAAACATATGCACCGGCAGCGCCGCGTCGGCCAGGCGCCCGCAGGCGTTGATCCGGGGGCCGAGTCGGAAGGATATATCCACCGGGCGAATCGGATCGTCCTCCTTCAAACCGGCCACTTGGACAAGGGCCCGCAGACCTTCACCGCGCGCATCGTTGAGCGCTTTCAACCCATGCCGGGCGAGAATCCGGTTTTCCTCCCGCAACGGCACCAGGTCCGCGATGGTACCCATGGCCACCAAGTCGAGGTAATCCTTGATTTCGATCTCCCATCCCCTCGGGTCGCCGGCTTCCCGCAGGCACTTCAAAAGACCATGCACCAGCTTGAAGGCAAGTCCCACCGCGCTGAGGTGGGTCCACGGGCGACCGTCACCATCCTCCAGATGGGGATTGACGATCAGGCAATCCTCGCAGATTCCTTCGCCGGCCCGGTGGTGGTCGACGATAATAACGTCCACGCCTTGCTCCCGCAGGGTCTTCACCTCCGCCTGTGAATTGGTGCCGCAATCAACCGCCAGCAGCAGCCCGGGGCGGCAATCGGCCACCACCCGTTCCACCGCCGCCGCACTGAGACCGTACCCCTCCTCCATACGGCGCGGGACAACAAACTCGGGCTGCAATCCCATGCGTCGAAAGGCGGAAACCAGGAGGGTTGTGCTGGTTACGCCGTCCACGTCGTAATCGCCGAATACCACCACGCGCTCCCCGGCATCCCGAGCCTGCAGAATCCTGTGCGCGGCCTCCTTGAGGTTGGGAAGTTCAAAGGGGTCACCCAGGTCCCGAAGCTTCGGAAACAGAAAAGTCCGCAGGTCGTCAATGTTTTCGATTTCCAGGCGCGCCAGTACCTCCGCCATAATCGCGCCAACCCCAAGCTCTTTCCTCAGGATCTCTTTCCGTTCCTCCTCCACGGGAACGTATTTCCAGAGCATGCTCTTGTCGGTCGATGCGGTCAAAGGCTAAAGGATTTTCTTGGAAAACAGATTACGTGAAGGATTACGATTCGGCTGTTCGGAATTTCCTCAACGCTCCATTCGTCGAAGCGCCCCACGGAATTCTTTTCCCTCCGATCAAATCCGGCGACGGAAACCAAGCGGGGGAATAACCAACGGCCAGGGATTTACGATACTTTCCCTTAGCGGACTTCAAGGTCTTTGACAAATAAAAAGGTGAAATTAGACGGGACCTGAAGCGTCCCGCCCAATCCAAACCATTCGTGCACAGGCCCCAGGCGACCTTACCGGGCGGCCTTGGTCGAGGATGACCACTCGTAGTTGGGCATGACGTCCTTACGTTCCTCCACGTGCCGTCGATCCCCCTTGTGCCACCAGAAGAAAACCGGACTGGCGATAAAGATCGAGGAGAAGGTTCCGGTCAGAATCCCGACGATGAAAGTGAACGAGAAGTCGTTGATCACGCCGCCGCCGAAAATGTAGAGTGACATTGTCGCCAGGAGGGTGGTCACGCTGGTAATAATCGTTCGGGGCAGCACCCGGTTGATGGACTTGTTCACGATATCCTTCAGGGAGGAGTTCGGATCCAGGCCCAATTCCTCACGTATTCGGTCAAAAGCCACGATGGTATCGTTGATCGAATACCCCGCCACCATGAGAATAGCCGCCACCATGGGGGCGGAGAGCTGGCGACCGCTGAGGACGAAGATACCAATGACCATGAGAAGGTCGTGGACCACCGCCACCACCGCGCCCACGCCATACCCCATCTCAAAACGCAAAGCGACGTAGAGGAGAATCCCGATCAGGGCCACCGCGATACCGATAAGCGCATCCCGCTGGATCTCCGCGCCCACCGCGGGCCCGATGCGGTTCTCGCCGACAACCACCAGACCGGCCTCGGGAAAGGCTTCCTCCAGAGCGGCGAAAACCTCAGTCGCGCGGTCGAACTCAGTCTGCAGGCGCAGCGTTTCGCGTTCCTCGCCGATCATGCTCTGATACACCGGGAGAACCTCGCCGAGATTTTGCTGCGCTGCGATCTGCTCGATGTCCGAGGTTCCCAGACGCTCTTCAAACTGGATCAAGAGTTCGTCACCCCCGGCAAAATCAATGCCGTAAATGCGGTCGCCCTTGTAGAGGACCACGCCGATTCCCAGTGCCACGATCAGCCAGGAGGCCGCAAAGGCCGGCTTGCGGTACTTAAGGAAGTCGATCTTGGAGTCCTGCAGGACGGACAGCATCGACAACTTCTTGAGGAATCCGCTGTTGACCAGTAATTCCAGGAAAAAGCGGCTGATAATCAGCGCGCCGAACATCGAAGTGAACACCCCGATGGCGAGCGTGACCCCGAAACCTTTCACCGGCCCGGAGCCGAAATAAATCAGAATCCCGGCAGTAAGCAGAGTCGTGATATTGGCGTCCACGATGGCGGAAAGCGCCTTTTCATAACCGGTCGTCAGAGCGGTTTGCAGCTTCTTGCCCAATTTCAGCTCCTCGCGGATACGTTCGAAGATCAGAATGTTGGCGTCCACCGCGATCCCCATGGTCAAGACGATACCGGCGATGCCCGGCAGGGTGAGTGTGGCCCCCAGACTCGAAAGCACGCCCAGAATGATCACCAGGTTCAGGCTGAGAGTGATACAGGCCACCAACCCCGCGAACATGTAGTACACCAACATGAAAGCAATCACCAGCGTGGCGCCGAGAAGGGCGGCGTTCATCCCCTGGCGAATGGAATCTTCCGCCAAAGTCGGCCCCACTTCGTACATCTGCTCGAGCTCCAGCGGCAGGTCGAGCGGGTTGTTCAGCACGTTGGCCAGTTCCTCGGCTTCGCGCTGGGTAAAGCGTCCGGTGATCGAGGCGCGGCCGCCCCGGATCTCCTCACGTACGGTGGGCGCCGAATAAAGCTGTCCATCCAGGATGATCGCCAACTGCCCGATCCGTCCCGTTCGCCGGTTTTCCTCCGCGATGCGCCGGGTGATGTCGGCAAACCGCCGGGAGCCCTCGGAGGTGAACTCCAGAATGACTTCGTAACCGCCAGTCATTTCTCCCATGGAAACAAAGGCGTTGGCCACGTCCGCCCCGGTCATTTCCGGAATGCGGTGAACGAAATGCGGAATCTCCTGCAGGCGTCCCTGCTCGTCGAAGCGCTCCAGGGTCAAAACCCGGTAGTTGGGAGGGTACTCGTCCTCCGGGGTGGTCCGGGGATCGAGGTCCCGGTGGACCAGGGCGAACTCAAGCAGTGCGGGACGCTGCAATTCGCCGGCGGCGTCCGGATTGTCGCGAGTGGTCAGTCCGGGGAGCTGGACTTCGATGCGGCTGGTGCCGATCGGCCGGATCACCGGCTCGGCCACCCCGAGACCATCCGCACGGCTGCGGATGATTTGAATGGCCTGATTGAGCTGTTCCTCCCGACGCCAGGACTCCAATTCCTCATCCACGGCGGCGCGAAGGATGAACGCCACCCCGCCCCGCAAATCGAGGCCGGGCTGGAGCCTCGGCTGAGAGCGCCGCAGCAGCTCCGCCATCAGGACGTCGTTTCTCCGTTCCACGTTCACCAGGCTGCGCTCCAGCGGGATGTGCGGGAAAAAACGCGAAATGTCGGTGCCCTCCTCGGCCGCGATGCGCTTCATTGCCATGAAGACACTCGGTTCGTCCTGCCTGTCCACCCGCTCCTGGGCGCGCTCGATCAGCTCCCGGAAATCCTCATGGTGTGCGGAGGCCTCGCGCTCGATGTATTCCTCGAACGGAGTATCGCGAAAGGGAATAAGGTTAACAACGGCCCATGCCACCACGAGAGAGGCGACAGCGAGCTTCCAGTACATATTGCCGGTCATAGAATAGAGAACAAACGGGGGGTTGCTCAGGAGGATTTCTTTTCCACACTTTGGATAAAACTCTTATTGACTTCCACCTTGGTGTTGTCGGCCACTTTCACTACAAAACGATCGTCCTTGACGTTCGTCACCACGCCGTAAAGACCGCCCGAAGTGAGGACTTCATCACCACTGGTCACCTGCGATATCATCTTCTGCAGGTCCTTCTGCCGCTTGCGATGGGGCGCCACGATGAGAAACCACATAGCCGCGAAGATCAGCCCCCATATCAAAATCACGGGTCCGATGCCCTGGCCGGCCCCGGGATCTCCCTGGGCCAGGTATTGAAAATTGTTCGCGAGTTCCGTAAACGTCGTATCCATTGCTTGGCAGCTTCCTTTCGAAGAATGCAAAGGGCAAACCAAACCGGAAGTAAATGGAAAACGCAAGTCGATTCCGCGGGCCCTGATTTTTTGATCTCGCCACCGTTCCGGGGATCTCTCAACAATCTCCGGTTTTCGCCCGAGCCGCGCATCACTTTCCCACTCCGCGGCCACGAACTCTCGATACCGTGACGTGAAGAAGAGAACAAATAAGACCTGGAGCATCCAGAAATCCCAGGAACTGTATGGTTTCCAACGCTGGGGAAACGGCAACTTCTCCGTCGACGCCACCGGCTGCGTGGAGGTTCGTCCGCTGGGCGACCAGCGGAGTATCCGCGTACTGGACGTCATCGAGGAAGCCCGCGGCAAGGGATTGCGCACGCCCCTGCTGATCCGGTTCCAGGATCTTCTCCGCCAGCGGGTTGAGCAGATCAACCATGCCTTCGCCACCGCCATCGCGGAGGAGAAGTACGACGGCACCTATCGCGGGGTTTTCCCCATCAAGGTCAACCAGATGCGCGAGGTGGTGGAGGAGATTATCGACGCCGGAGAGCCCTTCGGTTTCGGACTCGAAGCCGGCAGCAAACCCGAGTTGATGATCGCCCTGGCGATCCACAGCGACCCGAATTCCCTGCTCATCTGCAATGGCTACAAGGACGACGAATACATCCGCCTGGCCATGCTCGGCTCCAAGCTGGGCAAAAAAGTCATCATCGTCATCGAGCAGGTCTCGGAAATCGAACCCATCATCCGCCTCTCCCGGGAATTCGACACCGTCCCCACCATCGGCATCCGGGTCAAACTCCTCAGCCAGGGCGAGGGCAAATGGGCGACCTCGACCGGAGATCAGTCCAAATTCGGGCTCAATACCTCGCAAATCCTGGGCGCCTGCCATCTTTTGCGTGAGGCCGGGATGGAGGAGGCGTTGCAACTCCTGCATTTCCACATCGGTTCCCAGGTCCCCAACATCATCACCATCAAGAACGCCGTGGTGGAAGCCGCCCGCTTTTATTGCCAGCTTTCCAAGCTCGGGTTCCCCATGGGCTACCTGGATGTCGGCGGCGGCCTGGGCATCGACTACGACGGCAGCCGCTCCAATTTCGATTCTTCCATGAATTATTCCATGGAGGAATATGCCCGCGATATCGTCTTCAATATTCGCGAAGTGTGCCGGACCTCCGATGTTCCGACTCCGGACATTGTTTCCGAGAGCGGACGCGCTATCGTGGCGCCGCATTCCATGCTGGTGGTGGAGGTGTTCGACCGAATCAGCAAAATCGACGGCTTCATCGCGCCAAAACCCGAAGGCAAACCCCACCCCATCATCAACGAACTGGAACACATTCTCAAAAGCAAACGCCGCTACAGCCAACTGGAGCGTTTCCACGACGCGCTGCAGAAGAAGGAGGAGGCCTACTCCCTGTTCAATCACGGCTACCTCGACCTGGAAGACCGGGCGCAGGCGGAAAACCTCTTTTGGAGCATCTGCCGGGCCCTCGAGGAGGAAAAAAAAGAAAGCGCCTACCACCCGGAAGAGCTTTTCGAACTGCGCAAGATGCTGGCCGAACAATACGTCTGCAACTTTTCCGTTTTCCAGTCGCTGCTCGACCACTGGGCCTTCAACCAGCTTTTTCCCGTGGCTCCCCTGCACCGGCTCAAGGAAAAGCCGGACGTCAACGCCGTCCTGGTCGACATCACCTGTGACAGCGACGGCAAGATCTCGCATTTCATCGACCTGGAGGACGTCAAAGACTACCTCCCGCTGCACACTCTCAACGAAAAACCGTACTACCTCGGAGTTTTTCTCACCGGCGCCTACCAGGATATCATGGGGGATCTGCACAACCTTTTCGGACGGGTGAACGAAGTGCACGTTTTCCTGGAGGACAACGAGGAAGACGGTTATTACATCGAACAAACCATCCGCGGCAACCCGATCTCCGAAATCCTGGAACTGATCCAGTACAAGGAAAACGACCTCCTGCGCTCCATGAAGCGCCAGATCGACCGCGCCACCAAAAAGAACCTGGTCAAACCGCGCCAGGGGACACGTCTGCTGGACTTTTACGAGGAGCTCATCGGCGGCAAGACTTATCTCAATATCGTCCGGGAAGCCAAAAAGAAACCCGCCCGCCGCGCCGCCCGGAAAAAGACCTGAATCTCAAATTTCGGACTTCCGATCTGAACTGCTTTTCGTGCGGCTGCAAAAGCCATATGAAGAAGCCCGGCTCGCCTTACTGTCCGACTTATTCCGGCATTGCCATCCACAGCTTTCGTCCTATTATTAACACATTCCTCACAATCAACCGGAACTTTCCGGCAAAGGTCCCGCCAAGGCCATTTGCCAGTTACCGATAACTCCCGTGTTATGCACAACCTATTCACATTTCTCCGCACTTATTCCTCACTCGCCCTGTTCCAGCGCACCGCGACCGGATTCTGCCTGCTGGCCGCGTTGACGCTGACCCCGCCGTCCGCCTTGCAGGCTGAAGAGTCCGCCACCGAAACTCGCGAAGCCGAGGTGACAAAAGAGGACGACACCTGGACCGCCCGCATCGCCGGCGAACCGGTGTATTCCGGAGAAAACCTGATCGATGCCGTCCAGGCCGCGGTCAACGGTCTTACCCCCGAACGGGACTGGAAGGAGACCGTACACGTGAAAGATTCCGGAACCGTCACCGATGAGGGCGCCGGCGAGGACATCATCGCCATTCACCTGGCTTCCTACACGGTGCTGGATTTTCACGGGAACACCATCGACGTGGTCGGTCGGCAAAACAACAGCATCATTCCCGTGCGCGCCCAGGACGTACAGCACATCGAGGTCCGCAACCTGAAAGTCACCGGCAATCCCCGATTCGGCATTTTTATGAAAGGGTGCGAAGACGTCACCATGGCCGATATTCACCTTTCCCTCGGCGAAACGGAACGCACCGATCAGCGCGGCGGCGCCGGCATCCGCACCGAAGGCGGCGACCGGCCCTGGAGCGGACACTGGAATCGCAACTACGTCCTGGACAATATTTTCGTGGAGGACACCCGCGGCCACGGAGTCGAGCTGTGGCGCACCGACGGCTTGCAGGTCACCACTATAACGACCCGAAACACCGGGTACGCCGGCCTGCTCCTGAACCAGACCCGCAACGCCCGCATCGGGCTGGTCGAGGCCTACCGGGCCAATTACGGCGGCGGTTACGCCGGATTCCGGACCGCCAACGACGCCGGCCCCAACATCGAGGTCGACAAGGTCATTGCCATCGAGTGCGGCCGCGGTGTTTTCACCGTCTCCGGCAGCCACGGCATCACCATCCACGAAGTGGAAATCATCGGCTCCAGCGGCCACGGCATGCTGATCGAAGACACCGAGAATTTCACCGTCAACGGAGGCTCCATCACCGATACCGGCGCCGAAGGCGTGCGCATCACCTCCCGCCGGCTCGGACAGGGCCCGGGCAGCGACCACCACCCCGCCTCCAACGTCACCATTCAAAACCTGCGCATCTCCGGCTGCCCCTGGGGCATCCGCGAGACCCTTCCCCGCACCAACAACAACCGCATCGTGAACAACGACCTCCGCGGCAACCAAAACTGCATCGAAATCCAGGGCGAAGGCACGGTGGCGGAAAACAACCGCTGCGACTAGCCCGTCGTTTCCCTTTCCCTTCAGCATTCTGATGGTCAGGATCAATGTCAGTGAAGCCAAAGCCCACTTGGGCGACTACTTGAGGAAAGTCTCCGCCGGAGAGACCTTTGTGCTTTGCGAACGCAACCGCCCGGTAGCGGAATTGCGCGGCCTGCCGGACAACAACCGGGAAACACCGCTGAAGCTGGGCGTTCTGCGGGGAAAATTTGACGTTCCGGCCGACTTCGACGCTCCGATTCCGGAATTTGAAAAGCACTATTACGGAGAACAAGAGTGAGGCAGATCCTCCTGGTCGCGCACGCCTTGCTTCACGGTTGGGAGATCGCCACCGTCGATTCCGAAATCCCGCGCTACCCGGTACGCACGCTCTGATTCGCCCGCGGAGCAATACGATTCATCCGCCTTGCCCCGTCAGGCGGCGGGTGCTGTACTGCCGGGCATGAAGTTGCTCTCCTGGAACGTGAACGGCCTGCGGGCCGCCCTGAAAAAGGGATTTGTCGATTTTGTGGACCAACAGGCCCCCGACATACTGGCCCTGCAGGAAATCAAGGCCGGCGCCGAGACGATCGAACTCCCTTTCAACCATTACCACGTGTACTGGAACCCCGCCGAGAAACCGGGCTACTCCGGTACCGCGCTGCTGACTCGCAACGAACCCGAAAACGTCACTTTGGGCATGGGTGTCGAGGCACACGACCGCGAAGGACGCCTCATCACCGCCGAGTTCGACGATTTTTTCCTGGTCAATGTCTACGTGCCCAACGCCCAGCGTGGTCTCACGCGGCTGGATTACCGCACCAGAGAATGGGACACCGATTTCCGCGTCTTTCTGGAAAAACTGGCGAAAAAGAAACCAGTCGCCGTGTGCGGCGACTTCAACGTCGCCCACCGTGAAATCGACCTGGCCAATCCCAAAAGCAACGTCAAGAACGCCGGCTTCACCCCGGAGGAACGCGAGAGCTTTGACCGTCTGCTCGACGCCGGGTTCGTAGACACCTTCCGCGAATTCGAATCCGGCGGCGCCCACTACACCTGGTGGACCTACCGCTCCAACGCCCGCGCCCGCAACATCGGGTGGCGCATCGACTATTTTCTCATCTCCCCATCCCTCCGGCCCCGCCTTAAATCCGCCACCATCCTCCCCGACGTCCACGGCTCCGACCACTGCCCCATCAGCATCGAACTCAAGTAGCCCCCCTTCCTCGCTCTCTCCATCCCTCCACCTCTCCATCCCTCCACCTCTCCAACACTCCACCTCTCCAACACTCCTTTCCCCCCCACCCCTCGCCCCTCGCCCACTCGCCCACTCCCCCTCGCCCTCTCGCCCCCTTTTCCCTTTTGCATTCCCCCTTCCACCTCTTAACGTCCTCCCATGGACTTTATCCATATCAAGGACCTGAAATTCCACGGCCGTCACGGCGTGTTGCCGGAGGAGAACACTCTGGGTCAACACTTCCTGGTTTCGCTCATTCTGGAAACCGACCTGCAGCCCGCGGGAGAGTCCGACGACATCGAACGGGGCATCGATTACCGCCGTCTCGTCGCCGCCGCGCGAGAAGTGGTCGAGGGCCCGCCCGTCAAATTGCTGGAAACCCTGGCCGAACGGATCGCCGAAGGCATCCTCGACCGCTTTCCCGGCATCCACGCGGTCACCGTACAAACCGGCAAACCCACCCCGCCCATTCCCGAAACCTGCGGCGGCGTGTTTGTCAGAATTCGTCGCACCCGCCCATGAGTTCCCCGGGCCAAGGAGTCACACCAATTCAGGCCCTCCTCGGTCTGGGCGCCAACCTGGGAAACCGCGACCACAACCTGAACACGGCCCTTCGCCTGCTGGATGCCAACGCCGGTATCCGCCTGCTCGCAGTCTCTTCGCGGTATGAAAGCGATCCGGTCGGTTACCTCGACCAACCCCGCTTCCTCAACCTCGTCGCCGGCATCGAAACCACTCTGGATCCCGACGGATTGCTCGATGCCGTCCTCGACATCGAACGCCGCCTGGGACGTATCCGCACCTTTCCCAACGCCCCGCGAACCCTCGATATCGATCTCCTGTTCTACGGCGACCAACCCCTCGAAACCGAACGCCTCACCCTACCCCACCCACGCTACGCCGAACGCGCCTTCGTGGTCGTCCCACTCGAAGAGGTCCTCGCCCAGGCCCCCTTCCAACTCCCGCAATGGGATCCCCTCCGCGCCGAACTCAAAACCAACCCCTCCCGCGAAGGCCTGCGAAAACCGGAAACCTAAATCCCAACCCGGTGGAACCGGTACCAATCAGGAGTCCCGTGGAGGGAGGCGCTCCCGCGCAGCCGCCGGAAGGTGTGCCTGAAGTGGTGGCCGTTGCGAAGGGCAGCGATCCCCACATCCGCTTTGGAGGCGGCCCCGGCCATGCGGGAACATGGCCCTCCAGAAAATCTTGCGTGAAACGCGCAAGATTTCAGTATCAATGGACTAATCTTTTTTCTACTTCTTCCTTCATCCTTTTTACTTTTAACCTTCTCCCTCTTCCTACCCTTCCACTTCCACCACGATCTGTAGTTCCACCGCGGAGCCCAGCGGCAGGCCGTTGACCGCCACCGCGGCGCGGGCGTGTTTACCCTTGTCGCCAAACAGTTCGCCGATCAAATCGGAAGCGCCATTGATGACCTTCGGGCTTTCCGTGAATCCGTCCACCGCGTACACGTATCCGTTCACCATGACAATCCGCCGGACCGCGGCCAGGTCACCCACCGCCGCCTTCAGGTTGGCCAGGGCATTCAACACACAAACCCGGGCCGCTTCGTAAGCCGACTCCACCGTCTGCTGCTCCCCGACCGGCCCGGAATGGGTTATCGCGCCGTCGCGCAACGCCAACACTCCCGACAAATAAACCAAATTGCCCGTTCGCACCGCCGGAACGTAATTCCCCGCCGGCGCCGGTGCTTCCGGCAATGCCAACCCCAGTTCCTTCAGTTTCGCTTCAATGCTCATGACCGTGAACCCTAACAAATTTCGGCCCCGCGCCAAGCCGCGAAATTCCGGTTCACCCCCATATCAACACCCGGCCGGCGCCCGCTCCTCACGCTTGCCGAACACGCACGAATTCAGTTAACGTGATGTCATGACCGAGGAATCCATGCTGGTCGTTCACGTACAGATTTACGTGAAGCCCGAACATATCGACGCCTTCAAAAAGGCAACCATCGAAAACGCCCGTCAGAGCCTGCGGGAGCCGGGAGTCGCGCGTTTCGATGTCGCGCAACAAGCCGATGACCCGCGACGTTTCGTCCTGGTCGAGGTTTACCGGAGTCAGGACGCTCCGGCCGCCCACAAGGAGACTGCCCATTATAAAACCTGGCGCGACACCGTGGCGCCGATGATGGAGGAACCGCGCACAAGCGTTAAATTCAGTCCGGTTTACCCGGATCGGGAGGGGTGGGGATGAGGTTTAACTTCGCCACCGCCGGCCGGATTGTTTTCGGGCCCGGAAGCGTCCTCGAAGCCGCACCCCTGGCCCGAAGCTTCGGCCAACGCCCACTGGTGGTGACGGGTCGAAACCCGGCACGGGCCGAAAGCCTCCTCGATCAACTAAAAGCCGAAAAGCTCAATCCCTCCGTCTTTTCCACGGAGGGCGAACCCACCGTCGCCGGCATCAACGAGGGCGTGGCGCTCGCTCGCAAAATCAAATCCGATTGCGTGCTCGGTTTCGGCGGCGGCAGCGCCATCGACGCCGGAAAAGCGATCGCGGCCATGGCGGCCAACCCCGGCGAACTCCTCGACTACATGGAGGTGATCGGTGCCGGCAAACCGTTGCCCCGCCGTTCCCTGCCCTACATCGCCATTCCCACGACCGCCGGCACCGGGGCCGAAGTCACTCGAAACTCCGTCATCGGCTCGCCGGAACACCGGGTCAAAGCCAGCTTGCGCAGCCCCCACATGCTGCCCAGTGTGGCCCTGGTCGATCCGGATACAACAAGTCACCTGCCGCCGGAGATCACGGCCGCAAGTGGCATGGACGCATTGACCCAACTGATCGAACCGCTGGTATCCGGCAAAGCCAATCCTCTGACCGACGCCCTTTGCCGCGAGGGCATTCCCCGCGTGGCCCGCTCCCTCCGCGCAGCCTTTGCCGACGGCGAATCGCCGTCCGCTCGCGAGGACATGGCCCTGGCCAGCCTCTTCGGCGGCCTCGCCCTCGCCAATTCGGGACTGGGCGCTGTCCACGGCTTCGCCGGTCCGCTCGGCGGGATGTTCCCCGCCCCACACGGCGGCATCTGCGCCGCCCTGCTGCCCTTTGTCATGGAAGCTAACCTGCAAGCCCTTCGGACCCGCGCCCCGAACTCCCCGGCCGAAGACCGCTACGGGGAAGTCGCCCATCTGCTGACCGGCAACCCCGACGCCACTCCTGAAGACGGCGTCCTATGGGTCCATACCCTCGTGCGTGACTTACAGGTACCCCCGCTCCAATCCTACCAGGTCAACAAAAACGACCTCGATGAAGTCGTCGCCAAGGCTCTGAACGCCAGCAGCATGAAGGGCAACCCGATTGAGCTCACGGCGGACGAACTGCACGGGATCCTGAAGAAGGCCCTTTGAAAGGGCTCCTGCCTAAAGTTTGTCCAGCTCCGTGCGCAGGAGTTGATCGACCACCTGGGGGTTGGCTTTTCCCCGGGTCGCTTTCATCACCTGGCCTTTGAGGAAGTTGATGGCGTTCTCTTTCCCTGCCTTGTAATCCTCCACCGACTTGGGATTGGCGGCGATAACTTCGTTGCAGATCCCGGTCAGCTCTCCGGTGTCACTGGACTGCTTCAAGCCCTTCTTTTCGACGATCTCCTCCGGGCGATCGCCGCTCTTGAACATGTCGATAAACACGTCCTTGGCGATGTTGTTGGAAATGACCCCTTCCTTGACCAGCTTGACCAGTCCGGCAATGTGCTCCGGACGCAACTTACTGTCGTCGATCGCCATTCCGGCGGCGGAAAGGTCGCGCAGCAGATCGTTGGCGATCCAGTTGGCCACCGCCTTGGGTTCCCCGCATTGCTTGACCGCTTCCTCGAAGAAATTGGACAACTTGAGATCGGGCACCAGCACGGAGGTCACCGTGTAAGGCAGATCGAAATCGTCGAAATAACGCCTCTGGCGCTCGAAGGGAAGCTCGGGAACGGTGGCGCGAATCCTCTGCAGCCAGTCCTGGTCCACCCGCACCGGCATCAGGTCGGGATCCGGAAAATAACGATAGTCGTGCGCCATTTCCTTGGTGCGCATCGGCGTGGCCGCGCCCGCGTCGGCGTCCCAGCGGCGCGTCTCCTGGATGACCTGCCCGCCCGATTGCACCACTTTGATCTGGCGCTTGATTTCGAAATCGATCCCGTTGCGCACGCCGGAAATACTGTTGAGGTTCTTCAACTCGACCTTCACCCCAAGCGTATCCGCACCCTTGGGACGGATACTGATGTTGGCGTCACAGCGAAGCTGCCCCTTCTCCATGTCACAGTCGGAGATCCCCCCCTGCACCATGATCTGTCGCAACGCCGTCAAATAGGCGTAGGCCTCGTCGCCCGAATGCATGTCGGGCTCGCTGACGATTTCCATGAGCGGCGTGCCGGCGCGGTTGTAGTCGACCAGGCTGTCGTTCTCAAAGTGGTTCAGCTTGCCGACATCCTCCTCCAGATGAATTCGGGTGAGTTGGATGAATTTGTGTTCGCCCATCACATTGCGCGATGGGCCGGGGAGTTCGATTTCCAATTGCCCGCCCAGGCAGATCGGTTGGTCGTACTGGGAGATTTGGTAATTCTTCGGGCTGTCGGGATAAAAGTAGTTTTTGCGGTCCCACTTGCACACCGGCGCGATCTCGCACCCCAGCATCAGGCCGGCCTTGATGATCTGGTCGATGGCGTGCTTGTTCATGACCGGCAGGGTTCCCGGCAAGCCGAGCACCACCGGATCGGTCAGGGTATTTGGATCCTGACCGTAACCCGCGCCCACCCGGGCGAACATTTTCGATTCCGTCTTGATCTGAACGTGAACCTCAAGGCCGATAACCGCTTCGTATTCCATGGATTTCAATAAATCAGTTTTAATGCGTGGCCATGCCACAATACGTTTATCTTGAACTGCGCGCTCGATTTAACCACAAAGATCACAAGGAACACAAAAGGATCCCTGAAGTTTTCCGGCCGACTCCGCGCCCCTCCGATAATCGGAAAAAAGCAATCAATAAACTCTCCCTTTCTCTGTGTTCTTTGTGCTCTCTGTGGTTGAAAAATCCTTATCACAGGGGAGTTGCCCTTTTACAGTTCCGGGTGCCGGGTGTGGTAGTCGTGCGCCTGTTCAAACCGTTGGGCAATGGCGAACAGATCCGCTTCTTGAAAGGGCTGTCCCAGAATCTGCAATCCGATGGGCAGGCCCGACTCGCTGAATCCGCAGGGTATGGAGATACCCGGGATGCCGGACAAGTTGGCGCTGATGGTGAAAATATCGCTCAGGTACATCTGGAGCGGATCGTCGGTCTTTTCTCCCTTGCGGAAGGCCGGCGACGGCGTGGTCGGGGTCAGCAGCGCATCGACCTTCTCATACGCCTGCAGGAAATCCCGGCGGATGAGCGTGCGCACCTTCTGAGCCTTCAGATAATAGGCGTCGTAGTAGCCGCTGCTCAGCACATAGGTGCCCAGGATCACTCGGCGCTTCACTTCCGGGCCGAATCCTTCCGCCCGGCTTTTGAAGTAAAGGTCGATGGCGTCGGTTGCCTCGGCGCTGCGGTGCGAGTAGCGCACGCCGTCGTAGCGGGCGAGATTGGACGAGGCCTCGGCGGTGGCGATAATGTAGTACACCCCCACCGCGTGCTCGGTGTGCGGGAGAGAGACATCGACTATTTCGCAACCTTCGCCGCGGTAAAACTCGATCGCGGCCTCGATGGCGCGGGCCACTTCCGGGTCCAGGCCCTCGCCGAAATACTCTTTGGGAATGCCGAGCTTCCAGGGGCCTTTGCGGCTGTTGAGCTCCTGACGGTAATCGGGAATATCCGTTTTGTAGGAGCTGGAGTCACGGTCGTCGTGTCCGGCCACTGCCTGCAAGAGAATCGCCGCGTCCTCCACCGTGTGCGCGAAGGGGCCGATCTGGTCGAGCGACGACGCAAAGGCCACCAGGCCATAGCGTGAAACCAGGCCGTAGGTGGGTTTCATGCCGACCACTCCGCAGAGCGCGGCGGGCTGACGAATGGACCCTCCAGTGTCGCTGCCGAGACTGATCGGCGCCTCGCCGGCCGCGACGCAGGCGGCGCTGCCGCCGCTGCTGCCGCCGGGAATACAATCGGTGTTCCAGGGATTGGACGTGGTCTTGACCGAGGAATTCTCGGTGGAGGAACCCATCGCAAATTCGTCCATGTTGAGCCGTCCCCAAGGCACGGCTCCGGCGGCCTTCAGCCGGGCGATAGCGGTCGCGTCGTAGGGCGAAACAAACTTCCCCAACATCCGGCTGGCGCAGGTCAAGGGCTGACCTTCCACCGCCAGGACGTCCTTGATGCCGACCGGAATGCCATCCAGCGGGCCAAAAGCTTTCCCTTCGGCGCGGCGACGGTCGGAAGCCCGCGCCCGTTCGAGGGCGTCTCCCTCATCAAAGGAAATGAAGGCGCTGACTTTGTCATCCACCGCGCGGGTGCGCTCGATTACAGAACGAACGATTTCCTCGGAGGAAACCTCCTTCGACTCCAGGGCGCGGCTCAGTTCGGCGGCGGTACGATAATACAGGGATTCTGCCATGCCTTAATCTTTCGTCACTCCACCACTTTGGGCACCACGATCATGTTCTGGCGGGCAGCGGGGGCGTTCCTCAATGCCACCTCCACCGGCATGGCCGGCTCGGCCTTGTCGTCGCGCCAAACATTTTCCAGGGGAAAGGCGTGGGCGGTGGGTTCCACTCCGGAAACATCGACCGTATCCAGTTTTTCAATATATTCTAAAACCTGACCGAGCTGTCCGGAGAATCGCTCCTTTTCCTCGTCAGTTAGGGCGATGCGCGCCAGATTGGCGACGTAGTCGATGTCGATGCCGTCGTGTGCCATGATTTCTATTTTCGAATTCGGTATTCGGACTCACCGGCCAGGTCGTCCTGAATGGCCTGAAAGGCGGTGTTGACCTCCTCCTCGGTGAGCGTGCGGTCGGCGGAACGAAAGATCAAACTGAAAGCCAGGTTTTTGCGGTCCTCGGGAATGCCCTGTCCTTCGTAAAGATCGAACAGGCTGACATTCTCCAGGGCAAATCGACCTCCCGTCGCCTTCTCCCCCGCCGCCAACAGCTTGCGACGCACGGTCTCGGCCATTTCCGAACGGGGAACCAGCAGCGCCAGGTCGCGTTCGGCCGCCGGGTAGGCACTGAACGGGCGAAAGACCGGACGGGCCGGGGCCTTTTCCAGTTTCTCCGGAAGGATCTCCAGGAGTCCCGCGATCACCGTTCCGTCGATTTCATAGGTTCTGAGCAGGGGCAGGTTGATTAATCCCATGCGCGCTTCGGCGCCGCCGGTGAGATCACCCACCCTCGCCGAATGGCCTTCCTGCCAGGCGGAGTTGGCCATTGGCACCGGTTGCAGGTCCGCCGTCGAAAAATCGACGCCTGCCATTGATGCGAGGCTAAAAATCAGGTTCTTGGCGGTGTAAAAATCGGGCGCCTCCCGTGTTTTCCAGGAGCGAATCTGATCGGTGTTCAGAATGACGAACGCCACTGAGGTCACTTCCAAAACCTCGCCGGAGACTTCACGGAAGGTCCGGCCGCGCTCAAAGAAACGAACCCCGCCGGTTTTGCGGTGCTGGTTGAGGCGCAACACATCGAGCAGTCCCGGAATCAAAGACCAACGCAGGTGCGACTGGTCGGCGCTCAGGGGATTGGACAATTTCAGCGAATCGGAGGCGGCGCGGGAGAACCAGCGCTCCAATTCCTCGCCGGAACGCAATGAATAGTTGAATGCCTCGAAAAAGTGCTGTCCGGCCAGGTACTCCGCCGCCTTGCGGTTGAACACCACCTGGAAATCGTCGTCGGCATCGAGTCCGGCGCAGCGGACGGGCGCTTCCGGGATTTTATCCGTACCGTGGATACGCACCACTTCCTCCACCAGATCGATGGGGCTTTCCAGGTCGGTCCGAAAACTGGGAATCCCGATGTCCCACCGCGCCAGCTGGTCGCGGGTGTCCCGCCGGGTGACCTGCAGCTCCAGGGACTCCAGGATCTCACTGATGGTGTTGTCCGGAATATCAAATCCGGCCCGGCGACGAACAAAATCAAAATCCAGCTCGATGCTCTGTTCCAGCACCGGTTCTTCGCCGACCTGAATCGGTTCAACTTCGATACGGCCCCCGGCCAGCTCAAGTATCAGGTCCAGGGCGCGCTGCGCGGCATATTTGATCCCCCGGGGATCGACTCCGCGCTCGAAGCGGTAGGAACTGTCGGACGAAAGCGTGAGCCGTTTGGAGGTTCGGCGAATCGAATTGGCGCGAAAGTAGGCCGACTCCAGGACAAGATCAGTGGTGGTCTCGTCCACCTCCGCGTCGACGCTGCCCATGACCCCGGCCACCACCAGCGGTTTCTCCGCATCCGCGATGACCAGCATGTTCTGGCTGAGAGAACGTTCCTTGTCGTCCAGCGTAACAATCTTTTCGCCTTCGCGGGCGTGACGAATGATCAGCTTCTTCCCGCCGATCTTGGCGGCGTCGAACGCATGCAGCGGCTGACCCAGTTCAAGGAGCACAAAATTGGTAATATCGACCACGTTGTTGATCGGGCGCAGGCCCACCGACATCAGCGCGGCCTGGAGCCATTCCGGGCTCGGGCCGATCTTGACGCCGCTCACCATGTGGGCGGTATAGAGCGGACAATCCTCCTCCGCCTCCACCTTGACGCTTTCCAACAGGCGGCCGCGGGCATCATTCTCCTCGGGAGTCAGCGAATGGGTGATGTCCGGGTAGGACAGGGCCAGGCCAAAATAAGCGGCCAGCTCGCGCGCGATCCCAACGTGACTGAGGCAGTCGGGACGGTTGGGTGTCACTTCAACGTCGTACACCACATCGCCCCCGGGGAACACATCGTTGATGGGTGTGCCCAGTTCCGGCCGGTTCTCCAAAACGAACAGGCCGTCGGCAACATCCTCCAAGCCGAGTTCTCCGGCGCTGCACATCATACCCTCGGACTGCACGCCGCGCAGCTTGGAGGCCTTGATCTTAAAGCCGCCCGGCAGCACCGCGCCGGGAAGCGCCACCGGCACGCGGTCGCCCACCTTGTAGTTCTTCGCCCCGCACACGATGGTGCGCGCCTCCCCGCCGTCACCCACCGAAACCTGACAGACGCTGAGCCGGTCGGCATTCGGGTGCGGCTCGCTTGACAGCACTTCGCCCACCACCACGTGGTTGAGGTCCGGAAGGCCGGTCGTTTCCACACCTTCCACTTCGAAGCCGATCAAAGTCAGGGCCTCTTCGACCTCTTCGGGCGTTCGGTCGAGGTCAATGTAACGCCGCAGCCAATGGGTACTGATCTTCATCGTGCGAACTGTTGCAGGAATCGAAAGTCGTTCTGATAGAAATACCGAATATCGTCCACGCCGTGGAGAATCATGGCGATCCGCTCGATTCCCATGCCAAAGGCGAACCCGGAATACTTCTCCCGGTCGTACCCCACCGCGTCAAACACCGACGGGTGCACAATGCCGCAGCCCGCGATTTCAATCCATTCACTGCCGAGTTTCCGCAGGTGGGACGATGAAAAATCCACCTCGAAACTCGGTTCGGTGTAAGGGAAAAAATGCGGCCGGAACCGGGTGCGGGCATCCTTGCCCAGCAGGGAACGGATGAAGTAGTCGAGCAACGCCTTCAGGTCCTTGACCGAGACGTCCTCGTCGACATACAGCCCTTCGATCTGATGAAAATTCGCGCTGTGGGTGGCGTCGGCGGTATCCCGGCGAAAACAGCGGCCGGGCGAGACCACCCGCACCGGGGGCGGGGTCTTCAGCATGTGCCTGATCTGTACCGACGAGGTGTGGGTTCGCAGCAGGTAACGCTCGTCCTCTTTTTTGGAAATGTTTCCGAAACGGGCGTTCTCGGGCAGGTAATAGGTGTCCTGCAAATCGCGCGCCGGGTGATCCGAGGGCGTGTTCAGGGCATCGAAGCAATAATACTCCGTCTCCACTTCGGGCCCCTCCACCACCGAAAACCCGACCTTGCGGAAAATCGAGCAGATCTCTTCGCGCACCTGGGCCAAGGGATGCAGGCTTCCGCGCGCGCCATCAGGACTTGGAAGGGACGGGTCGATCGGCGGACCGAGACGGGCGGCCGTTTCTCTTTCCTCAATACCGTCGAGCAGATCCTGGAAAAGGGATTCGATGGTCTTTTTGACCTCGTTGAGCGCCCGTCCGACACGGGGCTTGTCCTCCTTCGGGACGGCGCCCATGCCCTTGACCACCTGGGTCAGTTCGCCTTTGGGACCAACCAGGCGAGCTTTGAAGGCTTCGAGGTCGGCCCGTGTCTCGACGTCCTTCGCTCCCTGCCGCGCCCCTTCTAAAATGGACTGGAGCTTGTCTTCCATGCGCCGGAAACCTCCGTGCGATCAGGCGTCAGCGCCCGTCGCGGATTTCCAGCTGCGGGTCGGCTTCAGTCCGGCTGCCTTGCGCTTGGCTTCCAAGGCATCTTTCGCCTTGCGAACCACCGCCTTAAACGCTTCCGGATCCCGGACAGCCATGTCGGCCAACGCCTTGCGGTCGAGCCCGATTTCGGCGGCCACCAGCCCTTCCTGGAATCGGCTGTAACTAATGCCGGCCTCGCGGCAGGCCGCGTTCACCCGGACAATCCACAGGGAACGCCAGGTCCGCTTTTTCAAGCGGCGGTGATAATAGGCGTACTGTCCCGCATGGGCCACGGCCTCTTTGGCGTAGCGGTAAAGCCGGGACTTGTTTCCGTAATACCCCTTGGCCCGCTTGAGCATCTTCTTGCGGCGCTGGCGGGAGGCGGGAGAGTTGGTGGCTCTTGGCATGGTGTGCTTCCTTAAAAATCTCTGCTAGACGATCACTAACAAGCGTAAACCTCAGTTGCCGAACGGCATGGCGCGCTTTAAAGAATCGGCGCGCGACTCCGAAACCAGCTTGGCCTGCCCCAACCGGCGCTTGCGCTTCCGACTCTTGGCGGAAAGCAGGTGGCGCATGCCCGGGCTGCGGCGCAGCAACTTGCCGGTGCCGGTGATCTTAAAGCGCTTGGCGATCGATTTCTTCGTTTTCTGCATGGCTGGAATCGGTGAAAAAGAGTGAATAAAACCCAGCGCGGAAGGGATGTAAAGCGTAAAGGTGGGAAAATCCCGTCGGAGCACGGGATCCGGCCGGCAGACCGCAATCATCCCAAATATCCTGACCAAAAGACGGCATTCAAGCCTTCTGCGAAGTGTCCGGAACCGGCGTTCCGAAATCCGGCATGCCGTCCTCACGCCACCCCACCAGTTGGGCCCGGGTATGACGATTGGGGTCGTCGAGGGGATCGCCTTCGATTTCTTTATAATTGCGGGCGTGGTACACCATGATGACCCGCCCTTGCTCGTCCTCGACGAAACAATTGTGCCCCGGACCGTACTGGCCGGCGGCTTCGTCGGTGCCGAACACCGGCTCGGGCGATTTCGTCCAGGACTTCGGGTCCAGCAAATCGGCGTCCTCGGGAGCGTGCAGCAGCCCCATGCAGTAGTTGTAATCGGTCGCCGAAGCCGAATAGGTGATAAAAACCCGGCCGTTGCGCTTCACCACCGCCGCGCCTTCGTTGACCCGGAACCCGATCACCTCCCAGGACAATTCCGGATGCGTCAAAGCAACCTGGGGACTCACGATCGACCAGGGCGTATCCATCTCGGCGATAAAGAGACTGGTGTTGCCGCCCACCTTCGGATCGTGCTGCGCCCACACCAGGTAGCGCTTCCCGCGATGTTCGAACGTGGTGGCGTCGAGGGAAAAGGAAGTCCAATCGGTTTTGATCTGACCGCGTTCCACCCACTCCCCCTTCATCGGATCGTCGCCGGCGTTCTCCAGCACGTACATACGAATGTCCCAGACGTCCGCCGTGGCGTCGCCGGCGCCCCCCGCCGCGAAGTAGATGTACCAGCGCCCGTCGATCCGGTGCAGTTCCGGCGCCCAGATGTGCGAACCCATGGCGCCGGTCTCGTGTTTGCGCCAGACCACCTTCGGCGGTGCATCACGCAACCCGTCCAGCGTCCTCGCCCGCCGAATCTCCAGCCGGTCGTACTCCGGCACCGTGGCGATGAAATAATAATATCCGTCATCGTGCCGCACCACCCACGGATCCGCCCGCTGCTCCACCAACGGGTTGGTCCAGGGAAGCGATCGCGGAGAGTCCGCGGAAGAGGAATGATTTTCGGTTGTCATGAGATGAATGATGAAACTGAATTCGCTCCACGGAAACAGCGAAACCCGCCGGAGACCGATATTTTTCGCCGCGTTACCGTTCGCAGACACGGTTATTTATCACATCGGAAATCCGTTCGAGGTCGAATCTTCGTTCAAGAGATCAGTACCGGGAAGGCGTGAGGTAGAAGGAATAACTAGGAGGTAGCAACCGAATCCATCCCGCAATCGATTTCCGACAAGCAGTTATATCCGTAGGCCGAAGCCATTGACACCCGCCAACGGCCGCCTTATCGACTCCTGAATGAAGACCTTTCCGACGGTTGCCCTCATCCTGTCCCTCACCATAACATTTTTCTCCTCCATGCACGCCAACTCTCCCGTCCTTCCCGGCGTCGGCGACGCCGTGAATGCCATGATCGAAAACCGGGAAATCGCCGGGGCGGTCACGCTGGTGACCTCCGCCGACGAAATCCTGCACCTGGAGACCTCGGGCTGGGCCGATCTGGCCTCCGAAACCCCCATGCGGGCCGACAATATTTTCTGGATCGCTTCCATGACCAAACCGATCACCGGCATCGCCGCCCTGATGCTGCAAGAGGAAGGCCTACTGGATATCAATGATCCCGTCGCCAAATACATTCCCGAATTCGCCGAGCTGAAAACGCCCTCCGGCCGGCCGGCCGACCTGACCATCGAGCAACTCCTCCTCCACACCTCAGGGTTGTCCGAAGCCCCAAGAAATATCTCGGCCCAGGCGCGAACCCTGGAGGACCTGATTCCCGCCTTTCTGGCCTCCCCCACTCTGTTCGAACCCGGAGAACGCTGGCAGTACTCCCAGTCCAGCATCAACACCGCCGCCCGCATCGTGGAAATCGTCAGCGGCCAACCTTACGAGGTGTTTCTCGAGGAGCGCCTCTTCGGCCCTCTCGGCATGAAGGATACCGCCTTTTACCTCACCGGGGAACAGGCGGCACGCATGGCTTCCCTCTACGCCCGCAACCTCGAGACCGGCGACCTCGAACCCGCGACCCCCTGGATGAACCCCGCCACCCGTGACCGTCCGCCCCTGGCCAACGGCGGCCTCTTTTCCACCGCCCCCGACTACGCGCTCCTGTGCCAAATGCTGCTCAACGAAGGCACTTTCGACGGCCGCCGCTACCTCACTCCGGAATCGATCGAACAACTCATCCGCGACCGCACCGGTGACCTGAACGCCGGTTTTGTTCCCGGCAGCGCCTGGGGACTCGGCACCAGCCTGGTCCGCGAACCCCAGGGCATCACCGCCATGCTCTCCCCCGGCACCTACGGCCACGGCGGCGCCCACGGCACCCAGGCCTGGATCGATCCGGTGAAAGGCGTCGCCTACATCCTCATGGTACAACGCGCCAACTTCCCCAACAGCGACGGCAGCACCGTCAGAGAAGCCTTCCAAAAAGCCGCCGCCGCGGCGTTGGCGGAACGGTGAGCGAGGCGGTTCCGCTCCGGGGCGGTTCACCACCACCAGGAAGGATGAGTAACTACTGACCTAAGTCGCAACTCGGAGAATTCGCGCCACTCAACCGTGCCGTCCATGTAGAGGATATTTCCACCAGCGGGACGGTCGCCATTCATGTGGTTGGTGCGTAGCAAAGGCTCCGTCAGCCACCCTTGAATTCCCATAAAATCCGAATCGACCGTATTTCCCAGGGAGATCACCGCGTCCACTGCAAGTTCTCGTTCGCTTTCGGGAATCACCACCGATTCCGGCGTATGGCCCAGGTAAAACACGGTCTGTTCACCCAGATACCGATTCCCGTACCTGGAATCAATTCCCGCAGTCCCGTCAAACAGCAGAAGATAGGTTAGTGCACGGAAACCTGAATTGACAGCGAATTCCCACATCTCGTCCGCCAATTCCACCGGCCCCGACGGGCAATAGAACGATTCTTTTGTCACGGCTCCCGTAGCCTTCAGGCGATCCACAATACTGACATCCACATCCCATGCCCAGTTTCCGGTGTATTTGACCGGAAACCGCTTATCGTTTTGCTGCGCGTCGATGTGCACGGCCATGCCGATTTGACGCAGATTCGACGCGCACTGCGCGCGGTTCACCATCTCGCGCCCGGAGTTGAAAGCCGGTGCCAGCACGGCGGTCAGCACCGCAAGAATCGCAATAAACACCAACAGTTCGATCAAGGTGAATCCGTATGAGGAGGTCTGTTTTGTCGTCATGGGAGTATCAGGATGGTGAGTCGCGTTTTCTCTCGCCACAAGGCGATCCCATAAGGACATTCCCTTTCTCGCAGGTCAAGCGCTTGCTCCGCCGCCACTGAAGAAGAGACCCCCTCGCAATTTCTTATAGGCACCCGAACCGCGCCACCCCAATAGACAGCCACCACCCCCGACGACAATAAAACTATCAGCTGATAGTTTTATTGTCGCAACGGAGGGAAGTGGCGAATCGGGATTGCAGCGCCTATTCCTTGTGATTTACCGAAAAATCCCAATCACTTTGCCAGGCAATATATCTTTGACAGGCTTGACGGCTGATTCCGGTGATTCGTTGATGCCACAGCGTTGGCCGACCGGTAAACGAATGCGGTCCGCAAGCAAACTACCACCACCAACTGGGAACGCTCTGTGTCCTAACCTGCATCTCCGAAAACTCGCGCCACTCAACCGTACCGTCCATAAAGAGTATATTCCCTCCCGCCGGACGATCACCGTTCATGTGATTGGTGCGATGCATCCCCCCCACCAGCCCGCCCTGAATCTCCATAAAATCTGAATCGACCGTACTCCCCGTAGAAAGCACGGCGTCCGCCGCGAGTACCCTCTCGCTTTCCGGAATGATCACCGGTTCCGGCGCACCGCCGGGCAAAACCACCATTTGCGGCCCCAACTCACGATTCACGTACCATGGCAGAACTCCAGCGGTACCGTCGAACAGAATCACATAGGTCAAAAGCCGGAAACCGGAATCGTCACCGAAAACGGCGAAATCCCACATTTCGTCTAAAAATTCAACCGTTCCCGACGGGCAGTACAACGTCTCCTTGGTCACGGCGCCGGTGGCCAACAAACGATCCACAATACTGGCATCTATATCCCATGGCCAAAAACCGTGTGATTTGACCGGAAACCGCTTGTCGTTCTGCTGCGCGTCAATGTGCACGGCGACACCGATCTGCCGCAGATTCGACGCGCACTGCGCCCGGTTCACCATTTCGCGGCCCGAGTTGAAAACCGGTGCCAGCACGGAGGTCAGAACCGCAACGACCGCCAACAACACCAACAATTCAATCAGGGTAAATCCGGACGGGATGTGCTTTTCAAATCTCATGATCGGTAATATTCCAGCCGAGTCGATCAATAACTGCCTCTACCACCACCAGGAAGGGCCGGCTGTGACACGAAACGCCATATCGGCGAAACTTCTCCATTCCACCGCCCCGTCCAGGTAAAGGACATTGCCGCCGGCGGGCCGATCGCCCTTCATGTGATTGGTGCGATGCGGTTCGGGAGAGCCTCCCATAATCCCCATGAAACTTGCATCCGCAGACGAACCAATGGACATCACGGCATCTACGGCCAACACGCGCTCGCTTTCCGGAATGTCGACAGCGACGGGATTCCGGCCACCGAGCGTAATAGTCTGATCCCCCAACCTCGGATTCCAGTATTGCTGGGGAATTCCCGGCGAGTTGTCAAAAATCAGCACATACGTGATTATGGAAAAAGTAGTTTCGGGATTATGGAACCCAAAATGCCATTCCCATTCCCCTTCCGAACCGGTGTTATCAGCATCCCATGTTCCGGAAGGACAATAGAACGTTTCCAGTGTCAGCGCTCGCGTGGCCATAAGTTGATCCAACACCAAGAGCCGGGTGTCCCACGGCCACAATCCAACACCAGCTTTATCAGGCAACGCCTTGTCGTTCTCTTGAGCATAAAGGTGGGTCGCGACAGCTATCTGACGCAGATTCGACGCGCACTGCGCACGGTTCACCATCTCGCGGCCGGAGTTGAAAGCCGGGATCATTATCGCGCTCAGTACCGCAATAATCGCCAACAACACCAACAACTCAATCAGGGTAAATCCGGACGGGGTGCTCCTGCTTCTTTTCATGGGAGTGATCGGTAGGTTTAGTGGGCTTACAAAGCAATCCGATAAGAACATGCCATGTCCCGTAAGTCAAGCGATTGCTCCGCCGGTGGTTAAACCGAATCCCGAAACAAAACCACACCCGGTTTTAAAGCATATCCGAACGAAGAAGGTTGTCACACGGAGTCACGGAGTCACGGAGATTTCATCCGGACCAGCCTCCGTGTGCTCCGTGACTCCGTGTGAGCCCAATTTCTGCTGTATTGAAGGACTGGCTGAAAACACAACAAAGCAGAATTAACAGGAACGGACCGTCGCGATGGAATCATAACCGCATAGCACCTCGCTTGAGCCGTTGAGCGATCCCGCGGCAAACGAGGTACACAGGCTTTTTCGCTTGCCCCATTTGCCCATCATCTGTTGTTTTTATTCCGTCGCTTATCGCCTCTCCCACCCATCTTCCCTTCCCGATCATGAAAACCCTACCGTTTTTCCTCACCGTCCTGGCAACCGGCCTCACCGTATCTTTAGTATCGGACACCGTCGCGGACATCCCCTCGCACAGCCCGAGCGATCCCGGAGCGACCGGATCGCACCTTTTCGGCGTCACCGTTTTCGACAACGCCGTGTACTCCGCCGGGCGAACCCAAACCATCCTGCGCTCGGACGCGGCCGGGACCTGGACCGCCGAGCGATTGGAGTTGGAGGACGAAAGCTGGCGGGGGATCGCCCAGGACGGCGAACGCGTCGTGGCGGCGGGACGCAACGGCGGGATCGCCGTTTCGAATGACGGCATCGAATGGCAAACCTTCGAGGAGGTCTCCGGGGAAAGGCTGACGGGCCTCACCCACCTGGCCGGCCACTTCTGGGCGTATGGTGAGACGGGAACCCTGCTTCGCTCCGCCGACGGTATCGATTGGGAGGCCCAGGCAACCGGATCGGTCCAAACCTTGCGGGGCATCGCCTTCGACCCGGGCACCAGTCGGTACGTCGTGGTCGGGGATACCGGAAACGTTCTCATTTCAACCGACGGCGAGCTTTGGCAGGCCCACGAAACCGATCCGGCGTGGGAGTTTGTCGATGTCGCTTACGCCACCGCGGGATTCATCGCGGCGGCGCGCGGCGGCCGAGTCTTGCGGTCAACCGACGGTGAATCATGGACCCTGCTGCAAGAATCCATCGGCCACGAACACCTCGGCGCGATCGCCTACGGCAACGGCCACTACGTGATCGCGGGCGGGTTGGGCCAGGATACGGTTTTTTTTGTCTCCGACAACGGCGATGCCTGGCAGGAAGCGCAGGTCCCTCTGCCGGCACTCATCACCAACCTCACCTTCGTCGATGACCGTTTCCTCGCCGCCGGTTATTCCGGAACCGTCTTGCAATCGAACAACGGTCTCGATTGGGAAATCCTGCACACCGCCATCCGCACCGACGTCTTCGGGCTCGCCGAAACCGCAGACAACCACCGGGTCGCCGTGGGCGAACACGGGCAAATCCTCCACTCGACCGAAGGGGGCTCATGGAGGCGAGTTCCTTTGCCCAATGCCGACTGGCTCTGGGACATCGCCAAAGGCGACGGAACCCTGGTGGCGGTGGGGGATAATGGCGCCATACTGCGCTCCACCGACGGCGAACAATGGCAACGCATCGAAATTTCCGATACGGCAAGGCTCGGGTCGGTGGCTTACGGGGAGGGCCGGTTTCTCGCGGTGGGAGAAGACGGAGTCGCATTGCGTTCCGACGACGGCGGCCTCTCCTGGGAAAGCGGATCGCTTCCGGGAGGACGCATGTATTGGTCGCTCACCTACGGCAACGGCTCCTGGGTTGCGGTCGGAGAAAACGCCGTCGCCGTGTCGCCCGACGGCCTGGACTGGGAAGAAACACTGTTCGACGAAGCCGTAACCCTCAACGCGGTCGCTTTTCTCGAAGGCGAGGGGTTTGTTCTCGCCGGCTCGCAGTTCGCATTCGAGGATGGCGCGGTCACCGTTGAGTTTGCCGGATGGCTCGCGCATAGCGAGAATGGCCAGAATTGGGAGATCCTGCCTCCACAACCCGGCGTCTCCTGGTGGACCGCTTCCGGCGGCGCCGGATGGTTGAGCGCTTTTAGCCCCTACGGTGAAGCCGCCCTCTCCGCCGACGGTCGTGAATGGGAGGTTACCGAACTCTTGCCCGCGGACACCCCGTTCGCCTCGGAAGGCTGGGTCAACACGGTGCACACCGGCGAACAAGGCGTCACCCTGACGGGTCGCAACACGATGACCCATATTTACGCTCTGCCGCCCCTGATCCGCGCACTCGCCGGCGACCACACCGTGGACCTCCTGGGCGAAGTCACCTTGTCCGGTGAATCCGGCGGGACCGGACCTTTCACGTATCAATGGTTTCGTGACGGCGTTCCACTGGATGGCGAAACCGACCCCACCCTCCACTTGAACGAAGCCGATCGCGACGCCATCGGCGACTACCTTCTGCAAGTCAGCGGCCCGGGCGGCCAAACCCAAAGCCCCGCCGTCCTGCTGGTGGTGCGTTTCGACTACGACGCCTGGGTCGCCGCCACCTTCGACGAGTCCGCCTCGCCGGAAACCACCGAACCAGGGGCCGACCCCGAAAACGTCGGTGTCGCGAATCTCCTGGCCTACGCCTTCGACTCCGACCCCGCCTCCACGCGGTCGCTCCTGCCCCAAGCCGCCATCGAAACCTTGACCGTCGACGACCAGGAAGCCGCCTACCCCACCCTCACCTTCACTCGCTCCCTCGGCGTCGACGACCTTACCTTCCTGCCGGAGTCTTCCGAAGATCTGCAAACCTGGACCCCACTCCCCCTGGAACAGATCGTCCGCGTCGAACGCTCCGGCACCCGCGAACTCGTCACCATCCGCGGCGCCACCCCCCTCACCGAAAACACCCCCCCGACATTCTTCCGCCTATCCGTCAAACTCGAAGACTAATCCCCTCCACACCCACCCTTCACCCCACCACCCCCCAAACTACCTTCAAATACCCCCAACTACCCTGCGACAATAAGATTATCAGCTGATAATCTTATTGTCGCGGACCTTTCGGGACAATTGCACCGAGGACCTACCCCATGAAAGCCTCCACCGAACTTTTTCTCTGGGAAATGCTGTCGATAGCGGAAGCCCTTTTCTACCCCTCGTACCGGTACGCTGATGAAAGCTTTGAAGGATGGGCATACCGTAAGGGGCTACTGCGACAGATTCAGCGGCTTGAGGCACAGGCCTACCTGGAACGGCAACCCGGAGGGAGTGCGGACAGGGTTTACCGGCTCACCCCGAGGGGACGACTCGCGGCTCTCGGAGGCAGGGATCCGGAACAGTGTTGGCAACGCCCGTGGGATGGACGCTGGCGCCTATTGATGTTCGACCTGCCCCAGGCACCACAGACCCCAAGAGCCCGGTTGCGAAAAGTGCTCAAAGAACACGGGCTGGGATGCCTCCAGGGAAGCGTTTGGTTATCGCCCGACTCACTCGAACCGCTACGCAAACAACTCAAAGGTGACCGCCATCCATCCTCGCTACTGCTGTTTGAGGGAAGTGCAACCGGCGGGGAGAAAGCATCCGAGTTGGTCCGCGAAGCCTGGGATTTCGACGCGATCCACAACGACTGGGCCGCCTACCGGAACATAATCCGACGGGGCAGGGAATTCCTCAAAGGCAAAAAAATCGATCCGGATGCATTCCGCGAGTGGTCGCAAAGCCGTCACAGTTTGTGGAAACTGATAATTGAACAAGATCCATTTCTGCCATCACCGCTCCTGCCCAGGAAGTACCCGGGAAGAAAGGTCTGGAAAGAACACAAAAACCTCTGCCGACAAATCCCCGTCCACCTCAAAAAATACGGCTTCAAAAAATCCTGATCCACCAGACACTCCATCGCCAACCACCGCTCAATTCAGCCGATCCAACCTGACTCGCCGCCCTAGGAAGCCCTCCCCCACCTCGAACCCCCTTTCAGATTTCGCGACAATTGAATTATCAGCTGACAATTTAATTGTCGCATCGCGGATATACTGCGGAATCGGGTGAGGGCTGAATTCCTGGTCGGGCCAGGGGGCAGGGCGCAGGGGGTCTGATTATCCGACGGGTAGAATTGGGGTATCGGTTCTTTGGGTTGTCCCGTGGTCGTATTGCAGGGCCCTCATCCCCCGGCGACAAAAGGATTCGATAAAGACCCGGGTGTTTTGACAATGGACGGGTATTGGACGAGAATCGGCCTTGTGTCGACCAATGGTCACAAAACCGGCCTTATTCTTGTAACCGGGGCCACCGGGTATATCGGGGGCCGTTTGACCCCTCGTTTGCTGGCTATGGGGTATAAGGTCCGTTGTCTGGCACGCGATCCGGACCGGTTGCGGGGGCGTCCCTGGGGAAGCGGGGTGGAGTTGGTCAAGGGAGACTTGCTCCAGCCGGATTCTCTGATGGACGCCCTGGAGGGGGTCGATATCGCTTATTACCTGGTGCACAGCCTGGGCAGCGGGACGGAATTCCACCGAAAGGACTTGGAGGCGGCCAGAAATTTCGGCAAAGCGGCTGTCACCGCCGGGGTGCAACGGGTCATTTACCTCGGCGGTCTGGCCGAGAGTACGCCCGGCCTTTCCGAACACCTGCGCTCGCGGCAGCAAACCGGCGACACCCTGCGGGAAACGGGAGTTTGCCTGACCGAGTTCCGGGCCGGAGTAATCGTGGGTTCGGGTAGCGTATCCTTCGAGATGATACGGTATCTGACCGAACGCTTGCCGGTCATGATCTGTCCCCGCTGGGTTTACACCCGCACGCAACCGATCGGCGTGCGCGAAGTTCTCGAGTACCTGACCGCGGCGCTGGAGGTTGCGGAAAGCGCCAATCGCATCATCGAGATCGGGGGAAAGGAAGTGGTGACCTACGGCGAAATGATGCTCACCTACGCTCAGGCCCGCGACCTGAAGCGTTGGATGCTGCCCGTTCCCGTCCTGACGCCGCGTTTGTCCTCTTACTGGATCAACCTGGTCACGCCAATCCCCGCCGCCATCGCCCGGCCCCTGGTCGAAGGTCTGCGCAACGAAAACATCGTGCGCGATCCGATCGCCCGGGAGCTCTTTCCGGAGATTCGGCCGGTGGATTATCGAACGGCGGTGGAACGAGCCCTGGAAAAACTGGAAGCGAGCGACATCGAAACCTCCTGGAGCGACGCCTTGAGCACCACCCGCAGCAAAAGGCCTCCGGTAATCCTGACCACCCACCAGGGGATGATCCTGGAAAACCGGCAAAGACAAGTCGCCGCGACCCCCGAGCAGGTTTACCAAGTAATCACCGCCCTAGGCGGGCGACGCGGATGGTTATTCTGGAACTGGGCCTGGCGCATACGCGGATTCATCGATCGCCTGATTGGCGGGGTGGGCCTCCGTCGGGGACGCCGCGACCCCCACGATCTCCGGGTCGGCGACGCCCTGGATTTCTGGCGGGTGGAAGCCGCGGAGCCGGGCCATTTGCTTCGACTGCGCGCCGAAATGAAGGTGCCGGGAAAAGCCTGGCTGCAGTTCAAGGTCACCTCCGAGGGAGAAGGAAAAAGCCTCCTGTCTCAGACCGCATTTTTTGCGCCCAAGGGATTGCCTGGATGGATCTACTGGTACGGCCTCTACCCGATACACGCCTTCATCTTCAGCGGTCTGATCGACCGAATTGTGGCGGCGGCGCGGATGGAGAATCGTTCCGGGCAATCGCCGCCAAACAAGGACGTCCGTCCGGCGAGTCACCAGCCTGAATCTGGGTTATGAGCCGCGCGTCGTCGCTTCGAACGAACAAACCCAAAGCCGCGTCCACCATAAGCGACGGGCGCGGGGTCGGAGCAGGACGCGGGGCCGGAACCGCTTGGCGCCAACACGCCTCGCGCCCTATCGGGGGAAAAGCGTACCTGTCACTGTGCGTACTGCTTTTGCTGCCGGGTTTCGCCCTGTCCCGCCACATTCATTTGGTCGACTGGCGGATTCTCTTCGGTGTGCCGCTTCTGGCGTCGGCCGTCGCCTTCCTGGCGTATCGAATCGACAAACACCGTTCGCGGGAAGGTCGCTGGCGAATCGCGGAATCGACCCTCCACCTGATGGACCTCGCGGGAGGGTGGCCCGGAGCCTTCCTGGCCCAACGCCGCTATCGGCACAAGATATCCAAGGCCTCGTTTCAACTGAAATTCTGGACGATTGTCTTCGCCCATAATCTGATCGCGATCGATGCGCTGCTGGGGTGGAGGATCGCGTCACAACTCACGTCCGCATTCCGATAGAACAACCCCGGCCCCCCCGGACTGAATTTCGCCGCCTCCATTTCGGAATCGATCCCAGTTCGGCCGCTTGCGTTGCGCGAAATCGACCGTACAATCTCAGAACATGGGAATCTTCCGGATGTTCAAGTGGGTGCTGGGATTCATGTTCCTGCTGTGCCTGCTGGCCGTTGCCGCAGTGGTCGGATACTTCCAGATCGACCGTCTGGCCAAACAGGCGATCGAACGCGGCGGAAGTTTTGCCCTGGGAACCCCAACCCATGTGGAATCGGCCAACCTCAGAGTCAGGGCGGGCGAGCTCGGCCTCAACCGGCTGCGAGTGGAAAATCCTCCCGGATTCACCGATCCTCTCTTTATCGAGGTGGAGGACGGGGTGATCACCCTGAAGGCCGCCTCTCTTCTGACTCGTCAGGTTGAGGTCCCCCGAGTCGAGCTCAACCGGCTGACCCTCCATCTGGAACACGCCTCCGGCGGCGCCAACTACGAAAAGATCCTGGAAAACATCGAACGCCTGAAGGAGTCTCTGCCCCGGGTATCGGCGGCGGAGAAAAAATACGTCATCGACGAAATCGTGATGCGCGATGTCACGGTTTTCGCCGCCACCCGGCAACTGGCCTTCCTGCGCCCTTTGCGTATCACCATCGAGGAAATCACTCTGGCGGATGTCAGCTCGGACTCCCCGGACGGCATGGTCATGGCCCAGATACAAGGCATTATCGTTCGCTCGGTCCTACAAGCGGTTCTGCGCGAAGCCGGGGGTATTTTCTCTCCCTCGGTGGCCGCCGCCCTTTCCGGTGAAGTCGGACCGCGAACGTCAGTGCGCGGTATTCGGGTGGAAGGCGCCGCGGTCGACGACGCCATCGATGCCGCCCGGCGCGGGATCGAATCGATTCTCAGGGGAAGAGACTGACCGGATTCCACCATCGTCGCCGGCAATCAGAGCGAGGAGACACTCTCCGCGCAAAGAACCAAAGATCTGAGTCGAGTCTCGGCCAAGCCTGGCGCCTCGGTTCGCCCGTTCAATCGACTGCTGGACATCGCCGGACGCCGACTCCATTTTCTGCTTGCGATGCGGACGCCTAACGATTCCTTTGACCTTTATTGAGAACGAGTATCAATTTTGACCGTATGAAGATTTCCCGCCTGCGCGCCGCCATTCCGGCTCTCCTTTTGGTCGGCATCCTATTCCCGCCGACAATGGAGGCCTCGGAATTCCAGGACACGGTGGACCGCTGGATCGAAATCCGCAGGGAAATCGCGGAGGAGGAAAGCCGTTGGCGCGAGGACGAGGATCTCCTCCTCCGGACCCGCGAACTGTTGCAGAGCGAACTGCAGCGCCTCGACGAAAGCATCGCCCAACTCGAATCCGAAACCTCTTCCCAGCAACGTGAACGCGAGCGCCTCAGCGCCGAATCCGAGGCGCTGGATGCCGTCGATGACCGGATCTCCGGCCGGATCGCCACCCTGGAAGCGGCGCTTTACACCACTTACTCGCGGCTACCTGAACCCCTGCGGGAGCGCACCCGTCCTCTGGGACAAAGACTGGCCGAAGGCGCCGACGCCACGCGTCCTCTCTCCCAACGGCTGCAAACCGTGGTCGGCCTGCTCGGCGAAGCGGATCGCTTTCAGGCGAACCTGTACGCCGGCCGCGAGGTGATTGCTCTGCCCGAAGGGGAAACCCGGGAAGTGCGGACCCTCTACCTGGGCCTGGGTCAGGCGTATTACCTTTCTCCCGACGGCCAGCGCGCCGGTGTTGGCACTCCCGGCGCCAACGGATGGGAATGGTCTTCAAAGCCGGAGCTGGCCGGTGAAATCCGTCGCGCCTTCGCGGTGTACGACAATGTAGTCGCGCCCAACTTCATGCGCCTGCCGGTAACCCTGCAAATGCGCTGACCCATGCCGAACCGTTTCTCTAGTATATTCCTCTTGCTGCCGGCGTCGGTCTTGACCCTGCTTTCCTCGTTGCCGGTCACGGCCGCCAACCTGGACACGGCCGCCGAAGGCGCCCGGCAGGATCTGGAGCGGGCGGTTGAGGAATTGGTCGAGCTGCGCTCCCGCATCGCCGACGAACGCATCCCCCTGGCCCGGGAAATCAACGAGTTGGAGGAACGGGTCGCCGCCCGCCGCCGCGAACAGGCGGACTTGCAGCGTCTCCGCCGCGAGGGGGAGAGCGCGCTGGCCGAACTGCAAAGGCAGGTGGAAAGACGGCAGGACAATCTCCAGTACTTGGGCAGCCTCCTCGACAGCTACCTGGACGCTTTCGAATCCCGCCTGCACATCGCGGAACTGGCGAACCACCGCACCGACTTGCTGCAGGTGCGGGAGCAAACGGAAGAGCGGTTTGACGGCGAGGCCTTCGACGCGCGTTTCGACCTGGTCGACCGCGCCGCGGAACGCCTGGGAGCCGTAATCGGCGGCAGAACCTTCTCCGGCGAGGCCCTGCAGGCGGATGGGCATCTGATCGACGGCGTTTTCGTCCAAATCGGTCCGATCGCCGCCTTTGACGCCGGCGAAAGCGGTCCGACCGGTCTCACCGTCCGACACCCGGGATCGCTCCGTCCCGCGGTGGCCCCGCTGAGTGGCCGCCTGCAGAACGATATCCGCTCGTTGATCGCGGACGGACAGGGATTCCTCCCCGTCGACCCCACCCTCGGTCTGGCCACTCGACGCCTGGAGGCCCGCGGGAACCTCTGGGATCATATTCGCGCCGGCGGTCCCGTCATGATTCCCATCCTGGCCCTGGCACTCATCGCGTTCGGGGTCGCCCTGTACAAGTGGCGGGAAATCAATCGCATGCCCCAATTGCCGCCGGACGTTCTCGAAAGTGTCCTGACGCCGCTGAACGCCGGGAGGCACGACGAGGCACGCAAGCGGGCCGAAGCGATTCCCGGACCGGCCGGAGAGATGCTGGTGGACGCGGTGGGGCATGTGGACGAGGGGCGGGACCTGGTGGAGGAAGTGATGTTCGAGCGAATGCTGCGCACCCAGCCAAAGCTGGATCGTCTCATGCCCCTGATCGCCCTCACCGCCGCCACCGCGCCGCTGCTGGGCCTGCTGGGAACGGTGACCGGCATGATCCAGACCTTTCACCTGATCACCCTGTTCGGTACCGGTGACGCCCAAACGCTCTCCGGGGGTATTTCCGAAGCGCTGGTCACCACCCAGTTCGGCCTGATCGTGGCCGTTCCCGCCCTGATCGTCCACGCCCTGCTCTCACGCAAGAGCAAGGGGATCCTGAACAACATGGAACAGACCTCCCTGGGTTTTCTCAACGGACTCACCCAGGACCGCCGCCGCGACCATGTTTGAGGCGTTCATCAGGCAAACCGCTCTGACCTGGAGCGACGGGGGATGGGTAATGATCCCCCTGGCACTGCTGGCGCTCTTTATGTACGCCTTTGCCGCCGACTTGTTTTTCACCTTCACCCGCAGCCAGTACCGCCGGTTCGATCAGAAAACCTGTCGCCACTGCGTCCGCCACCCGGAGACCGTCGCCGGTCCGGTGGGCGAGATCATTCGCTACGCGCGGGACGAGGTGACTTCGCTCCAGGACATTCGGAACCGTTTCGAGGAGGTGCGCCTGGCGGTATTTCCCAAAATCGACCGGCGCCTGTTTTTTCTGGTCACTCTGACCACCGCGGCGCCTTTGCTCGGCCTGTTGGGAACGGTGCTGGGGATGATTTCCACCTTCGACGCCATGGCGGGGGGCGGCGGACGGGTCATCGAAATGGTGGCCGCCGGCATTTCCACCGCTTTGATCACCACCAAAACCGGCCTGCTGATCGCCATTCCCGGCTATTTTATGGCCTCCGCCATTCGCCGGCGGCGCAACGAGTACGCCGCCTTCCTCGCCGGCCTGGAAAGTCTGGTCATGCAGCAGTTCCACCAGGCAGGCGCCCAGCGGAGGACCTCGTCATGAACCGGCACCGCACCCTTCGGGTCGATCCGGAAACCACCGACATCAACATTTCCCCGTTGATCGACATGGTGTTCATCCTCCTGATCTTTTTCATCGTCACCACCGTCTTCGTCGAGGAAACCGGGGTCGATGTCCGTCGGCCGGAAGCCGCCTCCGCCGTCGATCTCGAACGCCAGAGTATCCTGATCGCCATTACGGCATCCGGAGACGTCTATTACGGCGGAGAGGAAATCGGAGTAAGTGGCGTCCGTCTCGCCGTTCGGCGGCTCTTGCAGGAGGAGGCGATGCCGGTTATCCTGCAAGTCGACGAGGATGCCGCGGCCGGAATCGTAGTCCGGGTCATCGACCAAGCCAAACTCGGCGGCGCCGAAACCATCAGCATCGCCGCCGACCGTCCTTGAACCTATGCAACGTGTTTATCAACCGCCTCCTTCCGGACGACACCGTTTCCTGGTGATCCTGTCCGCACTGGGACTGACCGCACTGGTGTTTCTGACTCTGCCGCTCACGCGGCTCCTCACTTCCAGCGAAGAATCCCCGGAGGAGCGACCGGCTCGGGTTGATCTCACCCCGCCACCTCAACCGCCGCCGGAGGAAGATCCGCCCCCGCCCGCGGAGGAAACGCCGGAATTTCCCGAGGAACCGCCCGCGGCGACCCAACAGGAGGTCGAACCCATTCCCTTCGAACAACTCGAACTCGCCCTCGATCCGGATCCCGGCGCCGCGGTGGCGGGAGATTTTTCCTTCGAATTCAACCTGTTCGCCGACACCGGCAGCGCGTTCGAGACCTTTGAGGTCTCCGAGCTCGACCAGGCCCCGCGGGCCATCAATCGCACGCCTCCGGTTTACCCGTACGCCATGCGCCGCGACCGCATCGAGGGGAACGTGACCCTGATCTTTGTTATCGACGACAACGGGCGGGTCATCGAACCCCGCATAGAATCCTCCACCCGGCGCGAATTCGAGCGCCCCGCCCTCGACGCGGTCCGCCAGTGGCGCTTCGAGCCGGGCATTCGGAACGGAGAGCCCGTTCGCACCCTGGTGCGAACCCCCATCGAATTCTCCCTCGATTGACGCAAAACCTGTGGCGACCGGATTAGTCCCGCGAACTGATGAAACAAGAGTCCGCCAACCCACAACTCCGCGATTCGATTTACCACAAAGTGCACAGAGACCACGAAGATTTTGCCTGAAATGACCAGGACTACCAACAAACAATATCGTATCAGGAGGTTTTCCCCTGAAGATTCTCACACGGAGGCACGGAGGCACGGAGTTGGGGAAGGGATTCCCGGAGTTTCGTCATTGGATAGCGTTTCTGAGAATGCGGCATCCGGCGGCTTTGGTGCCCCGAAAGGTCCGGCTGAAGCACAGACCTACTTTTATTGCACAGAGCACGCTTCCCGAAAACAGCAGCAAACGGCGAGGCACCTGAATCCTTCCTCCGCCTCCCGCAAAAAAAATCTCTGTGGCTCCGTGGCTCCGTGTGAGCCAAACGCCTTTCTCGAATTTCCAAAGACCTGCGCCTGGATTCTCCTGGGCCTTTCCTTCCTGCTCGCCGGACCGGTGGCCATCGCGGATGACGGCGGGTTTCCCGGACAGGATTTCTGGCGCGATCCGGGTTTTTTGCAAAGTTTCATGGGGTCTTACGGTTTCGCCACCGACATCGAGCCGCGGGTCACCCGGCAGGAGCAGGAACTCCTGCGGGAAATCGGAGACCTCATGAGCGCCGACCCGGACGCCGCCACCCGACGGTTGCAACAGGCCGTCACCGCGGACTCCAGCGCCGCGCTTGATTTCGTTTTAGCCAACTTACACTTCCAGCGGGACCAACTCGATCAGGCCGCCCAACGCTATGAGATCGCGCTGGAGAAATTCCCCGGCTTCATGCGCGCCCGCAAGAATCTCGGCATGGTGCACTTGCGTCAGGGGGATTATTCCGCCGCCGCCCGCTCACTCACCCGCGCGATCGAACTCGGAGGCGGAGACAGCGCCACTTTCGGATTGCTCGGCTTGAGCCGCCTCCAGCAGGACCGCCCACACGCGGCGGAAGGCGCCTACCGCCAGGCGTTGATGCTGGATCCCGAAAACACCCCTTGGCGATTGGGCCTGGGGCAGTCACTCCTTTCGCAGGAACGCTACCGCGAAGCCGCGGCGTTGCTGGAGGAATTGATCGAGGACCATCCCGGCCAGGGGGAATACCGGCTGCACCTGGCCAACGCGTTTCTTGGCCTCAACGAACCCCGCCGCGCCGCTCTGCAATACGAGGTGGTGCGCAGGCAGGAACAAGCCACGGGCCAAAGCCTGGCCACCCTGGGAGACCTGTACCTTAACGACTCGCTGACAGGCCTGGCCCTGGAGGTTTACCTGGAAGCGATCGAACGGGACCGGCCGCCATCGCCGGATCGCGCCCTGCGCGCGGCCCGGGCCCTGGCCGATCGCGGCGCCTGGGTCGAGACGGAACGCCTGGTGGCGGCCATCGAATCAGGCCGCGACGATACCTGGAGCGACCAAACCGAACTCAACCTTCTCCGAATCCGTGCTCGCCTCAGCATGCAGGCCGGCGAAATCGACGAAGCTGTCGACCTCCTCCACCGGATTGTCGAGCGAGACCCGCTCGACGGCGCCTCGCTTATCCTGCTGGCCGGCCACTACGGCGGCAGCGGCGAACCCGAGCGCGCCGAGCTGCTTTTCGAACGCGCCGCCCGGGCTCCCGGTCACGAAGCCGAAGCCCTCCGTCGCCACGCGGAGTTCCTGGTACAACGCGGCCGCCTGGAACCGGCGGCGGAACTTTTGCGCCGCGCCCAGCAAATCGAACCTCGCGAATACGCCGCCCAGTACCTCGAACGAATCGAAAACGTTCTGCAACAACGGTCCGACACCCGATAACCGCCGCGTTACTGGTGATCGCCCGTCCGGATCACCACCGAGGTACCGGTGGTGCGGGTGGTTTCGTTCTCGTGGTTGTCCCGGGAATTATAGGTGGCGGTGCAGCCGCTCGCGTAACCGGCCGCCAGGAGGCAAAACGCCAGGAGGTGGGTCAATCCGTTCTGGATCAATTGTGGTACGCGCTTCATCATCTCTCCCAACCTAACTTACGCCTTCCGCAAATTCCGTCAATTCAGACAATGAACACCTTGTTCCTGCTAACGCTTCCATTGATGACCGCCCTGATCGGGTGGCTTACCAATCTGGTGGCGATTCGCATGCTCTTTCGACCGAAACGGGAGGTCCGGCTTTTGGGATGGCGATGCCAGGGAATCATCCCGCGGCGCCAGCAGGATCTGGCCACCCGCACCGCCGAAATCATTGAAAAGGAACTGCTTTCTTCCGGCGTACTGGAACGCCAAATACAGGAAATCGACCTGAAACCGTTTTTACGCGACTACGCCCGGCACCTGGTGCACGAGGGTCTCGGCGAAAAACTGCGGCGCATTCCGGTTTTTGGAGGATGGGTCAACGCCGCGACCCTGAGAAAAATCGAAAAACTCCTGGCCGCCGAAATGCAACGGCAGGCCAATCCTTTGCTATTGAGGCTTTCCAGCGAAGTCGAACACCACATCCCGGTCCGCGAACTGGTGGAAAAGAAAATGGCCGCGTTGAACGTCGACGACCTCGAACGCATGGTCAACCAGGTGGCGCGCAAAGAGTTCAAATCGATCGAACGGCTCGGCGCGGTGCTCGGTTTTGTGGTCGGACTGATTCAGCTCGGAATTCTCAGTCTGACCGGCAACGTGCAGTGGTGAGCAGGAGATTTTCCCTTGCTGGCTAAGCTGAATGCCACTCTCGGTTAAGCAGGTTCATCGTTTGAGAAACCGAATCGAAATCCGGGTCACGCTTCCGCTTCGTGGAGGGAGGCGCTCCCGCGCCGCCGGTGCGGGCAGGATGCCCGCGCTCCCAGGTCGGCGGCCATGCGGGAGCATGGCCCTCCAGGGGAACGGTTAATGCGATTAAACTAAGCTCTCATGGCAGCCACGGGTACTTGCGGAAATTTGGTTTCCGTTTTTCCAGAAAGGCGGTTTTGCCTTCGGTGCCTTCCTGGCTCATGTAGTAGAGGAGCGTGGCATTGCCCGCCAACTCCTGCAGGCCGGCCTGCCCGTCGCAATCGGCGTTAAACGCCGATTTCAGGCAGCGTATGGCGATGGGACTTTTTTCCAGGATCTCGTCGGCCCAGCGAAGCCCTTCCGCCTCCAGTTCCTCCACCGGGACCACGGTGTTGACCAGACCCATTTCCAGAGCTTCCCGGGCATTGTATTGCCGGCACAAATACCAAAGTTCCCGCGCCTTTTTTTGTCCGACGATGCGCGCGAGATAACTCGACCCGAAACCGCCGTCGAAACTCCCCACCCTGGGGCCGGTTTGACCGAAGATGGCGTTGTCCGCCGCCAGGGTAAGGTCGCACATCACGTGCAACACATGACCGCCCCCGATGGCGTAGCCGGCAACCAGGGCGATCACCACCTTGGGCATGGAGCGGATCAGCCGTTGCAGTTCGAGCACGTTCAACCGGGGAACCCCCTGACCGTCCACGTAGCCGGCGTTGCCGCGGATACTCTGGTCACCGCCGGAACAGAAGGCGTATTTCCCGTCGGTGTGCGGTCCGGCCCCGGTGAGCAAGACCACCCCGATGCTCGCGTCCTCGCGTGCGTCAATAAAGGCATCGATCATCTCGGTTACCGTCTCGGGCCGAAAGGCGTTGCGCTTCTCCGGCCGGTTGATTGTCACTTTGGCGACTCCGTCACCCTTGTGATAAAGAATATCGCGGTATTTACGGGCTTCTTTCCATTCAGTTTTCATGGCAATGATAGTTTGGTTCTAGAAACGTTCCCCATCGGACGAAGGGTTGATAGTACAAGGTTTCAAGGAGACGTCAGCGCCTCGGCCACTTCCTTAAAGAGTTTTCCACGGCGGGCCATATCCGCTTTTCGGTCGGTGGGGATTTCCAGGATTCGGAGTCCGCTGGCCGGGAGCGGATCCAGGCAGGCCACCAGGTCGTCCCAGGTATCCATTTTTTGATACGAGGCTCCGTATGCCGCCGCCAATTCTCGAAAATCGACTTGCTGCGGGGTAGCGAAAAATTCCTCGAAGGGCGGATCGAACCGGGCCATGGGCAGCTTTTCGAAAATCCCCCCGCCGCGGTTGTTGATCAGAATCACAGTCAGGCTCCCCCGAAACCGCGGCCGGGTTTGCAGTCCGTTGGCATCGTGCAGAAAGGCCAGGTCCCCCGTCAGCAGAACACCGGGAGGCCCGTCGTGGCACATACCCATGGCGGTGGAAAGGGTGCCGTCGATCCCGTTGACCCCCCGATTGCAGTAGATCTGGAATCGGCGATCACCCGGTTCCCAGTAAAACTCGACGTCACGCACCGGCATGCTGGCGGCGATAAAACAAGGCGTTTGAGGAGGCAAATGACGGCTCATGAGCCAGGCCACTTTGCCTTCGAAAAGGCCCTGTTCCGCATCCATGAAGCGGGTGACGTGAGCGGCGGCGGCGTTTTCCGCTGCCAGCCAGCGGTCGAGATAGGGACCGGCCTGCCTGGCTGTCACGGTTTCGTCGATCTCCGCGACCAGGTCGTCGACCCCTCCACGGACATGACACGTCCAGCCGTGGAGCGGATCGAGGTTCCGGTCACCCTCTGTGATTACCCAGGTTTCGGGCGCCGCTTCCTCCAGCCAGGAACGAAGCGTTTTGCCGGTAGGCAACCCCCCCAACTGAATGACCAGATCGGGTTTCAGATCGTGGCGCAGGTGGTCCGCTCGTAAAAGGAACTCATACTTGGTCACCAAACCGGGCAGGTTGTCGCGGTGGCTTCGGATCGGTGACAGCCCATCGCTCAACACCGGCCAGCCGAGAAAGGACGCCAACCGGCCGACCATCGCGCAATACTCCGCCGGATTGGCGGGCTGGGCCGGTCCGGCGACGATCAATCCACGTTCACCTCCCCGCCAGCGATCGAGCAGCCCCTTCGCTTCGTTCGATGCCAAACGGATGCGCGCCGGGGTTATCGGCGGAGAATAAGGCGACGCCGGCAGCAGCTTTTCCGGGTCGAAGGAGTCCAGCAAGGAGCGTAGGCTTTTGTCCTCAACCGGCGCCAGCGGTTCCCGAAACGGGGCGTTCAGGTGCACCGGCCCCGGGAGCGGACCGCGCGCGATTTCCCAGGCATGGGTTAGGGTTTGCCGCAATTGACGCAACAAAGGGGCCAAAGGCTCCGGCAAAGGAAGTTCGGTGGCATAGCGGACGAAGCCGCCGTACAGGTCAGCCTGTTTGATCGTTTGGCCCGCCCCGCAATCCCGCAGTTCGGGCGGTCGGTCGGCGGTTACGGCCAGCAACGGGACGTTGGCTTCGCTCGCCTCGATCAAAGCCGGGTAATAATGGGCGCCCGCGGTGCCGGAGGTCGCCAGCAGGAGCACCGGGAGTTTCGTCCGCCGGGCGATGCCCAGGGCGAAAAAACCGGCTGAACGCTCGTCCAGCACCGGAATCGCCTCGATTCCAGGATGTGATGCCAGCGCCCAGGTCAAGGGCGCCGATCGGGCGCCGGGAGACACCACCGCATACCGCAATCCCAGCCGATACAAGGTTTCAACCGCAAACGTTCCCCAAAGCGCGTTGAGATTGGCACGGGAAAGCGACGACGACATGCGGGCCAATGAAAAAGATTCGCTGTCTTGCGGCAACGGAAATATCCAATCCGACACGAATGACTCGCGCTCGATGAAGCCGTAAAACGGGAGGCGACGATTACTTCGAGGCGCGGTCGGTGGCGGCGACGAGTTTGACGAACACCTCTTCGAGGTCGGTCTCGTTGTGTTTGTCGAGGAGTTCGTTCACCGTGCCTTCGTCGACCAGCTTGCCCTGGTGGATCACCCCGACCGTATCGCAGAGTTTGGCGGCCTCGGTCATGATGTGGGTGGAAAAGATCACCGTTTTGCCCTGGTCTCGGCACTGCCGGATAAACGCCAGAACGGCGCGCGCGGTGAGGACGTCGAGTCCCGAAGTGGGCTCGTCGAAGATCATGACCGGAGGATCGTGAATGAGGGTTCGGGCGATGGAGACTTTTTGTTTCATACCGGTCGAAAGCTTGTCGCACCGGCGGTCCTGAAATTCCTCCATGCCCAATTGCGCAAAGAGCCTCTTCACCCGCTCCCGCAGCTCCGTCCGGCGCAGGCCGTGCAGATTCCCGAAATACTCCACCATCTCGCGCGCCGTAAGCCGGCCGTACAAGGCGGTGGCTCCCGAGAGAAATCCCACGCGGGCGCGAACCTGTTCCGGCGCCGACACGATATCGAACCCGTCGACAGTCGCCCCGCCGCGGGTGGGAGTCAAAAGCGTCGCCAGCATACGCAGCGTGGTGGTCTTGCCTGCCCCGTTCCCGCCCAGCAGTCCGTAAACCTGTCCCGCCTCGCAGCGGAAGGAAACCTCGCTGACCGCGTGAAACAGACCGCGCTTTTTATCGCTGAACGATTTACTGAGACCGGAAACTTCGACCATGGCAAAATCCAAACCCAACATGAGGCATCAAGACCAACGCGCGAGCAAAATCCGGCACGGTGCCATTCAGGACGGGCTGGAGGAATACAAACGCCGAGGCCCGGGCTGAACCGTGGAGTTACGGCGGGGAATTCGTAGCGCCCTGCTTCAGCGGGCGTTCTGTGCGGTGTGCGGACGGCATTTCCCGGGAAGCACTCCGGCTGAAGCGCGGAGCTACGAGAAACGTAGCGCCCTGCTTCAGCGGGCGTCTGTGCGGTGTGCGGACGGCGATTACCGTCAAGAAGCCTCCGGCTTAAGCACGGAGCTACGGGGCGGCGCGGGATGCGGACCAACTTCGCGACAGGCTGCGGTAGGCGTAGGCGAAGCCGAATATTACCGTGCAGGCCAGGACGATGGAGGCGCCGGAGGAAACGGCGAAATGGTATGACACGTACAAACCGATAATCCCTCCCAGCACCGCGAAGAGACTGGACAGGAGCATCATTTTCGGCAGGCGGTCGGTTAGAAGGGAGGCCGCCGCGGCGGGGGTTATCAGCAGCGCGCTGGTCAACACCACCCCCACCGCCTGGATGCCGGAGACCACCGTAAACGCCAGCAGGATCATGAGAATGTAACGCAGCCTTTCGGTTTTCAACCCGATGACCGCGGCGAAATTGGGATCGTAGGACACCAGTTCCATTTCCTTGAAGAGCACCAGCAAAACCCCCAGCACCAGCACCGCCACCAGAATGAGGAGCACCAGATTCGTCGCGGTGATTCCCAGAATATTGCCAAAGAGAATGGAGTGAAAGTCGCGGAACGACCGGGTGGAGCTCATCATGACAATTCCCAGGGCGAACATCCCCGTGAACATCACTCCGATCGCGGTATCCTCACGCAGTTCCTGGCGCCGGGAAAGCCATCCGATGCCCATCGCGGTGATCAGACCCGCCACCAACGCCCCCCAGAAGAGATTCCAGCCGTAGAGGTAGGCGATCACAATGCCGGGCAGTACCGTGTGCGCCAGGGCGTCGCCGATAAACGCCATCCGCCGCAGCACCACGTAAACGCCGATGGTGGCGCAGGTGACGCCGACAAAAAAAACGGCGAGAAACCCCATGCGCATGAACACAGGTTCGAGCGGATCGATGAGCCAGTTCATGAGCAGCTGTGTTCCAGCGGGGGCTGATTGGGCGGAGCGTCCACCTGGCGTCCGTCCACCAGGAACACCGCCTGATCGAAATCGGATTCCAGGCGCCCGATATCGTGGGTGGCCATGATCACGGTTTTGCCTTCCTCGCGCAGCCGGTCGAGCACGTCGTTGATAATCCCCCGCGTCCGGGCGTCAACGGCGTTGAGGGGTTCGTCGAGGAGCAGCAGTTCCGCCTCCTGCACGAGGGTCCGGGCGAAAATCGCGCGCTGTTGCTGGCCGCCGGAAAGCTGACCGATCTGGCGATCGCGCAGGTGGTCGAGTTGCAGCAGGCGGATCTTGTCGTCGACCATCTCCCGGTCCCGCGCGCCAGGGCGACGGAGCCACCCCATGTGCACATAACGGCCGGCCATGATGAGGCGTTCGACGCTGATGGGAAAACGCCAGTCGAGTTCGCTGCGCTGGGGGAGAAACGAGACCCGGTGATGGCAGGTGCCCACCGGATGCCCGAAAATCCGCACCGCGGACCGGTCGGCCGGCAGCAGGTTGGCAATTACTTTCAGCAGCGTGGACTTCCCGGCGCCGTTCGGCCCGACCAGCGCCACCCGCTGGCCGCGCTCCACCCGCAGGTCGACCCCTCGCAGCGCGGGAATGCGGCTTTCATCGTAACGCGTGGCCAGCCCCTTCACCTCCAGCGCCGGGGAATTCTCAACGGGAGGCGGGTGATGGCACCCGCTGTAGGTTAACAGTTTCGTCTTAAGCACGGCCTTTATCGATGAAAGTTCATTTGCCGGGGGATTGCAAGAATCGCCGAGTCAGAGGAGCAACCCCCCGCCGCATTGCCTTGAGATTTTCGCCCCAAATAAGCGTTCTATTCGGGATCGCTATCGGCATCGGCATCGGAATCGAAATCGACGGAGCGAAAGCGTTGATGGCGAAGTCTGCAGAGCACGTTCCGTTAATGCCTTTGTTATCAGGATTTTCGATCCCGATAGCGATCCCGGTCCCGATTTTTGATTCAAAAAACGACTAATCCCCGAGGTGGGTGACCAGGGAGTCGACGTTGTAGCGCATCATGTCGATGTAGGTGGCGGCTTCGCCCCCTTCGTGGGAGAGATAATCGGTGTAGAGCGAAGGGCCGACCCGTACACCGGCTTCCCCGGCGATACGGGTCAGGAGTCGGACGTCGCTCCCCTTCTCGGGGAACACGGCGGGGACGCCGGAACCGCGCAGGGTTTCGATCTGGTGCCCCACATCGGACGCCGCCGGATCGAAGACATCGGTTGTGGCCGAGGTCAGGGCGGTGCCGACCACGTCGAAATCGTAACGGCGGGCAAAATACCGGAAAACGTCGTGGTGCGTGAAAAGCCGACGCCGGGGCTCGGGAATCAGGGCGACCCGGGCCTCGATCCACCGGTCGAGTTCCTCCAGCTCGTCCAGGTAACGCGAAGTGTTCGCTTCATAGTAGGCCGCGTTCTCTGGATCCAGTTCGGAAAAAACCTCCCTCAACGCCTCCGCCACCGTCATGGCATTGCGCACATCGAGCCAGATGTGCGGATCGTTTTCGCCCGCTCCGCAGCGGCTGTGGCCCAAGTGACGCGGACGCTCGCATTCGACCGCGATCAAGTCGACCGCCCCGGTCAACGTCAGGCGTTGAGCCTGGGAGCGGGATGCCGCGAACAGACGGTCCAGCCACGGCTCGAAGTCCTCGCCGATTTCCACCACCAGATTGGCCCCGGACAGGGTGCGTCCGTCCGACGGATTGGCGTCAAAAGTGTGAGGATCGCTTTCCCGGGGCACCAGCGAACGCACGATCACCCGATCGCCGCCGACCTGTTGCACCATATCCTCCAGGATGCTGAAACTGGTCGCCACCTGCAGGCGGTTTTCGTCGTTTTCCTCCCACTGGACCGCCCCGTCAGGCCCACAGGCGGCCATCGCCACGGCAACCAGGGCGATCGGGAAAATCAAAATACTATTACGCTGCTTAAACATACTGAGAGAAATACGTCCGGACCGTCATGCCGGAAAAGAAGCCTTCGAAACGCTAAAATTAAAGGCGACAAAGCCTGTCGTCAGGCCCGCACCCTTAGTGGAAGACTACGCTTCGAATACCTTAAATCCAACAACCGGCCCTTCCCCTTGTCAAACCTTTAACGCAAAATTTTTGCATTAATGCCTGTCGGTAGGACAAGAAACCGTAGCTCCGTCCTTCAGGCGGAGCATGGAGACCCGACCGGCGCTCCCTACGCCGGACCGTTCTAACGCCGTCTAAAGAGCGGCGCTACGTTTGCACCAGCCATGGGAAACTTGAGGCAATGGCAACAGCTTTTCCGTTTAAGGAGACTGCTGCTACTCGGTTTAGGTTTTCCATTCGGGATCGCTATCGGAATCGGGATCGGAATCGAGGTTTCGTTATCCAAACCCCCATCAGGGCCTTCGATCCCGATAGCGATCCCGAACCCGATTTGGATTTTCAAACAATGAACCTACCTAACCGAGCGCCGTTGATGTTAGACCAGAAAAAGCATCGGATTATCGTCTTAACCGTGCCATTCAGGTCAGAGCGGCTGTCTCCCGCTCCTTCCCGCAGTTACGCCAAAGGGAAATGAAACATTGAAAAGTCAGGGATAAAATCTACCTTTTCCCGGTCGGTATGGGTTTCATGAAGACTAATTGTGTGACATCACTCCTGCGGGGGGCCTTGAGCGGGCTGGCGATCCTATTCGCGGCCTGCTCGGCGGAGATCGAATCGGAACGGGTCGATTATCCGTTGCCCGAGGATGTCGATATCTCGGTCCGCGCCGCCGGCGAGCGGGGGGATGTGTTCACCGGCGCTTCCGCCGGCACCCCGGCCACCTTCAATCCGCTCGTGTCGGAAGACGCGAGTTCCACGGAGGCCATCCTGCGGCTGATGGAGGGATTGACCCGCTTCGATCCGGTAACCGACGAGGTCGTGCCCGCCCTGGCCAAATCCTGGGATATCTCAGAGGACAGCCGCTCGTTCACCTTTCACTTGCGCCGCGACGTCAAGTGGAGCGACGGCGAGCCTTTTTCCGCGGACGACGTGATCTTCACCTTCAAGGCCATCTACGACGAACGTTTCCCCAACCGCATGCAGATGGAGTTCGCGGTCAACGGGGAGCCGTTCGAGGTGGAAAAGATTGACGATTATACGGTTCGCATCACCACCGCCGACGTCTACGCTCCCTTCCTGCTCTACATCGCAACGCCCATCCTGCCCCGCCACAAACTCATCGACGCCTTCGAGGACGGCACCCTCCTGCGGCAGTGGACCATCAGCACCGCCACTCGCACACCGGAAGAGATCGTCGGCACGGGGGCCTTTCGCATTCGTTCGTTTCGACCGGCGCAGCGCATGATCTACGAGCCGAACCCGCACTATTGGCGCGCCGACGAAGCCGGCTCCCGGTTGCCCTACGTCGACTTTTTCATCGAACGGTTCGTCCAGGACCAGAATTCGACCATGGTGGCGTTTGCCTCCGGACAGAGCGACCACCAGGCAATCACCCCGGACCAGGTCGGCTGGATACGCCGCAACGCCGAGCGTCACGATTATTCCGTGCACGACCGGGGCCCCTCCACCAGCACGAGTTTTATCTGGTTCAATCAGAACCCCGGTCGCAACGAAAACGGTGTTCCCTTCGTCGAACCGCACAAGCTGGAATGGTTTCAGGACCAGCGTTTCCGTCAGGCCGTATCCTATGGTATCGACCGACAGGGCCTCATCGACGGGGTTATTTTCGGCCGCGGGGAACCGCTTTGGAGTTCGGTCAGCCCGGCCAACACCCAGTGGTACAACCCGGACGTAAAGCAGTATCCCTACAACCCGGAACGGTCGCGGGAACTCCTCCGGGAGGCCGGTTTCGAATGGCGGCCCAACGGCGACCTTCACGACCGCCACGGCAATCGCGTCACCTTTTCCCTCATTACCAACGAGGACAACCGCCTGCGCGCCAACATGGCCACGGTCTTCATGGAGAACATGAAAGACCTGGGCATCGAGGTGCGGCTGCGGCTGATCGACTTCAGCAATTTCGTCAACCGCATCTCCGATTCCTTCAACTACGAAGCGGGGCTGCTCGGTTTCACCGGCGGCCGCGACCCCCACGGGGGCATGTCCATTTACAGCAGCCGCGGAAGGTTGCACGTCTGGCACCCCAATCAGCCGGAGCCGGCGACAGAGTGGGAAGCGCGCATTGACGAATTGATGCAAAAACAGTTGCGTACCCTGGATGAGGACGAGCGCCGCGAGTATTTCAACGAGGTCCAGTACATCATGAGCGAACAGATGCCTTTGATTTACCTGATCACACCGAACATCTACGAGGGACTGCGAAACCGCTGGCGGAACATCGACCCGCCGAGCATGGGTTCCCTCATCTGGAACCTCGACGAGATCTGGGCGGAGCAACGCCTGCTGCCCTGATATGAGGACCGTCATTACCAGACGCCTCCTCGCGCTGATTCCCATGTTGCTGGGTATCACGTTTATGGCCACCATGCTCATGCACCTGGCGCCGGGGGACTTTCTCGACCAGGTGAGGATGCAGCGCGACGCCGACCCCGAATACATCGAGCGGCTGGAGCGGGAGTTCGGTTTGGACAACCCCTGGTACGTGCAGTACTTCCTCTGGCTGAAAAACGTCCTGCCCTGGGACCTGCGTTCCGATTTCGGCTACTCCTTCCACTACAAGGTCGATGTCTGGGAACTGCTGGGACAGCGCCTGCCGGCGACTATCATTCTGTCGCTGACTTCCCTCACGTTCGCCTGGCTCATCGCCATTCCGTTGGGAGTGCTGGCGGCCATTTACAAGGATTCGATCTTCGACCGCATCAGCTCGATCCTGGCTTATGCCGCGCTTTCCATCCCGGAGTTTTTCCTCGCCCTGCTGGCGCTTTTCTTCGCCGCGCGCACCGGAATTTTCCCGCTGGGCGGGTTCACGTCCACCGAACACGAATTCATGTCGCCGCTGCGGCGGCTGCTCGACATCGGCCACCACCTGGTGCTGCCCACCATCGTGGTCGGCATCGGCAGCATCGCCAGCATCATGCGCATCATGCGGGCGAACTTCATCGACAACATCCGCTCGGAGTACGTCACCACCGCCCGCGCCAAGGGTGTCCCCGAGGGGGTCGTCATGTTCCGGCACGTCTTCCGCAACGCCATCAATCCGCTCATCACGGCGGCGGGTTTCGCCTTTTCCACCATCCTCAGCGGAGCGCTCATGGTGGAAATCGTCATGAACTATCCCGGCATCGGGCACCTGGTCTTTCACGCCCTGCTGCAACAGGACCAGTTCGTCGTGCTCGGCGCCCTGGTGATGGGCAGCACCATGCTGATCATGGGCAACCTCCTGGCCGACATCGTGCTGGCCTGGAACGACCCGCGCATTCGTTATGACTAGGAGGAAATCACTCATACGTCAGGTGGCCGAAAGGCGCCTCGGACTGGCGGTCCTCATCCTCCTGGGGTCTCTTTACCTGATTGCCCTTTTCGCCGACTTTCTGGCGCCTTACCAAACGCCGGACCAGGACCTGCAGAAAACCTACCACCCGCCGACCGGAGTTTTTTGGAAAGACGGACGCCTCCACGTGCAGCGCTACGAACTGGCCGACCCCTCGGAAATGGTGTACCGCAAAATCGAAGGCGAAGGCGCGCCCATCCGGTTCTTCGCCCAGGGCTACGAGTATCGGCTCTTCGGCCTGATCCCGGCCAGCCGCCATCTCTTCCAGGTGGACGCCCCCGACCGCATCTACCTGCTGGGGAGCGATGAAACCGGACGGGACAACTTTTCCCGGTTGCTTTACGGCTCGCGGATTTCCCTCTCTATCGGCCTGGTGGGCATCAGCATCATCATGGTGTTCGGTTTCGCCGCCGGAGGGTTTGCCGGTTATTTCGGCGGGATCTGGGACAACGTCACCATGCGATTCATCGAACTGGTCATGGCCGTTCCCGGACTCTACCTGCTGCTGGTGCTCCGTTCCACCTTCCCCGATCACCTCTCACCGGCCCAGACCTTTTTCCTGATCGTGGTCATCCTGAGCTTCCTGGCCTGGGGTGGCACCGCGCGTATCATCCGGGGCATGTCACTGTCGTTGCGCAACCGGCAGTTCGTGATGGCGGCGGAGGTGCTCGGACAGTCCTCCTGGAAGATCATCTGGAAACACATTCTGCCCAATGTCTTCAGCTACCTGGTGGTGGCCGCCAGTCTCAGCATTCCCGGCTTCATCCTGGGCGAGGCCGCGCTGAGCTTTCTCGGACTCGGCATCCAGGAACCCTCCGCCTCCTGGGGGCTTATGCTGAGCCAGGCGCAGGACATGAAGGTCTTTATGCTCGGTTTCTGGTGGCTGCTGATTCCCGGCGCCGCCATCTTCGTGACCGTCATCGCGTTCAACGTCCTGGGCGACGTGCTGCGCGACATCGTCGACCCCAAACAGAAATTCCTCAACCGCTGATCCGCCGAACGCCATGACCGAAAACGGAAACCAAAACTCATCCCAATCCGCGACACCGGAACTCCTCCTCGACGTCCGCGATCTGGTGATCGAGTTTCGCTCGCGGGGCGAAGTCAATCGCGCGGTGAACGGGATTTCCTTCCAGGTCCACAAAGGAGAAACCCTCGCGGTGGTCGGCGAAAGCGGCAGCGGCAAGAGCGTCACCGCGATGTCCCTCACCCAACTGCTGCCCGAGGAGCCCGTCTGCCGCATCACCGGCGACATCCATTTCGGCGGACGCAACCTGACGCAATGTGGGTCGCGGGAAATCCGCAAATACCGGGGCCGCGAAATCGCCTACATCTTCCAGGAGCCGGCCACCTCGCTCAATCCGGTTTTCACCATCGGCAACCAGATCGCCGAAGCCATCAAGCTGCACCGTCCGGAGGTCAAGGACGTGCGCGCCGAAATCATCCGCGCCCTCGACCTGGTTAAAATTCGCGACCCGGAAAAGCGCTACCTCGACTACCCGCATCAGTTGAGCGGCGGCATGCAGCAACGAGTCATGATCGCCATGGCCCTGGCCTGCCACCCCAAACTCCTGGTGGCGGACGAACCCACCACCGCGCTCGATGTCACCATCCAGGCCCAGATCATGGACCTGCTTCGGGAAATCCGATCGCGCATGACCATGTCGATCATTCTCATCACCCACAACTTCGGCATCGTCTCCGACTTCGCCGACAAGGTAATCGTCATGTTCCGCGGAGATATCGTGGAAGCCGGCCCCACCGAGGAAGTGCTCCGCAACCCCCAACACCCCTACACCAAGGCCCTCATCGCCTGCATTCCGCGCATGGGAGCCCGCCAACAACGCCTCACCACCATCGACTACGCCGAGCTGGAAAAAAACGGCGCCTCCTGAACAACAATGGATTTTCTTTCAAACCACGGATTGGTGAACCACAGAGAACACAAAGATCACAAAGAAGTGGGGGTTTTTGCGCCGTTTCCTCGCTTCTCAAACGTATTTTGTGATCTTTGTGCTCTTTGTGGCCATTCCAGTCCTTTCAGAAACTGACCATGTCCGAAAAATCCGCCAGCACCACCGAAACGCCGCTCCTCGAAGTCAAAGACCTGAAAGTCCATTTCCCGGTCTACGGAGGCGTTTTCCGCCGGGTGATCGATCACGTCAGGGCGGTGGACGGCGTTTCCTTCCGCGTTCCGCAAGGCAAGACCGTCGGTCTGGTGGGTGAAAGCGGCAGCGGCAAAACCACCATCGGCCGCTCCATCGTCAAACTCAACCCCATCACCTCCGGCACGATTCACTACCGCGGCCACAACATCTCCTCCCTCTCCCGCAAAGCGTTTTTCCCCTACCGCAAGAAGATCCAGATGATCTTCCAGGATCCGTTCAATTCCCTCAATCCCCGCATGACCGTTGAGGCCATCCTGGCGGAACCGCTCACCATTCATTTCCCCAAAATGACCCGGCAACAACGCCGCGACCGCTCGGCCGAACTTTTGGATCAGGTCGGCCTGGAGCGGCGTCACCTGGAACGCTACCCCCACGAATTCAGCGGCGGCCAGCGCCAGCGCATCGGCATCGCCCGATCATTGGCGGTGGAACCCGAGTTCATCATCTGCGACGAACCCGTCAGCGCCCTCGACGTCTCCGTGCAGGCGGCCATCGTCAACCTCCTCCAGGACCTGCAGGAACGCCTCGGTCTCACCTACCTCTTCATCGCCCACGACCTCGCCGTGGTCGAGCACATCAGCGACGAAGTCCTGGTCATGACCGAAGGCAAAATCGTGGAACAAGCCACCGCCCGCGAAATCTACGAATCCCCACAACACGAATACACCCGCAAACTCCTCGAAGCCGTCCCCAAGCTCTGAGGAGTTTCGAGACCCCTTCAACCACAGTGACACAGACATTCCTGTCTGTCCTTCCGTCAAGTTCGAAGCCGAGACTTCGCAGAGTGAAATGTCCGCCCCACTCCCTTTCGATCGCCGCTCGCGTCGGGCGGCTCAAAACGGGACAGTCGCCGAAATCGACCCGAAGAGCAGGCTCCGGTCCTGGCTTTCAAATTGCCGCGTTCGGTACACAATTGAATACGTCGCGCGGAAATCCCTGTACTCAAATCCCAGCCCTCCGTTGAGCTCCGCCACCCACGGTCTGCGCTCCACGCTGCGGCTGTCGCGAAACGTGTTCCCATCCAGGAATATATCGTGGGCCACATACCGCCCGTCGACCCCGGCAAACAGGTGAACGCCGAACGGGGGACGCGGAGCTCCGTCGTCGGCAGGTAATGGGACATCACCCGGACGGCGCAGGGGATTGGTCCCGAAATCCCGGGGCAGGTTGTAGCCGTACCGAACCATTCCCCCCGCGCTTCCGTAAACCGCCACATTGCCGACACCCGCCCCGACGTGCGGAATGAAATCGGTCCGGAACGCCTCGCCGAAAGCGTAGTCGCCCGCACGCCACTTCCGCTCGTACAACCCCAGGATCCCGGGCTCGGTTTTCAACTGATGGTCCCATCCCTCAGGCCGGTCCGCGCCAAATATGCTGTGAATGGTTTTCTGCGTTTCCTCTGCGAGCGAGAGTGGGCCTATCACTCCGACATTGAATTCAATGATGTCGGTTCGCGTGAGGGTTTTGCTGTGGAAGGAAATGCCCGCATACAGCCATCCCGCATAAGGACGATCGTCCTGAGGGGGATTCGGCAACCTGATATCGTCGGGTGTATAAATCTCCTGGCCAAAACTCAGGCCGAGGTTTCGCACCACACCAGGCCGGTTTATAAACGGCAGGTGACCAACCACCGTTTCACTCCAACCCGTGAGTTCGTAATCATCCATGTCCGCGGAAAGCCAGGAGAACTTGAACCCATTGGTGTATTGCCTGTCGGATCGCGCGAAAATATCATTCTCCCAATAAAGCGTTAACTGAGACTGTTGCCCGCGGTCCGAACCGAAAAGGGAACCGGCAGCCAACCCAAAGACGCCTCCCGAAATCAAAACGCGAAACAATACAGGGAAAAAACGCATAAAATGCAGAACCTTCACGGCGCCTGAATATTGTGACCCCGCGAACGCCCATGGCAACGCTGCCGGGGAAATCCCTGGATGTCGAGGCTTTGCTTCGCGGGACTCGCGACTGCACGAATCGGGCCCGGAAATCGCCTCCAACCTCCAGACAGCTCGGCGCATCCTCCAACGAATTGCCGCCGTTTGATTGCATGCACTGGCGCTGGCCGGAAGAGATTTCTCGCCTCCCTGTTTGCTGTGGGTTCCGTGGGCTGGCTTAAGCATGGCCCTCTTACGTAGCTCCGTGCTTCAGCCGGAGTTTCCTTCCCGGGAACCGCCGTCCGCACACCGCACAGAACGCCCGCTGAAGCAGGGCGCTACGATTTCCCGTAGCTCCGTGCTTCAGCCGGAGTTCCCTTCCCGGGAACCGCCGTCCGCACACCGCACAAACGCCCGCTGAAGCAGGGCGCTACGATTTCCCGTAGCTCCGTGCTTCAGCCGGAGTTCCCTTCCCGGGGACCGCTGTCCGCACACCGCACAGAACGCCCGCTAAAGCAGGGCGCTACGTTTCTTGTAGCTCCGTGCTTCAGCC
>JBJHCF010000031.1:0-63997 GCA_050506795.1 Opitutia bacterium
TTGAAACAGTACGAGCGCGAGTCGATGCCAAGCTGAAGAAGGAATCTGAAGATGTGCTTGAAAGCCTTGGGCTTACAACAACTGAGGCCATTCGCATCTTCCTGCAGCAGGTTAGGTTACGACGGGGACTTCCATTTCCAGTGACAATACCGGAATCGAGGTTTGAAGTCGAAGACATCCTACACCCAGCACAAAAGCGAGCCGAAGCACTCGATCTGATCGATGAAGATTGAACCTGGAGAAGTATATCGAGTTGATTTAGGGTTCGCCGGAAAGGTTCGTTTCATGGTTGTTGTTTCCAGATTCGATCCCGCCCTCCAGGCGCATTGGTCCTTTGCGCACCGATCACCACCCGATATCGCGAAAGCGATTATGAGGTTTCCATTGGAAAGCCGAAGTTTCTTCGCGAGAATTCTTACGTTAACCTTCAAGGCATTGTCGCCATTCAGTTCCGGGAACTTCAGAGGAAAGTTGGTAGCCTGGAGGTTTCTGTCTTCACGCGGATCAAGGACGCAATTCGGTACACCTTCGATCTATAACCGAGGCACAACCATTCAGGGGAGGGAACGGCGGGAACGCGCGCCGAGTAAGCGAACGCCATAGGCGCCGCCCCTCCCTTCGACGTTAGGCAAAGAGAATAATGAAAGGTACTGCCTATTTTCATCACACCCGAAAGCGACCCGACCGATCTCGGATCACGGATGAATGGATCACGGAAGCGATTCGTAATCCGGTGACAGAAGAAATCCAGAGCGATGGTCGTATTCGCCGGTGGACATGGGTTGAAAGTGAGGGTAAGTTCCTGAGAGTAGTTTTGCTTGAAGATGGCGAGACAGTTCATAATGCGTTCTTTGATAGAGCGTTCCAAAAAAGAAGAGAGATATGAAAGTAAAGTATTTTCCAGACACCGACACAGCACTGCTTGAGTTCTCCGAAAGCCCCGTGGCTGAGACGAGGGAGGTGAGCGAGGATATTTATGTCGACCTGGATTCCGATGGAAGGCTCGTCAGCATGACAGTGGAACATGCCAAGGAACGAGCCAGCCTACCTGAGGTAGCCGTCGAAGAGGTCAAGAGCGCCTGACCAGGCGCGGGACTCAACGAGGCTTTACCCGCCACCATTCGAACGCCTGCCCCCGCCTCGATAGCATTTTGCAATTCGATAGATCACTTTGCCGGATTCGCCTCGCGAGTCCGCTTTACGTTGGCCCAGAAAAGTGGATTGAATCCCTTGACTATCGAAAGAAGGTATATTTTCTATACCCGAATGGAGTTCGAGTATGATCCGGAAAAGAGCCGGGCGAATCGCGAGAAGCACGGGATCGACTTCGAGGAGGCCCAGCAGTTGTGGGCGGACCCGGATGCGATCGGATTCCGGGCACGGTCTGATGATGAAGAGCAATTTGCCCTTCTCGGTGTTGTTCGCGAGAAATTGTGGGTGGCGTTCTTTACTAATCGGGAGGAGCGGATCCGATTGATCTCCGTCAGGCGAGCGCGGACAGCAGAAAGGAAATTATATGAAGGCTAAGGATTTGGATAGGATTTTTGACGAGGGCGAAACTGACATGAATGAATTTCTCGATCTGAGCGAGGCTTTCCGCCCCGGCCAGGAACAGAAGAGAGTTAACGTGGATTTTCCGGTTTGGATGATCGAAAGGCTTGACCGTGAGGCCAATCGCCTCGGCGTAGCCCGGCAGTCTCTGATCAAGGTTTGGATCGGGGAACACCTAGCCCAGCGGACACCTCGGAAAAAACGAAGGGCCAACAAATCGGCGTAAGCAATCCCGAGAGGCTGGCGCCTCTCGGGATGCCTAGCTTCCACGTTCGCTAATGAATATAAATCTAACGAGACGGCAGTTGCTGGCTTTCTTTCTTGGGCCAGTGCTGGCCCATCCAGTATTCATATACTATCACTATCAGTGGATGCAGCGCCAAGGCGCATATCCACCAGAAGCTGACTCAATCGGAATACCTATTTTTGGTGGAATTTTCATTTGGCTGTTTTGGGCGCCGATACTTGGATCGATTTTCTGGAGCGTTTTGAAGGATTACTCGCCCCCCTTAAATTTACTTGCATGGGATACGAAGCGAAAGTTTAGAAGTTTTGCATTCACGACACTTTTTACAATCCTTGCTGCTCTTGCAGGCATGAGTATTCCAGGCGCGCTCGAATGGAATAGCACAATCTCTCTCGGAAGTTCGATCTGGTGGATTTTCATCTGGTTCTTTATGCGTGCACTTGTTGTGGGAAGGCGACCTAGAAGGGAATCCGGTAGCGATAGGGATAGGACCGACCCTCGCGGGCCGGCCCTCCCACACCACCACTCATACGGGTCCGTAAGTGGCGGTTCGGCTGATTCGAAGCAGGTCAGTCCCAAGGAATAACCAGACCGAGCTTTTCGAAGGTGCGATTAGGCAGAGCGATCATCACCCATTTCACCTGACTCATCCGCCAGCAGCCTTTGCTGGCGCTGCCAGTTGTTACGGCATGCTTGCGGGATTCCCAGTCCGAGCAGCCGTCTTACCCGAGTTCGAGGATTCTTCCATTGTTTCCATTGTAAGCTCCTCAGTCGTCTTCGTATCCAGTTTTCCAGTCCGGAAAGGCGGGAGCGCGACTCGGCAATGCCGTAGTAGCCCCACCACCCTTCCAGGTAGGTGACCAGTTCGTCGATGACTTGTTTCATGGATCGGCCGCGGGTGCGGGAGGTGATCCCCTTTACCCGCTCCTTGAAGCGCTTGATCGTTTTCCAGTGGATGCTGATCAACGGCTTTTGACGAGAGTTCGTCAGACTGAAGCCGAGATACTTGCTTTGCCACGGGCGTCCGATGGCGCTCTTTTCTTCGTTGACCACCAGACGGAGTCGCCGGGTGATGTAGGTGGTGATGCTGCGCTTGACTCGCTGGGCCGCCTCCGCGCTGCGAACGTAGATGACACAGTCATCGGCGTATCGCACGAACTTCAGCCCGCGCTTCTCAAGCTCTTTGTCGAGTTCGTCCAGGACTATGTTACTGAGCAACGGCGAAAGAGGCCCCCCTTGCGGGGTTCCCTCGTCCGCCGGTTCGACCAACCCTCCCACCATCGTTCCCGAGGTGAGGAAGGCGCGGATGAGTTTGAGCACCCGCTTGTCTTTGATTTTGGTGGCCAACCGGCTCATAAGCCGGTCGTGGTTCACGCGGTCGAAGAACTTCGAAAGATCGATGTCCACGACGTAACGATAACCATCCGCCAGGTATTCCTGACATCGCCGGATCGCCTGCCGCTGACTTCGTCCGGGACGGACGAAGCGAAGCGGAGATGGGCAACACGAAGTGTTGGGCGAAGCCCGAAGGAGCTTGCGACTGAGTCAATCCGAAACTGTTCTCGGAAAACTTGTGATCCCAGATGTGGTTCAGTATTTGGGCGACGGCTTGTTGCACCATCCGGTCAAGGACCGTGGGAATGCCCAGCAGGCGGGTTCCTCCGTCGGGTTTGTCGATCTCCTTTCGGAGGATCCCGGCGCGCCGGGACACGTAGGTTCCCGCCAGCACGCTCTCTTTGATCTCCTCCCAGTGGCGCTTCACGTAGCCCTTGAGTTGGCCGGTTTCCATGCCGTCAACTCCGTGGGCTCCTTTATTGCGTTGGACTCGCCGAAGCGCGTCCGTCATGTTCTGCCGCTCCAGGATCGACTCCATGAGGCGAATTTGACCTGCCGGGCTTTCGCTCAGGCGCGACGCTATGAGAGCTTCAACTGACAGTTGCTCTTCTTCCATAAGACGCTCCGGCTACTTGCCACTTTCATTTACCCGAGCCATTCGGCGCGGGCACCGTTCGGGCCTTCGTCGAGGTGAGACCTCCGGACTCTTCGTCGGACGGGTATCCCGTCGGCGACTACTCCCGGCTCGTTGCACACGACTAATACGCCCTCTGCTGACTGCCCCGCTGCGTCGGCCTTGCTTACGCTCGGCCCAGTCCCGCCCGAAGGCGAGGACCACGGCGGGACCCTCCCAGGGTGAACCCGTGATCTTGGTCCGGCTCGCTACGCGCCCGGGTTTGTCGCTTCGCTCGGAACCGCACACGAGCACCGGCTCTACGGACCTTGCCATACGACAGATAGGGGACTTCTTCCGTAAGCGTCCGATAAACCCACCTACCATTTCGGGGCGTCGGTTTGGTAGATTGGGCGGATGGGAAAAGAATCGTTCTCGGAGAAGTCGCCGTCGCGGAAGCGGCGGCGGTTCACACCTCGACAAAAACACGCGATTCTCGAACGTTTCCGAGCCAGTGGCTTAAGCCAGGGCCAGTTCGTCCGACGCGAAGGCATCGCACTGGCGACATTGAGTCGCTGGCTTCGAAAGGAACGAGACGAGCATTCAGGGGACAATGCAATTGAAGTCGGACGCCTCGGATCATTGGACGGCTCCTCGGAGTGGGCCGAGGTGGTGCGCCCTGATGGTTGGCGGATTCGTCTTTCAGGTCCTTGTCGCGAGGAAAGTCTTCGCATGCTTTTTTCGAGTTTGCCGCCATGTTCGAGGTAAGTCCGGCAACACGCGTTTACGTGGTGGTCGGGTTCACCGACATGCGCAAGAGCTTCAATGGCCTGATGGCCGCGGTGCAAAACCGCGCGAAGCTCGATCCGCTCTCCGGGCACCTGTTCGTCTTTTGCAATCGAGGCCGCAATCGAATCAAAATCCTTTTCTGGGACCGATCGGGACTCTGGGTTTGCGCAAAACGTCTTGAACGCGGTCGCTTCTGTTGGCCGCAATCCCACGAGGAAGCCGTCGAACTTCAACCGGGAGATCTTTCGATGTTGTTGCACGGACTGCGCATGGAGAAAACAACCCGTCTGGATTGGTACCGGAGATAAAAGAATCCAAAAAAATGCATAAAAGCCATTGACGGTTTGCCCGCAAGTATCCAACATATGGATATACTATGACTTTCGGTCAGCTCCAGGCCAAATACGAACAGTCGCAGCGCGAAATAGAATCGTTGCAGCAAGAGTTGCTCTTCGCCCGAAGGCAGATCGACGCTCTCAAGAAAAACATCTTCGGCTCAAAAAGCGAACGCTTCGATCCAAACCAATTGCAGCTTTTACTGCAGGGCCTTGAAGAGATCGAACTGAAGGTCAAGCAGGCCGAGGCCGCCCGGGAGCAGAGCAAGCCCAAACCGGCCAAACGCCCGGCGGCCCCGCGCAGGATCATCCCCGACCATCTCGAAGTCGAAGAGATCGTATTGGATCCGCCGGCCGATCAACTGGTTTGTCCGGAACACGGTCCGAAGGTAAAGATCGGCGAAGAGCGCACCGAAGAAATCGACATTATCCCTCCGAGGTTCATCAAGCGCGTTTACATTCGCAGTGTCGTCGCCTGCAAACCCTGCGGAGACAAACCGGTCTTTGCCGAGCCACCCAAGCGAGCGGTGGGAAAAGGTTGGGCCGGACCCGGATTGCTCGCCTGGATCGTCCTTTGCAAATACGTCGATCACCTGCCGCTTTACCGCCAGGAGAAAATTTTCGCCAGTCGTTACGGGGTACGGATCTCGCGCAAAACGATGTGTGATTGGGTCCAGCAGGTGGCCTTTTGGTTGAAGCCCATTTACAACCACATACACCAAGAACTTTTGCAACTCTCTCACCTGCATTGCGATGAAACGCCGGTGAAGTTCATCGATCCGGATCGAAAAGGAAAGGCAAGGAAGGGATACCTCTGGGTTTTGACCGCTCAGGGCAAGGGCGTCGTGTATCGCTTCGATACGGGACGTTCTGCAAAGGTTTTGCAAAAACTGCTGGGGGATTGGCGCGACACGCTTCATTGCGACGACTACGCCGCGTACGATGCCTATGTGAAAAGCCGTACCGAGATCCTCCTGGCACGCTGCTGGGCACATGTGCGGCGCAAGTTCTTCGAGTCGCGTGAGGAATCGCCCCGGTTCGCCGATCTAATCCTGCGCCACATTGGGCATCTTTACGCGGTGGATCGCCACTGCCGCCAAAGCGGCATGAGCCCGAAACTGCGCCTGGTTCACCGGCAGGCCGCCTCGCGCATGATCCTTGATCGACTGCACCGCCTGCTCAAGTGCAAGGCCGCCAAAGCCCTTCCCTCCAGCGGCCTGGGCGAAGCCATCGCCTACGCGCTGAGCAACTGGAAGGACCTGACGCGCTTCATGGAAGACGGCAAAGTGGAGTTGGACAACAATTACTCGGAAAACGCCGTGCGCCCGACGGCGGTGGGCAAGAAAAACTGGCTCTTCATCGGTCATCCCGGAGCCGGTTGGGCCAGTGCGGTCATTTATTCGCTGGTGGAAAGCTGCAAACGCCACGGCATAGAGCCCTTTGAATACTTGCGCGACGTACTGGACCGTTTGCCCAAACACACCAACCGGGACATCGCCGCCTTCACCCCACGCGCCTGGGCCGAAGCCCGCAAACGAGACACTCGCAGCGCCTGAGCACGGAGCGGTGTCGGTCCATCCGAGCGGACCCGGAGCACGCGGTATCACTGCGGGAACTATCAAAGAACCATGCCGGGTTCCACAAACCCACGAGACCCCGAGCCTACCACGTCCTGCCCGAAATCGGTAGGTGGGTTTATCGGACGCTTACCTTCTTCCTACGTTGCGGAGTCGTCCCGGCTGCAGCTCGCCTAAACCGGTTCCTGTTCGTTGCCCCATGTGTTTGCGATACACGCTTTGCGCGTGCGGCCTCCTTCAGTGCCAGCGGGCGGGATTATTATCAGCATGCCAAGAGCGAACTCGGTCTGTTCCCGGGCCGCTCTGGGTTCTTTGATGCTTTCGGCTCCGCGCGGAGATTGGAAGTACTCAAGGACACCGCGGCGGGACTGTATCGCAACGCCTCTCGGACTCTAAAGAGAGACCTGCTGGAAAACTTCCCTCAACTGGCAGGACTGGACGTCATCGCGGGAGACGGTCACTTGCTTGCCGCGGCCTGTCATTCGAAACGCGACGAGAAGGGCCGAAAGGTCGCTGCGAACTCCTTGTACATGCTTAATGTCAGGAACGGTTTGATGTTGCCTTTGGCCCGAGTGCAAGGTGACGGTCGGTACGCTCACGAACTTCCGGTGCTTCGCGAACATTTGCCCGGGTTTCTGCAAAAACATCATCAGCGCGCCCATGCTTTGAGAAACGTGGTGATGCTTCTGGATCCGGCATTCATCGACACCGTGTTTTGGAGCAACTTCGAGGAGGCCCGCAACGCCGGTGCGCGAATGGTGATGCCGGAGAAATCAAATCTGAAGGTTTATCATTACGAGGATCTGGAATTCGACCGCGACAATCCGGTCAACACCGGAGTAATCCCGTATGAAACGGTGGGATTCGCCGCTTTCGAAAGCGCCGCCATGCATCGGGTCGTCTACCGTGACCCCGAAACCGGGCGTGTATATCGATTCCTGACCACGCTGAGCGATCTGGAGCCGGGTTTGATCGCGCTGCTGTACCTGCTACGCTGGCGGATCGAAAAAGTCTTTGATATCTTCAAAAACAAACTACACGAAACCAAGGCCTGGGGCAACGGGCCGGTATGCCAGCAGATACAGTCCCAGTTCGTCTGCATGACCCAAAACTTGATCGTGTTGTTTTGTGAAACCCTCAAAGAGCGCTTTCAAATCGAACCACTCAAGCTCTACAAGAAACGTGACAAAGCACTGGTAAAGCGCCGGAAAGAAGCCCGCCGAAAAGGCCGCTCGATCAACCCGATTCTTGAATTACTCAGAATTCCCACCCAGTTCTCGTGTCAGTTGATCAGGGCTCTTCGAAATGGAATTCGTTCCGGAAAACGATTCCTCGATGACTTACCCGGCTTCAGGCTTGCAATGGAGGCTTACTTTTGACGGACGGAACGGACACCGTTCCGCCATGCCCAAGGCGATCAATTACCTGCTCGCCCGGGAGAATGAGCTGCGTGAATGCTTCCTGCACGCGCCGTCGAGAATCGACAACAATTTAGCCGAAAATGCTCTGCGTCCAATCAAGCTTGGTGCCAAAAACTGGTTGTTTATCAGGCACCCCAGCGCCGGACCACGAGCGGCGATGATGTTCACCTTGATCGAGAACTTCCGGATGCTGGGAATAAACCCGGAAACCTACCTCACCGACGTGCTCACTCGCGTCGACGACCATTCGGCTTCGCGGATCGGCGAACTAACGCCCCACAACTGGGCCAAGCCAAAGAACGCTTGAGCCGAAGCTCGGTGGGAAGCCTACCGCATCGTTCTCGCAAGTGGTAGATGTCTACAAAGAACGCTACGGAAAAGGTAAAACAGATGGTAGATCATGCATAACATAACCCCACCTGACGGCGTCCGCGTTTCTTACGACAGTTACGGCAGTGGGCCGCCTTTGGTCCTGGTACATGGCAGCTTCAGTGATCACAAGACCAACTGGGAGTTCGTAAGGCCCTTCTTCGAGAAGCAATTTACCGTGTATGCTCTTGCCCGTCGTGGCCGTGGTGAAACCGACGCCACTAAAGGTCATTCTTTGGAAGATGAAAGCCGTGACCTCTGTGCGCTGATCGGGTCGATTAAAGAACCTGTCTTCCTCCTTGGTCATTCCTACGGTGCGCATGTCGCACTTGGCGCAGCGGTCACCCTTTCGAGCAGGATTCGCAAGTTGGTCCTTTACGAGCCCCCATGGCCAACCACCATCCGCAGGGACATTCTTGCGGGGCTTGAGGAACTGGCGCAGGCGCGGAAATGGGATGACCTGCCAGCGACATTCTTCCACGAAACGTTCGCCATCCCGATGGAGGAACTAGACAAGCTACGGACCACTGAACACTGGCCTCCTATTGTCGCAGATGCGGAGGCCTCTCTTGAGGATCTGCATGCACTCAGCGCCTACATTTTCACACCCGAGCGGTTTCGCGTTCTTCCCGTTCCGGTGCTACTCCAGGTAGGCGCCGAAAGTCCTCGCGAAAAGTTTGTCACAGATGCCCTTGCATCAGTCCTTTCTGCTGCCAGTATCGTGGTTTTACCCGACCAAGCGCACGAAGGTATGACAATGGCACCCGAACAGTATGCCGCGTCGGTATTTCGCTTCCTGGTTCCGGACTGAGCATGAATAGCGCATCCTTGCGCGCAACAATTGCTTGAACCCAACAGGCGTCTTCGCAAGCCTTCCAAGGGATTGAGGGTTAAGGGTATAGTTGAACAATATATGAAATACACGATTTCTTCACTCTTAGTTCTTATCCTTGCCCTTTCGAAGACAGGCCTTATTAATGGACACTAAAGATCCCAATTTCTGGGTACTCCAAGTGATGTAGATAAAATCATGAAACACTTATTTATTATTTATCTGGTTTGTTTTTCTACGGCGGCTCAGCTTTTGAGCGGTGCTCCTCAGACGAGTATGACATCATCAGTAAATGAACTTCCCATAGAGAAGTCACATTATCTTGAGATCGCATATGGGATAGTTGACGAAGATGTCGTCTCGATCACTACCGAAACTGTCGATCAGGTTACTGCTTCATTCCTGGAAAATGCTACGATACTTAGGATTGCCACATCACCCACAGACAGCGGCGCGTTTGAAGAAGTAGATAGGTATAAACTGGAGTTTCTCCTCACGGAACAGGATGATGGCCGAATTGAAACGCTGGTTGATTTTCGTTTGACCCAGGAAGGTCGGCATAGGGCAATCAATACGAGGGTACTGCTGAACGAATCCAAATGGTTTGTTCTATCGGGGCTTTCCAGTGTGACCTCCGACGCCCCTCCCCTATCCTACATCACCGCATTGCGGATCGTTCCCAGGGAAAACAATTCATCCACAGAAAACTCGGAATAACGGCGTCGGATTGCCGATCGGACGTTGGAGTTAAAACATGACAGATTCCGGGTGCCGATCCGGCGCGTATTACCAATACCGAAACACTGTTTTAAATGCCCGAACACCTTTTTTTTCGCCAAGGAACCGAAAGTGATCTACCACAGATTACGGAAATATATAATCACTACGTCGTCCACACTGCCATTACGTTCGACATTGAACCCTTCTCTGTCGAGGATCGGAAGCGCAAATGGTTCGTGAATTACGATTCCGATGGGCCCTACCGACTGTTGGTCGCGATCCTGGGAGACAAGTTGGTCGGGTATGCCACCAGTAGTCGGTTCAAGGAAAAAGCGGCTTACGCCTCCTCGGTTGAAACGAGCATCTATTTGCGGCCGGATCAGAAACGACAGGGAATCGGCATACAACTGTATTCACGCCTGCTCAACCTTCTCAGGTCCTGCGAGGTTCATCGAGCATACGGAGGCATTACACTTCCTAATGAGGCGTCGATTAATTTACATTTAAAGCTCGGTTTCAAGTCCGTTGGCACCCATAATGAGGTCGGATATAAATTCGGGAGGTACCATAGCGTACAGTGGTTTGAAAAGGCAATAAGATGACCGTCCTCTCCCCCTTTCTGGTCATTCGGGAACAAGCCGATTTCCAAATGGGCGGCTCGGGCATCCAAATATGACAGAAACAGGCCGACCGATGAAACAGCATCGTGTGAATGTTCCTACACAACAGAAATTACACTTTTTCCCCATTATCTTTATAGGTTGGGTCATGTTCATAGGGTGCTATATTATTTCTGAGGTCTTGCAGTGGACGGACAAGACACGCGGGTTGACCAGCGCAATTTTTCACGCGATTCCTTACACTTTTGTTTTCGCGATGATTCCTTTTCCCTTAATGGTCCTTATCCTTTCCATAACACGACGAAGACGTATGAGCCTGATTCGTCGTATTTTGATTGTCACCTCACCGGTTATCGTGATAGGATTCCTAATGGTTGGTGGTTCTATTAACTCCGCGTTCAATTCGGAGAGCCGTTTCGCAGCTATGATGGACTACCGGCTGCCAGAAACACCTGTTAATTTTAAGGCCTATCATTCTGGAGGTGGATTCGCTGATTATCTGGACATGTATTACTTTGAAACGAATCCGGATGAAGTGAAAAAGCTGTTGGATCTACGCCCATACCTTCTTCGAGATCTTCCGATGTCAGGATCGCTTCCCATTGGGGGTGTTTCACCGCCACCCGGATGGCCGAATCCAGTGGAATGGGAAGGCTTGAAGGTTTTCGAGTTTCACGAGAGAACCTGGTTCTACTATATCTTGGTGGATGACAACCAGACCCAAGTGTTTGTCATAGCCGGGTGCATCTAGCAATATTCCGTATCTGCTGCTATTATTTGAGATGATCGAGCTGATCTATCTGGGTTCAATTTCGGCACTCACAGGCGTGATGGGCCTTGCGATCCTCTACCGTCGAATATCACTGCTTACCCGCGGGGCTCAAGCGAGGGGTGATTTTGTACGTTGGGAAAGTCGCGGCATCCGAACGACCTACTTCCATCCAGTTGTGACCTTCATTGCGCACGACGGAAAACGATATGAGTTTGTTGGAGGTCCGGGAAGCACAGGGCAAAAGAAACTGGAATACTACCGTGTAATATACCCATTTCGGAACCCGGAAAAGGCGATGGTATTTTCATTCTGGGCGTTCTGGGCTGCTCCACCGGCATTTTTGATACTATCGGCAGGCGCGGCAATAGCTGCATTTCAGCAATATTCACCATGACCACGTAGATCCGCGAATTAATACTGACATCGCGTCACGATAAGCAAAAAACCCCGACAAGAAACGAAAAACCCTCCAAGCCGAAGGCCTGGAGGGTTTTTCGTTTCCTCAAATAACTCGAACCAAGGATACAATCCTCATTGCGGGTTCGGAGATCTTTCAAGATCACTTCCCCTGGCCATAGTATGCACCCGGCCCGTGTTTGCGCAGGAAATGCTTCCGCAGGAGGGCATCGGGGAGCGTCGGAGCCTGAGGGTTGAGTTGGAGGGCCTGGAGCGCCATTTGGGCGACGATCTCCAGGGCCTGGGCGGTCTCCACCGCTTTGGCGCCGGAGGAACCCCAGGCGAAAGGACCGTGATTGCGAACGAGCACGGCGGGAACGTGCAGCGGATCGAGGTCCTGGAATCGTTCCACAATCACGTTGCCGGTTTCCCATTCGTAGGCGGTTTCAATCTCCTCCGGCGTCATATCGCGGGTCACGGGCACCGGACCGAAAAAGTAATCGGCATGAGTGGTTCCAAGGGCGGGAATATCCCGGGCCGCCTGGGCGAAGGAGACCGCAAAGCGTGAATGGGTGTGCACGACCGACCGTACGCCGGGAAAGGCCTGAAATAGGCGCCGGTGGGTGGGTGTGTCGGAAGAGGGACGCAGTTCTCCTTCGACCAGGGTTCCCTCCAGGTCGAGCACCACCATATCGGCCGGTTTCAGGTCGGGATACGGAACCCCGCTCGGTTTGATGGCAAAAACGGCGGCATCGGGATCGAAGACACTGACATTGCCAAAGGTCAAATCCACCAGGCCGGTGGCCGGAAGCAGCCGATTTGCCTCGCAGCATTCCTCCTGAATCGCTTGATAGCGGCTCATCATATCCCTCCGTTTCAGGTGTGCCCCAGCCCGTGCGCCAGTTGATGGTAGAGGTCGTTCCAGCGCAATTCCTTCTTGAACGAGCGAAGTTTGGTCTCGTCGTCAATCAGGAGAAACTCGATGCCTGCCATTTCCGTGAAGTCCTCCATGTGTTGAGCATCGAGCGCCCGGGTATATCCGGTATGGTGGGCTCCTCCGGCCAGCAACCAGGCGGACGTTGCGGTGGAGAAATCGGGATGCGGTTTCCAGATGACCCGCGCCACCGGCAGTTTGGGCAGCGGAGCGTCCGGCGCCACCGCGTCAACCGTGTTCACGATCATACGAAAGCGGTTGCCCAGATCGACCAGGCTGGCATTGAGCGCCGGGCCGGCGGGGGAGTCGAAGACCAGGCGGACCGGGTCTTCCTTGCCGCCGATGCCGAGCGGATGAATTTCCAGTGAAGGCTGGCCGTCGGCGATGGAGGGACAAATCTCCAGCATGTGGGAGCCCAGCACCTTCTGATCACCCGCCGCAAGGTGGTAGGTGTAGTCCTCCATAAAGGAGACACCCTCGGGTAATCCATCGGCCATCACCTTCATGGCACGGAGAAGGGCGCAGGTTTTCCAGTCGCCCTCCGCTCCGAAACCGTACCCATCTGCCATAAGCCGCTGCACGGCAAGGCCCGGCAGTTGTTTCAATCCGTGGAGATCCTCGAAAGTGGTGGTGAATCCCTTGAATCCTCCCTCCTCCAGGAAGGCGCGCAGCCCGAGCTCGATGCGGGCGCCATCGCGGAGAGACTCGTGCCGGTCGCCGCCCTTGCGCAACGCGTCGGCCACCCGGTAGGAGTCTTCGTATTCCTTGACCAGGCCGTCGATTTCACCATCGCCAACAGCATCGACCCTGGCGACCAGGTCACCCACTCCGTATCCATTGACGGAGAAGCCAAAACGAATCTCGGCGCTTACCTTGTCACCGTCGGTGACGGCGACATTGCGCATGTTGTCGCCAAAACGCGCGATTTTCGCGCCCTGCCAGTCGTGCCAGCCGCGCGCGGCCCGCATCCAGCCGGCCAGCCCCTGCCGGACGGATTCGTCCTCCCAATGTCCGGCCACGATCCGTCGGTCGAGCCGCATCCGCGAATTGATAAACCCGAACTCGCGATCGCCGTGGGCGGCCTGGTTCAGGTTCATGAAATCCATATCGATATCCGCCCAGGGAAGGTTCCGGTTGAACTGGGTGTGCAGATGCACAAAAGGTTTGGTCAAACGGGACAGCGCTCCGATCCACATTTTGGCCGGCGAAAAAGTATGCATCCAGGTGATCAGGCCCGCACATTCCCGGGCCGAACTCGCCTCAACGGCGATATCCCGCATGGCTTCAGCGGTGGTGGCCACCGATTTAAACACAATCTTCAGCGGAAGTTTCCCCGAGCCGTTTAGCCCGTCGACGATTGCCTTCGAATTATCGGCGACCTGGCGCAGGGTCTCGTCCCCATAAAGGTGCTGGCTGCCGGTGACGAACCAGATTTCGACATTGGGTGCTGTTAGTTTCATATATGGATAATTTCTAGACGTTGATTCTGTCGTTATGGAATCCGAAAAAGAACATAAACCTCCCGCGAGATGACAACTCGGCCCGGATTGCGAAGTATCGCATTATTCGCACACGATTTTGAGGAGTCCCTTGTGATCGCGTTATTTGATCCGGTCTGAAAGAACCGTGTTATTCCCGATCCGGCTCAGATCAGCCGCGGCTACGCGCCGTCTCCTTGATGGCAAGCAGGTCTTTCATCACCCGGCCCAGATCCGGTCGATCCACTCCCCCAAACGCGTCGTGAATTTTTCGATACAATGCGTACAGCCGATCGTAAACCGCACGCGCCTTGGGATCCGGTTTGTAGGAGACCTCCTTTAACCCGCCCATGGCTTTTTGAGCTGTGGCAAAATCGGCATGGCCGCCCTTATCCTTTCCGGCCACCACCGCCGCGCCGATGGCCGCGCCGAGGGCGCAGGCCTGATCGGATTTGGCCACCCGCATCTCACGTCCGGTGACATCGGCGTAGATCTGCATCAGGAGCGGATTCTTTTCCGCGATTCCCCCGGCGCAAACAATCCGCTTTACCGGATCGCCGTACTCCTCGATTCGTTCAAGGATCGCACGGCCACCAAACGCGGTGGCCTCGATAAGGGCGCGATAGATTTCGGCCCGGCTGGTGTGCAGGGTCTGCCCCAGCAGGAGACCGGTAAGACGCTGATCGACCAGGATGGTGCGGTTGCCGTTATTCCAGTCCAGCGCCAGCAGCCCGGTCTCGCCCGGAGCCAGGTCGGCCGCCTCGCGAGTCAGTTCCTCGTGCAGGGAACCTTCGCCCCGGCAAACGCCTTCAACCCACCACTTAAAAATGTCGCCGACGGCGGACTGACCCGCTTCGATTCCGTAATACCCGGGGAGGATGGCACCTTTGACAATGCCACAGATCCCGGGAATGTCCTGCACCTCGCGTCCGGCCGATACCACGGTGCAATCGCAGGTTGAGGTGCCGATGACTTTGACCAGAACCCCTTCGTCAACCATGCAGGCAATGGCGCCGTAATGCACATCGAACTCTCCCATGGCGATGGGAATGCCGGCCTTCAGTCCCAATTTTTCGGCCCAGGCCGGGCAAAGCTCACCCGCGGGCACGGAGACATCGAAAGCCTCGTCGTAAAGCCGATCGCGCAGGTCCGCCAGTTTCGGATCGAGCAGGCTCAAAAACTCCTTATCCGGCAAACCACCCCAGTCCTCGGCGTAAAAGGCCTTGTGACCTGCGGCGCAGACGCACCGCTTCACCTCTTCGGGACGCTTCACGCCGGCCAGCACGGCCGGGAGCCAGTCGGCCAATTCGACCCAGGAATGGGCGGCGTCGAACACGTCGGGCGCGGTGCGCAGGCAATGCCAGATTTTACTCCAGAACCATTCCGAAGAATAGGTGTTGCCGCACTTGGCCACGTACTGGGGACGGTGTTCCCGGGCCAATTCGGTAATACGGCCGGCTTCCTCATGACTGGTGTGATCCTTCCACAACCAACACTGAGCGGCCAGGTTGTCACTGAACTCGGGCTTGAGCGCCAGCGGCTGGTTGGAGGCGTCCACCGGGATGGGACTCGAACCGGTGCTGTCGACTCCAATCCCGATCACCTGATCCGGGGAAAAAGAGGGATCCCGCTTGGCGGCCGCTTCGAGCGCGCCACGGGTGGCTTTCTCGAGGCAGTGTAGATAATCGCCCGGGTGCTGGCGTGCCAGATGCGCATCGCCGGGATCCACCAGTATGCCCTGCTGCCCGCTCGGGTAATTGACCACACAGGATGCAAGTTCTTCTCCGTCCTCGCAGCGCACCAAAAGTGCTCGTGCCGAATTGGTTCCGTAATCAAGGCCAAGTGTGAATGCCATACATTTCATTTTGCACGGCATTTACTACTGGAAAAGCGGCCGGTAGTGTGACAGTAAAACCCTATGAACCGCCCAAGCATGGCCGACATAGCCCGAGCGGAAAACGTGTCCAAGAACACGGTCTCGCTCGCATTGCGCAACGACCCCCGCATTCCGGAAGCGACCCGCCGCCGCATTGAAAAGGCGGCGGAGAAGCTGGGCTACCGTCGCAACGCGGTGATCGGCGAGTTGATGGCCCACATCCGGAAGAGCCGCACCGCCGGTTTCCAGGCCACCCTCGCCCTGGTCAATGCCAACGAGGACGCCCGGGCGTTAACTCAGCACCCGACAATTCCCGCTTACATGGAAGGCGCCCAGCGACGGGCGGAGGAACTCGGCTACCGCCTCGACCCGTTCTGGATGCATGATCCGGAGTTGAACGGGCAGAGTATGGTGCGAATTCTGCGCGCCCGGGGAATCCGCGGCGCGCTTATCGTCGGGTTGATGAATCAGAACCGCCTGCCGGAGAGTTTTCTTCCGGTGGTGGAAAACTTTCCCTGTGTGGTGGCCGGCGTGCGGACCAGGGAACCCGCCCTGTCCTTCGCCTGTGTCGATCATCACATGCTGACTCTGCGAGCCTTTGAAAAGGCCATTGAACTCGGCTACGAACGCCCCGGTCTGGTGTTGGACGAGGTAATCGACAATCTGGTGGCGGGCCGGTTCTCCGCCGGGTATTTCATTTCCCAGCAGGACATCCCCCCCAGCCAACGGCTGCGGCCTTTTTATCAAGTCGACGCGGCGCGAAAGGACCCCACCCTGTTCCACCAATGGCTGAAGGATGAAAAGCCCGACGTGATTTTCACCCTCTACAACGTCGTTCGTTACTGGCTGCGGGACGCCGGCTTGAAAGTGCCCGACGATATCGGGCTTATCCAGCTGGAGTGGCGGAAAAATCGTCCCGAATTCGCCGGCATGAACCAGCACAACGACATCGTCGGTGAGGCGGCGGTGGAAATGCTCGGAAGTCTGATCCACAACCGTGAATTCGGTCCGCCCGCTTTTCCACGGGCGACGCTGATCGGCAGTTCCTGGGTCGACGGGAGCACCGTGCGTGCGCCGGCCCCGGTCTGAGGACCGCCGCCCCGGAGGGGGTCCGCCATCGGACCTTGCCTTCAAATCTATCGATTCTTTGCAAACTCCGCTTTTAGATTCTAACACGCTCGTCAGGCGGGCGGCAGCGGGCGAACTGAAAGGGACTCCCGACCCCCGTCCGGATTTACTGTTTACTTCCCCTCGGATCTGTCCAAGCCTGATGATGGGATGGGTTCGCCAACGCTGGACGAACCCCGCTTCGCAAATGAAAGATACTGAACTATGAGTCGAATAGCCTTGGAATTCGTTCCGCCCAATCTGGCAGATGGGCGGGAAAGAGCCATTGAGGATGCGTGCAAAGTGCGCGATCTCTCCCGCGAGTGCGGAATGGAAGGTAAAATAGATCACCTGATGATCCCGGGAATGATCGTCGAGGACGACGATCGCCCGGTCGAGATGAAGCCCAAAATGGATCCGCTGGAAACCTGGAATGCGGCCTCGCCGGAACTTCCCGGCATGCGTGGCCTTTGCACCCAGGTCACCGCGTTCCTGGACGAGAAAGCCCTGGCTGAACGGTTTCGCGACCTGCGTTCCGCCGGCATGGACGGCATCATTTTTGTGGGCGTTCCCCGCACCATGGCCGACGGCGAAGGCTCCGGCGTGGCGCCGACGGACGCACTGGCCCAATTTCGCGAGGAGGTGCCGAATCGCGGAGTCATCCTGATTCCCACTCGGCAGGACGAAGTCGGTCGGTTCAATTTCAAGTGCGAGCGGGGCGCCACGTTTGGCATGACCCAGCTCCTATACTCCGACTACATCGTCAAATTCCTCAAGGATTTCGCCGCCACACATCCGCATCGGCCGGAACTCCTGGTCTCGTTCGGCTTTGTGCCCAAGCTGGAGCAAAAGTTGCGTCTGATTCGCTGGCTCATCCAGGACCCGGGAAATCCACTGGTCGATGAGGAGCAGAAATTCGTGACCCGCCTCTCGGAAATAAGCTTTAAGGAGAAAAAACAGGCCCTGCTCGACCTGTACAAGCGGGTGGTTGACGGCGCCGGCGAGCTCGGCTTCCCGCTTAGCATCCACCTGGAAGCCCCCTACGGCTTCACCCGTCCGGCATTCGAAACCTTCGCCACAATGCTGGACTACTGGGAACCGCCGAAGGGTTGAGGAGAGTTCCGGCTTGATTGTTACCTTGCTGTAACGAAAAAGCTTGCGTCGAATGGAGTCAGCGGGGAAACGGTGAAAGCCACGCTCCCGTTGGTCTCCTTCACAACCCATCCGGAGCGCTTAGGATAAGATCGCGTCGGCATGTCGAAGCAAACACCAGAACCTGATCACGGATCCTCCCACGGCAACCTTTCTTTCGGGATGCCCCAGGAAAGCGCCCCGCCCCCGGCTCTGCCGCCAAGAGTTCTTTTCTGGCTGAAAGTCGCGGGCATTGTGGCCGCTCTCTATTTCTTCATCGTCGGGGTGGGCGGCATGGGACATGCCTTCAAGCTTTTCGGGGTCGAGTTTGCGGAAAGGATTCTGACCGCCACGGCCAATCCATTTACCGGCCTGTTTATCGGAATCCTGGCCACCTCGCTGGTGCAAAGCTCCTCCACCTCGACCTCGATCATAGTGGGGATGGTGGCCGGAGGCGCTCTCTCGGTCGAGGGCGCCGTTTTCATGATCATGGGCGCCAATGTCGGCACCTCGATCACCAGCCTGCTGGTCTCCCTGGGCCACATTCATCGCCCCCAGGAGTTGCGAAGAGCCTTTTCGGCCGCGTCGGTTCACTGTTTCTTCAACCTGACCTGCGTCGCCATCCTCTTTCCGATCGAGATGGCCACCGGCTTTCTCGGTCGGACGGCCAAGGTCTGCGCCGACGCGTTCGCCGGAATGGGCGGGATGCGATTGAGCAATCCTCTCAAAGCGGTTACGGAACCGTCCATCGAAGCCATCGCCTGGTTGGTCCAGGGTCACCCGATCATCATGCTGGTGGTGACGATCGCGCTCACCTACGGCATGCTTATCGCGATCGTCAAGCTGCTGCGCAGCCTGGTGCTGAAGAAACTGGAGTATTTCTTCGATACCCTTCTCTTCAAAACCTGGCAGAGAGCGATGCTTTTCGGTCTGTTGCTCACCTTCGCGGTGCAGACCAGTTCGGTGCCCACCGCTCTGGTGGTGCCTCTTGCCGGAGCCGGGGTCCTGCGTTTGATCCAGGTTTATCCTTTCTGCCTGGGCGCCAACATGGGCACCACCATGACCGCGATGCTGGCGGCTCTGGCCACGGGGCATCCCGCCGCGGTAGTCGCGGCATTTGCGCACCTGCTGTTCAACATCATTGGGATCGTTATGATCTGGACCATTCCCGCCATACGGGTAATTCCGCTGCGGGTGGCGGAGAAAATGGGCGATCTGGCATTTCGCAACCGGCTGGTGCCGGTCGTCGCTTTGGCGCTGATTTATTTCATTATTCCCGCACTCGTGTTACTAATAGTCCGTTAGGAGGAACCTTTCATGTGGCGAAACCTTTTTAATCTTTTCCGAAAAGACACCTTATTCACCCAGGCTCTTCGTGAGTCCCACCAGATGCTCGATATCGACCTGGAGATGTTCGAGGCATCCGTCGAATCCCTCCGCCGTTCGGATCAAGGCGCCGGAGCCATCCGAGTCAACCTCCGCGAAATGGACAAGGAGATCAATCGATTCGAACGCGATGTGCGCGAGAAGGTGCTCACCCACCTCGCGGTCAGCGGGCCCAGCGATCTGGCTCACGGACTGGTCCTGGTCAGCATAATTATCGACATCGAGCGCATCGGAGACTACGCCAAGAACATCTACGACCTGGCCCGATACCACCCTGAAAAACTGCACGGAGGGAGCATGGAGGATGTGGTCGCCGACGTTGAATCCAGGACAGCCAGTCTTTTCCGCGACATGGTGGTGGCCTTCCGCGAGAACGACCAGGACAAGGCGCGAGAGATCATGAAATCCTACAAAGGCTCGCTTTCCACCGATTGCGAAAAAATCGTCGAGCGACTGGTGGCCGGGCAAGCTCCCGATCTTACCGCGGGCAACGCGGCGGCCATCGCGTTGTACGTGCGTTATCTGAAGCGAATCGCCGGCCACTCCCGCAACATCGTCACCAGCGTCGTCAACCCGTTCCCTCGCATCGGATATCGGGAAAAGAAGGTCAAGAAGGAGTACTGAGACTCCATCACTTTCGTGCTGACCACTTTCCGTTTACAGGCAGAACGGAAAAACCTTTGCAATTGGCGGACTTTCGGGTGAAGAAATGCACCGCAATGCGAACACTGGTGAACCGGTGCGCCCACAGGACCGCCCCGCAACACCGATTTGTGACTAAACGATAGAAGATGAAGATTTTACAGTTGGGTTTCATTGGCTCGGGCGGCTATGCCCTCCATTTGATCAGGCGGGTTTGGACGCTGCCGCGTTTCGCCAGGGTGGCCGCGGTCACCTCGCGCAATGCGGATCACGCCGGCGCGCAGGCCTGCCGCGAGCGGAATGTCCCCATTTTTCCCACGGTGGACGAGCTTCTCGTGTTCGCCCGGGAAAACTGCGATGTCATCGTCAACCCCTCCCCGATTCACCTGCACCATCAATACACCCGCCAATGCCTGGAAGCGGGGTTTCCCGTCTGGATGGAAAAACCTCCCACCGGAACGGTGCAGGAACTTGACGACCTGATCGCCGTGTCTCAAAGCACCGGACTGCCGGTGGCCGTCTGTTTCAATTCAATTTACGGTTTCGGGGTTCAGGAGTTGAAGCGTGAACTGGTGGCGGGGAAATACGGTCGGATCCGGCGAATCCGCAACATCGGCGGCTGGATTCGTACCGACGATTATTTCACCCGCAACAACTGGGCCGGCAAATTGAAAGCGGGTGACTCGTGGGTGTTGGACGGCACGATCAACAACCCGCTGGCACACATGCTGGCCAACAGTCTCTACTTCGCGGCCGGCGATCATTTTTCAATGGCCGAGCCGAGCCAGGTACAGGCGGAGCTTTACCACGCCCACGACATCGAGAGCGAAGACACCGCGTCGGTGAGAATTCAAACCGCAAACGGCATTGAAATCCTCTGCAATTTCACTCTTTGCCCGATCGAGACGATCACGCCGACCACGGTCATCGAAACGGAAAAGGCCGACATTTCTGTGCTGGAAATGTCGGAGGTCTCGTTGCAGTGGCACGACGGCAAAAAAGAAAAGTGGGAAAGCTTCAAGGAAAACCGGGTCGAGATGTTCGAGGAGCTCTGCTTCGCCCATCAGGAAAAGAGCCGATACCTCTGCGACGTGGCCATGTGCCGTCCCTTCTCGGTGGCCGTCAACGCCGCTTTCGATTCGTGCGGTCGCCCCAAAGGCATTCCGGAAGAACACCTCAAGCGGTCTCCTTTCGACGGTTCGGTACAAACCACTGTGCACGGTCTCGACGACGCCTTGCGCAAGGCGTATGAGGAAGGACGTCTTTTATCCGAGATCGGCGTCCCGTGGGCCGCCGCATCTCCCGTGGTCGACACGAGCGGCTACCGGTCTTTTCCGAACAACCCGGAATTGGGTTGAGCGGGAAGTGAACTCAAAGCGTCACCCGCAAACCGTCGTAGGCGAGCCGCACGGCGGGGGGAAGGTCGCTTTCGACGTCGGCATGGTCGACGGTGTGGGTGAGGTGCGTCAGGTAGGTGGTTGGCGCTCCGATATCGAGCGCCACCTCGGTGGCCTGCGCAATCGTCATGTGGGTCGGATGCGGTTTCTGGCGCAAGCCGTCGAGCACCACCAGGTCGGCTCCTCGCGCCAGATCCCGCTGTTCGGGTGAAACGGCCGAACAGTCGGTGTAATAGACAAAACGCCTGCCGGTGCCGGCCTCGTCGAAGACCAGTCCCAACACCTCCACCGATCCGTGGGAAAGCATGGTGCTGGTGATCGTTCCAAAAGGCCCTTCCAACAGCACGGGCATTTCCCGCAGAGCGAAGGCCGGGTACCCGCGGGTGGCGGCGCGATCGAGAATGGCGTAAGGAAAGGCGCGACCCACGGATTCCAGCGCGGCGGGCGTGGAGAAAACCGGCATAGCCCGCCCCTCCCGGCTGTCGCAGAATCGGCGTAAATCATCCATGCCCATGAGGTGGTCGGCGTGACCGTGGGTCAGGATAAAAAAATCGATATGTGTAATTCCGTTTTCGATACACTGCAGCCGAAACTCAGGTCCGGCGTCGACCTGCACGTTGACGCCGTTCATTACCACGTGGATACAGGACCGGTTGCGCCGGTTGCGTGGATCCGGCGAGAGGCAGACGGCACAGTCGCAGCCGATCATCGGCACCCCGTGAGAGGTTCCGGTCCCAAGAAAAATAACCTCCATCAGCTTACCGCTCCCCGGTCCCGGCGGCGCAGACGGCTTGACTCGGGCTGGGACGCCTTGTTCGGGTAATCGATGGTATAGTGGAGGCCGCGACTCTCTTTGCGAAGCAGAGCACATTCGACGATCAGCTCGGCGACCACGATCAGATTTCGCAATTCCAGGAGACTGGAATCGACCGAAAAGTTCCAGTAGTAATCGTGGACTTCCTGCGCCAGGTTGCGAATGCGGGTACGCGCGCGCTCCAGGCGGCGGGTGGAACGGACAATCCCCACGTAATCCCACATGGTGCGGCGAAGCTCGTCCCAGTTGTGCGAAATCACCACCCGCTCGTCCTCGTTATGTCCCCCGTAGTCGATCCAATCGGGAGGAGAAATCGTTTCCGCGGGCCCCGAATCGAGGTATGCCATCACCGCCGCCGCGCCGCGGTGGGCCAGGACCAGAGCTTCCAGGAGCGAATTACTGGCCAGGCGATTGGCGCCGTGCAAACCGGTGCAAGCGGCTTCTCCGCAGGCATAAAGCCCCGGAAGCACGGTTTCGGCATCCAGGTTGGTTTCGATTCCACCGCAATTGTAATGCGCCGCCGGGACCACAGGGATGCGATCTTCGGCAATATTGATGCCCGCCTTGCGGCAGGTTTCATGAATAAGTGGAAATCGTTCTTTCAGGTACTGGTCCGAGTGACGCGTAATATCGAGCCAGACATGGGGAGCGCCGCTTTTTTTCATCTCGGCATCGATGGCGCGCGCCACCACGTCCCGGGGGGCCAGATCCCCCTGAGGATGGTAGTCCGCCATGAATGCGCGTCCTTCCATGTTCCGCAGCACGCCGCCCTCGCCCCGCACGGCTTCACTGATCAGAAACCGCTTGTCATCGGAGCTGTATAACGTGGTCGGGTGAAACTGGATAAACTCCATATTGGCGACCGGCACGCCGACCCGGTAGGCCATGGCCACGCCATCACCGGTGGCGATGTCCGGATTGCTGGTGTAGAGGTAAACCTGCCCGATGCCTCCGGTAGCGATGAGAACCACCGGCGCGATAAAGGTGTACACCCGGCCGGAATGCACGTCGAGGGCATACAGACCGACGACCCGGTCGTTCTCCGGCGTTTCCGCCCGGGATTGCCCCTTCAGACGATTACGGGTGATCAGGTCGATCGCGAAGGTGTGCTCCAGCATGACGATGTTGTCGGTCTGTGCCACCTTGGCGAGCAACGCCGCCTCGATCGCTTTTCCGGTCATGTCCTTGACGTGAAGAATCCGCCGGCGGGAATGTCCCCCCTCCTGCCCGAGATCGAACTGCCCGTTCTCCAACTGCGAGAACCGCAGGCCAAACTCAATCAGCTCGCGGATTCGCGGAGGCCCCTCGCTGACTATGGCGCGCACCACAGCCTCGTCGCACAACTCGTCTCCGGCCTCGAGCGTATCCCGGACGTGACTGTCGAAACCGTCATCGGTCGACGTGACGCAGGCGACTCCCCCCTGGGCGTAATTGGTGTTGGATTCGGCGCTGTTTTTCTTGGTCAGAATAGCCACCCGCCGTCCCTCCGCCGCCACTGTCAGGGCAAAACTGAGGCCGGCGATACCGCTGCCCACCACTAAAACATCAAACTCTCGGTCGCTCATTCCGTTCAGCACGGGGCCGTCAAAGCGGCGTATTGTCAATCAGACGAACCTCATCCACCCAGACCGCGATCGCTAAAAGGGATTCACCGGGAACAATCTCCTTGCGCGGCTCCATCGTTCTCGGGTCCACGATCTCGACATAGATGACCCGCACCCGGCGACGGGTGGACAGGAGATTCGTCACCTCCGCCTTGATCCGATCGGGGTTGACCATCCCCTTTTGCACCATTTCGCGAGCGCGAACCAGGGCCTTGTTGATCACGGCAGCGTCCTCGCGCTGACCCGAGGAAAGGTAAGTATTGCGCGAACTCATGGCCAGGCCGTCATCTTCCCGGACGGTGGGATTGACCACGATTTCCACCGGAAAGTGAAGATCGGCCACCATCTTGCGAATGACCGCGGCCTGTTGGGCGTCCTTCTGCCCAAACACCGCAAAATCGGGACCCACGATATTAAACAGCTTCGCCACGACGGTGAGAACCCCCCGAAAGTGATGCGGACGTGAAACGCCGCACAAATGACGGCTATAACGCTCCTCATCAATGTAGGTGGAGTACCCGGGCGGATACATCTCGCTTTCCGGCGGGCAGAACAGGATGTCCACCCCGGCCTTTTCGCAGGCGGCGAGATCGCTTTCGAAATCCTGCGGGTACCGGTGAAAATCCTCGTTGGGCCCGAACTGAATCGGATTCACGAACAAGGAGACCACGACTTTGTCGGCCTTCTCCCGGGCCGACTCGATGAGGCTGAGGTGGCCCCGGTGGAAATAACCCATAGTGGGCACAAACCCCACCTTATGTCCCGCCGAGCGCAACGAGTCGGCCACCGAACGCATCTCAGCCACCGAACGCACTACCGTTGTTTTCATGTTTTCTGCCATAACACGCGAAGCCCGCCCGCCGAACCGGCGAAGGCAGCGGACCAACAGACCGTAGATTCCCAGGAAACACCTGCGCTGTAAAGAGTTATTACGGAATCGGAAAAAACGGTTTGCTCCCTCCACCAGTCCCGCCTTTAAATCGGCGGTTTTCAATCATGAGCGAGTCCTACATTCAGAAACTCTTTGCCGAAAGAATCGGCGGCGCCGAATACGGAAAATCCACGGCGATCTACAAGTTCGCCAAGATCAAAAAGGCGAAAGCGGAGGCCCGAAAAAAGAAGCCCGACACCCCGCTGATCGACATGGGTGTGGGCGAACCGGACGAAATGGCGTATCCGGAGGTGGTAGGAACGCTGCAAGAAGAGGCGGCGCGTCCGGAAAACCGTGGGTACGCCGACAATGGCGGCATGGAGTTCCGCGAGGCGGCCGCCGAATACATGCGGAAAGTTTTCGGAGTAAAGGAACTCGATCCGGAAACCGAGATCATTCACTCCATCGGCAGCAAGACCGCGCTTTCGATGCTGCCCGCGGCCTTCGTAAACCCGGACGACTACGTGATCATGACGGTCCCCGGTTACCCGGTCCTCGGTACCCACGCCCGTTACTACGGCGGCCGGGTGCACAATGTCGAATTGACCGAAGAGAATGACTTCCTGCCGAACCTCGGAACCATTCCCCGCGAAGTCCTGCAGAAGGCGAAGGTGATGGTGCTCAACTACCCCAACAATCCGACCGGCGCCTGCGCCACCCGCGACTTTTTCGAAAAGGCGGTGCGTTTCGCCAGGGAAAACAAGCTGATCATCGTACAGGACGCCGCCTACGGCGCGCTAATCTTCGACGGTAAACCGCTCTCGATCCTGAGCGTTCCCGGAGCCAAGGACGTGGCGGTTGAGCTGCATTCCCTGTCCAAGAGCTACAACATGACCGGATGGCGACTGGGATTTGTATGCGGCAACCCGCTGATTGTCAAAGCCTACGGCGACATCAAGGACAACAGCGACTCCGGTCAGTTCCTCGCCATACAGAAGGCCGGAGCCACCGCTCTGAGCAAGCCGGCCATTACCCAGGAAATCGCCAAAAAGTATTCCCGCCGCATGGACCTGCTGGTGGACGCCTTGAAAACCGCCGGATTCCAGGCGACCAAACCCAAAGCGTCTTTTTTTCTCTACGTGAGAGCGCCGGTGTCGGCCACCCGGGACGGCAAAACCACCCGCTTCGATTCGGCGGAAGCCTTCAGCCAGTGGCTGATCGGCGAGCAGCTTATCTCCACCGTCCCCTGGGACGATGCCGGGGCCTACGTCCGTTTCTCCGTTACCTTCGAGGCCATGGGGGAAAAAGAGGAAAAGCGAATCATTCAGTCCATCGCCTCTCGCCTGGAGCCGTACACCTTCTCGTTCGAAGAATTCGTTCCGGCCGAATAATACCCGTTTCGGGTTGATGGCCGCTTTCCGGGTTGGCAACGGCGACGTCGCGGGTATAGTCGAGAGGCAATGCGTCGCGAAATCGCCTACGTTATCACCAGCGAGCACGCCTCGCCCCGGATTCCGGAGCGTTGGCGGCAGGCGTTGGAGCCATTCCTGGCGAAATGCGAAGAGCACCGGATCTGGGACCCGGGAACGGCGGAAATCGGCTCGGAGCTGGCTCGCTTGCTCGAAGCCCCGTTTTTTCCCGGCGACGTTTCCCGTCTGGTGGTGGATCTCAATCGTTCGCTTTCGCATCGAGACGTGTTTTCAGAGCCCATTGCCGCCCTGCCGGACCGGGAACGGGCCGCCATTCTTTTCCGTCACTACTATCCCTACCGCCACCGTGTGTTGCAGGAAATCGAATCGCTGCTGGCGGACCACAGATGTGTGGTGCACCTGTCTATGCACTCGTTCACTCCCGTGCTCGACGGAAAAAGCCGGGAAAACGACTTCGGCCTCCTGTTCGACCCCTGGCGCAAAGGTGAGAATGACCTGGCGGACGTCTGGCTGCACTTCCTGCGTCGCCGCGCCCGCAACCTGATCTCTCTGCCCAACCGTCCGTACCTGGGGATCACAGACGGCCACGCACCGGTCCTGCGCAAACTTTTCCGGCGTCAGGCCTACCTGGGATTCGAACTGGAGTTCAATCAGAGACTTCCCCTTGGCGAGAACGCCGCCTTTTACGCGCAATGGGTACAGCGTGCCTTGACATCCGCCCTGGCCAGCAAGACTGTCGCCCATCTTGCCGAATGAATCTTTACTCATCAATCCCGGAAAACTGGCACTACGCCTTTCACCTGCTCGTCTGGATGGTCCCGGTGCTCTTGTTGCAATGGGCGGTGGGCCTGAAAATCCTCCTGGCAAACTGGAAGCCGGTGGTCTTCACTCCCCTGCTCCTGGGCACTTATCTCATTTTCACCGACATGGCCGCCGTGCGTTTCGGGGTGTGGCATTTCGATGAAGCGCAGATCCTCGGTTTCAGTCCCGGCGGCGTTCCGATCGAGGAATGGGCCTTTTTCTACCTTACCACCCTGCTTGTGGTGCAGGGTTTCCTTCTTTTCCTCCCGGAAAAATACCGCCGGCCGGTTCGCCGGTCAGACTGAGGCAAAGCAGCCGACGGATAAATCCTTGCCCGCAGGCCGGATTTTCCGTAGGAATCGGAAGTCTCACCGGTTCAGAACCCTGCCGGAAAGGAAGGCAGCGCGACTGGACGCAGCTTCATCGCTCCTATGAAACTCACCAGCACGGCTTTTAACGACGGCGAAGACATTCCGGAGAAACACGCGTTTGATGGTGAGAACGTTCCTCCCCCCCTGCGCTTCGAGAACGTGCCCGGCAACGCGCAAAGCCTGGCGCTGATTATGGAGGATCTCGATTCCCCCATCGGACCGTTCACTCACTGGGTGGTGTGGAACCTTCCGCCCGGCACCACCGAGACCGGCAACGATCCCCCGCTCCCCCGGGAAGCCGAGACCGGCCTGAACGGTTTCGGGGAGCCGCGTTACGGCGGTCCCTGCCCGCCTTCCGGCCGCCATCGCTATCGCTTCCGCCTGCTGGCCCTCGACACCCGGCTGGAAGCGACCTCACCTGACCGCAAGGACCAAATTGAAAGTGAAATGGAGGGCAACGTGATTGAGGAAGCCCTCCTGACCGGACTCTACCGGGCGAAACCTTGAGCAAGACGTCATGCCGAGCAGGATTCCGAAACGTTTTAAGCTGAAAATCCGCAGATTTTTCAAAACGGTCAATTTCACCGTTTTCTGGATTTCCATGTGCGTGGTGGTCGCCTTCGTGCTTTTCGGTGTCCTCTTTCCCGATCCGGCGAAAACGGCCTTCGACTCCATTCAAGGTTTTATCACCGAATACTTCGGCTGGTATTACCTGCTGGCGGTCACCTTTTTCCTCGTCTTCGCCCTGTGGCTGATGTTCAGCCGCTACGGCAGCATTCGGCTGGGGCCGGCCCACGAAAAGCCTGAATTCAGCTTCATCGCCTGGTTCTCCATGCTTTTCAGTGCCGGTATGGGAATCGGACTGGTCTTCTGGAGCATCGCGGAACCCATCTATTACTTTCAGGACCCTCCCCGCGGCGAGGCCAACACCGCGGCCGCGGCGGAAACCGCCATGCTCTTCACCTTCTTCCACTGGGGCCTGCACGCCTGGGCGATCTATGTGGTGGTGGCGCTCACCCTGGCCTATTTCTCCTTCCGCTTCCGACTGCCCTTCACCATCCGGTCCATTTTCTACCCCATCTTCGGAGACCGCATCTACGGACCTATCGGCCACACCATCGACATCCTGGCCATCTTCGCCACCCTTTTCGGTCTTGCCACCTCGCTCGGACTCGGGGTGATGCAACTCAACACGGGCCTGAACATCCTCACCGGCATGGAGGTGTCGGTGGGAAACCAGATCCTGCTCATCGCCGCCATCACCGCCATCGCGGTCGGTTCGGTGGTCTCCGGGCTGCACCGGGGCCTGAAATGGTTCAGTGTTTTCAACCTGACGGTGGCCGGTGTGCTCATTGTCTTTATCTTTTTCGCCGGCCCGACCCTGTTCAACCTGCGTTTCCTGGTCGATACCACCGGCAACTACCTGCAGAACCTTATCCAGCTCAGTTTCTGGAACGACGCCGTCAACGATTCAGAATTCCAAAAGTCGTGGACCATCTTCTACTGGGCCTGGTGGATCGCCTGGTCTCCCTTTGTCGGCATTTTCATCGCCCGGGTTTCCCGCGGCCGCACCATCCGTGAATTCGTCGCCGGCGCGCTGATCCTGCCGTCCCTTTTTGTATTTGTTTGGCTCGCCATTTTCGGCGGCACCGCTTTGCACCTGGAGATGGAGGGCGCGGGAATCGCCGAGGCGGTGGCCGAGGACCGAACGGTCGCTCTCTACACCACCTTGCAACAACTCCCCTGGCCGCTGATCACCTCAATCGTCGCCAGCGTTTTGATCGTCACCTATTTCATCACCTCGTCCGACTCGGCCACCTACGTGGTCGACGCCCTCATCACTCGCGGCAGCAAACGCTCCCCCACCCGGCAACGAGTGATCTGGGGCATCACTGAAGGTTCCATTGCCGCCGTACTGCTCTACACCGGCGGAGAGCAGGCCCTGGAAAGCCTGCAAACCGGATCCATCACCACCGGTCTGCCTTTTTCCATAATTCTGCTCTTCGTCTGCTTCAATCTGTTCCGCGCCCTGCGACGGGAATTCGACGTGCAAGGGGTGGAACCGGAGTGAAGGCATTTTGGATTTTGGATCGCGGATTTTGGAATTAAATCCGGGGTTGTCGCGCATTGGCTTGAAGGGACTCGAAATAGTGTTTTTTTGTTCGGTTTCGTCGTCTGTAATTCTGATGCGACCGAAGGGAGCTGCTGGGAAATCCAAAATCCTTAATCCAAAATCCAAAATTCACACGCCCCTCACTCCCACAACTCCAATCCCCGGATACCATTCACCACAAACTGCACCGCAACAGCGGAGAACAGAAGCCCCATCAGGCGGCGCAGAACCCGTAGCAGTATGGGATTCAGCCAACCGGCGCCGTGGGCCGCCCCCTTGAGAATCCAGAAGATCAGGAAATAGACTAGGGGTATCGCCAGGAACAGTGCTCCGGTATGAGCCCAGGTGATCGCCTGGGTCTGGAGAATGATGATGGTGGAAATCGCCCCGGGACCGCAGAGCAAAGGAACGGCCAGGGGGGTGATGGCGATATCCTCCTTATCGGCGGCCAACTGCTCCTCCTCCTCCGTCAGCCTCGAGGGCTGCTGCGGCGCGCGCACCATTTCAAAAGCGATAAAGAAAAGAATCACCCCGCCGGCGATCTGGAACGCCGGCAGACCAACGCCCATTACGGTGAAGATGAACTGACCCGTGGTGGCAAAGAAGAGGATCACCAACGCCGCCACCAAACAGGCGATCCGCGCCATACGCGTGCGGGTCGCAGGGGTATCCGTCGGCGTCATGGCCAGAAACAACGGCACCGTGGAGAACGGATTGATTATCACAAAGAGTGAAAACGGCGCGAGAATAGCAAATTCGAGAACGGACATCCCAGTTGAAGAAAAGAACCCGCGCACCCGCGCGAGTCGAGCAAAACCGGGTCTATCCCACATATCGACGATTTGGAGAATTGGAAACCCTTGGTCTGCATTTCGATTTCGCCAAGCGGTCGCAGAACCTCTTGTGTTGCCTGAGTTGCTTTCGCGTCACAATTGAGTCATCCCCGGACACGGCTCAATTCCGACCGTCCCAAAAGACGTCGGCGCACGCGGTCTGAAACCTTCTCCAATCCTGTGATCAAAAGAACGATGCAAATAATCAAAGCCAGAGTATCCTCGTACCGGAGAATACTGGTCGACAGGTTGAGTTCGAAGCCTAGTCCGCCGCCACCGTATACCCCAAGGGCGACCGCTGATCGCATATTGACGTCAAAGGCGTAGAACCAGTTGCCCAGGACTGATGGCGCACATTGGGGAAGGATGCCGTATCGAATCGTTTGCCACCTACTCGCGCCGATTGAGTCCAGACCTTCAACCGGTCCGGGTTCAACGGACTCAATGGCATCGGCGAAAAGTTTGCCAAAAATTCCGATGGAACCGATCGCCAGCGAAACCATCGCCGCGAAGGGCCCGAATCCGATCGCGATGAGAAGAATCAGCAGCACGATAAAATTGGGTGTCGCGCGCTCGATGCCGAAGACCGCGCGTGTCACGCTGCCGATCCATGGATGCGGCGTCGTGTTGGCGGCCGCCAAAAGAGCGAGGCCAATGGAAAGACCGCCACCGAATAACGTTCCCAGAAAAGCCATGGCCACGGTTTCTCCGATGGAAGTCAACACCGCCGGCCGTTCGGTGAATATGGAGAAATTAGGAGGCAGCATTTCCGCGGCCAAAGCCCTGACAAACGGAAGATCGCGTATCAACTGCACCGGATTGAATTCCAGAACCGCGGCGGCACCTGTCAGAAACAGCAAAAACGCTCCCACGCCAATGAGGCGACGCGTACGCTTGCGCGAGGGATGTTCGCAACGCGGCAACAATTCCGAAAGCGCGGTCATCGGAGCCCTCCATGATCGAGGATTCGTTTCCGCAAAAAGCGGGAAACCCGTTCGGCGCCGAAAACGAGGCCCAAGGTCACCAGGATCGCGGCCATAGCCCGCTCGTACTCCATCATGGCCATCGCATAGGTTAGCTCGTATCCGATTCCTCCCGCGCCCACCGCCCCCAGCAGGACCGAAGCACGAACGTTGATTTCAAAGCGGAGGAAAGTGTTGGCGATCAACGAAGGCAAAATTGCAGGAAAAACTGCATATCGGATGACCTGCCAACGCGTCGCCCCAACCGCCTCGACGCTTTCGATGACTTCGGGCTCAATTTCCTCCACCGCATCGGCGATCAAGCGCCCCAGCATGCCGACACTGCCGATGGCGAGAGCAAGCACTCCGGGAGCCGGTCCCACACCCATGGCGGCCACCAACAACACCAGAATGATGATCTCGGGCAACGCACGCTCTATGCCGATCACCAGTCGCGCGGCGAAACGAAGGAACGGCGAAGCCAGGTTCCCCGCCGCTGCCAAACCGAAAAAGAACGAAATGATCAACCCCAGGGGAGTCGCGACCAGCGCCAAAAAAACAGTGACCAACGCCGGCTCGACGAGGCCGGGAAGCGCACCCCAATCCGGCGGGAACATCAGTCGCAGAACGCCCAACCCCTCGCCGAAACCGGTAACCAACAGCATCAGGTCCACATCACACAAGCGTGCGGCCACCACCACACAAACCGCCAGCGCCACAATCCAGGGAACCGATCGCAACCAGCGGTTTCGACCATAGGATTGAATCAGGATTTCACGTTCCGTCGCCGCGCTCATCGCTTAAACCGAAACGGATGCCTGATTGGAGGAAGATTCCGCCTCACGAGCAGCTTCCCGCTTGATGTCGTCCAATTCGTTCCCGTAAATCCGAGCCAGGACGGCGTCGCCGGTGTCGGGGGGGCCGTCATAAACCACGCGACCTTCACGTATTCCGATAAAACGAGTGCAATAACCGGCCGCCAGAACCGGCTGGTGAAAGACCCCCAACACCGGAGACTGTTTCGCCAACGGCGCCAGCAGACGCATAATTCCCGAAGCGTTTCGAGGGTCCAGGCTGGAGACCGGTTCGTCAGCGAGGAAAAACCAGGGATCCTGATAGATCGCGCGGGCTATCGCCACCCGCTGCATCTCGCCGCCGCTGAGCTCACCCACACGACGCGCAGCATGCTCTTCCACTCCCACCTGCCGCAGGGCCTCCCAGGCGGCCGCGGCCTGCCGGTCATTGAATCCGAGCACCCAACTCCGCAGCGGCGTCATGAATCCGAGTCGCCCCATCATCACGTTCTCCAGGACCGTCAACTGTTTGACCAGATTCAACCCTTGAAAAATGGTCCCCAGGCTTCGTCGCAACTCACGCAAAGACGCGGGATTCATGATTGAAGTGTCGTATATCCGGCCCTCGGGAGTTCGCCAGATCACTTTTCCACCGCTCGGCTGTAAAAGCCCGAGCAAGGAACGCAACGTAAGCGATTTGCCGGCGCCGCTCGGCCCGAGTATGGCGACAAATTCTCCGGGGCCCACCTCAAAGGAAACCCCATCCAAAAGTTTCTTTCCATTGGGCAGGACCTTGATGATGCCGTCCACGGTCAGTCCGCGGGAGTTGGAATCGCTTAATGTCATCATTCTCAGCGAATCAGACGCATGTGTTCGACGTTGCGAGCGATCGACCGCAATTCGTTATACATCTCGTCTTCCCCCGGCAGATACACCAGGTCGCGGTCGGCGTATTGGCCCGATACCACAGCCCAGACTTCGGGAGCCCTCACAGGCAAGTCGACAAATGCCGATTGAATACGCATACGCAGTTCCTCCGAAAGCCCGCCTCGAACCGCGATGGCCCCGCTGGGAATCTTTGGAGACTCCCATATGACCCTCACATTCTCTTCTGAAATACGCCCATTTTCCATGAGACGGTTGTAGGCATTGACCGAAACCGCGGCCACATCCACCCGCCGTCCTCGAACGGTCAGGACCGACGCGCCGTGGTTCATGGCGAAAATCACCCGGCTGAAATGTTGTTCAGGGCGAATCCCGTGACTTTCCAGAAAAGCGCGCGGAATGAGGTGCCCCGAAGTCGATGCCGGATCCACAAAACTAAAGATCAACTCCGATCCGCGCTCGATGACGTCATCGACAGACCTAAGCCCGGTGTTCGGATGCGTGATCAGCAACGTGGTGTAAGCCCCGGGCCCATCCTCCACAGTCCCCCGCACCACGATCGCTTGCGCACCGGCCCGCTCGGAAGCGATGAGGTAGGCAAAAGGCGGGAGGTAGCAGACATCCAGCTTACGCGAGCGCATGGCCTCCACCGCCGGCGCATAGCTGCTGGTCTCCCGTAGGCGCACCGGCATACCGAGCTCTTTTTCAAGATAGCCGCGCAACGCCTCGAACGAAGTCAGCACACGTTCCGGATCCTCATGCGAGGGAACAAAGCCCACCCGCAATTCCGTGACCGGCGTTTCCTCATCACCCAGGTCGAACGCGTCCCGGGGCATCATGATCACCCATCCGGTCGCGGCGATGAAAATCAGACTGAACAGTATCTTGGTCACCATGGTCAAGCGGTCACCACCAGACTTCGAACCGCCCTGTCGGTTTGCCCGAACAGATCGGTTGTTTCCACCTCGATCGCGTACACACCTGCCGGAAGATCGGCGGGCAAACGGCTTTTCCACAGGTGACGGCAGGGTTGTGCCTGTGCCAACCGCCGGAAAGGTCTCTCCAAACTTTGACTCTCTTCCCGCATTTTCACGTAAAGCGGACAGGGCTCCATCGTCATTTCCATCGGCAGCCAATCCCCCTGATTCCCGAATCGAACGCGCACTTCCGACCGTTCCGAACCGCCGAAGACATTGGCGAAAACCACGGTCTCTCCCAATTGCGATCGAAGAACCGATTCCGGGCAAACAATGTTGATTTGATAACCGGAATCCCGCCGCGAGGCTTTGTAGCGCAACGTGTAGCCATCACCGCGGAACCGGCATATGGTGTATCCGCGCGGAGCACCATCACGCATCGTGGCGTGCGGAACGCCGAGTTCGTCGGGTCCACCACTCCACCAGGCGCCGCAGGTGGTGACATTTACCGAGTGGTGCAGCGGCTCACTTCCCTCCCAGCCATGCTCCGGTCCGAGGAAATTGTGTTCGTTCCAATGGGTGTGGGCCGAGGTGGCGAAAAGAAGTCGACGATTACGCAAAGGCGCCAGCAAGGCTTCACGGTTGGTGACAAGGGTACGCGGACTTTCGCGTCCGCTGTCCAAAGGAATATGCATCACTAAAACAATCGGCTGATCCGGACTCAAGGTCCTGAGATCGTTCTCCACGAACGCCAGTTGAGCCGCGCTCACTTCGCCTTGGTAATCGTTGGTCGCGGGACCACCGCCCCAAACGACCGTATTGAGCACGATAAAGTGTACGGGGCCATAATTGAAGGCATAGTAATCCGGCCCGAAGTGAGCTTTATAACTATCCGCCGCATGGGTGTCATCCGCGGCGCCGAAATCAATGTCATGATTGCCGAAGAGATACCACATCGGCATACCGGCCTGTCCCAACACCTTGCTGATGTCGCCGAAAAGGTCCGGACGATCGAAGACAATATCTCCAAGGCATAAAGAAAAAGCCGCACGACTCCGACGAAGCTCACTCACCAGATCGTCCGCCAGGTAACGGATCTCACGCCGGTCGCGAACCTGCGGGTCGCCAAGGAACAGACAGGTGAAGTCCTCCGACTCCTGGTCTCTGATCAAAGGGAAATCAATGCGTTCAGGCAACGGTCCGGTTTTCGGCAAGCCTCCGCTATCGAGACCCGGAGAACCTTCCGGCGCGTGCACGTAATAAAAGCGAGGGGTATTCACCTCGGTCAATGGAGGTCTCCAGTTCCTGGGTTTAATGACAAAAAACACCGTGTGCGGATGATTCCGAAGCGGCAACGACCACTCCCCGCGGGACCCGGTGAGGACCACCTCTTCACCATTCGATACCGCGACGCCCGGGATGCCGGGGGAGTCAGGACCGTCTCCGGAGGACGCGTCATAAACCCGTCCTCCGGCCCATACGGATTCCGATCCCGGCCGAGCCGCCAAGGAACGGGGGAACGTGCTTGCGGCAACCAGACCAATCCCACCGGCCACGGTCCGCCGCAATGCTTCACGTCGGCTAATCGGTTTGTCCATCGGATTCATCGCTGGTTCAAAATTCGTTATCCTGTGAACAGGCGCACGAGCTAATCGCCAACGTCTCCGTTTCAGCGATCAACCGGCGATAGGATTCGACGGAATAATTCGGGCCGAACGCGAAAGGAGGCGTTTCGATACAGGGCACTCCATCAAAATCCATCGCCTCCATATTCTGAAAGACCCCAACCCAATCCACCAGCCCCCTGCCCGGCGCCAAATGCGAATCGCGATCACCGGCATTATCCGCCAAGTGAAACGCGATAATATCCTCGCCCATTGCCTCAAAAAAGAGATGCGCGTTCTCGTGAGCCGCTACCAGAGCGTGACCGGTATCCAGGCAGAACCCAAGCCGCGCATGTCCGCAACGTTGCCGAAGCATCACAAAATGTTCCGGGTCCGAGCCAAACCGCCCCCCTTCCTTCCCGGGTAACATATTCTCCAACGCCAGGTTCATGCCCAAACGGTCCGCACGCGCTAACAACGTCGCCAGACTCTTCTCGATTTGCTCCAGAAAACGACCGATTCCTCTTTTCAAAGCGTCGCCCCGATAAGTTGATGGATGAAGAATGCCAACCGGGGCGCCCAATGCGGCCGCCCGTTCCATGGAACCTACAATCCTCACGACTGTTGCGGCCCGCTCTTCGTCATCAAACGCGGCAATATCGTCCTCGACCGCAAACGGCAGGTGGTAACTGCTAATCCACATCCCCGCCCGCTCGAGATCCGTCCGCATGCGCGCGAACTCCTTCGGTTCGGTGAGCGTGGAAAAATGGTTCTCACTTCCCTCCAGACAACGTATACCCGTCTCCTCAGACCAGATGCTTAAAGATTCCGGAAGTCTGGGGAAGTGGACGGTTGAAATGGAAAATTCAGGCGGCAAATTCATACTTCATTTATCTCTGCTCAAAACCGGCTGAAAATCGAACTCAAACTTTTCCTTCCCGACAACTTTCTTGCACTCTAAGCATATTTTAAATCTACCGGCCAATGGCGCTCATCTTGTGATCTCAATCGATAAACACGCTTCTCTACCAATCTTAACTAACTCTCCTTAGGGCCTTTAGTCACATTCCCTTCGACTCTAGAATACCTCCATACCAAGCATCCGCCCCGGTCCTCCAAATGGATTCGGCCTCAAGAGACCCGGCCTGGCGTAACCAGAATTTAACATATCCTCTCTGCATTCAGGCACCTGCGATTCCAAAAACATCATTGACCCGATCATCACCGCACTAACGTGTCACCTGCGCGTGACACGATCGTCATGATACCGTAACGCATCCCTTCGGCATATCGTGCTAAAGTCACTTATCATGACCAATCATCAACTCGGAATCTTGATCTTCTTGCTACTGATACCAAGTCTAACAGTCAGCGCGGAACCGCTGGCGTATTGGTCCTTCGATGACGACTTCGCCTCGTTGAACGAGAGAACGACCTACGACGGAATACCAGTCAACGGAGCATCGATCGATCACACTATGTCCCGATTCGGTCGCGGATCACTCCGCCTGGAACGCCCACGGGAACAATCACTACATATCCCTGCGTCGCCTTTCACCGACGGGAGCTTCAGTTATGCCATGTGGTTCTTCCTCGATCTCGACAGTCTCGGCGCCAATCAACGGTATTTTCTATTCGAAGCCAGCGACGGCGAAAACTGGCCGATATCATTGGGCTTGCGCAACTTGAACAACATTCCGGTCATCCAGGTCTTCACCCACGACGACGGCAGCCACCCATCCTCGACCCCCAACACAGCCGTTCCGATCGGCAACGATCAACGCAAGTGGCGTCACGTGGCGGTTGGCTACAATGCCAAGACGCGTCGTCATAAAATTTTCCTCGACGGTGAAACCATAGCAGTACTTCCGCTTCGTCCCGACTCCACAGGAGTTTCGAATTCATCGTACCTCAACATCGGCTCTCATCGCCTTCCGAGGGGTCGCAACTGGCACGGTTGGATAGACGAAGTGGCTATTTGGGATCGGACGCTTAGCTATCGCGAAATCAAACTCCTGCAACGGATACCGCCCAATCTTCTGGGCCATTTTCGACATTCAGGGTACTCCGATTGGATAGAGCGTCTTGAACTCTATCCCGAACTCGCAATCCCCAAAGCGGATCCAGACGGCACCGGAACGACAAACCTCGAGCGTTACGCTCTTGTCAACCGCGCCAATGAACACGGAGGGCAAGTCCTTTCGATCACAAAGACCTCAATCGACGGGGCGAAAGGCATCCATATCATGGCCGAGAAGAACCCGGAGTCGAGGGGAGTGACCTATCTACTGGAAACCAGCGAAGACCTTGAAGATTGGCGAAAGTCCCAGGCGGAACGGATCGAGGATATTCCGGGAGTTCTGATCTGGGAAGAAGCCATCCCTTGAGTCTTGCATCCACGTCGTCCGTCGAACCTCGATGTCACTCGTTCTCCTTACAGGCGCTACTACTACCGGAACGAAAGATTTAAATTCATGGGCCCCCAATTCGGCTGACGCTCCCCAAGACCCACAATCTCCATCACTCCATTGCCCGGGAATTTTACCAAAGCGGCGGCTTTGTCGGGTCCATTGACCGTGGCCACGACGCCAATGTAATGAATGCCATTGATATTGAAATAACCTCCCGCGTGCCGGTGACCGTAAAAAACCGCCACCACATTGCCGCTCTCCTCGAACAATCGGCGAAGTTCCGACGCATTCGAAATCATATGATTTGGTGAGACACCATCGAGGCACTGATGCGAGAAAACGACCACCGGCAACCGGGAGTTCGCGGCATCCTCAAGTGTGTTTTTCATCCATTCGACTTGTTCCGAAGGAACGAATGCGTCCGTCCAATTGAAATTTCCTCGGTCGTAGGGAACTCCGTCCTGACGAAAATTCGGGTCGAGAACAACAAATCGGTAACCCCCACGATCGAAAAAATAGTGCGGTGCCTTAAACGTGCCTGAGGTGGCGGCGAGAAAATCCGCTTTCGAAAGGTTTCCCAAATCATGATTTCCCATCACGTAATGGATTGGTCCATCGAACTCCCGAAATACCCTATCCATGTCACCCAGCCACGACAACGACATCGGGCGGCTGCCGCTTTCCTGAATCACATCTCCCAAATGTACCGCAAAACTCAGTTCGGCCTGATTGAAAACGCCAACCGATTCCTCAAGGTTTTCTTCTGAGGCTCTGAAATAACGCGGCCGATCCGTGTCCGCCAGGTCGCCAAAATGCGTATCCGCGACAAGCCCGAAGGAAATGGGATCAGGCGCCCCGAAGTCCTCCTCCAGTTTAAGACGCAGACGAAAGAAACGTCGGCTCTCGCCGCTGAGCGACACTCCCGGAAAGGCCACTGCCAGCCCACAAGCGGCAACTTGTTTCAAAAAACGACGGCGACAGGAACAATGAACCACTTGTGCCATATTGGGACAATCGCGGAATCGAGTGCCAGTAGGTCTGCCGGGCTTTGCCGACAGACTCCTAAGGACATCGGGGGCTGTGGTGCAGACTCCGACGCAAATAATCATTCGTTTCCGCCCGGGTCACCCAACGGACACTTCCATCGGCGAAGCCCCAGTTCCAGCCCGCATCGCCGTGGTTGTTGGCCGGCTCAGGACAGTTGTTCAAATTCGGACCATCGTCGGCATCAAGCACCAGAACAGTTTGACTGGTAAGCCAATATGGAATCGTGCGAGGCGATTTAACCACGTCGCGAAGTTCACCCTGCGTATAAACGCCAAAATACTCGTAACTGTGGCCGCCACGGTCGTCATCTCTACCACCACGCGCGTTTCGCTGCAAGTCACGACGGATTCCGGAGGAAACCAGTTCGCGATTAATCACGTTTCGTGTGCTGGGGCAAATGAAAACATCCAGATCATCCACGTAATCCGGGTAGAGTGAATCCGGCGCGTCATCGGAACCAGTACTTGTCACCCACCAATACCCGGCTGTCGCCGAAGCCAGCCGCGGAGGAGGATTGGTACCGGCATTCTCCTCGGCAAAAAGGAGCATACCATTCACTTGAGCCCGAATGTTACTGATGCATTTGCTGCGATTCGCCTGTTCCCTCACTGTGGCCACAACCGGGATCAGGATCATGGCGAGAATTCCGATGATTGCGATAACGGTCAGCAATTCTATCAAGGTGAATCCGTTCCGTTCGCCCCAATCTCCGCCTGGGGGAACTCGTGCCGGCGGATTGATATTATTCAAAAAGCGTATGTTCATTTAATGGTCCTCACTTTGTGGTGCCGGGAACTCATTCACGCCATGTTCCTGACTTTAGCGCGTCTGCGATAAGCCGCCACGATGCCGACTCCCAACGCCATTAGCAGAGCGTAGCTGGAGGGTTCGGGCACATAGGCAAGGTCGTATTTTTCTCCCAGATACCGTCCGACCTCCAACATTTCCTGTTCACTAAGCACCCTATCAAATATCAAAAATTCGGCAATGTAGCCATCCCAGAACTGGCCCGGACTCATGCCGTCGGAACCTCCGGCGTTCGATCCGACGCGAAAGGTATTGCTGTCGGTTGCCGAGGTGTTTCCCGGATCCAGAAACGAATTATCTTCAACCAGCAACTCACCGTTTATGGAAAACGCGGAACGCGCATTTCCATAATCGATAAAGCCGGAATCAATGCCCCATTCTTCAAAAAGGCGGGTGCCGCTCGGAGTTTCGATCGATTGAAACCCGTCCGAATCATTACGCCGTCCCCCAAGCCGGTGATCGCTGGTCGCGCGGTAAAACATGGCCCGCGCGGTATTGGGTGAAGTATCTCCGCCCGCGCTGATTCGGGAATAAAGCTGCGCCCCACTTCCAGTATTCCAACCGACGGCGAAAAATGTAATTCCGGAAATATTGTTGGTCATCCCCAGGGCGTCCGGAGAGGTCGTGTCCAACGATGAGCTGTTAAACAAAACCGCGGGCCGTCCGTTGATGACATTGTCTTGCCAAACCGGGGAATTGGTACCTGCCGCGCCGAGCGGCGTGAACACAATATCATTGTTTCCGCTGGAATCGCTCCATTGCAGAACTTCACCATCAACCGTCTGCATACTGCCCGCATTACCGGCATCAAGCCTCAACTGGAGACCGGGAATTTCCGGAATGCTCTGCGCATGAGCTGTGCCCGCGACGGCCAGAATTAAAGAGAATAAGGGAAGGAATTTTTTCGCTGACATAATAGTGTATCGTTCTTGATGTTTGATTGTTATTTGGAGATTTACGCCGCCGGGCAGGAAAGTCAGTCGATCCGGATAACGCGGAAAAAGGCACGAGACTGGCCGTCAAAGGGAACAAAGATTCGTTCATCGATCCCAATTCCCTCGATTTCTTCGCCAAAGGGCTCCCATGGCTCGGAGAGATCAAACTTACGTTCAACTTGATACCGATTGGCCAGTTGGGTGGAGAATTGGAGTTCCAAACCGTCCACCACTTCGAAATCGATTTCCGTTTCGGTAGTAACCGCGTAGGGCAAGCCGTATTTCGTCGCCAGGTAAGCGCCGACCTGATTACGCTCTTCCAGCGAGAGAGCCCGCTCAAACAGGAGAATCTCAGCAATATCCCCATCCCAAAGCTGCCCCGGATCATCTGCCGTATTGGCTGCGATACGGAACCGGTGCGCATCGGTGGGACTTGTGTTTCCGCCTTCCGCAGCGCCTGCGGTGAATGAAAGATTACGGTCAACCTCCGCGCCTCCAATGTACAGGAAACCTTCGGTATTCTCAAAATCGAGTACGCTGGAATCAATGCCCCACTCCTCGACCAGGCGGGGCCCGCCGATGAGCGTTTCCGTTCCGCCTTCGTCCAGCCGCCCGCCAATCGCGCGGTGATCGTTGGTCGCGCGGTAAAACATGGCCCGGGCCGCTGTCGGCGACGCTTCGCCTCCCTTGCTGATGCGCAAATAGTTTTGCGCGCCGCTGCCGGAATTCCACCCAACCCCAAAAAAGGTCAGGGCCGGTATGTCGTTAGTAAGTGCCAGAGCAGCAGACGATTCAGATTCCAGGAAACGGCCCCCGTCAAAGATCAGAGCCGGCCTCCCGTTGATCCAGTTATTGATGCGCACCGGACGCCGCGCGGAATCCGCCTGTACGAACTCCATGTCCTCGCCATTCGCGCTGCGCCACGCATTTACGTTGGACCCCTCAAGCGACAACGTATCCGCCGCGGACGCGTCCAAATGCAAGCGCAGACCCTCAATCTCGGGGAGCTCCGGAGTCCCCGATTCCTGAGCCTGTTCGCTGACCCACTCGATCACCCGAAATGTTGACGCGTCGGCTGTTCCGGGCAATGACAACGACATCCGCTCCCCAGTACCAGCCATCGGAGTCTCCATGATACGCTGCCAATCCCCGTTGCCCAGGGTGTTGAAAATGAGATACTCTCGGCCTTCGACTGTGTCAAATTCAAGTTTTCTGACCGGACTGTCCAATTCAAGGCTGATACGCTCCACATCCGGCTCCGGCCAATCGAGACCGTGCTTCTCCGCAAGATAGCTCCCTACCTGATTGAACTCCGCCGGAGAAAGGACCCGGTTAAAAAATAAAATCTCGGCAATATCACCCTGCCACAACTGATCTCTCGGGGTGCGATTGTCGGAACCGACGCTCATTTCCATCGAGTCGGTGGGACTGGTCCGACCCTCGCTCAGCCAGGAGGTGGCTGATTGAATTTCGACTCCATTGATGTGCATAAAGACGTTGTCATTCGTGTAATCGGCTATTACCGAATCGATCCCCCATTGCTCAAACAATCGAGTGCCGCTCGGGCTAATGATGCTTTCAAAAGCGTCGCTATCCAAGCGCCTTCCACCAAATCGATGATCGTTGGTCGCACGGTAAAACATCAAACGGACCACTGTACTCGCACCTCGGATACGGAGAAAGTTTTGAGCGCCTCCACCGGTATTCCATCCCACTCCGAAGAATGTGACTCCGGCGATGTCGTTCGTCATCGCCCGCGCCGCCGCTGAGTCGCTGGTCAAAGAGGACGACTCAAAGCGCACCACCGGGCGATTGTTGACCGGTCGCTCCGTATTTTCTTCGCCCGAAATATACGCGGGCGCCCAATCGCCGTCCACGCCGAACTGCTCTGCGGGTACAAACACGATAGATGGATCGTTGCTGGCCCTCCACTCCACCACACGGCCATCCTGCAGACTGATTGCACTCGAGTCACCGGCATCGAGATGAAGGGTCAATCCGGCGATCTCAGGCAACGACGGCTCGTCGCCCGCCCCGATAGAGACAAGAGGACCGGCAAATACCGCCAGACCCAGCAAAGAAATGATAACTTTTTTTCCAGACATAATCGATTTTCACCTTAATCGTTTCGTTGTTACAGTCTTACAACCAGGCTACCGTTGACGTTCGGCTGAAGAGAGCACACCAACGATTCACCTTTGAAATCAGCATCCAGAAGGTTTAACCGGCCGACGTTACGAGACCGTGGCGAATCAGTAACGATCACATGACCATTTAGTAACAACCTTGGGACGCGGCAATGGGATTAAGCGCCAATTCGAATGCGCCAAAATTCGATGACAAACCTGCAACCATCGCGTGATCGCTTTTGTTATGTGGCTTTCAGGTCGGGTCCAGGTTTTCGAATCCCACGGAAACTCACTTGGACAATGCCCGTTTTTCTCGCGAAGCGATCGACTTGACTATTTAGAAAAAAAGATGACAAGTGAGAAACCATGTACCTTTCCACGCTCAGGAAACCAATTAGCACTAGAAGTGGCGGCGCGCCAGCCACCGGCATTCGATCTACTCAAATAATTAGGTCGACAGATAAATCCATACGGACGGGAACGAGAATTCTTATGGCTGGAATAATCGCGATCCTGGCCACCGGCTGTGGGTCCTCCACGACGAGCCTGGAATGGCGGCTGACCACTGGAGACCCGGTGTCATCATCACCGGTCATTGCCCCTGATGGAAGGATCTACATCGGCTCGGAGGACTTCCATGTTCATGCTGTGCTCCCAAATGGCACCAGACTTTGGACCTTTTCCACCAATGCCGAGGTGCGCGGTTCACCCGCGATCGGAGGCGACGGAACGATTTACGCGGGTTCGGCCGACGGCGTCCTCTACGCGCTATCGCCTTCGGGGACGGAGCGCTGGCGCTACGTTGCGGGCGTCGGACTACAGTCGTCGCCGGCACTGGCGGCCAACGGCACAGTTTACATCGGTTGCCAGGGGGGACGCATACACGCCATAACCCCCCAAGGACGCGTGCTATGGAGGACCAATCTCGGTGGCTCCGTCGCCGCGACTGTTGCGATTGGCAACAACGGCGTCCTTTATGTCGGCACACGCACAGGAGATTTTTTCGCAATCAACACCGACGGCTCCCGGCGCTGGCATTACCAAGCGGACGGAGAAATTACGGCTTCCGCGGCCATCGGCGCACAGGGTCAGATTTATTTCGGCACTTGGGAAGGGACATTCCACGCATTGAGCCCTCGGGGTTCCGTGCTATGGACAAAATCAATCGGAGAGGCCATACGGGGCTCTCCCATAACGGGACCTGACGGAACCGTTTATTTCGGCGCGGACGATGGCCGGTTACACGCACTGAATGCGGACGGCGGCGAACGCTGGACATTCGACGCCGGCTCAGGTATCCGCTCCGCGCCGGTTCTCGGAGCGGACGGAAGGCTTTTTGTCGGAGACCGAAGCGGCGCGTTTTGGGAAGTTAGCCCCGACGGCGAGGGGCGCCGCATCCTGACCGCTTCCTGGGAATTCGAGTCATCGCCGGCTTTAGGCCCGGACGGGCGTTTGTACGTGGGCAACGGTGATTTTCGGCTCTACGCTTTGCGGGTATCCACCGCGCTGGCCGAGGCTCCGTGGCCAAAGTTCCGGGCCGACAACGCGGGCACATCGAGATCACAGGCGCGGTGAAACAGGAATCCGTGCGCCTCCTGTGTCACGGCCTGTCCCAGGGGAGAGAGTACGTCTTGATCCAGGTCATTCCCTTCATGGCCTCAATCACGCCTTCTTTCTCGCCCAGGCCGGAGCTTTTGATCCCGCCGAACGGCGACCATTCGAGCCGATAACTCGGCTCGATGTTCACATTCACCGCGCCGGTTTCCAGCTCCGTGATCACACGTTGTATCGACGGCCAGTGGTCGCTCACGACTGCTCCCGAAAGCCCATAAGGGGTATCGTTGGCAATTTTGATCGCTTCATCGAGAGTCCTGAAGCGCATGATCGGAGCCACCGGGCCAAAAGTTTCGCAGGCCACCAGTTCCCAATCGTTACGCACATGATCCAGAACCGTTGGCGCGTAGATCGCGCGGTCCCGCCGGTGACCGGTCAACAGGCGGGCCCCGCGGTCCAGGGAATTCCGGACCCTGGCTTCCACCAATCGAGCCGCATCTTCCGTTATCATCGCCCCCATTTGCGTTTCGCGGTCGAAAGGGTCTCCGTACTTGATCCCGGATACCCGTTCCCGCAGAGCCTCCGAAAAATTGTCGGCGATATCCTCGTGAACCAGAATCCGGCGAATGGCACTACAGCGCTGTCCACCATTCTTAAAAACTCCTGCCACTGCGATCATAGCGGCTTCATCCGGATCCGCATCCGCCAGGACCAGAAGCGCCGAACTGCCTCCAAGCTCCAACACCAGACGTTTGTAACCCGCTCGTTCAGCAATACGTCGGCCGACAGCGGTGCCGCCGGTAAAGGTGACCATCTCCACCAGTTCGCTGGTTACAAGCGTGTCGGCCACTTCCTCGTCATCACCGCAAATCACATTCAGCATATCCGGCGGAGCCCCGCATTCCAGACAGAGACGCCCGAAGTAGAAAGCGGTCAATGGGGTCCGACGGGACGGCTTCAATACGACGGCGTTGTTGGTCGCGATCGCCGGGGCTATCTTGTGCACCACTTGATTAAGCGGGTGATTGAAAGGCGTGATCGCGGCAATCAAGTTGAAAGGCTGCCGCATGGTATAAATCCGCCGATGACGTCCGCCCGCGGAAACGTCACAGGGAAAAACTTCGGAATCGTCTTCCAGGCTTCGAACCGCGGCGAAACGCAACACATCGGTCGCCCGCTTAACTTCGCATGTCGTATCCTGGCGGCAAAGTCCAGATTCCGAGGTAATTAAAAGGCTGATAAAATCCGCTTCTTCATCAATCCGCTCTGCCAAGCGATAAAGCAAACTCGAACGTTCATACCGGGACAAGGTCATGCGCGCGTCGCGTGTGCGTCTCAGGATTTGCTCCGTTTGCTCGCGCCCAACAACGGACACGCGTCCGGCCCGGTTGCCCGTTTGCGGATTGAAGATCTCCAGCCAGCGATCTTCGGTCTCCTCCCTCCCGCCTGTAATGGTTCCAAATTCCATGAATTCCAACTCGCTTGTCATCTATCGAACGAGGGTTCCGTTGCAGAGAAAATCGAGAATGTCGTAATTAGGAGTTTCTCCGGTTTGAAGACGACTCCGGTAAGAATCCTGCAAACGTCGATTGAATATCATGGGCACCGCCTGTTCATGCAGACCGCCATGTGAACGCAGGCCCGTGGAAACCGAGGAAAGATCGTGCCACTCGGGAGTTCTTCCAAGAACCGTGTCCCGGCCGCTCAACACCACCAGATCGCCGATTCGGTCCCCGGGCAGGCGAAAGCGCGCTTCCGCTTCCGCACGATCCAGAACAAGATCAATGCCTTCCAGACTCTCCAGAAATCTCTCAGCGGGAACGACTTGTTCCGGATGTAAATAAACGGTGGCAAAAGAGCCCAATGCCCCGTGATGCACGACGTAAGGGTCCGTGATCGGCAGAATTACACGAGCACTGGTCAAACCGCTATCGTGCAGCAGCGATTCGAGGTATTGAACCCTGGGTGAGCCATCCGGCTGCGTTTTTTGGTTCATCCCGTGATCGGCTGTGATTCCCAGAAACACATCCTGACCATCAATTTCGCCCAAAGCACGGTCAATCCGAGCATAAAAATCCCTGGCTTCCGCCGCCTCGGGAGCATGCTTGTGTTGCACATAATCAGTGGTGCTCAAGTAAAGAAAGTCCGGCCGATATTCTTGCAACAGCCAGCTTCCGGCTTCAATCCCGTAAACACTGCATTCCGGATCGTAAACCCCCGGATTGGGACGCCCGATCTTCTCGGTCACCCGTTCCACCCCGTTTTCTTCCAGGGTTGTTTCATGAGCCTTTTCCACCGAAAAGCAAATGCCGTTTCGCAAATCCTTACCGAGAAGTCGGCGCAGCTTGTCTTTGGCGGTAACCACGGCCGCGGAACGCCCTGCTTGGCTGAAGGCCGAAAGCGCCGTCGGGCAACGCAGGTATTCCGGATCATTCATCATAACCTCGCGGTCCCTTTGCCGATCGTAATAAAAATTGCCGCAGATTCCATTGATCGAGGGAGGTACTCCGGTAACCAGCGCCAAATTGTTCGGGTTGGTAAAAGAGGGTATCACCGATTTCGCGATGCCCTCCGATCCGTCGCGACAGATTTTCCGCAGGTTCGGCATCACGTCGCGCGCCGCATCCAAGTACTCGGGAGCTGTCCCGTCGAGACAAATGAACACCACCGGTTTCTCCGGAAGGTTATATGTGCGCTGGTTCACCGTCACGGTGTTCAAGGTCGACTTCATAACGAAAAAGGGCGTATACACGGCATAAGCACCGTATCCGCATCACTGTGGATCTATCGGGACATCGATTCCAAGGGCAAGACAAATATTCCTATAGAGAAATTTTATTTCTCCTCAAGAAACCATCCCGCGGCCGCCATTGTCACCTGATCCACCTAGGCCCGAGCCCCTGAAAAAACGCACAGCACCTTGGCCGTTCGTTTTCCCGGATTGAGCAGACGATGCTTTTCCGTGGCGTCGAAATAGGCGCATTGGCCCTTTCTCAAACAAAAACGCTCCAGTCCGTATTCAAGTTCCACGGTTCCCTCAATTACGATGAGAAATTCTTCCCCCTCGTGTGGAAGGGCTTCCTGACGCGGTTCCCCCGGAGGGACTTCCAACATTAGCGGTTCCATCAACCGCGCATGCCTTGTTGCCGCCAACGAACGATAAACGATATCGGAGTTGGGGCGATCGCGGTCGACCAACGGACCATCCGCGGAAGAACTCAGGACAATCTTCTTTTTTTCATCAATACCTGCTACTAACTCTGAAAATGTGACGCCCAGCCCTTCCGCAATTCTCCCCAGTGCAACCAGGGATGGGGTCACCCGGAAGTTCTCGACCTTTGAAAGCACGCTTTGAGTGAGTTGACTGCGCTCGGCAAGTTGCCCCAGGGTCATCCCCCTCGTTTTTCGGATCTCGCGAATTCGTTGTGCCAGGAATACCAAGTTCATCCCAAAGTTATGTTGCTTCACCAAGATTGCACCCGTTGCTGAAGAATAACAACCCCCGAATCAAGGGTATGTTATGGCGGAGTCAGTCTTTATCGAAACGGTTGAATCGCCACCCGAAGAACATTTCTATTCCGAATGGCGTAGGCGAAAGCATCCTCGATGCGTTCCAGGGGAAAGGTCTTCCCAACCACATGGGAAAAGGGAAACCGGTGTTGGAAACGCTGCAAGAAGCGCAATGCCGCCAGCAAATCTCTCGGCGTGTAGTTGTGAAGCCCCCTCAAACACAGCAGTCGAGTGGTCACCGTTTGCAAGTCGATTTCGGCCAAAGCGCCGGGAAAAACACACCCAGCAAGGACATAGCGACCGCCGATCTTCAAGGCACGAATCCCATCCGCCACCGCGGCCGGTTGACCGCAAACCTCGATGGCGGCATCGAAGCCGTACGGTCCGGCCACCTCACGGGCAACCGCATCCAGATCGCTTCCGCCTTCGCCAATCAAACAAGTATGGGTCGCTCCGAACACCTCGGCCATTGCCAACCGCTCCGCATTGGTGTCCGTCACCAAAACAGCTCGACACCCAGCCGTAGACGCCATGGCGGCCGCGCAAAGCCCCAGCAGGCCGGCACCCTGGATCAAAACCGCATCGCCGTTTTGCAAATCAGCGGTACGCTGCGCCGCGGCGACCGTAGCCAAGGCACAATTCGCGAACACCGTTTCGTTGAACCCAAGATCGTCCGGAAGCCGGTAGAGCGTTGATCCAGCGGCTAAATGCAGGTATTCGGCAAATCCTCCGTTCAGGCGTGGAAGGACGTCCATGGATTCGTGCCCATACTTGAACAATCGGGTGCACTTTTGCGGAACTCCGTCACTGCACGGGAAACAGTGACCGCAATGAGCCCCCAGACTCCAGGTTATACGGTCCCCCGGCGCCAGCGACTTTCCAGCGGAATCCCGTTCCAATCCGGTTCCCAAGCGAACCACAACCCCACACGTTTCATGTCCCAGGATCAAAGGTTTTTCCGGAATGCGACGCCCCTCGTAGGTGTGAAGGTCGGAGCCGCAAATCGCACTGCAAGCCACCCGCACAATCGCTTCTCCAGGACCCGGCGGAGTCATCTTCACACGAGTCAATGTCAGTCGACGCGTCTCGGGATGAAACACCGCCGCACGGCAGGTTTCGGGAAGGTTCGGTAGGGCGCTGGGACCTGATCCCGTGCTTTCATTTGGCCCATCAAGGTCGATTTCGGTACGGTTCATTATTGCCTTTTGAGAAAGAATTATTCCTTTTTGTCAATTCACATTCCGTCGGCGAACCTTCGGCATGCGACGACGAACATGCCTGTAGGCGCAAATCTTCATCTCCTTCCAAGCGTCGAGCCGACAACGGATCGGCATTACGATCAATCCCGACCTTGATTCATCGCTCCGCTCAAGTAACAATCCCGGTGTCATGATTTACCGCGATATTCAGAACACCCGCGTTCCCGCTCTCGGCTTTGGCACCTTTCGCTTACTGGGCGACGTCTGTCGCAAACAGGTACGCAAGGCCCTGGAGGCCGGATACCGGCACATCGACACCGCCCGGGTTTACGACAACGAGGAGGCAGTCGGCCAGGGAATCAGTGAATCGGGAGTGGACCGGTCTGAGATTTTCCTGACCTCCAAGGTCTGGATCGACGATCTGGAACCGGTAAAGGTCCGGCAGTCCACCGATAAGAGCCTCCGACTCCTGAAAACCGATTATCTCGACCTCTACCTCATCCACTGGCCGAGCGACCGTTTTCCCATGGACGCCACCCTGGAAGCGCTGCAGGAGATGCAGACGGCGGGAAAGATTCGTCACCTCGGCGTCAGCAACTTCCCGCCGGCCTATTTTCAACGGGCCATTGAAATCGCCCCGATATTCACCAATCAGGTCGAGTACCATCCGCTTCTGGGACAGAAGCGGCTGCTGGAACTGGCCCGCGAGCACGGGGTCCTGCTGACCGCCTACAGTCCGCTGGCCCAGGGCGACGTGCTGAAGGAACCGGTCCTGAAAGAAGTCGGCGCCAAACACGGCAAAAACGCCGCCCAGGTCTCCCTGCGGTGGCTCCTGCAACAGGACAACGTCGCCGCGATTCCCCGCAGCAGCAGTGAGAAAAACCTTCACGCCAACTTCGATATCTTCGATTTCGAACTCGACGCCGAAGATCTGGAAAAAATCGAGCGCCTCCCGAAAAACGTCCGCACCATCAACCCCGCCTTCGCCCCCGACTGGGAGGACGAGGAGTGAGGGGGATTTTGCTACCTCACCACACGGCCGGAGCGGGCGCCGGCCATCAGGGCTTCGATTTCGGAGCGGCGGTTGAGGTTGAAATCACCCTCTACTGAATGGGCCAGGCAGGAGGCGGCCGTCGCGAACGCCACCGCTCTGGCGGGGTCGCGGTAGTCCTGGTGCTGCCGGGCGAAGATCAGGCCGGCGGCAAAGGAGTCCCCGGACCCCACCCGGTCGACAATCTGACGAATCTCATAAGCGGCGTAACGGCCGTCAGTGTCGAGCGGGGCAAAAAACGCGGCCCGGTCTTCCGCCGTATAAAGCATGGCGCCCCAGTTGTTGTGGCTGGCGGAAAGGCTCTGGCGCAGGGTAATGCCCACCTCGCGCACCCGGGGAAACCGCTCCACGATCCTGGCGGCGACATCGGGATAACGATCGAGGTCCAGCCGGCCGTCGTCGACTTGCGTATGGCCAGCGTGGATACCGAGCACGTCGGAGGCATCGGCTTCATTGGCGATGACCACATCGACCGAAGGAAGGAGCTCCGCCATGACCCGTCCGGCCAACTCTCGCGGCGCCGTGCCCTCCTCCCACCGCCAAAGCTTCTCGCGAAAATTCAAGTCACAGGACACCGTCACGCCCATGGCGCGCGCCTGCTTCACCGCCGCCAGGCAGCAGGCGGCGGCATTTTCGGAAAGCGCCGGAGTCACCCCGGTAAAGTGAAACCAGGCGGCGTCACGAAAAATGCGCTCCCAATCGTATTGATCCGGCGACACCAGCGAGACGCTGGAACCCGACCGGTCATACACCACCCGGCTGGGACGCTGATTGGCCCCGCGTTCGACAAAATACAGCCCCAGTCGCCCCTGATCGCTCAACCGAACGTTGTCCAACTCCACCCCGAAACCACGAAGCTCGGCCAGACAGGCTTCCGCGAGGGGATTGTCCGGCAAAGCGGTGACAAACGCCGCCCTGGCCCCCAGGCAAGCCAGCGACACCGCCACGTTCGCCTCCGCCCCGGCAAAGGTCACCTCCAGCCGTCCCGGCATCGCCTGCCGCAGACGCTCGAACCCCGGCGGACAAAGCCGGCCCATGATTTCGCCAAAGGTAACGGTTTTTCCTGATACACTCATGATGCCTTCCCTGCCAACCACCCTACCGTCCCGGTCGGCTCACGGTAAAGCGCGTATGAGCTTATACCCCCCAATTCTCATTTGATCCGTTTTCGAGTCATCGGCGGATGCGGCGATACTCCTTCACCGATTGGTGAAGCTTCCGTCCCACCGCTCAATCGTTGGCCGCCTGGTAGGAAGCCTCGTCCATCAGGTCGTCAAGGTCGGACGGATCGTCCAGGCGAACCCGCAACATCCAGCCGTCCCCGGTGGCGGACTCATTCACCTTTTCCGGAGCATCCTCGAGGCTCTCGTTAACGGCGAGGATCTCGCCATTGACCGGGGCGTAGAGGTCGGAGGCCGCCTTGACCGATTCGACCACGCCGAAGCTTTCGCCTTTGGTCAACCGGTCGCCGGCGGAAGGGAGTTCCACAAAGGTAATATCCCCCAGGCTGTTTTGGGCGTAGTCCGAAATTCCGATCAAGGCTTCCTGATCTCCTTCGAGACGCACCCATTCGTGAGTCTTGGCGTATTTAATTTGATTGCTGTCGCTCATGTCGATTTATGCGCGGAAGTGTAAAAGGGAGGTTTGACCCATTGCAATGGAAAGCTTTTGCCCCGCAGTTCCGCTTGCACGGTACGGACTTTCAGGACCGAAGCCTCCACCAAAGCGCTGCCAATGGCTTCGTTGAGCATGGGAGACAACGTTCCCGACAAAACCCGACCGACTTCACGATTTTCGGCAAAAAGCGGGGTTCCCTCGCGCAGGATGCGGCGCTGGCCGGTGCGAAAGAAGGCGACCTTGCGGCCAACGCCCGCGGCCTTCTGTTGTTTCAGAGCGGATTTGCCAATAAAATCGGATTTCTTGCCCAATTTGACCGCCCAACCGAAACCAGCTTCAATCGGCGAAATGTCGTCGCTCAGTTCGTGACCATACAGCGGAAAGCCCGCCTCCAGCCGAAGACTGTCGCGCGCTCCGAGGCCCGCCAGGCGCAATCCGACCGATTCACCCGCCTCCAGGATGGCCCGGGCGAGGGGCTCCGTGTTGTTCCAGGGAGTGAACAGTTCGAATCCGGGCTCCCCGGTGTAGCCGGTACGGCTAATGAGCACATCCCAGCCCGCCACGGACGATTCCTCCAGTGCGAAGGACGGAAGGTGATCCAGAATGGCTTTGGTCAGGGGCTTCAGGATCTCGTCGGCCTTTGGTCCCTGCAATGCCAGCAACCCGTAGCGCCGGGAATCATCGCGCAGACTGCAGTCGAATTCCCCGAGGTGTCCCTCAATCCAGGCAAAATCCTTCTCACAATTGCTGGCGTTGACACACAAGAGGAACGATTCCGGTCCGGTACGGTAGGCGATCAGGTCATCGACGACCCCGCCCTCCGGGTGGCACATCAGATTGTACTGGGCACGCCCCTCGGCCAGCCGGGTGATATCATTGGTCAGCACCGTATCAAGAAAAGCCGCCGCCTGGGGGCCGGCCACCGTGAATTCGCCCATGTGGCTGACGTCAAAAAGCCCGGCCGCCTCGCGCACGGCGCGATGCTCCTCCAGGATGCCTCCGTATTGCACCGGCATTTCCCAGCCGGCGAAATCGACCATGCGCGCCCCCTGTTCGCGATGAAACGCGTTCAACGGAGTTTTTTTGAGTTCGGTCTGTGGTCCCGAGGAATCCTGGTTATGATCTGACATAGGTCTTTCCAACCTCCGGCAACACCGGGTTGATTTAAAGAAAAAAATCAGGCGCCGGCCAGCAGTGCGTCTACCCGCTCGACAATCCGTTCCACCGCCAGAAGGCGCCCCTGCCCCTCGTAACCGCAGGCCAGCATTCCTTCCTCCGGTCCGACAAAAACATGACCCCGCCCCGCCAGAATTCGTCGGTTTTCCACCGTCGCGGGATGATCGTACATCTTTCCGTTCATAGCCGGAGCCAGCACCACCGGCGCCCGGCAGGCCAGATAGAGTGAACATAGCTCGTCGTCGGCCAACCCGTGCGCCATGCGGGCCATCACGTTGGCGGTGGCCGGAGCGATCAGGAGGAGATCCGCCTTGTCCGCCAATTCAATATGTCCCGGCTGCCAACCCCCGCCCTCCGCCCACAGGTTCGTGGTCACGGGGTTGCGACTGAGAGATTGCAGCGTCAAGGGCGCGATAAACCGGGTCGCCGCGGCGGTCATTACCACAAAGACATCCGCATCCCGTCGGCGCAGAAGGCCGACCAGCTCAGCCGCCTTGTAGGCCGCGATCGATCCCGACACGCCGAGCACCACGGTTTTCCCCTGAAGCGAGCCTTTCATGCCGAAAAGGCAATCGTTACGCGGTCGTTCCAGCAAGCCTTTTCGGACCGCCGAGTCGATCGTCACCTTCGGGTGCCGGGTTTTCGATCCTTTTCCCGCGGAGTGCGGCCGCTGAAACCACGGACCGCCCCCAACTGCCCGCTTGGCAGATTTCCACCTCCATGTTATAGTCTGATCGTTCGCCGAGGTCGGCCGCTGAAGGTCTCCTCAAAATCAGCGGAAAAACCTGACGTGAAATTGGGAATCAGAATCAAGTTCGCGGGGATACTGGCACTGGCAACGGTGCTGCCGATTGTCGCCGGTCTCGTCGCGATCAACGTGCTCGGGTTTAAAGGCTACCGCGCGGCGGAGGGAAAGCGGTTTCAGGGACAGGCCGAGCAAATGGCCGATTACCTGTCGCTGACGGTGAACAAATCGGTCAAAAACCTTCATGACTGGCTTGTCCTCTCCTATTTCCCCCAACGTTTGCAGGAAATCAACGACAACGCCCCTTTGCCTGAGAGCGAGGAATTCGCCGCGCGAGTGATCGAGATGGAGGCCCTTTGGCCGGATCTGACTCCGGACGATCCCGAACTGCAAGCCGTGCTGACCCACGACCTGGCCGCGGACCTGCGCAGGTTTCAATCGATCAATCCTCACTTCGTCGAAATCTTCGTAACCGGCTCTTCCGGGACTCTGGTGGCAACCACCAACAAGACCACGGACTACTGGCAGGCCAACGAACGCTGGTGGCAGGAGGGAGTGCGAACCGGTTTCCAGGACGCCCACATTGAAGGAATCAACTTCGATCCCAGCGCGGGAGTTTATTCCTTCGACCTGGCGGTTCCGATCCGAGATCCCCAGACACCGGACGCCCCCCCGGAAGGGGTGGTCAAAGCTGTGGTACAGGCATCGACGCTCTTTTTCGACCTGGCCACCCGCGTCTCACCGGATCACGTCCGCTGGAAGTGCATCCTCCCGGACGGGAGAATTCTTTTCGCCCTCGATCGCGCTCCCCTGGAAGCCAGTGTCAGTCCCGAAACCAGCCGGGCGCTGGCCGACGCGGAGAAGGGATGGCTGGTCGGACGGCTGAATGACTCCGAGCGGTCCATGGCCGGGTTCACCCAACTGCCCTGGCAGGCAGTGTCCACGGACATGAAGCCGGCAACGCCGTCACCTGAAACATTGCGCCACCAGATCGAATTGTTCGCGACCTCGGGCCTGACTGAACTTGTGATCGCCGAAGAGGCGGAGCATCTTTATATCCTGGTACACGCACCGTGGACCGAGGTGTTCGCGCCGGTGCGGGAGCAACTTCGCAACATCACCCTGGCCGGGATTGTCTTTATTATTCTGAGCACCGCGGCGGGCTTCGTCATTGCACGGACCGAGTTGATCCGACCAATTCGCCTGCTGCAGAATGCCGCTCGCAACATCGCCGCTACCGCTCGCCTTTCCGACCGGGACGACCTCCCTTACGCCGCCGGATCGATCCCCGGTCCAACCCAGCGCTCGCTGGACCGGGTGCGCGCCATACGCAGCACCGATGAACTCGGAGACCTCTCCCGCGACTTTGAAGCGATGGCCAACCGGGTACTGCGATACAACGAACACCTCAAGGCGGACCTCAATGCCAAGACCCGCGAGATCCAAAAGGAGCTCGATCTGGCCCGGGAGTTCCAGGAGGCGCTCATGCCACGAAGCTATCCCGCGGTCCCCTCGTATGACAGCACGGCGGACCTGCGCCTGAAATTTCATCATCTATACCTGCCGGCCAGCACGGTGGGGGGAGATTTTTTCAATGTCATCAAACTGGACGAGGACCGCGCCGGCATCTTCATTGCCGACGTCATGGGCCACGGCGCCCGTTCAGCGCTGGTAACCGCAATTATAGGCACCCTCCTGCAGGACTTTGCCACCACAAGCAACAACCCGGCTGAAGTAATGCGCCTGATGAATCGGCACTTTATCAAGATCATGCGGCACTGCGAGGATTTTGTCTTTGTGTCGGCGTTCTACATGATCATCGACACCGAGAAACGCGAAATCACCCACGCCGCCGCCGGGCACCCGGCTCCCCTCCGCGCTGATCGTCGGACCGGCCTGGTCGAACCGCTCTATTCGAGCCACGCAAGCGGTTCGGCGCTCGGACTGCTGCCGGACTCCGAGTATATCAATGTTCGTGGACCGCTCAATGAAGGCACTCTTTTCTTTCTTTTCACCGACGGAATCGTGGAGGCCGTCAACAACCGGAACGAAGAATTCGGCTATTCGCGCCTGCAACGAGTCGTTGAAAAAAAGCTCAACTCCGGTCTTGCGGTGATTTCCGAATCCATCCTGAAGCACCTCGTTTCCTTTTCCCGCAGGTCCGCCTTTCCGGACGACATTTGCTTCGTTGCGGTCGAGGTCGAAAAGAACGAATACGCCCCACAGACCGTCATGGCCGAAGGCGAGTCCGAGGGACGGAAACCCATCGGTTGATCGGCAGTCGATAGGCGGTACTCCTTCCCCGTGCGGGATTGTTGATTCTTTAATGGCTACTGATTTTCCTTCGCAGCCGTGTCGCTGAGTTGAAGATCGGTGGCCGGTGCATGCGGTTTTTCCAACCGCCGCCAGACCGCCTTTTCGGCTTCGACCACGAAGAAGATGATCAACCCGGCCAAAGCCATCAAGGCCCATGCCACCGCCGGGAGTCCCTCAGTGGCGAAAAGGAACTGCATGGGCGGCGCGTAAGTGAATGCCAATTGCAAAACGATGATGATCCCCACGGCGTAAAGGACGTACCGGTTTCCGGTCAGGCCCTCCCAACTCAACGATGAGCGCGTGTCGAATCGGCTGTTGAACAGATAAAAAATCTCACCGATCACCAGGGCGTTGACCGCGTAGGTCTGCGCCAGGGCCTCAGACGCGCCCTGCATTCGAGCGGTCATGAAAAACCCGAACGTCGTGGCCAGCAGCAGCACCGAAACAAACATGATGCGCCAAATCCCGAAAAACGTGAGCAAGGGCTGCCCAGGGGGCCGTGGCGGGCGCCGCATGATTCCCGGCTCGGCCGGCTCGAAGGCCAAAGCCAGCGCCAGAGTGACCGCGGTGACCATGTTGACCCAAAGGATTTGCGGCGGCGTGATGGGCATCACCGCCGCCCCCACCATCACCGCCGCGATAATGGTAAAAGCCTGCCCCCCATTGGTCGGAAGAATGAAGTGAATCGACTTCTTAATGTTGGCATAAACGGTGCGCCCCTCGCGGACCGCCGCGGTGATGGACGCGAAATTATCGTCCGCCAGCACCATTTCCGACGCCTGCTTGGAAACCTCGGTTCCCTTGATCCCCATGGCCACGCCCACACTGGCCTGTTTGAGCGCGGGAGCGTCGTTCACCCCGTCGCCGGTCATCGCAACCACCTCACCACAGGCGTGCAGGGCGCGTACGAGACGGAGTTTGTGCTCCGGACTGGTCCGGGCAAAGACGTCGACGTCCGGCGCGCGCCGGACCAGTTCCTCATCGGGCATTTTTTCCAGATCCTCACCGGTCAGGTAGGTCTCTCCATCGCCAATACCCAGCTCCTTTCCAATGCTGACCGCGGTCAATGCGTGGTCGCCCGTTATCATCTTCACCCGGATACCGCCGGAGCGGCATTCCGCAATGGCGTCGACCACCTCGGACCGGGGCGGATCGATCAACCCGGTGAGACCGAGAAAAACAAACCCATCCTCCACATCGGAAAAGCTGAGACTGGTTTTCTCCTCATCAAATTGTTTAACGGCAAAACCGAGCATCCGTTGCCCGCGCCGGGCGATTCGTTCCATGGCGCCTTTCCAGAATTCGGCATCCACGGATTCATCACCCTCGGAACCGCGCTGCGAGACACACCGTTCAATCACCTGTTCCGGAGCACCCTTCAGGTAGACAAAGGTTCCTCCCTGGTGATCGTGATGCAGGGTGGCCATAAAACGGTGCTCCGACTCAAAGGGAATGGAATCGGTCCGCGGAGTATTCTGAAGTTCAGCTTCGGTTTCCAAACCGCTTTTTAGCCCGAGCGACAAAAGTGCGCCCTCAGTTGGATCGCCTTCCAGGCTCCATCCGTCACCGGACTCCCGATTGAGGCTGGAATCGTTGCACAAGAGGCCCACCCGCGCCAACTCCTGCAAAACGGAATGTGCTTTCGCTTCGACCGCCTCCGGGTGAGAATCCGAGTCCGAAAAAATCGCCTCAGCTCCACCGGGCAACTCCATAATGTCTCCCTCGGGGGCATAGCCGGAACCGCTGACATCAAAAACCCGATCCGCGGTGATCACCGTTTTCACCATCATTTCGTTGCGCGTGAGCGTGCCCGTTTTGTCGGAACAGATCACCGTTACCGAACCGAGCGTTTCCACCGCGGGCAACTTGCGCACGATGGCGTTGCGTTTGGCCATTTGCTGAACCCCGATGGCCAGGGTAATGGTGATGATCGCGGGCAAGCCTTCCGGAATGGCCGCTACCGCCACGCCGACCATGGCCAGGAAAATGGTGGAGAAATCGTAATCCCGCACGACGTATCCGAAGATGAAAGCCAGGGCACAGACCCCCAGGATGGCGGCCGTCAGCGCCCGGCCGAATCCGGCGATCTGCCTCAACAAAGGCGTCACCATCGCTTCCACCGCACTGAGCATTTCGTTAATCCGACCCAGCTCCGTTTCCGCTCCGGTGGCGACCACAACGCCGCTCGCCTGGCCGTAGGTGACCAGCGTACCGGAGTAAGCCATACACTTGCGATCGCCCACCACCGCCTCTTCGCCGGCCGGGTCAACCTCCTTTGCCACCGCCACTGATTCTCCGGTAAGGGCGGCTTCGTCAACCCGCAGGCTTTTCACCTCGAACAGCCGCAGATCGGCCGGCACTTTGTCACCCGACTGAAGAAAAACGATGTCGCCCGGAACCAGTTCCTCCGAAGGAATCGACTTTCGGGCGCCTTCGCGTCGCACCAGCGCGTTCAGCGACAGCATCTTGCGAATCGAATCGATCGCCCGTTCCGCCTTTCCCTCCTGGATGAAGCCGATAATCGCATTGATCAGGACCACCCCGAATATGACCCCGGTATCGATCCAGTGCCCGAGAATCGCCGTGACCACGGCGGCGGCGATCAGGACATATATCAGTACATTATGAAACTGCAGAAGAAATCGCTTGATCGGGCCGTGACGTGGAGGCGGAGGTAGAACGTTACGCCCGTACTGCTCCCGCCGTCGCTCGACTTCGTCGCGGCTCAATCCCTCGGGACTGGTCTCCAACAGGTTAATTACCTCGTCCTTCTCAATCGCGTGCCAGTTGGTTTTACTCATGACTGCCTCGGGTTGCGCATTCAGCAATACATAAAACCATCCCGGCGGTAAAGAATGACTGATTCCATTGGACGCCATAACGTCGAGTATCAGCGGAACGCGCACCGGTCATCAGGAAACGAAATACTTCAAAGGCAATTTTCCTGCAGGGTGGCAATTAAACGCCGGCACGGCATTGCATTGACAAGGAAACCCCGCGGAATTACCTTTTAGAAACCCTGATAGGGTGAATTAACCACACTTAACACACACATTGGCGTCTTGCGCGCCACCGATCACTCGAATGGCGTGACGGACGCCGGAAAGGCGGCCATGAAACGAGATCCTCGCGAGATTCCGGCATTGCTGGTGTCGAATCGGGATATCCATTTCGAACTGCTGCGGATTTACCTGGGCATCGCCCTTTTTGTTCGCGGCATGGTGTTCTTCGCCTATGAAGGCGACGATCCCCTCTTCGGTTACGGCGACAGCATCGGAACCCTTTTCGCCCAGGGGGCCTGGGCGCACTACATTATCGGCGCTCACCTGGCCGGCGGTCTGATGCTCGCGGTCGGATTGCTGACACGAATCGCGGCCCTGGTGCAAATCCCGGTGCTGTTTGTCGCGGTTTTCTTTGTCCACTTCCAGGAAGGGCTTTTCGCCGCCGGGCAGAACCTCGAACTCTCCGCCCTGGTGCTTTTCCTCCTGATCCTCACCCTGCTGCACGGCTCGGGCCGCTGGTCGGTGGATGCCTGGCTCGACCGGACCGGCAGCAACGAAAAAAAACCGGAGGAAAATCTGGTATCGGCCGAACGGAGATAAGGCCCGGGATACGCGGAACAGACCTCCCGGCGGATCGCATCGGCTCTTCCCCTGGAGGGCCATGCTCCCGCATTGCCCATCTTGCCCGCACACCGGCGGCTCCAGGAAGGGGAAGCGTGATCCCGTCTCGATTAGGTTTCATCAAACGATAAACCGCCGTAACCGAGTGGCATTCCTCCTAGAATCCTAAAACCTCGAAAGTTGTTGTAGTTAAGTCAAGTTTTTCAAATGGATGCGAAAAAAGTAGCTCACGCTTCCAGCGTGAATTTCGCACGCAAGATGCGTGCACTACTTCGGGTCTGAGGCTACGCCTCGCTGCTAGGAGTCTGTCGGGCTTCGCCGACAGGCTGCTAGGGCTCCTCTCCCTCGGTGTGTTCGACCCGGAGGCGGAAGAATCGCATGCCATTGGCCGCCGGCGTCTGCATACGCCAGTGCTCGATATTTGAATCCCTTCCGATCAATTCCGGGATTCCTCCGGTTGGAATCCAGTTAACCAGGTCCAACGACTCCTCGATGAGCAAATCCACCTCCATGGCCGAGCGATTGCGCTGAAACAGAAATTCGAGCCCCCCAGGGAGGTTGCGAAGGGCCGGCAGGCTCTCACGTTGGAATTCTTCTCCCCCCAGGGCATACCAGACCAAAACCGGCACACCATCGATCAGCGACGTCCTGTCAACCTCGGATCCGCCCTCCGGGAGCACGCGTTCGCCCCAGGAGGCGAAATCCTCCATCACCGTGAGAAAAGCCTCGGGGCTTGTGAGCATACCCCGCTCATTGGAAACCACCACCCGGTACGCCCCGGCATCAGTGAATTCGCTGTTCTCCAGCAGGATCTCCGGACCGTCAGTACCGCTTACCTTTCCGCCGGCGCCCAGGGGTTGTCCGTCCCGTAACCAGGCAAACTCCAGGTCACTCCCCAGAGCACGAACCTCAAAACTGAAGTTTGCCCCGGCTTGTACGGAAACACTGGCCGGCCAGGAGATTATCTCCGGAGCCTGGTAGGCGACTTCGATCTGCAACTGGAAGGAACGGACTCCGCTCAAACTCTCCCCGGAAACCAACACCGGAAACAAGCCTTCCTCCAGCGGCGAACCGGAGATTTCCCCGGTATCCGGATCAATCGTAAGACCGGATGGAAGGCCCTCGGCGGCGAACAATGTGGTCGTTCCGCGAAACGCCGTTTGGTAGGAGAAAGGCGTCGAAACCACGGCGCTCACCTTAACCGGTCCGACGGGAGCGGTCGGGTCGATCGCCTCGACCACCAGCAAATGGTACTCCGCTTCCCGGGTTTCGGCGGGAGTGGAGAGAACCACTCGGAGAGGGAAATAACCGGCGGTGGTCGCGATTCCCTCGATACGTCGGCTGGCGGAATCAAACTCCAGTTCCTCCGGCAATCCCTCAACCGACACGACCGCCTGCTCGAAATCTCCAACCAGGTCAAGCAACCGCGAAAACGGGACATTCTCTTCCGCCACCAGCGTCCGATCGGGTCCGAAACCAGGAGGCGCCACCGCACGCGTTTCGACGTAAATATCGAGCACCTCAATTCCCGACGGCCCCCATTCACCGTCGACAAAAACCGCCACCGGGAAAACCCCGTTCTCCAGCGGAGTACCGGAGATCTCGCCGGTTTCCTCATTTAACGACAACCCCTCGGGCAGACCGAAAGAATGGAAGATTTCGTATCGGCCTTCCGCTTCGAGGCGCCGGGAGAAGGGCTCGCCTTTCCAGGCCTCGATGGATCCGGTCGGGATTACGGACGGCGGCCAGTGCCCGTCGGTCACGCGAAGCCCACCGTGTCCCGGAAGGAAGTATCGATCGTTCAAAAAAATCACGCGGTCATGCGATCCGACCGAAGAAGGGGTTCGCAATGTCCAGTCCAGAGCATCGGTCGATGTGCGAATCTCCCAGTTGGGTCCGACCAGAAAAAACTCATCGCGCCCGTACGCGATACTGAATGCTGATCCGCCCAAGCCCCTCGGACTCACGGCCGGCCAGTTATCCCCATCAGTGGAAATACGGACCACCGCGCTGTCGGTTCGGCCGACCGCGACAAACTGTCCGTTGCCGTAAGCGACACTCCAGAAATTCTGGTCTGTATTGCTTTCCCGGATGATCCATTCACTGGCATCGTTCGACGATACAATCACCCCGTTGCGACCGACCGCGACCAGTTTCCCGTCACCATGGGCCACCGACCTCAATTCCTCTCCGACGGGCGAGCTTTCCGCCGTCCATTGCACACCGTCCGGCGAATGAACCGTCATACCGCCTTCCCCGACAGCCACAAAGCGACTCCCGTCATAAACCACCGCATTCAGACGACGAGTGGTTCCGGAAGTCCTCGGCGTCCAGTGGATACCGTTCTCGGACGAGATCACCGTTCCCGAATTCCCCACCGCCACAAAACGACCGGCGCCATGGACCACGCTCGAGAGATCACTCGAAACCGGAGAGACCACGGACGACCAGGATCGCGCGTCCTCGGAAGTCCATACAGCGCCGGAATCGCCGACCGCCACGTAACGACCGTCGGCATGATCGAGGTCACGGGCCCGCATCACATACGATGGAACATTAATCACGTAGCTCCAGGGATTCCCCTCCAGGACGAAGGTCATCTCCCAGGAGCTGCTTCCGTAAAGGTTTTCCGCCCGTATCGTCGCCTGATAAACTCCGGGGCTTGCCGGCGTTCCGGTAATCGCCCCGGTCCCTGGATCGATCTCCAAACCGGGCGGAAGCCCATCGGCAGCGAAAGTGGTTTCAAAATCCAACTCCCGCAGCTCAACGTGGTGGCTGAATAATCGGTTGGCGACGCCGTCGACATAGGGCAGGCCAACAAAAACCGGCGGAGCGCCTTCGGCAGGTTCGACAACGATCTCCAGGATGGAGAAGGCACTGAAGGCGTTCCGGTTGCCGGCCGCTATCCGCACCGCGAACGTTCCCGCCTGAAGGGGCGCCCCGTGAATGCGTCCGGTTTCCGGGTCGATCTCCAGACCCGGCGGCAGGCCCGCCGCCACGAACTCATCGGCGCCGTCGGTAGCCTTGATCTGAAAAACGAATGGCCGTCCCTCCAGGGCGAAAGCCCGGCCTGCACTCACGATGACAGGCGGCCACATGCCGTCGCTCAGAACCGCGGCACCGTTGCTTCCGGTCAGCAGGTATTGTCCTTCGACATACGCCAGTCCCCAGAAGGAACTGGTCGATCCCACCACCTGCCGCCGTGTCCAGTGCCGTCCGTCCTTGGACGAGGTCAGTATAGCAAATCCGCCGGCGGCGGCAAATCCGTCATCCGTCGCCCGTATTGTCCGTGGCGTGCCCGAGACGTCTTCGCTCACCCGCTCCCAGGCTCCCGGGGCGGTCGAAACCAGAAACGTGTCGGCCCCGCCAACCACCAGCGTGTCGTGACCAAAAGCAATCGAATCGAGGCGCGCCGTCGTCCCGGAGTCTTCCGCCTCCCAGGACAATCCATCTTCCGAGGAGAGAATGATTCCCTGGTCGCCCACCGCCACAAAACGGCCCTGACCAAAGGCGATACCGCGCAGCGTTCCGATGTCCGGCACGGTCAATTCCGTCCAGGTTTGAGTGTCGGCCGACACAAAAACAGAACCCCAACGGCCCACGACAACGTAAACGCCATTTCCATAAGCGATTCCGTGCAATTCCAGATGGCCGCTATTACCCAACTCGCGAATGCTCCAGTTTATTCCGTCGGTCGATGTGAACAACCCGCCGGCATCGCCCACCACCACCCACCGTCCGCCCGCATGGATGACGCCCCTCCGGGTCGATCCCCCGGAAAACCGCTCCGTCCAGTCCAAACCATCGGTCGAAGTGGTGATGTTTCCACCGCTGCCGACCGCTACATAGAGACCGTCATAATAATACACGTCCATGATGCTGGCAGACGTTCCCGTCGAATCGATGATCCACTCGGGTGAACGCGGAAAAGAAAGGTTCAGGGTGCCACTGGTGACACCGTGGATATTGGAAGCCCGCACCGGAAATGTGTGCAAACCGGGTTCCGGAAGGAACCCGAGAATCCGGCGCTCGGCGAGGTCGAAGGTGAAATTCTCCGGCAAGCCTTCGATCGTAACCTCGGAGCTCTCGTCCAGACCAACCAACGGCAGAACAAACGAAACCACACCCGACGATGAGGCGTTTGCGGCCAACGACGCGGTAAACTCCGGTGGAGAACCGTCGCGCGGATACACAATAAAGTTCGCCCTCAACGGCCGGACCGGTCCGCCCTCGTCATAACCTTCAATTATCACCTCATGCGACCCAACCTCCGCGGGCCATCCGACAATTCGACGCGCTTCCGGATCCAGAACCAAACCCCGCGGCAGGCCATGGACCCGGAAACCACTC
>JBJHCF010000032.1:0-59988 GCA_050506795.1 Opitutia bacterium
GGTTTGGTTCGTTTCGGCCTTCCCGCAGCACCAACTCCTGCGCGGCGTAGAACCAATCGACCAACAGGTTCTGTTCGCCCATACCGTTCATCGACCACACCACTCCCATCAATACAGCCTGGTCTCGCCCTCCCAGTCGGCTGAGTGGAAACCGTCGTAGAGCCTCATCCACAATACTCGCCGCTTCAGCGGAATCGCCTTCATGAACCAACTCCGCCGCGGCAGCGGCCCACCATGGGGTCACGACGCCATTCCTGTCCACATCCCGCCGCTCCCGCTCCTCGCACGCGAGCAAACGCGGCGCATCCTCCGGCCGAAGAAAATCGTTTGCACGAAACAGTATAAAATGGGCCATCTGACCGTAAAGACTCCTGCGCGCATTTTGCGGATCGTCAAACCACAAGGCGGGATCGTCACTCACGCGCTCCCGTTCCAGAAAACGCACCAACTTCTCGGCCCCGACCTCTTTCAAGCTCTTCACGATCGTCGCCTCGGGCAGCACCACCTCCAAATCCGTAAACGAACCCACATGCACAAACAACTGGACCCACGCTCTCTCGTTCGCCGGGAGCGCGTTCATCTCGGCGACGACCCGTTCGACGTCATCGTGGAAATCCGGCCGCAAGGGTGAAGTTCGCCTCGTGGCCCGGCTAATCTTAAACAGAAACCAGTCCGCCGAATGATCGCGGCCTCGAAATCGTCCCCAATAGCGATCGAAGTCTTCGGTCGTTACCCGGTGCCTATAAGCATGGGGAGAAACTCCCCACAACGCGAGCATCGCTCGCGCCACCTCTCCCACCGATTGTGGCGACTCCAATTCCCCCATCGGGCGAGGCCCTGGCTGGCTGGTAATGGCGTTGTGCAAGTCCGGGAAGGTGAGGGCTCCATCGTCAAGACGCGATGCGATCAGCGGCAGATCGCCCGGATTTTCACGTTGAAAGATCGCCCCCAGCACTAGCGTGCGCACCCTCGGGTCCGGATGTTCCAGTAAAGTCGGCAGCCCATCCCGGTCGCTCAACGCCTGCAAGCTCTCGCGCAACTCCAGTTGGCGCCGAGCCAACGCATCGCTTCCGCGGACCGACACGCCATCCACGACCCGGGAACGTAATTCGCGGTTATCAACGATCACGGTCCGGGAGAAATGAGCGTGATCTCGCGCCAATTCTTCGAACTCCGCCGCCTCCGGTCGCAGTGCTAAACCAAAGGTTGGCCGGTCGATGTTTTCCATTAACGTCTCCACGGCATCGGCGGTCTTCTGACCCGAGCCGTCGCTGGGTTCCCGGTCGGTCCACGTCCCTCGGTCCGGAACCACTGACTCACGCCTCATCGATTCGGCTGTTCGTCCAATCGTCCCCTCCAGTAACGCGTGTTCGCCGTCGTGTTGTTCCTGATTCGCGGCTGCTTTTTCAACGAGTTCGTCGAGCACGGGAGAAGGGGAAATCATCACCGCTTGGCCATCGGCACCGGCGCACAGCAGTAACAATCCAATGGCGAACGCCTTCGCCGATACTACCGCCGCAACCAAGCACGATGCGAAAACGCCGGTAGAAATTCGTTCGTTCATGTCATTCTTCCTCACGTGAGTTTGGTATCTTACTCGATTTCAGTCGAGATCATGTCAGTCGATTGTCACCAGTTTGTCAGGATTATGTCAGGTCAGGGCATTCTTTTAACCACCCGCTTCGCTCAAGAACACAAAGGACACAAAGATGAGAAAGGGAGTTCGAAAAAACCGGGAACTTCCGTAGAAATATAAAAATCTATGTTGCAGCGCCTCGAATTTATGTAAATTCATGGACTGTGATCCACCGGACTATCGAAGAATCGGTCAAATCCGCCCTGCTCGTCCCCCGGCGAAAGGTGGTCTGTTTGTTGGGTGCGCGGCAGGTGGGCAAGACGACGCTGCTGCGAGCGCTATTCGATCGGCTGGAAGGCCGGAAGGAGTTTCTGAATGCGGACTTCGCCGACGACCGAGCTCTGCTGCGGCCGGAACGCGCGGCGCTTCAGCGCCTCGCGGGACACCTGGACTATCTGTTTGTCGATGAAGCCCAGAATATTCCCGACGCGGGCCGTGTATTGAAGCTCCTTCATGACACCTTTCCAAAGTTGCGCCTGGCGGCCAGTGGCTCGGCGGCATTCGATCTCCGCCGGCGAACCGGAGAGCCGCTCACCGGACGGCAAATCGTCTTCGAAATGTTTCCGGTCTCCTTCGCGGAGCTAAATCCCAAAGCCACCACCGTTCGTCAATGGATGGAGCACGGGATGATTTACGGCGGCTACCCGGAAGTCGTGGCAACCAACGAGCCAAAGGAGAAGGAAAAGCTGCTGCGGCAACTGGTATCTGATTACCTGTTGAAAGACATCTTCGCCCAGGTTGAAGTGAATCGCGACCGTCTTCACGATCTTCTTCGATTGGTGGCATTTCAAATCGGATCGGAGGTCTCGCTCAACGAGTTGGCAGGCTCCACGCGTATGGATGTGAAAACCGTGGACCGCTACCTCGGGCTCTTGGAACAGGCCTATGTGATTCGGCGCATCGGCGGCTTCAGCCGCAACCTCCGCAAGGAGATCGCAAAGTCGAAAAAGATCTATTTCCTCGACCTCGGCATCCGCAACGCGCTGATCAACGCGTTCAACCCGCCGCCCCTGCGCGACGACATGGGACGGCTTTGGGAAAACTACCTGATCGTTGAGCGGCACAAACGTTTGACCTATGCAGGCGAGACGTTCGGAGCATGGTTCTGGCGCACCTACGACCGGCAGGAAATCGACTACATTGAAGAGCGCGGAGGAAAACTCGCGGCCTTCGAATTTAAATGGGGCGACACAAAAAAAAACGCTCACCTGCCGAAGCTGTGGACCAAGACCTATCCCGACTCCGAAACCCAGGTAATCACCCCTGAAAAAGCTTCCGAGTTCTTGCTGGATTGAGTTGTCGCACTTCGTCTGCTGTCGAAAATGCCCTGCGCTTTCGCGGAACCGGCGGCCTTTTGTCGCTTTTCCGATTTGGAGCCCTCTACCGCCCTCGCCTTCATTCCTTGGGATAGGCGATAGACCTGGTCTTCACACCCCGCTGAAATCCGGCTTTCTCGTAGAAGTGGAGTGTCTCATCGCTCTTGCTGCGGAAGCCTGACTGTCGCAGTCCAAAAACCTGACGTTCAACCACCTGGCGCACCTCGAATGCCATCCGGATCGCGCTGTAATCCTTGAGGCTCAGAGCTTCTCGATTCGGCGCATCATTGCGGGACGGCGGGCGTAGCGCTCGCGGAATGCGGCGAGCCGCGCCTGGAACTCGGCTCTTTCGCCGCCTTGTTCGTGGGCGTCGCGGAGTTCCCGCAGTTCGGCGGCTGCACGGTCGTAAGCCGAAGCGATCTTCTCTTCCATGAGAGAATCGAGGCCGGCCCAAATCGTGTCGGCGCGCTCCAGGACGGACTCGAGATGCCGTCGGCGTTCCTCAGCCTTGCGTTTTGATTCTTCCGCCGCCGCTTTGGCCTCCTGTTTGATGCGCGCCTCCCGAACCTCGAGGGTTCTGGCGGCAAAATCGGCGCGGGAAATAGCCTGGCCGGCTGGTGTGTTCGCGGGCGGACAGGTCAACCGGTTCAACTCGGCCGTGACCCTCGACCCATCGCCATCGGCCACACGCCGAAGCAATGCCCGCAGTTCGGAAATGGGGAGTCCGGCGATCGCATCGTCCATCGGAATGCGGTTCGGCTCGGCGGCTTGAGATAATCGAGCAGCCACGGTGAGCGCGTCGTGATCGACCGGAAACTGTTCGATCAGGGCGTCCAGGGAGGGACTCAGGCGATCGAGCCCTGCCGGGATTGGCGGCATGGGCGTGCGGCCGTCCCCGGGGTCCCCCCACTCGTCCGGATCGAAATCGGCCAGCCATCCAAGGAACAGTGCCCGGAGATCGCCGCGGATGAGCTCCTCGCGAATTCCGATGAGTTCGTCGATGAGGCCCTTGCCTTCCGTCCAGCCCCATCCACCTTCCTCGTTACGTTGCCACCAGACGATAAGCCGGTTGCCAAACTCATTGACAGACAACGTCGGGTCGTATTGGTCACCTTCTTGAAGGTACGATTGAACGGCCTCCCGCGTCAAATACCCTTCGGGAAAGGCCACCCCGAGGCGGGTTGTTCCCCAGTTCGCGATGTAGAAATGCGCATCGTAATGCTTCAACAACGTGTTCACGCTCCCGTGGAAATCGCCGAAGTTATATACGTTCCGCCAACGCCGGGCCGACACTTCCGCCCGGCTGGAACAGCCCTGGGCGTAGCGCAAGCCCTCCTCGGAGATCGGTCCGTCAACGGCGACGAATTCATAATATTGGTATTCACTCATGGCCAACTCTCCCATCCATCGGTTCGTCCCTCCATGGCCTTTCCGCCTGCACCTCGGGGATGAGGAAACACGCGCCCGGGTTGTCCGTCATCCTCCGCAACACCGTTTGTACTTCTTTCCGCTGCCGCACGGGCAAGGATCGTTCCGGCCGGTCTTCGGCTTCGAGATCGCCGGCGCCGCTTCATCAGTTGCCAATCCAGCAGTATTCCCGGCGAGCGCTTTACGAAGGTACAAGGACTGAAGTAACCGGTGACGAAGTCGCACTTCGTTTTTGAACCGCGGATATTCGGTTTTCAAAGCATTGAAAAGCGTCTTATGGTCGGGGCTCCCGGGCTCGCCGGGCTCCTGGGGCTCGATCCTTCCCGAACCATGGTCGTATAAAAGAGCGGGTGGATCGGTAATGCGACCGGTCCGCACCCGGCCACTTTCGGTCAACCGAAGGAAGTTCAGCGCGACCTGCGCGCAGTCGCACCCTCGCCGAACGCAGTACTGCTCGTCAACGGCCCACACTTCTCCCATGAGCCGAAAGCGTACGGCGAGACCGAACGAAAACACTTCTGTAAACGAAACCATCCGACCGCCGCTTGCGTCGGGCAACTCTTCGATGCCGATCTCATCCGGCGGCGTTGTCATGACGAGGTGCAGCTTTTCCGCCAAGAACCAATCCTGGAGATCCGCGGCGGCCTCCTCTCCGAATGCGCCGTCGAGGGCGCCGGCGAGCCTGGCGGCCACCGGGTCGGCGGCGAGCTCGGTAGTGCGTTCGGTCTTTCCCTTCGCCATATCGAACCAGAAGGAAACCGGAGCCTCCCCGTCCCTCTTACCGCCCCGAAACTCAAACAATAGATTCCGGCAGCCACAGCGCGGATTTGCGCAAACGGCGGGCATCGCTTCGTAGCTTCCGCTTCGCCGCCCGCCGGCGGCATCGGCGAGTCCGATACGGACGCGCGGCCAATCGGCGCGCCCACGTTCTGTGGCTGGGACCCACGTTAAAACGGGCTTGAGCTGGGATTGCGTCATACGCTCGGTAACCTGCGGGTTTTTCCGAAAAAAGCGACCGCTTTCAGTTCCCGGTCGCTCATCGACCGTCGCTGTACCATAGGCCGGGCTCCGGGCACCGTCTCGAAAAGAAGCAATTCGAGATTTTTTCCCGCAGCCCGGAACAAGGCCGAGCCAACGCCTTTACCCCGGACCTCCTCAGCCACGCGGATATCCCAGAGTAGTGCCAAATCCGTCCGACCTTCCAGGAAATCAAGTTCGGACGCGTTCCTGACGACGACCGCTCCACCGACGCGACCGCCATCCAGGCATGCAGCAAAGAAACCCCAGTTCGACAGGTCGAAACGTTGCGGCAAGGAAACCGGGTTTTCGACCGCGTCGTAATCCTTCACATAAGGGACATCGACATCGCGCGTCGGAAGTTAAGTTTCACATGTTCCTTCCGCCAATGACGCGACGTCAATTACCTGGCGCACCTCGAACGCCATTCGGATCGTGCTGTAATCCTTGAGGCTTGCCTCCGTTTCCTCACGAATCTCGAGCTTCATCCTCCCGGATCTCCGTCCTTCACCATCCTCGGATTCTTCGGATCATTCTCCGGCGAGCCCGGATCGAGCTTGTATCCCAGCTTCGGGTAGAACGAAACGGCGTCCAAAGAAACGTTGGCGATGAACCGGTCGCACCCGCGCTTTTGAGCGAAACTCTTCACCACAGAGATTACAGAGAACATAGTGCGGACGGAAGGGTCGAGTTCGCTTTCCAGCGATTTTCGACGACCTACATGCCATAACTCGGATCCGCGTCACGATTGGGCGGGCGAGAAACGGATTCCGGGAATCGCTGCAATTTCTTCCAATCTTATTCATTTCCTTAGAGATCCTTCTCAAACAGAGTCACCTCGTAATCCTTCTCCCGGACATTTGCCCGCTCACAGAATTCGAGATTCCTGTAGAAGCGTCGCAGCTTCGCATTTCCCGCCCAACAATCGAGCCGCAGAGACGACAAATGGTTTTTCTTCGCCCAGATTTCCGCCTCAGCGACAACTCTTTCTCCCAAACCTGTTCCGGCAAAAGCTCGTCCCACGACCAGCCACGATAGGTACGCGGCCGAGCCCTCAAAGTTAGCCCACACATCGGGCATATTTGATGAAAGGACACAGCCGGCAGCTTCGCCTCGCTACAGTCCTGAAAAGCGGAAACCTGTTGCAAATGAGTCAAGTTTTTTCACCGCAGAGATTGGAAGGTCACAAAGGATTAGATGCCATAGGTTGTTGGCATTCCCTTTTATAAACCACTGATGCACGCTGATGGACACTGACATTGAGAACCTCGTAGAGAAGTTCTGTTCGATCAGTGTTCATCAGTGTCTATCAGTGGTTCAATTCCTTCCTGCCCAACAAGCCAATAAACATAGGTGAATTCTGTTGAAGCGTCTGTTGTTTCCCGCGTGGTCATAAAAATGGTTAGGGTTACTGGCGATCGTGCTCAACGCTGAAAAGCCACCAGCGCATGGTGCGGTCTTTCCCGCGCGCCTGCCTTTCGAAGTAGATCCTGGCTCGACCGTGGGAGGCGGTTTTGACTTCGAACCAGTGTTTTCTGGCATATTGCTCCCGACCGCCGTGAGGACAGGGGCCGGTCTCGCGCCAGGAATCGAGAACAGCGACCACATCCAGCATCTCCCCACGCCAGACGAAAGCCGATGGCAACCCCGGACCGCCGGCCGCCATTAGCGTCGTATCGGCTGTCGAAGCAACGGGTTCGATCGCTTCAGATATAAAGATCTTGTCAGTCATCACAAAAACCTGCTTTCAAACCACCAATCACCTCTAATTTTACTGATTCTGAAGTCAGGGGATCATCGAACCAGCGCGGGGATGGCTTTGCTTCTTCAACCACTGATGAACACTGATGGATTCATTCTCACAGGGCTTTCACTCATTCAATTGTTTCCAATCTGCGGTCACTCAACCACGTGTTGCGTCCAAAGGCACTCTCCTTCCCCCAGCGGCTCTCCCCGGCGGACATTGCGGTTCGTAGAATTCCCGGTACGGTCGTAGAGGTCCCACAGCTCGTGTTTCGAGTCATTCATTGTCGCGCGTGTTAGCCTCAAATATTGACTTGATCGCGTCGGTTCGCTGGAGACAATTGATATACTCGATCTTCGGTAACTCCATAAAATAATGAACGTCTATAAATCCTTCGTCCGACCGATCCTGTTTCAGTGCGACCCGGAAAGAGTTCACGGCCTGACGATTTCCTTCGCGGAAAAGATGGGGAGGGTCGGGCTGCCGACACGCGGCGGCGTTTCGGCGGAGAGTTTGCGGACTACGGTTGCCGAATGCGAGGTCGCGAGTCCGATTGGACTGGCGGCGGGTTTCGATAAGAACGGCCGAGCAATCCCGTTCCTCTCCCGCCTGGGCTTTGGCTTCACCGAGGTGGGCTCCGTTTCGGCAATGCCATCGCAGGGAAACCCCCGGCCCCGTTTATTTCGAGCTCCGGACGACCAAGCGGTCATCGTCAACTACGGTGTTCCGAATGAAGGCGCCCGGGCCGTGGCGGCTCGTTTCTCGACGACAAAAAGCCGGGGAGAAGTGCCGCTGGGACTAAACATCGTTGCAACCAACACCGGGAAGACTCGCACGGCGGAGGATTTATTGGAGGATTTCCTTTCCTCCGTTTCAACACTCGCTCCGGTCGCCAGCTATCTGAACATTAACGTCAGTTGTCCCAACAGCGACGCCGAGGGAGACTTCTTCAGCAATCGGGAAAACCTTCGCGCGCTGGTTCGCGGGATTCAGGAACGGGCCGGGACGACACCCGTGTTCCTGAAGGTGCCCGCCTGTGAAGATCCGGCGACGATCGATTTGGTGCTCGAAGAGGTCAGCGGAATCGATTGCATCGCGGGGTTTATGTTCAATCTACTGCCGGGCAAACCGTGCCCCCTGACCCTGCCGCCGGAGAAACTGGAGCGGTTGCCGGGAGCGGTGTCGGGAAAACCCTGCGCTGAGTACATCAATCGCGCGATCGCGGCATGGTATCCCCGCATCGATCGGCGACGGCACCAGATCGTCGCTGCCGGCGGGATCTTCTCGGCTGCCGACGTTATGACCAAGATTCGGCTGGGCGCATCGGCGGTGCAGCTTTACACGGCCCTCATTTACGAAGGGCCGGGACTGGTTCGACGGCTGAACGCCGAGTTGGAACGTTCGCTCGAAGACACGGGCTGCCGCTCCGTCGCGGAGGCCGTGGGCACTGGACCCGTTCAATAAACCCATCCGGGTCCGACCGCAGCGCCTCCAGGCGAATCTCGGCGAATAGCCGGTGGTCGACCGGTGTCAGATATCGAATTTCAAGGTCCATCGAAACGGGTCCGGCCCCGCGGTTGGGTTGACAAAATCACAATGACAGTCTTAAAGTATGACATGAACACAATGCGAGAATTTTCACGCCGTATCTCCCATTTCAAAAAACTGGCTGAATCTGGCAAAACCGTCGAACTGGTGGATCGGCAGGGAAGGCATTTTACTTTCGCTGCTCGTAAGCCGTCTTCCCATATGGGCGCCGGAAAACATCTGGCCACGAGGACCCCGCTCACTCCGGAGCGAACCCCGGAGGACGAGTGGCAAGGGAATGAATGATGCGCTACGTCCTCGATACGGCCACCTGGGTGAACAGCGTGACCATGCCAAAAGTGTTGCCTGCACGGATCCGCAAACTCATCGGAACGGCTACCGAACCGAAAGGGCTGTGCGCGATCAGCATGCTTGAATGCGCTGTGCTCCACCGACGGGGTCGCCTGAAGTTGGCGGGCTCGCTCGACGATTTCTTCACCGTCGCCTTGGCCGACGACATCGAGGTTCTGGAACTGACTCCGGCGATCGCCGCCGCAACAAACAAACTTCCCGCTGATTTCCCGGGCGATCCTTTCGACCGTACTATTGCCGCGACAGCCCATGTGATGAACCTGACACTGATTACCCCGGACCCCCTGATACGCGATGCGAACTTCTGCGAGATCGAGTTTTATCCGTTTCGCCCCGTCCGATCGCGGAAGTGATCACTTTCACCGAAGGAATCCCCTTCTCCGTGCACCATCATCAGCTCGAGGTTCCGAACCGCCGTGCCAGCGGCGCCGATGCCCAGATTGTCGAGCCTTGCCGTAAGGACGGCCTGTCCGAGCTCCTCCCGGGCAAATACCCGAAGCTCGAGCAGATTGGTATTGTTCAGGGCTTCAGGATCGAGTTCGGTTTCAGTCATGGACCCGTTTTAGCACGATCGTCCGCGCTCGAAAGCCAAATCGGGCGTAAAACGCGACGGCTCTTTCGTTTCCACCGGCAACCATCACCGTCCTGGATTTCACCCCCGCATTCTTCATCCATGCCAAAGCGCGTCCGGTGAGTTCGGCGCCGATGCCTCGGCTTCGGAAGCTCTCTTCAACGAACATGGAATCGATCTCCCCTTGTCCGTCTCCCGAGATGCTGGAAATACAGTACGCGAGATACACGTTTTCCGGAGGCCGCGTGACGACATCCACCCGCAGCATACCACCCTGGGCCTTGGCCAGAAGTTCTTTCTTCCTGATCTCAAAAACCACGTTCGGCATCTCATGTGCGAACTGCCAGGAAAGCTCGCCATGATGCGCACGGAGTTTTTCCCAAAGCGGCTGGATTTCATCAATCCGCTCCGGGTCGATTTCCTTGTAGCTCAATTCACTTGCACTCATGGTCATCGCTGTGCGCAATGTTTTCGGAAAAGCCTGCCATCAGGGGAAACGCCTCAGGACCTCCTCGATCTCGCTTTGGAGTTCACTGCTGAAGTCTTTCAGGTCTTCCCTCTTCAGCATTCCGTGCCGGCGCATGAGGATCATCGCCGTAAACATGTAGGATCGGGAGTGACGGTCAAGGCAGTCTTCGAGAATTTTCTTCTCCTTCTTCATTTTATCAAACGTATCCCAGAAGCATTCGGTCGGTGTCTTTTCGCGATCCATCAGCATGCGCACCAGTTCGTCGTTCTTTGCCATCAGGTACCGTTCCCTAACTTCCGGGACCTTTTTTCTGAAAAGCTTCCAATCGGATTCTTTCGGATTATCGATCATCATCGGTTCTTATTCGGTTCTGTCCGTTTTGTATAGTGTGTCGTTTCTCCATACCAGCCAGAGTAAGAATCCCGCAGCGGCACCTCCAAGGTGCGCGAGCGCGGAGACATTGCTCCATCCTCCAAGCTGCAGCCAGACACCGAGCAACTGCAGGATCAACCAACCGGCAAAAATCATCCAGACAGGGAGGCAAAGCCACCGTCCGCCGCTCAACACCCAATACCACCAATGCGTCAGTCCGACTCGCGAACGTGGAAAAGTCAGCGCGTAGAAGGCGAGGATTCCGGATATTCCGCCGCTCGCCCCGATCACCGGGACGATTGATCGCGGATCCGGCAGGGTGTGCAAAATCGCTCCTCCCAGAGTTGCCGCGCCTATCAAGATAAGGTAGCGCCGCCGCCCGAGAAAGTCTTCCACGTTATCCCCGAAGGTGAGGAAGAAATACAAATTCACTGCCAGGTGCGCTAGACCGCCATGTATGAAAAACGAAGTAAATACGGTCATACCGCCGTAGCGTAATGCCTCAGACGGAATGTAACCAAATCCACGAGCGGCTTCCGACAGGTTGGCGAGAGCAATCAATCCGATCATGGCCACCACCGCACCCAGCCCCCACGTAACCCAGGGCAAGTCCTTTTTCGCCGGAGCACCATACTGCACCGGCATCCCCAGCAAACCGGGAATCCACTTCCAAATCTCGTTCGGCCCCGAAACGCCGATTCCGGTTTCCGATTCTTCCGCCTCACGCTGAATACGTTCCACTTCGTGCAGGGCCATCAACTCCCTGGCTTGCTGTGGCAACTCCCTGTTTTTCTCCTCCGGAGCCGATTCCGGCAGGTCCTCGAACTCCCCGGGATCAAACCAAATCACCTGGCAACGATCGCACATGTCGAGCGTCAGGTCGCGTCCGCTCTTCGCCGGAATATCCGCCACCTCAACCATCACCTGATCGCAATGAAAGCAGGGTCGGACCCGCGGAGCCTGCTTGTTCCGGGAGGTCCACCAAATGAGGTTGCGGTGATCCCTGTGACACACCTTCTCAAGAATCGGGAGGGTCATCCCCTTCCCGTGGCATTCGCCGCATACCCACATCAAACCGATATCCGCTTGCACACGGTCAAGATGGCTACGGCAATGGGGACAGACGAACATGATCCTCCTTCTACACCATTAATCGGGACTTTCCAGTCGAAATATTAACGGAATTCCATGGAATCCTTCTCAGGAACTAACTAATCCGCCAGGAGGATCCCAAAACCCGGCACGATGACCAATGCTCGGCGGCGTGATACCGGGACTCCTTTTCGTTCGGATCGGCGCCGGCGTTGAGCAGCGCCTCCACCGCGACAGACCATTGAGTATCGCCGCCACCGCAACGGCCAAAGCAAAGGTACAGGAGCACACACTCCCGCCCGGCACGATCGTCTTGACAGGCTCGATGAGATATATCAAGGTAATTACCATGAAAACGGCACGCTTATTTACCACGGGCCGCTCAAAAGCGGTGAGGATCCCCAAAGCCTGGGTCGAGGGGGTTCATGAAATGGAAATGGAACACAAGGGCGGAAAGATCGTGCTGAGTCCGAAAAAAGTCGACCTTTGGGACGTGGCGGAAGCGTGCCGCGAGAAGAAGGCGACAATCAAACGTCTTCCGCAGACACGAACCGGTGTCAGGGTGAAATTCTGATGGCTGCGATCCTGCTCGACACTTCGGTATGTATTGAGATCCTGCGAGGGAATCCGCCTCCCTCGACGCTGAAGCGTCGGCGATTTGTCATTTCTTCGATCGTTGAAGCGGAGTTATGGGCTGGTGTCTATCATACGGGCGGCCACCAGGAGCGTCTCAAGGTGGAAAGGCTGCTGGCGGCGGCGGAACGAATTCCCTTCGATTCATCGGCTGCGGAAGCAACCGGGAAGGTGCTGGGAAGCCTCGCGCAATCCGGGCGAAAGATCGGAGACTTCGATGCTCAAATCGCGGGGCACGCCCTGGCGACCAAATCCGACCTTCTCACCAAAAACCCCAAACACTTTTCGCGTGTGCAAGGTTTGAAAATAATCAACTGGCCCGGGAAACATCGTCGTTGAATAGCCCTTCCATGGCTGGAGCACTCCCGCATGCCACTCCCCTAGCTCGAAGAATCTTATAGAAAAATCGGTCGGGACTGTAAGATTTTTGGATTGCGCGCGACTAACCCTAACAAAGCACTGTGGCTATTTACCTTTTTATCGATCACATGAATCAAGACGCCGTTAAAAAGGCGCTTCTGAATTTATTCCAAGACCTGGAAGCACAAATCGACTCGGATGGATCTGTACGGGTCGCGTCACCGCAACCGGTGACCCCCGGTATGACATCAAAGGTTTTCATCCTGCTGGCCGTGGCCGCGGTCTGTTTTTTCGTCACCAACCTCGCAGCCATAACAGCAACCGCCGACTCTGCCGAAACATACGACGATGCCGTCGAACAAATGCTCGAGGACATACGTTTTAAATATAAACTGCCCGCGCTGGCGGGCGCCGCGGTGCGCGACGGCGAAATCGTCGCCCTCGGCGCGGTCGGAAGCCGTAAACAAGGCGACCCGACCCGGGTGGAGAAAGATGACCGGTTTCATATCGGTTCGCTGACCAAGTCGATGACCGCGACCGTGGCCGCGATGCTGGTCGAAGACGGGGTTCTCTCCTGGACCACCACGATCGAAGAAGTGTTTCCCGACTTCGCGGATTCCATCCATCCCGATTATCGGAACGCCACCCTCGAACAACTCCTGGCGCACCGGGCCGGCGCCCCTGCAAACCCGCCGGCATCGCTCTGGCGCGCCGCCTGGCGAGCTCAAGGCACCCCCACCGAACAAAGGATGCAATTCGTTCGGGGACTGTTGGAACGCAAGCCTGAAGCGTATCCGGGTGAAGAATACATCTACTCGAACCAGGGTTACGCCATAGCCGGCACCATGCTGGAAGTCGCCGGCGGTTTGGGTTGGGAGGAGTTGATGTGTACCCGCCTGTTCCAACCGTTGGGAATGACGACGGCAGGGTTTGGGCCGCCGGCGTCGCCGGGGAATATCGACCAGCCATGGGGACACCGCAACCAGCCGCTAGCCGGAAACAGCCCCGTCCCTCCGGGTCCCCAAGCCGACAACCCGGCTGCCATCGGTCCGGCAGGAACCGTTCATGGTTCGGTCGAAGACCTCACCAGGTACGCCATTTTTCATCTCAACGCCGCCAACGGAAAAACCGACCTCCTCCACCCCGAATCGGTGGCAAAACTCCACACTCCGGTTGAGGGTCAGGACTACTCCCTCGGCTGGATCGTGACGGAACGCAGCTGGGCCGGAGGGCGCGCCCTGACGCACGCGGGATCGAACACCATGTTTTATGCCCTGATCTGGTTGGCACCCGAACGGGATCTCGCTTTGATCGCCGCTACCAACAGCGGCGCCAGTAATGCATTCAGCGCCTGCGACGAAACCGTTGTGAATCTGTTGAGGAGCCTGGAAAGCGAATAGGGCCAGGCTGGCCCACGACTCAGACACCTCGATGGCTAAGGATCATCAGGCGCGGGATTCGCTCGAAATGCCTTGGGTTTTCAGTGACCAGGGGAAAGCGAAACGTTAACGCGGTGGCGGCGATCCAGAGATCGTTATCGGAAATCGGCACCCCATTTTTCCGTAGATCTCGAAATACACGTGCGGCTGTCCACAACACATCCTCCTCCAAGCCGAGAACCAGAAAACCCTGGCAAAACGATTCCCATTTTTCACGCGATGAGAACCCTCGGGCCAATTCCCCCCGAGTGATAACGCTCATGGCGAATTCGTCACTCTGATGTTGTTCGAGAAACCCGTGTGCGGAAGATGGCTTTTTTCTTCGTTGCTCCCGGTCGAGATCAATGAAGAACGTCGAGTCTAAAATCAACGTTGCCATGGCGATCGGGCAGGTTCGGCGCGACGCCGTCCCTCCTCAATCCTTTCAGCACCCTCGGAATCCAGGAATCCTTTGGACGCCGAACGGTTCAGCTTCTTGAGGAATTCCGCGCCCGTTATCCCGCGCGGTTCGCGAATCAGCAGGAAGGTCCCATCGGGGCTGAGAATCCGCACGGTTTCACCGCGGGCCGCCTTGGCTCGGTACCGGGAGAAATTACGGGAAAAATCCCTGGCATTGGTTTCGATCATGTCAGACAAATATCTGACAGTATCGCACGATTGTCAAGTCTTGCCGAATATTCCAACTTCAGCCTGCGGCGCGGGAGCGCCACCCTACAGGGCGGAATCCAATTCGCCCTTCCCTGGAGGGCTATGCTTCGGCATCAATCCCGCGCCAGGGCTTGTGTCACCGCCGCATGGATACCCGACCCGCGCAGGTCCCGGGCTACGATTTCGCCTTCCGGGCCGATCAGGAAAATTGCGGGAATGCCCTGCACGCCGAAATCGGCCGGGACTTCGGAGCTCGAGGAGGGACCCACAAATCCCTGGATCCAGTCGAAGCCGTGCTCGCGGGCATAGTCCCGCGGAGCATCCGGTTCGTCATCCAGGCTCAGGGCGATTACGACCAGGCGATCATCGTCGGCATAGGCTTCGTGCACCTCCCGGATGTTCGGCTTTTCCAGGATACACGGCCCGCACCAGGTGGCCCAGAAATCGAGCTGGACGTATTGGCCGCGAAAATCCGCTAGACGCAAGGGCTCCCCATCCACCGTTTCGATGGAAAAATCCATGATGCTTCGTTCACCGTTCACTCCGGGAAACAGAGGAACTTCCAGCGTGCCCAGGTCTACCGCATCCGCGCCTTCCGGGACAACCACCTCATGTCTCACATTGGCGATAGTCCGAGGAAGAACCGGGACCCCGGCTTCCATCGTTTGCCGGATATCACCCACCAGCTCATAGGTGCCGGGAGGAACGTGACGCTGAGTGAAGTTTCCGTCCGCATCAACCTGAAGCGTGGAGTACACTCGGGAATGTCTGACCTGTGTTCCCTCGGGAGACAACCAATAGTCGCGTAGTTTCTCACGCCGCATCTCGGGGTCCTCTTCATCGGCAAAGGGCAGGGGTGTCGACGGGGTTTGCAGTCGAGTGGTGTTAAGGCCGCGGGACAGGTCGATTTCCCGATCAGTTCCGGTCACGTGCAGACGACCGGAGACCGTGACGCCGTCGCCGACATAAAGGTTTCGCTTTCCCTCGCCGAAGTCGGGGGCGGCATAACCTGATCGAATCTATCGAGGGGAGAAAACTCCCAGGGCGCCGAGCCATGATAGGCCGATTCACCGGGTAGCGCCGTCGCCCTTTCGGCCGGGGGTTCAATCACCGCACTTTCGAATGCCGCCTGGTCGGGGACCGGCGTTCCCCCACCCGCGCCGATCATTGCGACATTAAAAATGCTGACCGGGCTTTCCGGTGAATACGGAACTGCCAGACGAACAACGACTACCACCCAGAGCGCGTACTTCCAACGGGCACTCAGGCGATTCCGGAAAAGCCATTGCACCGCCAGTATCAGGATCACCAGCACGGCGGCCTGCCAGGAGGTACGCAAGAGCCAGACAACAAAGGTTTCGAGGTAACTTTCCATCTCATTTCTCCTTCTCTTCGAGTATGCGTTTCAAACGTTCAATCTCCTCCTGGCTGAGATCGGCCTCCCGGACCAGGTTCAACAACATAGGCCCCGTTTCGCCGCCGAACACCCGTTGGGCAAAGGAGCGGCTTTCCCGCCGGACGCACTGCTGCATGTCGATGGCCGGATGGTAAAGGTACCGCTTGCCGTCAGGAACGGTCTGCAACGCCCCCTTCTTCACCAGGCGGTCGAGCAACGTCCTTATGGTGCGCGAACGCCACTCCTTCTGTACGGAGAGGACTTCAACAACCCGGCTGGAGGAAACCCCCGGCTCCTTCCAGACCAGGTTCATCACTTCCCACTCGGAGTCCGATATCTTGATGGATTTCATGGGCGTATTTTTAATGGGCAAACCACTATTGCTACACCTGTAGCACTTGATCAAGAACTTTCTCTCAAAAAACGGATCCGGAACAACGGTTACCCGAATCGAGCGGAGCCGGAACCAATCAGGAGTTACGGGGCTAACCTGAATGACTTCGAACTGCCGTTGGGGAAAAGTGTCGCGTTACACGGGGGTCATAGACGACGTGTACGAACGTGAGAGGGACCTTTATATCTTCATTACTCCGAGGCTGGTCGAGAAGCATGGTGAGGCCGAAGGTGGTGAACCGGCCGTGCGACATCGAGTTCGAGTAGAACCAATGTAAAAACGGGAAGCCTGCCTGTAATAATCCAGATCCGCAGTCGTTGCGGTGACTCATCCACGTTTCCTCAATGCATTCGTCGTTCCCAGCGACGACGGGCATGGAGCATGCAGATCACCATGGCAATTCCCGGAGCCCACATGAACATAAAAAAGCCCCCGTTGCGCAGACCGGAAGTCGCCATTTCGGCGAGGGTGTAATCCATTCCGGCCAGAGTACCGACCACCACAAAGGCCACCATACCGATAAAAGCGCCCATCGCAATCAGTGCCGCCGTATAAATCAGTACCAGGGCTCCCCAGAATAACGTCCCTCGAAGAAGGAACCCCAGCAAAGGCCATCCGGTCCGGCCCCCGAACAGCGGAATAAGAGGTTCGTCGTTTTGCCGCGTTGCCGTCATGTACGGGAGAAATAGGTTGTTGGTTTTACCACTAATCTTCACTTATCAGCACGAATAAATAGCTTACCTACAGGCACAGCTATCGATTCCATTCACTCAGAGGGCGAAGCCACGGCAAGCATCATTTTAATGCCATGTTTTTGATTAGTGTGAATTAGCGTCAATTAGTGGTCCCCAAACTGATTGTCTTGCCTTCATCGGTCTTGAAAATCAATCCGCGTATCATCCTCGCAAGTACGGCTCCGGGCGCAGTACCCGGTCCGCGGCCTCTTCCTCGGGATTGTCCGTACTCTCCCCTTCGGCCGCAGTCCAGGCAATCGAATCGCCGGTTTTGCCCCGGTATTCGCTGAAGCGCAGCGCGCGCACGGTCACGGTGAAACTCGACACCACCATCAGCAGCGCCGCCACCACCGGGTGCAACACGCCGGACGCGGCCAGGGAAATCCCGGCCACGTTGTAGACTCCGGCGTAAAGCAGGTTATTGCGAATTCCCCGCAGCACCCGCCGGCAAAGCCCGATGGCCTCGGGCACCGTCGCGAGGTCGGTACCGAAAAGTTCCGCCCGCGCGGCCTCGCGCGCCAGGCCGGCCCCGGCAGCCAGCGCCAGGCCGGCGTCGGCAGCTGCCAACGCCGGGGAATCATTTATTCCGTCACCGACATACAGCACCCGCCGTCCCTGCTCCCGCAATGCGCGCACCAGGTCGGCCTTTTCCTCCGGCAGCAACCCGGCGCGGGCGTTTTTCCAACGGAGCCCGCTCAGACTGGCCTCGCGATCGCCGGTCATCACGTGCACTTCGATGCCCATGCGCTCCAACTCGGCAAACGCCTCGTCGACGCTGGTGCGCAACGTTTCGCGGAGGACCCCGATTCCGGCCAGCGCCCCGTCGATTTCGACGTACAATTCCCGCGACTGCCTTTCGCTCGCTTTCAACCGCCGCCGTAAGACCTCGACGTCCGCACCGCGGCCCTCCTCCAGCAAACGCTCGTTGCCGATCCGCACCCGGCGGGCAGGTTCGTCGCCGGACTTGACCCAGCCCTCCACCCCGACGCCCGGAAGCGTCTGGTAGTCGGACACGGAAAACGTTTTTTCGCTCGGAAGCCATTCATGGAAGGCGCGAGCCACCGGGTGCCGGCTGTGGGACTGCAAAGCGCCCACGAGAAATTTGATTCCCTCTCTCGAGTACTCCGGGTTGGCTGCAAAATCGACCAACTGCAGATTCTCCTCGGACAAGGTTCCTGTTTTATCGAAGACTACGGTATCCACCCGTCCGATACGGTCGATAAAATCTCCCGAACCGGCCACCACTCCCCTCGATGCGAGGGCGTTAAGCGCGTTCCAAACCCCGATCGGCGTGGCCAAGCCCATGGCGCAGGGGCAAGCCACCACCAACACCGCGAGCGCGTTGAAGAGGCCGACCACCCAGCCGGCGGACCAGGTCCAGAACACCAGGGTCAACACGGAGACCAGCAGAACGATGGGCAGGAACCACGAGACCAGCCGGTCGGCCTCCTCCTGAATGTGGGAAGGGCGTTCGTGCGCCTCAGCCACCCGTTGCAGGAGCCCGTCGAGACGACGTTCGTGGCCGGCGGTCCGGGCCTCGATCACGATCCGATCATCGAGCACGGTGGTCCCGGCGAAAATTTCGTCGCCTTCACGCCGCACCACCGGAAACGGTTCGCCGGTGAGGGGCGTCTCCCGCACAAAACCCACCCCCTCAACCACGGTTCCATCGACCGGCACGCCGTCGCCGGGATAGACCACCAAGCGATCGCCTGGTTCCACCTCGGCCAGAGGAATCTCGACGACCTTGCCGCAGCAGGTCAGGCGGCGGCAGGTTTCGAACTCACGACGAAGGACCTCGGCTGAACGCAGGGCGGCCTGACGTCGCCGGCGGCGAATCAGGTTGCCGAAGGTGTAAATGGCCAGCAACACCGCCACCACCTCGTAATAGACATCTCCGTGGCCGGTCAGGGTGGCGTGCAGGGAGGCGAAAAAGGCTCCGGCGATGCCCGCCAGGAAAAGCTGTTCCAACACCACTCGTCCCCGACGCAGTTGCCGGAACGCCTCCCTCGTTAGAGGAAGTCCCGCCAGGAGGTAGACCGCCAACACGGAAACCGCCAGCAACGCGTGAATCACCCAGCGCTCGGTCCCTTCGGGAGGGGAAATATTCACCCCCAGCCCAAAGACCATGGTCTGACCAGCGATCAGCGCGGCCACGCCCAGCTTGAGCCATTCTTTCGCGGCTACGGCATCGTCGGCGGAAGAAGATTCCGCCGGAGCGATTTGACTGCTGCAACATCCGGACATATTCGCGCGCCTTTCGTAATGAGAGAAGACCCTGTTATCTAATTCACCCGAAAGATTGCCGCAAGGAAAAGGCGAAGAAGGAACCCATCGAAGGTCGCGATGCTGCTCCTAAGCTCATGACACGTGCCGGCCGAACCTCCGGAGCAGGAATCGCTAAAGGCTCTCTATCGGAAACCGCACGATCCTCAATCGACGTAGGGCTCGAGTTCCTCGGCCGTCCACTGGGGACGGGTACCCACTTCGGAGCGCACGGCGGCGACTTCCTCTTCAGTGACCTCGGAAGCATCGTTGTCCCACTCCTGACGAATATAGGTCAGTACGGCGGCGATTTGCTGGTTGCTCAAGTGACTGAAAGGCGTCATGACTCCGTCGTAGGAATTCCCGCGAACCACAATCGGGCCCTGCAAGCCGTTGAGCACCACCCGGATCAGCCGGTCCTTGGAGCCGGTGACCCAGTCAGTGTCGTTGAGTGGAGGAAAGGCGCCCGCCACTCCTTCGCCGTTGGCCTGGTGGCAGGCCATACACTGCTGACGATAAACGCGTTGCCCCACAAGGATAGGATCGAACTCGACCGGCTCGGCCGGCTCGCGGGTCGGCTCCATGGTTTCGTCGAAAACCATGGGATCGAAACGCCCGCCGTATTCCGCCATATAAATTCCCCCGAAAAGTATAAGCCCGGAAAAGAGGAAAACCACGAAAAGGGGCATGCGAGGGTAACCCTCGGACGGCTCTTCCTTCTCGCGCAACAGCGTGGCGTGGACCTCCTGGATGCTTTCATCCGTGGCCCCGCCCTGTTCCAGGCGCTCGTTCTTTTCGTCGCCCGACGGCTTCTTGTCGTTGTTTTTCGAATCAGTCGTCATCTCGGCGCCTCCGGCAAATCGTAGTCCATTCGCAAACTCAACATGTACTCCACCAGCGCCTCCGCCCGCGGGGTCGGCACGACCTCGTAACCTTCAGGGGGCGCAAAATCTCCGGAGAGATTCAGGGCCCGTGACGACCGACCGTTTTCTATGCGACGGACCTCATACAAAAACGGATAAGGCGGCATGTTGGAACCCGCCGAGGTGATCTGCGGGTTGTACAGGTGCAGGTGGTGCCACTCCCGCGACGGTTGCCGCTGCCCGATGGTCATGAGGTCCGGACCGGTGCGCATGGTGCCCAGCTGGATAACCTCCTGATTGATATAATCGCGGGCCACCGACTGGCGGTCGCCCCAGCCCCGTTCGTCGTCGGCGCCGAAGCCCGGCCGACGGACCTGTTGGGTGTGACAGTACATGCAACCAAGATCCATGTAGACCTGCTTGCCGCGGCGGGCGATACCCGACATCGGCGGCGGGAATTCCTCACCGGATGCCTCGTCGAAATGGTGTTCCAGTCCGCCGATCTGTATATGGCTGACCAGCACGATCCCGGTCCAGGAGAACGCCAGTGTAAAAAAGATGCCCAGAAAGAGTAAGGGAGCCTTGTTCATTTGGCAGCGAGCTTCATCGGTTCGGGATCCTTAAACAGCGTGGGACGGGTTTCGTCCGCGACCCTGGGCTGCAGGAGAATCCAGAAGAAGTTAATGGCAAAAGCGACATGGCCGACCAGGATCAACATACCCGCAATACTGCGGGAAACCAACCACGGAATGGTGTTTTGCACGATCTGAATAAAGTCCGGGTACTGGTCGGGATTGTTCATTTGCAGTCCCTGGATCCAGCCCCCGATCGACAGACCGGTAATGTACATTCCGATACCGATGGCGCAGGCCCAGAAATGAACCCGGATCAGCGTAGCGGAGGGCCATTCACGCTGCAACAGGCGCGGCATGATGTAATAAAAGGCTCCGAACATGGCCATGGTGAACCAGGCGTACATCCCCCAGTGGGCGTGACCCACGGTATAGTGGGTGAAGTGGGTGATTTCGTTGAGGCTGCGCAGGGCCATGGTGGATCCCTGCAAGCTGACCGCCGTGTAACTCATGGCGGCGAACACCGTGAAACGGAGCGTCGGACTGTAGAGCAGCACGTGAAAATTTCCCACCATGGTGACGTGGTGGTTGATGGCCACGATGATCACCGGGAAGGCCATCATGACACTGGCGACAATCCCGGCGGAGATGACCCACGCGGGGACCGGACCACCGATCAGGTGGTGTACGCCCGCCCAGTTGTAGAAAAGAGCCAGACTCCAGAAGGCCACCAGCGACAGGTAATAACTGTGGATCGGTTTTCCCAGCACTTTGGGGATAAAGTAATAGACCGCAGCCAGGCCGATCGGGGTAAACCAGAGTCCGAGCACGTTGTGCGCGAACCACCAGTTGACCAGGGCCTGCACAGTGCCGCGGGCCGGTTCGAACACCAGCATGATCTGGGCAATGCCGTAGAGCCAGGGAAACCAGAAAAGCGCTGCCAGCAGGTACCACTGGGAAACGTAAATGTGTTTGGTCTGACGAAAGCGGAACGTGATCACCACCCAGACCCCGATCAAGGCGTAGGAGAAAAAGAGGATCGGCGTGGCGTAAGAGGGAATCTCCAGCCATTCGATGCTGTTCATGTGCCCGGCGAAAATGCCGAACACGCCTGCGATCAGCCCGATATTCCAAAACACCGCCGCGATGATCAGGATTCCACCGTGGCGAACCTTGGTGCGGGAGAGACGCGCCATCAACCAGATCGCCACCGCGATACCGGCACAGGTGGACCAGCCGAAAATAACGGTGTTCAGGTGAGCCGTGCGCACCCGGCCGAAAGTCAGCCACTCCCACTGTCCGAGGAAGTCGGGCGAGTGCATCTTAAAAGACGCGATCAAGGCGAAAAGGGTTCCGACCATCAGCCAGAACACAGAGGCGACACCGAACACGATGGCGGGAAGGCGGACCGACTGGTCGATCTCACCCAGCTTTGCGCGTTCCGCCAGGACCTCCGGCGTGCTCGGCTTGATGGAATCCTTGAATGAAGTGGAGTCGCTCATTGCTCAGTTAATTCCCGTTCCGGCAGGACCGGCGCTGCTGCTTGTCAAGAATGATTGGTTCACGTCCGAAATTCGACTGTTGCGGTGATGTTAAGATTTTGTACGGGAGAAATTCACTGGTACGGAGGGAACCCGGCGAAAGGGGAAAATTGAAAGGGGAAAAGCCATCCAACTCCAGAAAATTCCGTCGAATGTCGAGCTCCCGCTGCAAATTGTTCTTCATTCACCCTTCTCCTTCCGGGGGGGCCGGGACTGCCCGGGGCCTTCTCCCGGAAAAAAGTCGGTCTGTTCCCCCATGGGCTCCTCTTCGTCGAAAATGCTTTCTCCGCCTTTGTCCACGTTGCGCAACTGCCCGTTGCGGGCGGCCCAGTAAAGCGCGTAAACCGCCGAAGCGGTTATCAGGAGCGACACGGTGCCGATTATGGCGTAAAAGAGCCAGATCATAAGCGGCGGCCGGGTCAGCCGTTTTCACCGTTGTTGTTTGTATCGGCTTCCGCGTCTTCGGCCTCCTCCGTTTCGGTATCCACGGCATCGCCTTCCATCAGGTCGGTCTGCGGTTCGGCCGTCGCTTCCTCCTCGATGTCGTCAAAATCCGGAAAAACGATCCGTCCGTCACGTTCGATTTCGACCACCGCCAGCTCCATCGCCCGATCAATGGGCAGACGGACGCGTCCTTCGCCGCGATTGATCCAACCGTAACGGGTGAGTTCGCGCTCGCTGCGAGTCTGTTTCTCCTCGAGCACCTGGCGGCGCTCCTCCGAACTCAATCCCGGACGAGCCACGGTGTCAGGACGATTCGGCAGGTAGGCGATGGCCGCAATGACCACCATAATCACCAGCCCGCCGGTGACCGCGACAGCGGAAGCGACGATATTGGGCAATGACGGTTCTTCCTTATTCATGATGATTGAGAGACTCCAGGATACGGGGATCGCGGACCGGAATGGCCTTCTGGCCGACGTAACTCTTGATAAAAGCCCAGATACAGACACCGCCGATACCGATAAAGGCGGTCACATCCCAGAGCGTAACCCCAAAGGAATAATACGGCAGACCGGCTTCGTTCTGCTTTGCCGGGAGAATATTGAAATAGAGATCCACCAGATGGAATACGAGGATCCAAACGGAGATAAAAAGCATGCGCCCAGGTCGCACCTTGTTCTGGTAAAAAAGCAGGAACAGGAACGGCACGAAGAAATGACAGAAAAGGAGCGCCAGACCGACCCACCACCAATTGCCGTCTTCACGGTTAACGTACCAATAGGTGACTTCCGGAATGTTGGCGTTCCAGATCAGGAAGTACTGGGAAAAGGAAATGTAGGCCCAGAAGATGGTGAACGCCAGCGAGAGCCGTCCGATTTCATACAGATGCGCCTGCTTGAAGATCCCCCGGAACGGCCCGAAGTGGACCAGGAGGAGGCAAACGATGACCGTACCGGCCAGGGCGGCCCGCATGGAGGCGGAGAAGAACCATACCCCGAAGATGGTCGAAAACCAGTGGAACTCCAGGCTCATGATCCAGTCGAGCGAAGCGAAAGTCGCCGCCAGGCCGCCGAGGATGATGCCTGCCGCCGACCACTTACGACACACCGTGGTCCAGGCGCCGTTGCCGTCGCGATCCTGACTGAACGAGGCATTGCGAAGGACCGAAGCCACCCCGACGAAGATGCCGAAGTACAGCAACGCACGGATAAAGAAAAAGCCGTTGTTCAGGTAACCGCTCTTGTGACTATAAAGCACGTCGTCGGCCACCGTAATGCGCTCCCCTCCAGCCATCACGGGATTCTCCGTGTTCATCCACTTCCAGATGCCCTGGTCAACTCCGGCAAAGAAGGAATAAAAAACCAGCACGAAAAACACCGCGCCGATCCACGGGAAGATGGTGGTGGCGTGTTCCATGGGCCGCCGGATGACCGTCGACCACCCGGCGTCAAACAGGTGGAAAAGCATCACCAGGAACCACATTCCCAGACCAATCGACAACCAGAAGGTCATGGCGGTCAACGTGCCCAGGCCCACGCGAGGGCTGTCTCCGGTCAGAAGCCCCAGCAACGTCAGAAGCAGCCCGGCCCCGCCGGCTATCAACGCCTTGGCGGCAAAGCTCTCCCCCGCTCCACTCGGTGCGACCGGACCTGCCGGCTTATCGCCTGTCACTCCAGATTTGCTCATAGTCCCAATTCCGCTTTTCTGGCCCCCGGCACGTCGTCTTCCGTGCCCAGGCGTGCCCGTTGCAGGGCGCGCATATAGGCGATCACGGCCCAACGGTCTTCCACCGTAAGCTTGTCCCTGTAAGCGCCCATCAATCCCCGGCCATCGGTGATGGTTTCGAAAATTTCACCTTCAGCCATATTATAGAACCGTTCGGTATGAAAATCGGGAACGGCAACCATCCCGTATTCAACAATGATCCCCTGCCCGTCGCCGGTATCGCCGTGACAGGAACCGCAGAAAATGCGGTAGCGGTCCTGCCCGCGGCTCATGACGGCGCGGCTCACAATCATGGGGAACCCTTCGGCGTATTCGCCGTCGATCCTGCCGGTATTGAAATGATCGTCGTCCAGGCGGTCATTTTCGGCGCCCGGTTCATATTGCCGATGCACCGTTCCCGGTGGAACCGGACGATCGGTACGGCCGTCCTCAAAGAAGGCACTCTCCGATTGCGCTTTGTACCGGGATTGGCGCTCCATATCCGGAAATATTTCGATCGGGGGCCGCTCGAACGTCGTTCCGCGAAAGCCGAGAATGGAAATCAGGGCGACCAGGAAAAAGGCCCATATGGCGAAGAAGATACGCATGGTCAGTCTTCGAGTTTGGTGACGGCGGCGCCTCCTATATCCTTAAGGAAGGCGGTGGTCGTCTTTTCCTCAAATTTTGGATCGGATGACTCGATGATAATAAAAAACCCGTCGTCGGAAGCCCTCGCCACCGCGTCGTGTTTCATGGCCGGGTGGTAATGCATGGGAAGGCGGTTCAGCAGAAACATCCCTATAATCGTGCCAAAGGCAGCCAGGAGAATCGTCAGTTCGTAGGACACCGGGAAGGCGTACATCGGGCTGAACATCGGCTTGCCGCCCACTATGATCGGGTAGTCGTAGGCGTTCATGAACCAGATCATCAGATTGCCGCCGAAGAAGCCAATGGTGCCGCCGATAAGAGTGAACATCGGGACGCGCGACCGCTTGACTCCCATGGCCTGGTCCATGCCGTGCACTGGAAAAGGAGTGATCACATCCCAGTGCTTAAATCCCTCGTCACGGACCTTTTCCGCGGCGTGCATGACGTCGCCCGGAGATTCAAATGAGGCCATTAATCCATATGTCTTTTCCTCGCTCATGATCAGTGGGCCCCTCCCTTGGCGTTATGATGTGGATCGGCCTGCGGCGTGACCGCTTTGATTTCCGCCATCGCCATCAACGGCAGGAAGCGGAGGAACAGCAGGAACAGGAAGGTGAAGATACCGAAGGTGCCGACGTACGTCATAATATCGACAATGGTCGGCGAATAGTAGCCCCAGCTCGAGGGCAGGAAGTCGCGCGAGAGCGACGTGACGACGATCACGAAACGCTCGAACCACATGCCGATATTGACGAAAATACAGACGATCCAGACCATCGCGGGATTCTCGCGCACCTTTCGGAACCAAAAGAGCTGCGGCGAGATGACGTTACAGGTCACCATAATCCAGTACGCCCAGGCGTAGGGTCCGAACGCGCGGTTGATGAAAGCAAAGCTCTCGAAATCATTGGCACCGTACCAGGCGATGAAGAACTCTATGGCATAGGCGTACCCGACCATGCTTCCGGTCGCCAGGGTGATCTTGCACATGCAGTCGATGTGGTACTGTGTGATCAGGTCGTGCAGCCCGTATATCGAACGCAGCGGAAGCATGATCGTCAGGACCATGCCGAATCCGGAAAAAATGGCGCCGGCCACGAAGTACGGCGGGAAGATGGTGGTGTGCCAGCCCGGTATAAGAGACACGGCGAAGTCAAAGGACACAATGGTGTGCACGGAAAGCACCAGCGGCGTGGCCAGGCCCGCGAGAAGCAGGTAGGCCATTTCGTAGTTGCTCCAGTGCCGGTTGGACCCGCGCCAGCCCATGGCGAAAAACCCGTAGAGCACTTGTCGGATTCTGGTCTTGGCCCGATCCCGCAACGTGGCGAGGTCGGGGATCATGCCGACGTACCAGAACAGGAAAGACACCGTGCCGTAAGTGGACACCGCAAACACGTCCCAGAGTAGCGGACTCTTGAACTGCGGCCAGATGGCGTTGGCATTGGGAATCGGGAAGAGCCACCAGGCGAACCAAACCCGACCCACGTGGATGAGCGGGAAAATCCCGGCACAGACCACCGCAAAAATGGTCATGGCCTCGGCCGCGCGGTTGATCGATGTTCGCCAATTCTGCTTGAGGAGGCACAGGATGGCGGAAATCAGCGTACCCGCGTGCCCGATACCGATCCAGAACACGAAGTTGACAATGGCCCAGCCCCAGTTAACCGGATTGGACAGTCCCCAGACGCCCACCCCGGCGGCAATCAGGTAGATGGTACCCACCACAGTGAACAGGGAAACGAACCCGGAAATCAGGAAACAAACCCACCACCAGGTCGGTGTTTTACCCTCCACGATGCCGCAGACCTTCTCCGTGATCCAGCCAAAGTCGCGGTCGTTTTCCACCAGCTTGCGCCGTGGCACCGAGGCGGGTTTGGCCTCGCGGATGAGGCTTTCGTTGATGGACGCGGTAGTATCCAGGGAAATCATTGTTCAGCCCCCCCGTTCGGATAGTTCTTGGCGTAATATTCCGCCGCGCTCAGCGGGCGTTTGCCGTAATCCGGCATGAGGGGATTGGGATTGCGCAGCTTAGCCAGATAGGTGGTACGCGGGCGGACGTTCAGGTAACCGAGAACCGCATAATCCCGGCTGCTGTTCTTCCAGCGGGAAACCTCGCTGTCAGGATCGGCAATGTTGCCGAACGTGATGGCCTCCGTCGGGCAGGCCTGTTGGCAGGCGACCTGGAAGGTTCCGTCCGGAACCTCCACATCGTCCGACGCACCGGCTTTGACCTTTTGCTCGATCTTGGCCCGTTCAATGCGCTGGGTACAAAAGGTGCACTTTTCCATGACCCCGCGCATGCGAACGGTGACATCGGGATTCTTCTGCATCTTGTGCAGTTCGTTCATGCCTTTCGGACCAAACGGCGCGTGGTAAAACTTCCCGATCTGCCGTTCATTCCAATCGAAGAAATTGAAACGCCTCACCTTGTAGGGGCAATTGTTGGCACAATACCGGGTGCCGATGCATCGGTTGTAGGCCATGACATTGAGCCCTTCGTCGTCGTGTACAGTGGCGTTCACCGGGCAGACGGTCTCACACGGCGCATTCTCGCAATGCTGGCAAAGCATTGGCTGCAGAGACATCTGCGGGTCGTCCGAAACATCCTGCACCTCCGGACCGCTGGAATAATAGCGGTCGATGCGGATCCAGTGCATTTCGCGGCCCCGCAGAACCTGGTCCTTGCCCACGATGGGAATATTGTTCTCGCTCTGACACGCGACCACACAGGCGTTGCAGCCGATGCAGGTGTTCATGTCGATGGCCATTCCCCACTGGTGAATGCCTTCGAACTTCGGGTGTTCGTAAAGGGAGTACCCCCGGGGAGTCCGGGTGGCCCTTTCGTGCAGCGGCATATCCCGGTCGGGGCCGAAGTTCGGTGGGGCGTGCGATTCCATGCCCATGCGGGAGGCGAAGTCCGGGGTGTCGTCGAAGTAATCCTTGTTGGCCTCGCGAATAATGGCGCGGCCTTCCATCGACCAGTGCTCCTGGACGTTGGCCAGCTGCATGGTTTCACCGGTCACCATCAGCGAAACGCCGGCGGAAACAAAAGGACGCTGCACTGATTTCAGCGGGTAGGCGTCGAATCCGACCCCGGTGCCGATCCGGCCGGTTCTCGCCCGTCCGTACCCAACCGGGACGATCACGGTGTAATCCGGCAGTCCGGGCTGAATGTGAACGGGACCGCTGATCTTGCGGCCATTGACTTCCAGCTCGACGATCGGGGCAACCTGACGGCCCATACTGATCCGATTCGGGTTGCGCCGTACGATGCGTACCGCTCCGCCGCGCGCGATCAGGCCCAGCTCCCGTGCCAGACGCGAGCTGATCATAATGGCATTATCCCAGGTGTTCTTGCTGATGGGGTCCGGGCATTCCTGCAGCCAGCCGTTGTTGATGAACCGTCCGTCGTCCACCCGGGCGTCCCTCACCAGGCGCACTTCCAGGTTGTCGACAGAGAGCGAAGGCGGCGCGAAGTCGGCCTCGGCCAACAGGTCGCGCACCTCTTCGGCGGAAAACGGGCTCTCAATCGTCTCGTAATCGCTCTCCGCCAGGAGTCCGTCGTGCAGAAACCGCCGAAACACCCGCTCGGGCTCTTCATCCGGACTGAATTCGGTGACGGTCGCGAACACCAGGTCGTAAGGGTCCCGGGTATCGCGACGCAGCACCCGGGCCAGCAGCTCCAACTCGGTCATGCCACGGAAAAGCGGCAAAATCATGGGCTGCACCGGCAGCACGGTTCCATCGGCGGCCCGCGCGTCGCCCCAGGATTCCAGGTAATGCAGGGCGGTCAGGTGATAATCGGCGGCCTCGGAGGTCTCGTCCTGATAATACCCGTAACGGATTACGGTATCGACCCGTTCCTGGAGTTCCTTCCAGCCGAGATCGCCCGGCGCGTTGTGCACGGGATTGCCGCCCAAAACGAACAACGTGTCCACGCGGTCGGCGGAAATGGCCTCGGACAGATCCTTGATGGACGCTCCCAGACGCTCCTCCACCTGGAGGAGATCGACGGTGCTGCCGAAATTGCCCAGAATCCCGTTCAAATAGAGCGCGATGGCCTGCACGGGCTCGGGCAAATGCGCGCCGGCCACGATCAAAGACGCCCCGGCATGATCGGCAAGATCCTTCGCACACTCGTCGATCCAGGTCTCGTCGACATCCAGCCCGGAGCCCAGCGAAGCCAATTCCTCCGCCAGGTCGCCGTCAACGCCGACATGCGCCAGCACCCGGGCCGCCAGTCGGCAGGTAAACGCCGGCAGGTGCGACGCCGAGAGACGCAGGCGGTGGTCCGCCATGCCGCCGGTCACGGAAAAAGCGCTTTCCACCGCGTACAGGCGGTTCATCGGATCGCCCGCGTCTTTCACCCGGCGGCCGTCGGCGAACGCCAGCGCGTGGTAGATGTGACCATCGCCCTCGTGCAGAAAATCCGAATCCAGCGCCAGAATGCGGTTGGCCCGGCCGGGATGGTAGTGCGGGCGGAGCGGTTCGCCGGCCATACGGGTGGCGGCCCGCTCGGCGAAGGCTTCTTCCACCGGTTCGTATTCCGCCCAGATCGCCTGGGGGTATTTTTCCTTTAACTCCTCCACCAGGATCCGGCGGGTGGGAGAACTGGAATACTCCGCCAGAAACGCGAGGCCCTCGCCACCGTTTTCGCCGTACTTGCGGCCGACGTCGTCGAGCAAATCCGCCACTTCCTCATCGGAAAGACGGGAGGTGCCGCGGGTGTGCTGGCGGGCGCGGTCCGGATCGTAGAGATTGAGGACCGAAGCCTGGGAAATCAGGTCGGATTTACCGCGGTGCGGGATGTAACTCGGATTGCCCTCGATCTTGGTGGGACGGGCCTGGTGAGTCTCCACCAGGACGGGGACCGCCGCGCCGCGCAACGGCATGGAACTCGCGTAATACAGCGGACGGCCGGGAATGATTCGCTCGGGCGCCTGGGCGTACGGGAGAATACGGGACTCCGGACGGCGGCAGCCGGCCATGCCGATTCCGCCCAGGGCGAACGAAGCCGCCATGATCTTGATGAAATGGCGCCGGTCCACTCCCTCGATGCTGGAGGCGCCCTCCGGAAACTCGCGCTCCAGGTATTCGCGGAAGCCCGGGGTGTCGGCCACCTCGTCGAGGCTTCGCCAGTATTGCGGACCGGCCGGTTCACCGGCGGCGGGCTCGGGATGCTTAACTACTCGCTTCATCGGTGACAGGCTGAACAGCTCAAAGGCGGATTGACGTTCCAGTCGTGTTTGAATTCGATCCCCATTTCCACGCGGGCCTGGTGGCTTTCGGGATGCCAATCCATGTTGTAAATCTCTTCCGGAGGCCGGAGATAGTTCTCGGGCTGACGGTGACACTCCAGGCACCACCCCATGCTAAAGGAATGTTCATGGCGAACCACCTCCATTTCGTTCACCTGCCCGTGACACTCGTAACAGCTGATTCCCCGGTTCACGTGCACGGAGTGATCAAAGAAAACGTAGTCCGGCATTTCGTGAATCCGGATCCAGGGAATGGATTCGCCCGATTCATAGCTGGCCCGGACCATTTCCAGAGCCGGACTCTCGGTCTTGATCTGGTTGTGACAGTTCATGCAGGTGGAGGTCGGCGGAACGGTGGAGTGCTTCGAGCGTTCCACATGGGTGTGGCAGTAACGGCAGTCGATTCCGAGATCGCCTGCATGTAACCGGTGATCGAAAGCGACGGGCTGGGTCGGGGCGTAACCGACCCGCGTGTACTTAGGTGTGAAGTAATACCACACCACGCCGACCAGGGTGGCTCCGAGCACCGCCAGGATGATCACCACCTTCAGCGGCACGGAATTGGACCATTTTGGAAATATCTTCGACATCTATCGTTAGCGTAAAGACCTGAAAAATCGGAAGTGGACGAAACCTGGTCGCCACTCAGCTGTCTGGCATATCGCGCGGTATCGATCTCGGTTCCGGCCTCGCCGCCACCGATGGATTGGCGGGAGAACCTTTTTCGCGGCCAGCCGCGCCGACCAGGATGCTCCCGCCGAAAATGGCGGCTCCGGCGGCGACAATTCTCTGGAAAAACGACTTACGCGAAATGTGTTCTTGCACGGCGATAGATTCGGCGATGGAAACTTTTGAGCGAAACGAACGAAAGGTTAAAGAAAAGTAAGCCGCTTTCGGCAATGCAATCCAAAATCGGAAAAAACCGCTGAAATCTTGCTGCTATAAGAACGTCGCCTGCTGCGGCGGAAGGAAAATAAGGGGATTCCGCGTCCCCACCGAGCGATTCAAGGAAAATGCTGCAAACCAAAATCGATATCCGCGTCCGCTACGCCGAAACCGACATGATGGGATTCGTCCACCACGGCAATTACGCCGCCTGGTTCGAACTCGCCCGCGTCCGGATGATGGATGAATTCGGTTACCCCTACCGCGAGATGGAATCCGACGGTTACCTCCTTCCGGTGCTGGAAATGCACACCCGTTTCCAACAATCCGTCACCTTCGACGATATCGTCACCGTGGAAGCCACACTCCGCGAGATGCCGTCGGCCCGCATCAAAATCGAATACCGGGTTCTGCGGGAGGGCCGGGAGGTCGCCAGCGGATCCACCCGGCACGCGTTCATCAACGCCGCGGGGCGCCCGGTACGGCCTCCGCGGCGATTTGTCCAGGGCATGGGAGCCTTTTTTCTTCCTAATCGCACCGCCTCTCCTTAAACTTCATGACTGAGGCCGATCTTGCCCCGGTTGCTTCGGACTTTTTCCTTTATCCTTCTTAATTAATACTTTCTATGGCCCTTCTTGCCGACATCACCGCCTTCTGCGACGAGCGCACCCGGCGCCGGGAAATTGTTGATTTTCCCGGTTCACACAACGGCCTGCAGTTTTCCAACCGCGGCAAGGTGAACAAGGTGGGGGCGGCGGTCGACGCCGGATTGCTGCCGTTTCGCCAGGCGGCCTCCCGCGGAATCCAATTTCTTATCGTCCATCACGGTATGTTCTGGAACCCCTTCCCCCCGATCACCGGCGTCCAGTACGAGAAATCCCGAACCCTTTTGGAGGCCGACTGCGCGGTCTACGGCGCCCACCTGCCGCTCGACCTGCACCCGGAGATCGGCAACAACGTCCTGCTGGCCCGGCAGCTCGATTTGGAAATCGTGGACGAATTCCTGGAATACGAAGGACACACCATCGGCAAAATCGCCCATGCCGGCCTGAACCGCCCCGAACTCCGCGACCGCATGAAGCGCTTCTACCAGGCCACGTTTTCCGCGGCGGAATTCGGAGCGGACCGCATCGAGCGGGTGGCCATCCTCAGCGGCAGCGGCTCCTCCGCCGTGCCCTACCTCAAGGCCGCCGGCGTCGACACCCTGATCACGGGCGAACTCAAACAGAACTTCTTCAATCAAGCCCAGGAGGAGCGACTAAACCTGTATTGCTGCGGACATTACGCCACAGAAACCCACGGCGTCCGGGCCCTGGCCCGGGAGGTGGCCGAAGAATTCGGGCTCGACTGGGAGTTCATTGAGACCGAATGTCCCTGGTGAAGTCATGAAAAAGATCGCCATTATCAACGGCCCAAATCTCGACCGCCTGGGCAGGCGCGAACCGGACATCTACGGACACCAAACGCTTGCCGACCTGGAAACTCTCCTGCGCAAACGGGTCGCGGACGGGGAGGTCGAGCTGGAGTTTTTCCAGTCCAACCACGAGGGCGAAATCATCGACCGCATCGCCGCCTGCGCCGACGCCGGCTTTGCCGGCCTGGTGATCAATCCGGGCGCGCTCACCCACACCAGCGTCGCCCTGCGCGACGCACTGGCCGGCGCGGGAGTTCCCGCTGTCGAAGTCCATATTTCGAATATTTATCGCCGGGAAGAGTTCCGCCGCCACTCCCTCACCGCTCCCGCCTGCATCGCGGTAATCAGCGGTCTGGGATTTCACGGTTACGCCGCCGCCCTCGATTTCCTGCTACTCTGAATTTTCGATCCCGATGTATCACCCTGTAGATGTTGATGTCCACTGGTTCGTCTGTCACACGAAGCCCAAGTGTGAAAAGCGCTTCGCCCGGCTGATGGAGTCCAGCGAAATGCAGTACTATTTGCCCCTGCACACCAGCGTGCGCCGCTATTACAACCGTCGGGGCAAGCGAACCGAGACGAAATTCTTCACCAAACCCCTCTTTCCCAGCTACGTGTTCTGCCGACTCCCGCTGGAGCGGAAAATGGAGGCCTACCAGCGTGACTACGTGGTCCGGCTGATTCGCGTGGAAAACGAACCGCGCTTTCTGCGGCAGATCGATTCCATCAAACTGATGTTGGAAGCAGGCGTCGAAATCGATCTGTGCCCGCCGTTGGAGAAGGGCACCCGGGTGCGGGTGTGCGACGGACCGCTCATGGGAGTTGAGGGCGTGGTGGAGAATCCGGAGAATCCCGACGTTATCGTGGTGGCGGTGGACATCCTCCACCAGGGCGTTTTAACCAAAATCCCGCGCGCCGAGCTGGAGATCATCGAAGACGAGTGATGCCCGGCGGTGGCACTCCCGGCCCTCACGACGCCAGGGCCCGGGCGGCCGCCTGAAGAAACCGCTCGTTCTCGGCCTCGGTGCCGATGGAAACGCGGACGTAGTCCGGCAGACCGTAACCACCGAGCGGACGGACTATAACCCCTTGGGCCTGAACGGATTGGAAAAATCGGGCACCATCCCCCACCCGCACCAGCAGGAAGTTGCCATCGCTGGGAACGGACTCCAGGCCGAGCGAAGCGAATCCGGCCTCCAGTTGGCGTCCGCCCTCACGGTTCCTGCGGCGACATTCGCCGACAAACGCGTCGTCATCGAGGGCCGCGACCGCGGCGGCCTGGGCTATGGCGTTGGTGTTGAAGGGCTGGCGGACCCGATTAAGAAGGGCCGCCCATTCGGCACTGCCATAACCGTAACCGATTCGCAGGGAAGCGAGACCGTAGATCTTGGAAAAGGTTCGCAGACAGACCACGTTGCGACCCTCTTCGATCAAGGGTCGCAGGTCCGGTGGCGAATCGAGATACTCGGCGTACGCTTCGTCAAAGACGAATATCACGTGCGGGGGCAAGGCACGGGCAAAGGCGACAACCTCCTCCTCACTATTCGCGGTTCCGGTGGGGTTGTTGGGACTGGGAAGGAAAACCATGCGGGTTTTGTCGGTCACGCGGGCCGCCATGGCATCCAGATCGTGACGGTGATTCAGCAAAGACACTTCAACCGGAACCGCCTCAAAAAGAAGCGTCACCAGTTTATAAACGATGAAGGCGGGGTCGCCCATGACCACCTCGTCTCCGGGCCGCAGAAAAGCGTGCCCCAGGAGTTCGATGATTTCATTGGATCCATTGCCCAGCACCAGTTGGTCCGTGCGCAGACCCCGTTTCACGGCGATTTTCTCCTTCAGACGGGTACCGTTTCCGTCCGGATAAAGATGAGCCTGACCCAGCGCCTCGCGGGCGGCGGCGAGGGCTTTGGGAGACGGCCCGAAAGGATTTTCATTCGAGGCCATCTTGATGATGGTGTGAAAATCGAACCCCAGTTCACGGGCCACGTCCTCAATCGGTCGCCCCGGCTCGTAGACGGGCTGTTTCTCCACCAATGCCCTGGCCAGGCGTTTCATGCAAAAATCGTTTGTCATTATGGGTGTTTGCCTCAATAAGCAGGCATTTATCGCTGAAAAATCAAGAATGAAAGAGGAAAGGGAGGCCTCGAATACGCCCCTGTTTCCACGTCACTGGACATGTTAGACCAAACCAGCTCTTCGAACGACTTCGATCCCGGAAGGCCACTTCAGGAAAAAGTACTTCTGGCCTGCCTGGCCCTGCTGCTTTTGTTTCTTCCCTGGGCACTGGGCACCATGCACGTGTGGAGCCAGTTTACGGCCCTGGGCCTGGCTGCCGTTTGCTTTTTTGTCGCCCTCCTGCCCCGCCCCTCCGACCCGGTGACTCCCGCCCTCGTCAAGTTGGTGCGATTCCCGGTTTTTTACCTCGGGCTCCTTCTCATGGGCTACATCACGATCCAGGGATACAATCCTGCCTGGCGCTACTTCGAGCTGGCCGGCTACTGGTACATGTTGCCGATCAACGACCACATCACCTGGCTCCCGACCGGCACCCGGACCGCTTTCGAACAATCAAATCCGTTCCGTTACCTCGTAATTCTCGGCATCCCTTTCCTGACCGTCTGCGCCATTTGGTGCGGAATCACCCGCCGCGAGTCGGTTTTCTTTCTGTTGATCCTGCTGGTGCTCAACGGCGTGGTGCTTTCTCTCCTGGGCTTCGCCCAGATCCTGACCGGAGCCGATAAGATTTTCTGGACGATCGAACACTCGGCGCGGCACACGGTGGCCAGCTTCATTTACCGGAACCATGCCGCGGCATATTTCAACTTGATGGTCGGCCTTAGCGGCGCCCTTGCCCTTTACTATTTCCACGAGGGACGCCTGATGTTGCGGCGGTCGGATCCCAGCGGGATTTTCCTCTTCTTTTCGGTGGTTATTCTGGCCGTGGTCGGGTTGTCGCTCTCGCGGGCCGGCACGGTCATGGGAACCATCACCCTGTTGAGCCTTTTCTGCGTGTTTCTCTTTTACACGCTGGTGCAGACGACCACCAAAACCAACAAACTGATCGCCGTCTTCATTATGACCCTCGTGGTCGCGTTCGGCGGCTACCTGGTAAGCCAGGTCGACTATGACCGTTTGATCGAACGGTTCGACCAGATCAGCGAACTCGACGACCGTCCCTGGGAAGTCAGGTGGAGTGCGACCAAGGCAACGGCGGAGATGTTCTCCGACAACTGGCTCTACGGCACCGGAGCCGGAAGCTTCCGCTGGTTGTTTCCCGCTTACCAAGACTGGGAAAGCGACAGCGCGGCCTTTGGACCCGACCGGCTTTGGCAATACGCTCACAACGATTTGCTGCAATTCCCCACAGAGTTGGGAGTGGTGGGCATGAGCCTGATCTTCCTCTGTCTGGGTTACTTCGGCTGGCAATTACTCGCACGCCGAACCGTGCGAAACCCGCTGGCCTTCTTCATACTGTTCACCCTGGCCATAACCATCCTGCACAACGCGGTCGACTTCAACTTCCAGAATCCCGCGATCCTGACCACCTGGGCGACCATGCTGGCCCTGGTCACCATCCTGGTGCGAATGGAACGCGTATCCGAACGTCGTCGCCGAAGGAAATAATCGCGGGCCGGAGTAAGAAGCTGGCAGCCAGTCGGCGAAGCCCGACAGACTCTTAGCGCAACCGTTTCAACAGGATTCGGGTGCGCACAAACACCTTGCCCGGAGCTCTGCGATTTTCAGGGTGACCGAAACGCAGAACGCGAAGGTCGTGCCGGACACTCGCCAACTCCGGCTCCGGAACCGAAAAACCACCGTCATTGTCGGCGATCCCACGTTCGAGCCGTCTCAGCAGAATTCCCGCCTGACGCCGGACCGGATCAAGTGTATTCCGTGCCCGCTGCGGCACGATGTAGGGGACCACCCGCCAACCCATCCGGCGCCCAAAGAACACCACCGTGGTCACCGCCAGGAGAATGGTTGCCAGGGTAATCCAGCGAGGGCCATCCCAGGGGCCGTGGAACCAATCACGCACGCTCCTCCCAATATTGGCGAATCCCTGTTCCGTACCCTCCCGCAGAATTCGCATCCGCTCCCGAATAGCCTCCGCCATCGTCGTCTGGGCGGTGCCGTCAAAACTAACGACTCTACGGTACCACTGCACCCGCAGACTATCCAGAAAAGCGAGCCAACTGGCATCGATACGCACTCCGAGAAAGGAGTCGGAGCCGTCCATCCCGTCCAGCAGTTCATCACCGCCCGACGGCGTCGGATCCGCACGAAACCAATAACCGTTGCCATCGTAAATCTCGCACCAGGCATGGGCGTCGGAAAAACGCACCATCAGGTAGTTCTCGTAATGATTCCAGGTACCTCCGTGAAAACCGGTCACCATACGGGCGGGATACCCGGCGGCGCGGCTGAGCATGATCAACGCCCCGGCAAAATATTCACAGTGTCCGTCGACCTCATTTCGCAACCAGCGGACAATGGGATCACCGCGCTCCGGTGGCAGACTGCTGGAGAGCGAATACTCATGCCGATCCCACAGGTAACGGATGGCCCGATTGACGAATTCCTCCGCCGGCAATGTCTCGCCACCGGAGATCTCTGCGGCCACCTCCAGAAGGTACTCACGATCCCGCCGCTGCTGGGGCAATTGCAGAACACTGGAACGGTAGCTGAAATACTCTCCCGTCTCAACCGCCACCATTCCCGGAATCGGCGGCGAATCCGGCGACACCATGGGCCAATCCTCAATACTCATGTAGGGATCGAAAAAGCGGTCTTGAAACGCCATTCCACTCACCTGGTAAAAGAACAATTGAGCATTAACTCCGCTTTGACTGAGAATACGAAATGGTATAACATTATTAAACTGCGACGTTCCTCGAATTCGCAAACTGCCAAAATCACCGGCCAACGGCAGCCACTGAGCCACGCCACCCTCGAGGTAAAAAAGCCATTCCCCTCTGGGACCCATCCCCCGCTCGTTGGCTTCCCAATCCAAATCGTTGGGACTGAATCGATTGCTGTTGATGCGTCGAGTTGTCCGACTCAGTGCGCGCGAAATGCGAAACCTGCCTTCCCCGTACCGATTAACCGAATACTCATCGAGGACCACCATTCGCCAGTAGGGATCCGACGGAATCGCATGCCGCGAAGGCGGATCGATTCGCAAGGCCGTCCGGTGATCGGTCATGATGTCGGTGATGTCACGCAGCCCGACTTCTTCGGTGAACCGGGAAACCGAGGTAGAATCCCGCAATCCGAAAAAACCAATGCTGTTCTCAAGGTTGAGACGAGGTATCAGCAGGAAGATACCCGCCGAGAGGGAAAGGATGGCGACAAAAAGCACTCCCGCCAAACCGAACAATCGCAGGTCGGCGCATTCGCGCAGTCGCATCAGAAAGTGCCCCCAGGAAAATCCATCCCAAATATCGATGGGCTCCTCTTCGTGCTCCGCATTTCCGAGGAGATTGCCGTTGAACAGCAGTCCCATGGCGATCGCGGCGAAGGCCATAATCTGCAGGACGAAAAACACCGAGACAATCTTCACCGCCACCACAATCACCAGAAAAAGGCACAAGAGGATCAACTGGGGATCCTCACGGCGCTTGCGGAAGGCAACGGCCCGGTGGCACACCAGCAGGATATTCAATCGGATCAAGGCATCCAGAAATCCCGCGATCCCGGCAAACACCACCAGATCCACCAGAAAGCCAAGTACGATCAGGAGCGGAATGACGCGCCACAACTCCACCGGAATCACAAGCCGCCACCGCGGAAACAAAGCTCCCGCACCCACTACGGCCAGAGCGAAAAAGTAATGCAGGAACACACCGGAATCGAGGAATGCCACCGGGTACAACGACAACAACGCCAGCATCACGCCCAGGAAATAATTCACCTGGTGCATTTCAATGCGGTTAAGTTGCGGCAATACTCTCTCCCGCACAGCGTGCAATGATTCCACTTCCGCCATTGGATTCAAACGTTACCAGGTTGTGATGCAGGGGAGGCTTCGGATGCCTGTCACCCGTCGTCATTTTCAGGGTGGCCAACTGATCGAAGAAACCCGCCAGGTCCACATACCGATGGAAATAGACCGACGGCTTCTCGTCGACGCTCGCTCCCAAAATCCGGTTGGACTGGAAAAAATCCTCCGCCAAGGTAAACACAAAGCGGCACAACCGGTCGAATTGCTCTTCCGTGCGCCAAAGCGCTTCCGCAGTCTCCAAGAAAAAGTAATATCCCGAGTGATTCTCCGCGGTGAACTGCCTCACCTGCAAACGCCGGGCCTTGGCGCTGGCCTTCCAGTGAATAAGGCGATGCGAATCGCCACGCTGGTAATTGCGAAGGTTCACCAGATCATCTCCCTGCCCGACCCGCTTGTTCGACCTGCCCTGCATCGCCAGTTCCCGGGTGGCCATGCTTTCCTTTCTCTCGTAGGCGATACGCTTGGGCCAAACCAGAATCTCCAGCGACAACGGCCAGCCGACAGACTTGCGCAGAAAACCAAACGGAAACTCGGAAACCGCGCCCCCGAGTTCCACTTTCTCCACCCCGCGCTCCTTTGGCTCGAACATCCACTTGATGCGGGCCGTCCGTCCCGGATCAAGCCGCTGCTCCAGATAAAGCCTGTCGTTGCCGCCGCTTTTCGGGGCTTTAATTCTGAACCAGACCGAATAAGTGGGCAACAATCGCTTGTCGTTGCGTACCTCGACCAGGACCGCGCCCTTTTTCGCCGCACGAAACGGAGGATCGGCCAACATGCGCCAACGGGTTCGGCGAAAATTGACCCAGGACAACACCCCGCTGAGCAAGAGCGCGGATAGTATCAGTGAAAGTGATACGAAAAGAATGTTGCTTCCGGTATTGTAGGCGGAAATACACAATCCGATCGCAATAATGATCAGAAGATACCCGCTTCCGGTAGGCAGGAAACGTTGGCTGCGCGGCGGCACGATCATCGACCAGATCTTCAAGGCCAAACCCTTGAGGCCACCCGGCCGATCGGCCGGCGCGCCCGGCCCCTGCCAGGGAGTGAGAATATTTCCGGTTTGTTGTGACATGATCAACGGGCTCGGTCATCCGCCGCGCCGCACCCGGCATCAGACCGGCGACGGAATTGAATCCATGATCGACCTCAGAATATTGCGGGCGATTTTTCGCTCCTCCAACGGGTCCGGGGTCTGCCGCCGCAATTGCAGCCGGTGGCATAACACCGGATCCACCATGGCTTCGACATCCTCGGGGAGGACAAAATCGCGACCGTGGTAAAGGGCTCGGGCCTGAGTGGCCATCTTCAGCGAGAGACTCCCCCGGGTGCTCACACCGGCCTTGAACTCGGTCTCGGTACGGGTCGCGGTGACAATCCTGATAATGTACTCCAGAATGCTGTCCTCCACGTAAACGTCCCAAACCCGCTGCTGAAGCGCCAGGATCTCATCCTGTCCGACGACTGTGTCCATGGAGATATCGTCATAATTCAGAAATGAATTGCGCAGCACCTCCAGTTCCTGTTCCTCGCCCGGATAGCCCATGTGGATTCGCATCAGGAAACGGTCGAGCTGGCTTTCCGGCAACGGAAAGGTGCCGCCGTAGTCGACCGGATTTTGCGTGGCGAAGACCATAAAAGGAGAGCCCACCTCGTAGGTCTCCCCATCCACCGAGACCTTGCCGCGATCCATGACCTCGAGAAGACTGGACTGGGTTTTCGGCGTCGTGCGATTGATCTCATCCGCCAGCACAATGTTGGCGAAAACAGGTCCTTTCTTGAATTGAAACCCCCTCGTCGCCTCGTCGTAAACCGAAACTCCGATAACGTCCGCCGGAAGGAGGTCGCTCGTGAACTGGATGCGCGAAAAGGATGCGTCAATGGAACGGGCCAGGCAATAGGCCAAAGTCGTTTTTCCCAATCCGGGCAAATCCTCGATCAACAAGTGCCCTGAAGCCACCAGGCAAATCAGCACCTTGTCGATAACATCATCCTTTCCTTTGATGTAGTGTGAGATATTGGACCTCAGGCGTAACAAAATCTCCCGGGAATCGCTCACCGGCGCGGATCGGATGGCATCGCTCATAAACATTAAAACCATGGACCAAAGGAGGTCTTATTGCAAGCACTCGACCGGGTAAATGCCCTGGTCTCCCGGGCAAATCAAGCGGTGAATCCGATTTTTACAGATCTTGCAACAATTGGGTCTCCCCTCTCACCGCCAGAGCCCGTTTCACATCCGAGCACGCGACGGCTGCCGAGGGCGAATTCTCCCGTATTTCCCGATATTCAATCTCGTCAAGCCGTCAGGTTCATGCCATTGCTCATTCCCGATTTGCATGAGTGAACAGCTGCACCATATCACGCACGCTTTTTGGCTGGCGCCGTCCGTCGGCTGCGTCCTGCTCGACCGCGACTGGAAAAACGAACGGCCCCCACCCCTGGTGGCGGCTTCCAACGGCCTGACGCTGACCCGGATGCGGCCGGCTCCTTCCGATTTCATCGGTCGCTTCACCGGCTACTATCGCCGCGACGCCGACACCCTGGTTTTCTGCCAGGAGGACCATCGCCACCCGCACCTCGATTTTCGGCGCACCCCGGTCCGCGTGGTAGGACCTTTTAACGGCTGGGGTAGAGACGGAGATCAGCGCAGTTGGGAATTGCAGCCCAGGGAGTGCTCGGACGGCACGATCCTATGGGAAAGGGCCGTTCCCGTAAAACAGCTGAAAGGGGGCCCCTGCCACTTTCGCTTCGTGTCCTCCCACTGGCACTGGTTGCGTCCCCTGGCGTCCGCAATCAATCTGGCCACCGACGAAGCCGGAAACGTCAACTACCTCTGCCAGCCCTCGTGCAGCGGGCAACATGTCTTTCTCTTCGACGTAAAGGATGGTCGCGGCATGGACGGCGATCACTCCCTGACCTGGCGTCGGGGCGAACATCAGGATCCGGTGCCGGTGCGCCCGGGATTGTCCTTTTACGATTTGAAAACGGACCTTCCGCTTGGGGCTCACGTGGAAGGCAACAAAACCGTCTTCCGGGTTTTTGCTCCCCGGGCTCGCAAGGTCGAGGTGGAGGTCGTGGCGAACCCGGCGGACTCCGACGGCGAACGTCATGCCATGACCCTGACCGACGACCTTCTCACCTGGGAGGCGCGGCTATCCGGAAACCTGCACGGAACCCTCTATTTTCTGGTGGTCGAAGGAGAAAACGACGGGGTCAGCACTCAATACGAGGCCGACCGGCGCCTCCTCGACCCCTGGGCCCTCGCTGCGGCCGGCCCATCCGGACCGGGCATCGTTGTCGACCGATCAACCCTGCCGACCCGGTCGGGGCAACCCGCTTTCGACCCACCGCATCACCAGGATCTCGTAGTCCTGGAGGGACACCTGCGAGACCTGACCGCTCACGCTCCCATCGCCCTCCCCGACGAGGAACGCCTGGGTTTCACCGGTCTCAGGAAATGGCTGGAAGCCGATGACTCCTATGTGACCCGCCTGGGAATCAACGCTCTCGAACTCCAACCGGTCAGCCAGTTCGACAGCGCCACCCGGGAGGAATATCACTGGGGCTACATGCCGACCAATTTCTTCGCCCCTTGCTCTCACTACGCCGCCGATCCCGCCGCCGCCTCCCAGATTCGCGAGTTGAGCGAACTGGTGGCCGCGTGCCACCAAAGGGGACTGGCGGTGATTCTGGACGTAGTTTACAATCACGTCGGCGAACCGCCGTTTCTGCTGTTCCTCGACAAAAGCTATTACTTCCATGTCGAAGCGGACGGCGAGCTGACCAACTGGAGCGGCTGCGGCAACACCCTGCGGGCGGAATCGGCCATGTCGCGCCGGTTGATCATCGAAAGTCTCACCTACCTGGTGGAGACCTTCGATGTGGACGGTTTTCGTTTCGACCTGGGAGAGCTGCTGACCATTGAGGTGCTCAAAGAGATCGAAACCGCCCTGAAAAAGATCAAGCCCTCGATCATCCTGATCGCCGAACCGTGGAGTTTTCGAGGCAACATCGCCTGGGAGCTGCGCACGACCGGATTTTCCTTCTGGAACGACGAGTTTCGGGAATTCCTGCCCAAATACCTCCACGGTCACGGCGACGCCGGTGGTTTGGCCTATTTCATGAAGGGGTGCCTCGATCATCTGTCCGCCTGGCCCGCCCAGAGCATCAATTACACCGAATCGCACGATGACCGTTGCTGGCTGGACAAGATTACCGAAAACCCTGAACACGACGGAACCCACCCAAACGCCAACGATATCTTTCGGACCCACCTGATGGCGGCCATCCTGTTCACCTCCATCGGTGTGCCCATGTTGTCCGCCGGACAGGATTTCCTGCGTTCCAAGGGCGGCCGCAACAACACTTACCTCGAGGGAGAGGTCAATGCGCTGGATTACGGCGCGCTGGACCGGTACGGGCGTACACACAACTACTTCCGGCAATGGATCTCCTTTCGTTTGTCCCCCTGGGGCGAACTGCTGCGGCTTTGGGACTCCCCCGGCCCGGACTACATTCGCGCTTTCGGTATCGACGACCATCCGGCCGCGGCCTTGCTTTTCAACGCCGATCGCAGCCGGGGCTCCAAACAGATCCTTTTCGCCATCAATCCCCATATGGACGGAACTTCAATCGCCCTCCCCGACATTCCCCAGGACGACTGGCTCGAATTGGCCGACCGGGAGAACTTCAACCCCCACGGGATTTTCAACGGCCGCCTCAAGGAAAACCAGGCTCGCGTCGATCTCGGCCCGCTCGACTGCGGGCTCTGGGTAAGAGAGGCCTCCAAATAATTCCAGCACCGCTACCTGGAATGGAACCAGTCCAGAAGTCCGCCGATGAAGGCAGTGCCGCTCACCGGTAAGGCCGGATCTCCACGTTCACCCGCACCCCCTCCTCCACGCGGTCACCGGGTCGCCCGATCACGGTCTCGCCGGGTTCCAGCCCGGAGATAATTTGACTCCAGAGCCCGCTGCGCCTTCCCGTCTCGACGGCACGCCGCACCGCGCGGCCATTCGCCACCACAAAAACGCTCCACCTATCGTCGTGCCGAACCAGCGCACTGGATGGCACCTGCAAAACGTCATCCTCATCCCATAAAACAAAGCGCGCCTCCACCCGGTAATCCGTTCCCAAGCGAACCCAGTCCTCCCGCGGCGACTCCAGGACAATCCGAACGGGCACCCGCTGCTCCTCGACGCCCAGCGCTGAAATGCGCATGAATCCGGAGGGTTCCACCCGCCGTACCCGGGCTTCCAGGTCACGCTCTCCGCCCCAGCGGGTCAGCAACACACGCATCCCCTCCTCAACCCGTACCGCGTCCATAGACAACAGGTCCACAGTGACCTCCAATTGCTCGAGATCACCGATCTCCAAAATGGACTCCCCCGCCGGGATCACCCCTTCCTGCCACCGGTGGCGCGCCAGCACTCTCCCGCTTTCCGGAGATCGGGCTTCCAACACCGGGTCTTCCTCCCCCACCCGGCGGCCTTCGCTCACTTCGAGCAATGCCCGGGCGTTGCGCAGTTCAAACCGCGCTGCCTCCACCGCGCGGGCGGCCGCCCTTTCGGCGCTCAACGCGCGATCCCGCTCCGTCCGAATCCGGTCGAATTCCGACTGGGAAACCGCTCCGCGGGTGCGCAGGACGCCATAACGTTCGAATTCGATCTCGGCATGTCGCGCCTCAGCACCCCGTATTTCCCATTCCGATCTCGCTCCTTCGAGGCGCGCCCGCGCAACACCCGCCGCCTCGGCTGCCTGTTCGCGGGCGCGGGGGTCTAAAGCCGGAGCTGGAGCCGGCTCCAAACGAAACAAAAGGTCGCCCGCCGAAACCTCGTCACCCACTTCCAACCGCACCCGCTGAAGATATCCCCCAATCGGCGAAGAAACCACGAATGGATCGCGCAACGTGGTACGCCCCTCCTCCTCGACATAGTCGGTGAAGCGGCTGCGCTCCACCACGATGCCCGAAACCGGAACGGGCGCCGGGCGCAATGCCAATGCCAGTATGACGCCGCCAGCGACAACCGCTACGGCGAGAAAGATCTTTCGTTGGTGTTTCATTGCCTCATTCGATCGTTTTTAATGCGGTTACCATATCAATGTTTCCGATACGATTGAGCATCAATGCGACAGAAAGCACGGAAGCCGTCAGAACTCCCGCCGCTGAAAACGCGTACGTCCAAGGCGTAATCACAAACGGTATCCGGTACATGTCGACACTCATGGCCTCACTCAACAACCAGGCGAAACCGGTTCCCACCGCCCACCCCAATGGAATCGCGATCAGGGTCAAGAGCACGATTTCACCGACCAGAATCCAAGTAATCTCTCCCCGGGTAAATCCAAGAACCCGCAGGGTGGCCAGTTCGCGGCTTCGCTCCGCCAGCGCTATGCGGGCGTTGTTGTAAATCACCGCAAAAGCGATCGATCCGGCCAGGAGAAGCAACACTCCCATAAATACCAGCACGGTATCGGTCAGGTGCTCGCGGATATTGCGCTCGGCATCCCCAATCAGGCCGATGCCGGCTATCCGTGAGATCCCCCAAAGGATTGAGAACAATTCATTCTCACTTGTCCCATCCGTCAGCAGCCAGGCGCCGGAAACGGCCGGTCCTTCGCGCATCAGACGATTGAGCGCCCGCCTCTCCATGTAACCGCTGACCCCCAACGGCTCGTCCACCGTCCCGGCCAGGGTTACCTCGACGGTGCGTCGATGCCCCTCCAACACCTCCATCGCCACCCGCTCCCCCGGTGTCACTCCGAGGAAATCGGCCAGGTAGGTGGTCAGCAGCAATCCCTCTTCCGGCAATTCCACCGGACGACGTTCCCTGTCGATCAGGCCCCGCACAGCCGAATCTCGCTCAAAGCCAAGCAGGCCGGTTCGGTACTCGGCCGCGCCCCGGAAGAGGCGCACAGGAACCGACCGGTAACCCTCGGCGTAATGAACGCCGGGCTGATGCCGCAACTCGCCCACAGCCCGTTCCGGGGTCGGATCGGTAAAGGTCAGATGCACATCCATGCGCTGCACCAGCCGGTACTGCAAATCGATCATGTGGTCGACGGCGCCGAACTGGTAACTCCCCACCATCAGCAATGCACCCGACAAAGCAATGCCGGAAATCGACAGTCCCGCTTTCCACGGGTGACGCGAAAGGTTGCGCAGAATGATTCGCGTCGGCTGCCCCACCCGCCGGCCCAAAGCCGAACGGTCGATCCACCCCCTCCGAAACCGTTCGGGTGGCGGCGGCCGCATCGCCTCCGCCGGCGGAAGCTTCACCGCGCTACGTACCGCCCCCCAGGCCCCCAGGAAAGCGGCGCCTCCAGCCACTAGAAACGCGGTCAGTACCACCCCTGGTTGCAGCCTGAAGCGGATTTCGGGAAACCGAAAATACTCCTGGTACACCCCGGCCAGTGCATCCGCGGCCCAGGCGCCCAGGACGATTCCGGTCACCGCCCCGATCAGCACGATCAACCCGGTAAGCAACCCGTAATGACGGGCGAGTTCCGCGTTGCGGTACCCAAAGGCCTTGAGCACTGCGATCTGCTCCCGCTGCGTCCGCACGATTCTTCCCATCAGCACGTGCAGCAGAAAGGCCGCGACACTGAGGAAGATGACCGGCATGATCGTGGCCATGGCGCGAATCTGATCCAATTCGTCCGAGAGAAATCGATGGGACAACAGTTCATCCCGTCCGTGCGCTCCAATTCCGCCATAACGACCGAGCACCTCGTCGACCGACTCGATCACAAACGCATGATCCGCGTCCGCCTGCAGGGTGATCAGTGCGCTGTTGAAGGCACCGTCCATCCCATAGGCATGCGCCAACGCCCGACGGTTCATCCAGAGGATGGCATACCGTTCGTAATCCGGCACCAGGTCGGCCGGAGCGATTTGGTAGACGAACTCGGGAGACAATACGACTCCGGAAATCCGAAGCGCCTGAAGACGGCCGCGTATGATCGCCTGCAGGCGATCGCCGGGCCCCAGACCGTGAGCCTCGGCGAAGGCTTCACTGACCGCGACCTCGTCCGATCGGGCCGGATCCGGCAGGACGCCTTCGCGCACGTACAGGCGGTTCACCTCGGGTTGGCGTCCTTCCGGCAGGGATACAATGTGCCCCCGGACCGGATCGGAAAATCCTTCGACCTCCAACCGGACCGCCGCCCGCACCCGCGTCTCCACCCGGTTGACTCCCGAAATCGCCTGGAGACGGGCCGCCAGAACCTCCGGAGCGCGCTTGAGATCGACAAAAATCTCAGCCAGTTGATAGTCGCGGTAGAACCGTTCTTTCGTTTGGGTCAGCGCGTCGAGCGTGGTGAGCGAAATGATCAGGGTCATGATACCGGCCGCGATGACCACCGCAATTGCGGCCAACTGACCTTTCATGGACCGGATGTCGCGAAGAAGTTTGCGGTGCAGCGACGACATACGCGTCTTACCAGCTCAGCTCGGCGGGAGAGCGCCGTGCCCGGTTGAGTGTTTCCTCCACAATACGCCCGTCACTCATTCGAATCACCCGATCCGCCATTTCGCCGATCACTTCGTTGTGCGTGATCAGGGCGGTGGTGGTGCCGAGTTCCCGGTTGATCGCCTCAATGGCCTGCAATACGGAAACGCTGGTCCTGGAATCCAACGCCCCGGTAGGCTCGTCACAAAGAAGCACCGCCGGTCGCTTGGCGATGGCGCGCGCGATGGCAACCCGTTGTTGCTGTCCTCCGGAAAGTTGCGAGGGAAAATGATCCATGCGGTCCTCCAGACCAACGAGTGCCAACGCTTCCTCGGGTGACATGGGGTCACGCGCGATTTCCGTGACGATGGCCACGTTCTCCCGGGCGGTGAGACTTGGAATCATGTTGTAGAACTGGAAAACGAACCCCACCTCGTACCGCCGAAAACGTGTCAACTCACGCTCTCCGGCACCGCTCAAATCATTGCCGCGGTAGCTGACGGCTCCCTCCGTCGCCCGGTCGAGTCCACCGACAATATTAAGCAAAGTCGACTTGCCGCAACCCGAAGGTCCCAAGAGCACCGACAACTCCCCGGAATAGAGCGCCATATCAATCCCCCGCAGGGCGTGGATAACCACCTCCCCCATCAGATATATCTTGGTCAGTCCACGAACTTCAAAAATGGTTTCCCGCGCCTCTGTCGACCTCCCAGGGTGTTCCGCGTCTGTTATCATGACTGAACAGCAATTGAAGCTTGAAAAAGGCGATCCCATCAAAATGCCCCGCTTCACCCGGGCGGTTTCGAGGGAAAACCTTCGCGCAAAGAATCAAACGCCATTCAGAAGGGCGCAACTTCAATCGAAAGCCCGCGCAATACCCTCGGCCGATCGGAGAATGAAAGGCGATCCGGTCCGTTTTCCGGTTGCCTGCCAACCGACAGTTTGCGATAGATCAAGGTATGCTATTCCCATCGCACTCCACACCCTCCTTAAAGAACAACACTACCCGCGGTTGCCAAGCCATCCTGGCGGCAACCGTTCTTCTAACTCAAGGAACCATTATGGCTGAACCGGAAAACGCCTCCGGAACCCTGGGAACGATCGAACGTCTCGACCCCAGACTCGACGAGTTACTGCCTCCCGGCACCGAAATCGAAATCCTCGCGGAGGGATTCGTCTGGACGGAGGGACCGGTCTGGGTTCCGGAAGGAAACTACTTGTTGCTAAGCGACATCCCGCGTAACTCGATTTACCGTTGGGACGAATCCGACGGCATTGCCCTCTTCATGCGTCCATCCGGCTTTACCGGCGAAGACTTTCAAGGCCGGGAACCGGGATCCAACGGACTCACCCTCGATCACGAGGGTCGCCTGGTCCTGTGTGAACACGGCGACCGGCGAGTCTCCCGTCTCGAATCCCTGGAAGACCCCCACGGACCCAAAACCACTCTGGCGGACCGTTACGACGGTCGCCGACTGAACAGTCCCAACGATCTCGTGGTCCACTCCAGCGGCGCCGTCTATTTCACGGACCCTCCCTACGGACTCCCGCGCGGCGCCAACGACCCGGAACGCGAACTGGACTTCTACGGAGTATTCCGCGTCGACCCCGATGGAGAGGTGTCGCTGCTGACACAGGATCTGAACCGGCCCAATGGGATCGCCTTTTCACCCGACGAAAAAACTTTGTACGTGTCCAATTCCGAACGCCATCGCGCAATCTGGATGGCCTACGACGTGCTGGATGACGGAAGCATCGAAAACGGTCGGGTGTTTTTCGACGCCACCGAACTCGCCACCCGGGACCGCCCCGGCGCCCCGGACGGATTAAAGGTCGATCGTGACGGCAACCTTTTCGCCACCGGGCCCGGCGGCGTCCTGGTCATCGCACCTGACGGTACCCATCTCGGAACCATTCTCACCGGCCGCCCCACCGCCAATTGTGCCTTCGGCGACGATGGCGCCACACTCTACATCACTGCCAACCGCCACCTCGTCCGCATTCGCACCGGCACTCGCGGCGCCGGCTTCTGAAAACGCCCGCAGTCATGTTCCGCGGCCTCCATATCCTGTTTTGCTCGCTCGTCGTGAGCGGAGCGGCCTCGGTGTATTCAAATGCCCTGGACGAATACGTCGCCGCACTGAAGCAAATCGCTCACCCAGTCTCCGACAAGGCCGACCTGGATCCTTTGCTGGAAAAAATCGGCGAACGAAGATTGGTCCTGCTGGGCGAAGCCTCCCACGGAACCTCGGAATTCTACACCTGGCGCGGCAAAATCTCCCGCCGTCTGATCGAGGAAAAAGGGATTACTTTCATTGCGGTGGAAGGCGATTGGGCCGCTCTCCATCGTCTGAACCGGTGGGTCACCGAAACGGACTCACCGGAACAGGACAAACCGGTTACCCAAATACTGGAAGGCTTCGACCGCTGGCCGCAATGGCTGTGGGCCAACCGGGAAATCGTCGCCCTGGCCGAATGGCTACGCGAATATAACCGGGAGCAACCGCAGGACCGAAGAGTTGGTTTTTTCGGAATCGACGTCTACGGCTGGGAAGAGTCGCTCGACGCTCTATTGGCCAAAACCGAAAACGCCGACGCGGACCTGCACTCTGAATTAACGACCCTCTATCGGGATTTTTCCCGTTATCGAGGCGATACCGCCCGTTACGCGCGGGCGGCATTCGCCTATGCCACTTCCGCGCCCGACGATGTGCCCGCGGCTCTGGAGTTGCTGCGGGAAAACCGGGAAAGTCTGATCGAGTCGCTGGGGGAAAACGCGTATTTTTTCGCCGAACACTACGCGCTTGTCATCAAGAACGCCGAAGCCCATATCCGCGAAATGGCCGAGGATCAAGCCGCCTCCTGGAACGCACGGGCAAGACACTTCAAGAAAACCGTCGCCCGCCTGCTCGAATTTCACGGCGACGATTCGAGGGGCATTGTCTGGGCGCATAACACTCACGTCGGCGACGCCGGGGCCACTCCCATGAGCGCGCAGGGACAAACAAATATCGGCCGCCTGGCGCGCGAGCGCTGGGGAGACGACGTTTTCATCCTGGGCTTTTCCACTTACCGGGGAGAAGTCGTTGCCGGATCAGCCTGGGATAACCCGCTGGAGATCATGCCGGTGCCTCCGGCGCAACCGGGAAGTCTCGACCACGCGCTACGCCTCACCGAACACGATACGGCGCTTTTCCTTTTCGGCGACGTACCCGCGGGCTCCATCCTCACCGAGCCCATCGGGCAGCGAGCTATCGGCGTGGTTTACAACCCCGACCAAGAGACCGCCAACTACGTACCCACTCGCGCGCCCTTGCGTTACGACGCTCTCCTTTTCCTGGCTGAAACCCACCCGCTCAATCCGTTGCACCAGCCTTGAGCTCACAACCGTTGGAAGGCTGGCATCGGTTCCGAGTGACCGCGGCCACCGGGTTGAGTTGACAACCGACCTCCAAACAGCGAGCTTAAAACCGCCGATCCAATTGCATATCATGAGCTCGACTTCGAATATCAACTCACTCCAGCGCTACTTCACCGCACGCTTCAAGGAAGAAATCCTTCCCCCAAAAGCACGTCCCGAAGCGGGACCTGCGGTCACCCTATCCCGGGAAACCGGCGCCGGCGCCGTGACTCTCGGAGAGAAACTGGCTCGGTATCTGGAATCCCACGACGGCGACCGCGAAAGCGGCTGGGCGGTCTTCGACCGAAACCTGGTCGATAAGGTCCTCGACGACCACAGTTTGCCCGGAAAGCTGGGAGCCTACATGCCGGAAGGCGCCGGCAACGATTTCCAGGCCTATGTCGGGGAATTTCTCGGCCTGCATCCCTCCATTACTTCCCTGGTGGAAAAGACCAATGAAACCATCCGCAAGCTGGCGAAAACTGGGAATGTCATCCTGGTCGGCCGGGGCGCTCACCTGGTCGCCGCTTCTTTGAAAAACGCCTTCCATGTTCGCCTGACCTGCCGTCTCGAGAAACGGATCGAGCGCGTACAGGCATTCTACGAACTCAAATACGACGAGGCGGTGGAACAGGTACGCCGCAAAGACAAAGAGCGCGCCGACTACGTGCGCAAACACTTTGATCGCGATATCACCGACCCTTTGAGTTATCATCTGGTGGTCAACACCGGGCTTTTGAGTGACGACGAAGTCGTCGCTACTATCGGAGATGCCGTTCTACGCCATTCCGGGTTGAAATCGGCCTTGGGTAAACAGCCCTGACGCTTCCCCGACGATTTTCAGGAATAATCCCCCTCCCCCAACCCTCATATCCGATATGAAAAACGTATCTCTTACCTTGCTATTAGCTGCCGGACTCGTTGTTGGTTTGACCGGCTGCGATGACAACGGCCTTGCCATGGAAAACGGATCCGGAAACGCGGCACCCCCGGAATCTTCGCTTGAGTGGATGACCGACTACCAAGCCGCTCTGGAAGCCAGCCGGGAATCGGGAAAACCCGTCCTGATCAACTTCACCGGCTCGGACTGGTGTCCACCGTGCATCCAGATGAAAAGCGATGTCCTGGAGACGGCAATGTTTCATGAATTCGCGGGCGACCAACTGGTTCTGCTCGAACTCGATTTCCCCCGCAACAAGCCTCAGGAACCGGAAGTGGTTCGCCAAAATCGGGACCTGGCCCAGAACTACAACATCCAGGGTTATCCGACCTTCGTGATTGTCGATGACGAAGGTAACGAAATCCGTCGAACCGTCGGTTACCTGCGCGGCGGCCCCCAGGCATTTATCACCTGGATTGAAGGCTAGTTTGTACCTTCACCGCCGAACAACGCCATGTCCAGTACGGGATTGGAACTGATTCGGAGTTAATCGTCCGCCGTCTCCCGCAGCGTCTCCAGCGGGGGTCGGCGGACGCCGCCGACATCACTGAACCAGCCGATCAGCACCGTCGCTCCGGTAATCCCTCCCCAGCAACCAAGGATCACCGTCCAGGCGGGATTGAACGGTAACTCGAATACAAATCGCCCGAGGGCCCACCCGGCAGCGGATGCCAGTAAAAGCCCCGCTGTCACCGCCAGCGTTCCCAGTACCAGGAATTCGACGGTCCGAATCCCCGCCAATTGCCTTCCTGTCGCCCCCAGGGTGCGCAGGAGACAGAACTCGCGCCTACGCTGGTAGCGTCCGGTAGCCGCCACCGCCACCAGAACCAGCCCGCCGGTGGCCACCGTGAACCCAGCCATGAAACGAGCCACTAACCCTATCCGGTCCAACACGTTCTCCACCGTGTCGATCACTAGCCGCAGGTCCACCGCGGAGATATTGCCGAACTGCTCCGCCGCCTCCCGCTGCACCAGGCCGGTCTGTTCCACCGATTCGGTGCGGGTGAGCAACACGTTGAATTTGGGCGCCGGCTCCAGGACCCCGGCGGGAAAGACCACGAAGAAATTCGGACTGATACGCCGCCACTCCACATCCCGCAGACTGGCCACCCGGCTGGGTAATGAAATCCCCTGCACGTCCCAAACGATTTCGTCGCCCAGACCGATTCCCAGATCCTCCGCCAGGCCGGTTTCCACGGATATAGGCACCACTTCCGCGTCACCCGCTTCCGCGACCCACTCCCCAGCCGCCAGGCGTTCGGTGTTGGTCAACTCACGGCGAAAAGTCGAGCGGTATTCCCGGCGCAGCGTCCACCCGGGAGCCGCATTTTCGCGCAAGAGCTCCGACACCGGCCGCCCCTTGATCGACTCGATCCGCATGGTGACGATCGGCACCTCCGAAACCACCGGAAGATCGAAACCCTCCAGAAGCTCTTTCAACGCAGCCATCTGGTCGTCCTGGATGTCGAAAAAGGCCAAATTGGGCGCCTCACCGGTTTCCGAAAATCGCACCTGCCCGAGCAGCATGTCGCGACTGAACGCCAGCGCGGCGATCAGGCAGGTTCCGAGTCCCAACGACACGATCAACGCTACCGTGCGGTTGTTGGGGCGGTAAAGGTTGGCCACCCCCTGCCGCCAGACAAAGGGAAACCATCCCGGCGACAGGCGGCGCGCCGCCCAGAGCATTCCCCATCCAAGTCCGGTCAATAAAAGGAAGATCGCCGCCAATCCCAGAAACAATCCCGCCGGGACGGCGAACCCGCCAAACTGCACCTGCAGGAACCCCCAAACCGCGGCCCCCAGCAAAATCGCAATCAGCCACTGCACCGGATCCCGCCCGCGGCCGGCGCCCGTCACTGAGGCTCGCAACGCCCGCAACGGTGGAACTCGACGCAGCGCCGCCATCGGCCACAGGGCAAACAACAGGCATACCCCGAACCCCACCAACATGCCTTCCAAAATGGCTCGGCCCGATAGCGAAAACGCCACCTCCACCGGCACCACACCTGAAAACAGGCCCGGCAGCACGCGTTGCACGCCCAACCCCAGAAGGGTTCCCAGCACCGCCCCACTCAACCCCAGCGCCCCCCCCTGCAAAAGGTAAATCCCAAAAATGTCTCGATTGCCCGCGCCCAGGCACCTGAGTATGGCCGCCGTATCGCGCTTGCGGGAAACATATCCGTACACACCCGCCGCCACACCGACTCCTCCCAAAAGCAAGGCCACCAATCCGGCGAGATTGAGAAAACGAGTTAGATTGTCGAAGGACGCTCCCAGGTCTTCCTTGCGGCCCTCCACCGTCTGGGCGCGTAAACGGAGTTCCGAAAGTTCCCGGCGGTGCGCCGCCACCCAGGCATCGGCATCCACCTCGTCGCCCAGCCGGAAGTAGGTCCGGTAACGCGCCAGGCTCCCCGCCCCAAGTAAAACTGTGTCCTCGATCGCCGCGTACGGTACGAGCACGCGCGGAGCCAATTGGCCCAGCCCGATGCCCTCCCCGGGGATTTGTCGCAAGGCGCCAAGCACCGGAAGCTCGGCCCCGCCCACTCGGAGCGGATCCCCCTGGCTCAGATCCAGTTGACGGTAAAGGCTTTCCTCCACCAGTACCCCCTCCCCTCGACGCCAGACCGCAGCCGCACCTTCAGGATCGGTGCGAATTTCGCCGTACCACGGAAAACCGTCACCCATCGCCCGGACCATGACCATTCGACTTCGGTCCTGGACCGGAAACGTTGCCATCGAGGTAAAACTCACTTCCCGCGTCTTCTCTCCATCGATACGGTCCAGAAAAGCATCGACCGCCTCCCCCGGTTGCTGACGGGAGGTCAACATCAGGTCCGCGCCCAGCAGCGCCCGCGCTTGCTGTGCCACGCCGTCCTCCAGGTTATCGCGGAACGACCGCACCCCCACCAGCGCGGCCACCCCGAGAACAATCGCCAGTGAAAACACAAACAATCGCTTCCTCCCCCGGCGACTGTCCCGCCACGCCATTTTGACTATCCACATTCCCTTCACGTCGCACACTCCGGTCTTAATTCATAAAGCCTTGGCGTCCTGGCGCCGCATGGGCTCAATACAGGTAAGCAATTCAACCGAAGTCTTCTCGGCGCGCCTGCCGTGGCGTTCATCGCTGGTTTAAATTCCATGAGATTTGTCACAACGACGTCTTGGCACGCACCGCAGCCCCGTTACGCTCCGCAGCCTGGTCCTGTTCCTCATCCGACAAACGCCGGTCCTCCACCACCTCGCCCCCGCGCAGACGCAGGACACGACCGGTCCGGCAGGCCAGTTCCCAGTCGTGCGTCACGATCATTAGCGCGCCGCCGGTCTCCCGGGTCAACCTGAACATCAAGTCCGTCACTTTCGCGCTCGTTTCCTCGTCGAGGTTACCCGTCGGTTCATCGGCGAACAAAATCCGCGGCCGGTTGATAAACGCCCGGGCCAGAGCCACTCGCTGCTGCTCGCCCCCGGACAACTGCACCGGGTAGTGGTCCAGGCGGTCCGCCAGCCCCACCATGCCCAGAAAATCACGCGCTTCCCGGCCGAGGCCCGAGCGCCCTCCGGACATTTCCGATGGCGCCATAACATTCTCCAGGGCAGTCAGGCTGGGCACAAGTTGGAAATTCTGAAACACAAACCCGACGGACCGGTTCCGCAAACGCGCGCGCCCATCTTCGTTCAAGTCTTCCAACGCCGTGCCGCAAAGTCGCACCGATCCGCCACTCGAACGGTCCAGGCCGGCGCAGAGTCCCAGCAATGTCGTTTTGCCACTGCCCGACGGTCCCACCACGGCGCAGGACTCTCCCGCTCCCAGGGTGAATTCAACCCCCTTTAAAACCGTAAGCTCGCGTGCCCCCGATCGATAGGTTTTCGACAAATGATGAATTTCGAGTACGTTTCCGTCGTTCATGATGAAAATAGAAGACACAACCTGCCGCCGTTTCTCAAACACCCGGCCCGTTTTCCGCCGCACGCCGACCCAGTCCGACTCATGGACACTTCGCCAGCCGTTTGGGTCCCGAGGGCGCACGATTTCCAACTTTTTCCTAGCGATCCTGGCAGCACTGATCGGAACGCTACCCGCTCTCACCGTTAACGGAAATAACGAAAACCTCCGCACCGTGCTCTTTTTCGGCGACAGCCTGACCGCCGCCTACCAGATCGATCCCGACCGGGCCTACCCGGCGCTCATTGAGGAAAAGATGCGAGCCGAAAACCTGAACTACCGGGCCGTCAACGCCGGGCTCAGCGGTGAAACCACCGCCGGTGGTCTGCGCCGGATCGACTGGGTCCTGCGGCGCGAAATCGACGTCTTCGTACTGGCTCTCGGTGGCAACGACATGCTTCGCGGTTTTGACCCCGCCGAAGTGCGGTCCAACCTGCGCGGCATCCTGCAAAAGGTACGCAATCGTTACCCCGACGCCCTCCTGCTGCTCGCCGGCATGAAAGCCGCCCCCAATATGGGCGCCGACTACGCCGAGGCCTTTGCGGCCATCTATCCCGAACTGGCTGCAGAATTCGACATTCCTCTGATTCCCTTCCTGCTCGAAGGCATGGCGGCCAATCCGGCCTACAACCTCGACGACCTCATCCACCCCAATGAACGCGGCCACCGGATTATTGCCGAAAATGTTTGGAAACTACTCCGACCTCAACTCACGGAGTGAGGCAAAGACCGGTTCGGATTCTCGCGGTCGTTACTCCAATAATTCCCTGAGCGCCATTCGTGCTTCCCTCAGGGCTATCTCCGCTTCAAGGGCCTCGGACTCCGTGGCACGACCGGCTTCAAGCCAGGCCCGGACCGCATTCAGCCGGAATTCCATCAATTCAACCCGTCTCTCTGCCAACATTCGCAGCTCCGCGTCATCACCCTTCATTCGTGCCAGATGTTCGCGGGCTCCCAACAGGTTAAGTTCGGCTTCGGTCACCTCGACCGAAGTAGCCCTTCCGTTTTCGAAAAGCGACCACTGGCGCCGCAGCAACTGCTCCGCCAGTTCCACCTGCTGTTCCGCCATACGTTTTTCAATCTCATCTGCCTCCGAATCGACCGAGTCTATGCCCTCCGGCCGATACCCCGCTTGTTCGTCACCACCTGCGCCCCCGACTCGCACCTCCGTGCGATGCCCCGGGCTCAAGGAAACGTTCCGAAATGCGATCCACCGGTAGGGGCGGGACTGTATTTGAAATTCCCTGAGATCCCCCGTACTGACATTCGGAATCGTCACCGTCATCTGTTGCAAAATCGAGTCCGTTTGCCAGGAGGGTGTCCCCACGGAAGCGCTTTCACTCGACGGGTGCACACCACCGGCGTTATCCACCGCCACAATACGCAGTTGATCGTTGGAATGATGGACATTGTACGCCACCGAGGTCACCACACCCTCGTCACTCCGCGCGACCGGTGCGAAGGCAAATCTCTCCCCATCAGCAAGTGTCTCCCCTTCTCCGAAGCTGGCACTCTCAACAGGTCCGCTGACCGCAACGGTTTTCCATTCTCCGGCGGCAATCCCGATGTGTACGTCCGTCTCCAGCAAATCTCCGGGCAGGTTCCCCACCACACTCCAACGTCGGGTACCGTACAGCGATCCTGCCTGCGTCCACTGATTCATTTCGTAACCTTCCTCAAGATCCGGCAACCTGACTTTAAAACCGGGCTCCACACCTTCGGGATCACGCAACATCAACGCGAATTCCCATTGGCCGCTCGCCTCCCGTACCGAAATTCCGGTGCGCTCGCGATACGGAGGAACCATCCCGATCTCTCCCCCGTCAGGCAACCACCAGGCAACAGGCTCAGCCAGGCGATCCCCTACGGCGAGAATTTCAACAGAGAACCCGTTTTCCAACATTGCCACCGTTCCCGGCGTTGAGCCGGTTTCTCCCGAACCCGTTTCTTCTTCCGCCTCCGCGATAACCGTCTGCACCATGGCCAGGGAAAGCGTCAAGCCAGCAACCAGAATGAGCGAGCCGGCGACCATGCGCCGATCGAGCCCGCGTCGTTTCCGGCGGGCATCGAGGACGGCCAGGAGCCGGCCTTCAAAGGTCGATCTCCGAGCCATGGCCAGGGCGCTGTGCGGCACCTGGGCTGACGCATTCGCTTCTTTGACCAGGTCCAGCAGGACTCTCGCATAGCGCGCGGGGGATTGTCCCGTTTCCAGCACTCGATCATCACACGCCTGCTCCCGGTCGACACGCATTCGGTACGTCATCCACCAGGCCAGCGGGTGAAACCAGAACACCGCCCGGGCGCAGTGGCCAATCCCCTGGGTCAGACAGTCGCGACGCTCCACATGGGCCAGTTCGTGCAGGAGAACGGACCGCTGTTTTTCCTCGTTCCAGCGTGTGGCCGACTCCGGCACCACGACGAACGGACGCCACAACCCTCCGGTAAACGGAAGTGTCGTCTCGGATCCGATCAGTAAGGCGGGCGGCCTGTTCAGGCCAATCCGCCTCGCGTTCTCCAGCATCAACGCTCTTAAATGACTTGCCGCTCCAACCGCCTCGGCCCATCGGCACTGACGCCGTATTCTCGAAACACGGACGTCTCCACACAGGCGTATGAAAAGCAATACGACCATTCCGCTCACCCAAAGCCACCCAAAAACCGAAATGACCGTCGGCCGCGGGATCCATTGCGTGCCGCCTGCAAAATCGGGTTCCCTTGCCGACACCTGAGAGCTTCCCATCGCGGTGGGCGCTTCGGACAAATCGACGGGACGTGGTGACGTCGTCGAATGAGCGACTGGTGCGAACTCGGAGTCGGCGGCAGTCAAGGAGACAGTCCACGACGGAAGAACCGCCGACAACACCGGCAACAGCAGTAACCCGGCCGCACAACCCACCCATACCAGGTGCCTAAGGGCCGCTGACCTCTTGCGCAAAAACCAGGAAGTAATCGTCGCGGCGAGGAGCAACACTGTCGCCTTGAAAATAATGGAGACAAACGGGTCGGACAGGTAGAGATCGGCGGACATGATTTCGGGTTGTTGGGATTCGGGTTGTTTTCAGCGGTTCGGGCAGACGGTTTCGATTTCGCTTTCGAGTCACACTCATTCGCGATCCTCGATGCAGGCGGCCTCTTCGATGAGCTTGTTCAGACGATCAACCTCCTCGCGAGTCAAATTCTGGCGTTGGGTTTCGAGGATCCCCGCGATTGCCGCCGAGGCGGATCCGGCGTAAAAGGTGTCCAGCACACGGCGGATCGCGGACGCGGCAGCCTGCCTGCGCGGCTGATTCGGACGGTAATAATACTTCCCGTCCCGCTCCTGGTGACGAATCCGTTCCTTGCGCATAAGCGTCGACAACATGGCCCGAGTCGCCGAATAACTGGGCGGCGAAGGCAACTCCGCATGCACCTCCGCAGCACTCGCCTCCCCACGGCGAAAAAGGATATCCATGATCTGACGCTCTCGTTTCGACAACGGATCGGATTTCATGTTTAAAAAAATAAGCACTCGAGACATGAACGTCAAGCCATTTGCTTATTTTTTTAAACACGAAAAATTGAGATCTCAGTCCCAAAAGAATTCTTTATAGAACCACGAAACACTCGAAATACACTAAATTGAAGCAAGCCCGGCGTTGTTCCGAGCTAAGCGACAACGCTGAAGACCCAACCCGGACTACTCTGAATGGCACGGTTAAGGCGGTGGATTGGTGCATCACCGCCTCCGTGCTCGACTGAGCTCGTCGAAGTCCAGTGCCCCCCGAACCAGGAACCGTTCTTTAACCAGATTTCAGTGAGGGGCGTGGGCTCGGAATCATATTGGGAACGCGGGTATGCTGCCCGCCATAATCTCGTACATTTCGCGTAATTCGTGGTCAATAATTCCTTAACCGAGCGCGATTCAGACTATTCTCACTCGTCCCGCTTGGGACTAAATACCTTTTCTTGGTCACCAGGAATTAAGGCAGACCGCTCGCTGAGGCGCGGAGGTTTCAATTGTTTTGCACGGTTGGTCTGCATTAATTCGGCTTAGGATTCATCGTTTACGGCGGGCTACATTAGTCCCCTATTTCTAACCTCCTTATTGGTGCCGGCTCCACCGGGTAGCGAGCCTGTCGGCCTGCGTCGAAAGTCTCACTGGCAAGGTCTGTTCTCACCCAAATACGTCCTTCTGCAAATTCCTTAAGCTATAGAGGTCCCTCAACCCCTTCCCCCGCATTCGCACCGCGCCGCTCTTGCGGTTATTGCCGAACATCCCCGCGTTCTGACGCAACACCTCCTCCACAAACTCTCGCGTCCCGATCGCCGCCCCGGCCGTGAAATAACGCACCCGGCAACGCAACACCTCAGGCAGAGTCAATTCACCCTCCCGCCCCTTCACCCGCGCCACCACACTCTTGGGCAACCCCTGCCCTTCGCCCATCAACGCCGCGTTCGCACGCCCAAACAGGTGCACCCGGTACGCCTTCTGGCACTCACGCCAATCCTCCAACTCAAGCATCCGCT
>JBJHCF010000033.1:0-58177 GCA_050506795.1 Opitutia bacterium
TACACTGTGGCCCACGTCCCCTGCTCGTGAATCGGGTGGTTGACGTGACGGATTGGATGGCACAAAAATTTCAGTAAGCGGGGCCCTTAGCTCAGCGGTTAGAGCAGGGGACTCATAATCCCTTGGTCGTCGGTTCGAATCCGACAGGGCCCACCCGTGTTAGAAAGCTTGGCCTGCCTGCATTAGCCCGATTTGTGGATGCGGTCGAACGGAGAGTTTGATCCACTCATAAATCAATTAAGGATGTTCTTATAAATCCGGCCGTCTTTCATGATCACCAGAAAATTGAGTTCCGGATCGGCGATAAGATCGATATCGGAAAGCGGATCGCCGTTGACCAGCAGCAGATCGGCGAGTGCGCCTTCTTCGATAACACCGAGTTTTCCCGGGTAGGGATTGCGAGGACCTGACAATTGCAGGAGTTCGGCGTTGTTGGAGGTCGCCATTGCCATCACTTCGGCCGGAGTGTACCAACGGGTCAGTTTCGCCAGCATGGCCCCTTGTTGACGCGTGAGTTCGGCGCTGAAGAGAATGTCCGACCCCCAGGCCACCCTGACCCCGTGACGTTTTGCCAGTTCGAAGGCCCTGTCGGTGCCTTCGGAGACCATCAACTGCTTACGACGGGCTTCGCCGGTCTGGGGATTCGCGTGCTCATCATCGAGAAAGGCCTGCAAACTCCACCAAACCCCCTTTTCCGCCATCAGGCGGGCGGTTTCCTCATCCGCCAACTGCCCGTGCTCGATACAACGGACGCCGGCTTCGATCGCCATGCGGATCGCGCGCGGGGTGTAGGCATGCACCATCACATAGGTTCCCCAGTTCTCCGCAGCTTCCACCGCCACCCGAAATTCCTCAGGTGAGTACTGGGTGACGTCGAGGGGATCGTAGAGGGAAGAGACTCCGCCGCCGGCCATCAATTTGATCTGCGAAGCGCCCAGCATCAGTTGCTCACGCACGCGCCGGCGAACTTCATCCGGACCGTCGGCGATCATGGACACGCCCATGGATTCGACGTGCGACAGCTCGGTGCAGCACGCGCGAGGCACTTCATGGCGCATTCGGAAGTCCCCGTGGCCGCCGGTCTGCGAGATCATGGCTCCGGACGGGAAAATCCGCGGTCCCGGGGTGATCCCCTCGTCGATGGCCTGTTTCAGTCCAAAGGTGGGCCCTCCGGCATCACGCACGGTGGTGAATCCTCGCATCAGGGTGGCCTCGGCCTCCCTGGAGGCGGCGATATGGACATACCCTACGTCCGAGGTCATGGCGCGCTGCATGGGGATCGCAGCCATCATGGCATGCCAATGGACATCGATCAGACCCGGCATCAGGGTGCGACCGGCACCGTTGATGATGAGCGTGTCGGCCCTCCGATCGGTGATTATTGGGGATGTAGAGATCCGTTCGATCGTGTTCCCCCGGACCAGTACGTTGGTCGGATCCGACAAGGCGTTACCCCTGCCGTCGAAGATGCGCACGTTGTCAAAGAGAATGGTTTGCGGTTCCAACGCCAGACCGGGGAATGCCAGTAGTGGCAAGACGACCAAGGTAAATAGCGCTTTAAATACTACGGCTCCGAATTTCATGGGTTGGGATTCTCCGATCTGGTGTTTGTTTTTGGCCCCGGAATCCAGCTCCGGGAGCGGATGTATCGCTCTGCCTGTCTTGCGGTGATTGAGTTCGGACCAAACGCCAAGGCCATTAAGAGAAGCCCGGTCCCAGTGCGTGCTCAGCCTGCCGGAGAACCTATTGGGTTTGTTTTCACGATCAAGCGCGATTTCGATTCCGATTCGTTTTCTCAAACCATGAACTTGCTTGGCTGAGTACCATTGGTTCTAGCCTGAATATACTTTTGCGTTTCGTGGATATTCCAGGTTGGGCGTGGGCTCGCCTGGGAAAGAGTGGCCGAGGTGAGTCACTCCCGACTTTCGTTGTCGTTGAACAATCGACGAAATTGAATCAGGGCTTAAGTAATGTCAGAAAAATCTTGCACACAGTGGTATTTTGTTGTGAAATCATCATATTCGGACTGGCTCTACTCTTAAAGCTGAGAACGAAAAAGCAGCTAAAACGGACGCTTTGAAGCTGTTGCAGCGTTTTAAATACTCGACGGAAGAGATTAATCCCAAAAAAACAAAAAAATGAAAAAGTTATGCTTCTTGGCTGCGATTCTGGTTGCGGCAGCAAACGTTCAGGCGCAAATCGTTCAGGTTCCGTTGCCGAACCCTGGTTTTGAAGAGCCGGGCGAGAATAGTTTCCCGGGTGGATTTGAAGCCACGCCCAATGTTCCCGGATGGTTTGATCTCACACCACCCACCGACGCGGGAATCGAGGGGCCGGCCGCCTGGTGGGGCACCTATAATGGAGGATTTTCTGCCTTCATGGCTCCTGGAAACGGGGCGTATAACATTAGCGAATACACGATTCTGGCCGGGGAGGAATACACCGTCGGCTTCGTTTCTAAATCCTGGGACGGTGCTACCGAGTGGACGGTGAGCCTCTTCTATGATGATCCTGGTAACGTGATAGGTACTTTTTCGACTGGTGTTAACGGGACCTGGACCGAGTACTTCAGCCCGAGTTTGATTGCGGCAACCGGGGAATCGGTCGGCGGGACCCTTGGGATCAGCTTTCTAAACACCGGGAATGGGTTTGGCAACCTGGACAACGTATCGGTGACGGTCATTCCCGAACCGTCCACCCTGAGCATGATCGCGGTTCTGTCCGGCGTCGGGCTCCTTGTCCGCCGCCGGATGATGCGGGCATCGTAATTCAGGATTTTGGCTTTACGCATGTAATACAGACGAGGCGGAAATTCCCCGCCTCGTCTTTTTTTTGAATCGGGCATTCGGGTGTGCGGGCTGGTTGTTCATTTGCCTATCAACGAGAGGTCTCGGATGCGCCTGACTATTGAACGCAAATGTCGATGCGGTTTCGCGGCGGGCGCTCTTTTGTTGTCCATAGCCGCGCCCTTGCCGACGAACGCCGCCGGCGGATTTCGTGACATTACGGAGCAGGCGGGCCTGACCCATGTGCAGCGTGAGGTTCCCTCAACGGATAACCGCGCGGGACACACGACCGCGGGCGGCGCGGTCGGAGACTTTTTTGGCAATGGAAGAAACGATCTTTTTGTTACCCGTCACGACAACACCGACATCTTTTATATGAACATGGGGGACGGGACTTTCGAAGATCGCACAACCGGGGTCTTTGGCTTCGATCCGATCAACGCTCCCACCAACGGCGCCCTGCTCGCGGATTTGACGAACAATGGGCATCTCGATCTTTACGTAACGACGGTCGGAATCGATCGTCATTACCTCTTTATCAACGACGGACAAGGTCGTCTGACCGAACAGGCGCAGGAACGCGGCGCCACGGGTGTCAACGGAGGCTTTCTCGCTGGGACGAGCGTGACGGCCGGAGACTTTACCGGAAACGGCTACCTCGACCTCTACGTCAGCAATTGGAGCCTGATCGAGGGGGCGAATCGGCTGCTCCGCAATCGGGGCGCCGAGGCCCCGGGGTACTTCGAGGATGTGACGGCCTCCGCCGGCATCGGCGGTACTGGAAACCGTTTCGGCTTCGGAGGACGATTTGTGGATATCAACCGCAACGGGCTCCTCGATCTGATCCCCTACAATGACTTTAAAAACCACCAGTTTTATTTTAACCGGGGCGACGGCACCTTCCGGGAGGCGTCGGCGGAAACGGGAACCACACTGGGCACCTTCGAAATGGGTATTTCGGTGGCGGATTTCAACAATAACGGCTGGATGGATATTTTTCTGACCGATATTGAACAGAATACCCTATACATTAACGAAATGCATCGCAAGGTTCCCGGACTGTTCTTTTCCGATCGCACCGATGCGGCAGGGGTTCGAACCAACTACTGGGGCTGGGGCGTCGCCACCATTGATTACAATAACAACGGATGGCGCGATCTTGTCATTGTGAACGGGTACCTGGGCGAGGAGTCCAGGCAGTTTTTCCGCAATGACGGCTCGCCGGAGGTTTCCTTTACCTCCATGGCCGAAGAAGTGGGCCTGGACGGTGCGGCCCGTGGACGCGGTGTGATTGCGGCCGACTTCACCGGCAATGGTTGGCAGGACGTGCTAATCCTGAACCATGCGGCGCGCCCGATTTTGTATGAGAACCTCGGCGGCGATTCCAATTGGTTGCGCATCAACCTGGTGGGAACGGTTTCCAATCGCCGGGGAATCGGGGCCTGGATCACGGTGACGCCCGACTTGAACGATCCGCAATTCCAATACGTTCACGAGGTCAACCTGGAGGCGAACTTTCTTTCGCACAACGAAACAACCGCCCACTTCGGGTTGGGGAGACTCGGACGCGCTACGGTCGATCATGTTCATATCCGTTGGCCGAGTGGTATCGAGCAGGAGTTTGTCAATGTGGAGCGAGATCGTGTGCATACGTTTGTGGAACGGTTTCGGTCGCTTGAGCGCGATCGCTACGATGCCGCGGTTTCCGCGGCGGGGTTGACCGACACAAAAGCAGAGCCGGAAGCGGCGCCGTTTGGCGACGGAGTAAAGAACCTGCTCAAATACGCGTTCAATATGGACTTTCAACAGGCCGACCGGCGAGTGTTGACAATGGGCGGCGACGAAGCCGCCGGCCTTCCGGCGATTGTCAGAAAGGGGGAGCCCCCCGCACCGGTACTGAGGATCGAGTTTATCCGCCGCCGGAACAGTGACTTGATTTATACGCCGTTTTCATCAACCGACCTCGTCGAATGGAAACCGGCGACAACCGAAATCGGTGTCATCGGAATAGACACCGAATGGGAGCGGGCGATTGTGGAGATTCCCCTGGACCCGTTCGCACCACGAACCTTCGGCATGGTTACGGTTACGCTGCCGTGATGACCCGCAACAGCGACACCGGCTTTCGGAAATTCCTATGAAGCTTCATTCGGATTACGGTGCGATACCGATACGGAAGAAGGCCTGCGGCCGTTCGGGATCGACGGCGATGGGGAATTGGAGTGCGTCTCCGGTTCCGATGACAGGCTCTCCGTGGTTTTCCCACGGGCCTCCCGGGTGGTCGGAATGTTGGAGTTGATAGACGCGATCCTCTACCGAAATCGGCAGGTGGAGGAAACCTTCGCCGGCGGTTACGGTAATCGTGGGGGTCATGGATTCCACCGGATCGACGGGCGCCGCTTCCGGAGTGGCGCTGACCGGGGCCGAGGTCTCGCCGGCGAAATGGCCGTTGAAGGCGGTCACCACGTAGAAGTAGGTGGTTCCGCCGGCGAGGCTGGAGTCGACGTAATCGGTGTCAACCAGGCCATCGGCCACCGTGATGAAGGGGCCGCCGGACGATGTGGCCCGGGCGACGGAATAACTGACGGCGTCCGCGGAGGCGTTCCACGAGAGCGTCACCTGGCCCGGTCCCGCAACCGCGGAAACCCCTGTGGGTGCCGGCGGCAGAGTGGCGAGTTCCTGGACGAGGGATTGAGTGAGTGCCCGATCGTAGATTCTCAAGTCGTCGATGCGGCCACCGAAATAGGGATCCCAACCGAACTGGGACCGCCCCAGGAAATTGTTGGTGGTTTCGCCCAGGTCCGAAGGTCTCAGGTTCATATTGGTGTTCGTGCCCACAGCGACTCCGTCGACGTAAAGTGTGCCGGTGGAGCCGGAAAGGGTCACCACGATGTGGGTCCATTGTCCGGTCGGCAGGGGTGCGTTGCCGGTGATGGTTTGCTCACCGGTGGTGGGTATGCGGATGGCGAATCGCACGTTGTTGTTAATTCCGTTGCGCGGGGTGATGAACATGTAGTTTTCCGTGCCCGTTCCGAAATCCAGGATACGCGACCAGCTGTTGATAGGATTCGAAGCCAGTACCCACAGGGAGAGGGTGAAGTCGTCAAGCTCGCTGACGACTCCTGCCGGCAGGCTGACGTGGGCGTTGTTTCCATCGAGTTGGATGGCGTTGCCGAACCGGCCTTCCGTCCAAACGACCCCGTTGGACAGAGAGCCGTTCCATCCGTTGCCGGAGTCATCGGGGGCGCTGGAGCCACGGCTTTGGTCGAACTTGAGGTGGGCGTGCAAACGGGCGGCCTGCGTTTCGGAACTGACCAGGCTTTCGCCGGCTGAACTCACGGCCGAAACCACATAGTAATAGGTCGTCTCCGGATCGAGATCGCCGTCGGCGTAGTTGGGCGAAGTCACTCCCGAGGCGATGGTGGTGTAGGGTCCACCGCTGGTGGTGGAACGCATCACGTTGTAGCTCTCGGCCCCGGCAGGAGCCTGCCAACTGAGATTGATCTGACTGGGGGACGCGTAGGAGGCGGCGAGTCCGTAGGGGAACAAGGGATCCCCTGGTCCCAGGATGGCCCAGAGAGAAGGAGATTCCGGGGAATGAAAGGTGTTGCGCACCTGACCGTTTGTCACCACGAGGTCGTGGCCGACATGGGCGGTGGAAAAGAGGAAGTAACCGTCGTCTGTGATGCGAACCGTGGCGCGTTGCACCCGGGATGCGACGTCCCACCACCAGACCATCCCGATGGGGTTGCCGAAGGTCCAATACCGGTTGTTGGTGACGGAAGAAACGCGGTACTGGCCGGCTCCGAGGTGGGTCAGGTTCCACCGTTGAGCGTTGCTTTGGTTGGGCGGGCTGGCGAGCACATGATGATTGGAGGTGTCGTTGGCCATCGCGAGACCGGTTTCCCGGTGGACCAAGCGGTAGGTGCCATTGGGAATCGGTCCTTCGGCGGCCGGTGTCAGTTCCATCCAGTCGACGTTCAACCCGCCGGTGACGATTTTAAGGCGCAGGATACGCTGCCCCCGTTCCAGAAAGACCTGCCGGGTTGCTTCCTGCCAGGAAGTGAGACCTCCCGTGGCCGGCAAATCCCAGATCCCGGTCCGATCCGTCCCCTGATAATGGATACGAACCTGAGCATCACCGGGTGCGGCGTATTGAAGCGTCAGGTCGTAGTAACCGGCTTCCACGACGTGAATGGTGTATTCCAGCCACTCGCCGTCGTGATTCGCCTGGATGGCGTTGGCGCCACGGGAGCCGGGAACACCGACAATATCCACTCCGTCGTCCGGCCGGTAGCGTCCGGTCTGGTTGATGTCCTCTTCCACCTGGTAGGCCACGCCCTGTCCACCCAGGTCGAAATCCTCCGCTTCAATGCGCAGGGTGCCGGTCAATGTGTTATTGACGAATTCGGAGGTGGTCCTGGGCGGAATGCCGTCGTTCCCGAAAACCCCGCGCTGCACGGGCCAGTCCCCGAAGTCCGGCGTCCAGGATAGGCCGCTGACTTCGATCAACTCCCGGTAGTGCCTGGGGATGGTCACCAGCGGTGATACTCCGTCGGGCGGAACGGTTAAAAAGTTGAGCCACGAAACACCCAGTCGTTCGAGTTCCGCGGTAAGCTCCACGTCCTGGCCTTCGGCGCTTCCGCCCCAGGGGGTGCTGATAAACTCCGTCATGAAACAGGGATACCCCGCGGCCAGCAATCCCTCGACCGCCCCGGCGGTGGCGGAACCTCCGTAGCCGTGAAACGCGACCGCCTTGTTGGTCCAGACGACGTCCGATTCTCCGTAGACGGCTTCGTTGAAAGCCTCGATGTCGATGAGCACGTTCTGAGTGCTGGTCATGACGGCGTAGCTGAACAACAGCACGGGGGTGTCCGGCGCGTGCGAACGAATCACGTTGTAGGCCTCGACCTGCAAATCCAGTCCTCCGGTCGGCGTGGTGTGCGTGAGGTAGGGCGGGCCCCAGGCGACGGGTTCGTTGTGGATCTCGAAGATCACATGGGTCTCGTCCTTGTAACGCGGCGCGTAGAACTCCCAGAAGTCGCGCGCGTATTCGGGGTTGTGGTCTCCGTTGTTGGCGCCGTTGCCGATGGTCATTATGAGGTAAAGGCCCAACTCGCGGGTCGAATTCACCACACTGTCCACTCGGGCAGACGCGTAACCGGGGGAGTTGCTGCCGGGCGCCGGATAATTGGGGTCGAATACTTCCGCGTAAAGATGAAGGGCGTTGAACCCGAGGTCACGGATCGCCTCGAGCTCTTCGAACGGCGGCGCTGAACTCCACTCGGTGGATTGATAAGGCCCCCGCATGAGCCTCCCATTATCCGCCACGAAAGTGGTGCGTTCCTCATTGAATTGCGGCCGCTCGCGAGGGATCGGCATGGATACCTCGCCGAACAAGTCCGTCGACAGTAATCCGAGGCTACACAAGGCGGTGAAAAGAAAAAATGGTCTGCTCATTTTAAGGCGCCAAGGGTGTGAAGGATTCGAAGGGTTTCGCCGATAGCTGCCACTATGGGTGAAATCCGGAACCACCAAGAACGAAGTTCACGGTTCGAAGGATCAGGGGTTTCCTCAATCACCCGGCAGTGCTAACATTAGACCGCAGGCCAAGTTTCACCCAACTCCTGCATGACACTTCCATGAAAGCGGATGGCCTCACGGCAAAACAAAAAACCTCCCTGTAAGGAGGGAGGTTTTTTGTCCGGTAGCGGAGGCCTGAGTTTCAGACTAACTCTTGCGCCTGCGATATACGGCGAACGCCACCGCGAGAGCTCCCATCAGAAGGGCGACAGTCGACGGCTCGGGAACAGTCGCCAACTCGAAGTTGTCGACTGTGAAGATGACGGTTTCGCTCGCGGGCGAACCGAAATCGAGAACATTGATCCGGATCCGCCATTCATCGATCGTCGGAGTGAAGGCGCCGCCCGGATAGCCAAACGGATCAGTAAGGGCCGGATCTTCAAGCGTGAACGATACGGTTTGGGTTACCCCGGTTTCGAAACTTCCCGTGCCGACGGAATAAAGATTGGCCGACTCGCTGGGTTCATCTTTAACCCAGATTTCAATGGCATTGCCCGGGATATAAGCGCTTTCAAAGGTGAAGTCGAAGGTGACCTGATAATCCGCGAGGTTGGTGCTGGTGTTCGGCCCGCCGGGACCGGGCTGCACGATGGGTATCCAATCGAAACCCTGGGCGAAAAAGCCGCCTTCGGCGCCTGTGGTATTCGTGTATTGAATGGCGTTCCCGCCATTGCCATTGGACACCAGTGCGGTCTCGGCCTGGCCGGCGACAACGAAGGAGTTGTCCGTATACGAGTTGAAATCATCGAACAGTACGGTTTCCGTGAACTGAGCGTGCGCGGATACGGCGACACAGGCGACGCCGTATGCGGCCAACATTTTTGCGAGGCTTTTCATCATTAATATCTGGGTTGGTTTTTGGGAGTTATAGGGTTGGCAACCAGAAGAACCGGCTTTGACCAATCCAAAGACAATCGAATGCGAGGATATGAATACCGGACGGACCGGGTTTTACCCCAGTCAATTCTTGATCTAACAATAGACTAAAAGGAATGGCGCTCGGTTAAGCCGGTCGATCGTTTGATGAATCCTTATCGCACTTGCCATCCGGGGGAGTCCCGGGTTAAAAATGTAAAAAATGTATGAAAACTGCTTCGCGCGCCATCCCCGGAGCCGGGATTTCCAGATTGTCGTCCTTCTCCGGCGGTAAAGTTCGTACTGTCTTGCTTATTCTGGTGCCCGCGTTGGCCCTCTGGCAAGGGCTTCCGTTGTCGGCCGAGACGGAGGCTGAATTCAGCTTCAGCATTGAGCCCGGATCGGAAACCTGGGTTTCGATTCCGGTTCACCCTCCGGCGGCGTTTGAAGGGGAAGTCCTGGAAGTTGTCGGGAGAACCATAACGTTTACCCAACGCTTCTGTGAGCCCGATTGCGAAAACGTCTCCGCTTACGATGTGGTTTCCGTTTCCGATCGGATTTTGGTGACTTCAGGGGAGTATGCCGGCGTTCGCGGATCAATCCTGTGGCACGATGACCGCTCGGTGTTCGTTGATGTTAATACGGATATCGATGGAATCGTTCCGGGCGACACGATCCGCATGGTGCCGGGTTGGCCGCTGGATTCGCTGTTTCCAGCCGAGACCCCCGACGGAACGCAGGTATTGCTTTTCGAGCCTCGGCCGCGCGGAGTCAATATTTCAGCGTCCGCGATTTATGAATACACGACGAGTGGGGGGGGGTGGTACAATGTGGTGACGGGTAAGCCCGTTGGCGAGGCGGTACTCCATGAAACCGACGTCATCCTGGTGCGGGACCCGCGTGCGGAGGGTGCCCCCGGGGGGGCCTATTTGCTGGAGATCGCCGGACAGGTTTCCCCTTTGCCTCCTCGGGTGGATCTGGGGGTGCGCCCGGCGAACGCGCCCCAGGAAGTTCGTTTCGGTGTGCCGCGGACTGTATCCCTGGGGGAATCCGGTCTCGGTGCGAGCGGCGACCGGTTGTATGTGCTTCCGGTGTCGGGGGGCACAACGCCGACGACGCTGTATGTGTTTTTCGAAGGATTCGGATGGTTTGAAGGGGCAATCAACGTGAACAACCGGGAGTTGGAGGCCGGCCGGGCTTACATCTACCGCCGGGTGGCGCCGGAGCCACGCGACGTGGTTTCCACCTTTTCGCTGCTGATACGCCAAGGGAACTTTCGCGATCATCTGGATGAGCCCGCGCCGGAAGGTGCGGCTTTCGGGATTCTGGTCGACACCACCGGAGACGGATTCGATCCGGCGCATTTTGGGCCGTTTCCCTCGTTTGTGCCGGGGGACAGGACGGTATTCCTGCGCCGCCCGGACGGCACGCCGACGGGGGTGGCGCTTGTTTATGCCGGCGCTTTTTCCGGTTCCGGCTTTATCGGCGGGGCTCCGGGGATTCGTCATGCCACTGGGGGAGGAGTGGCGGAAACCGGAGACCGCTGGGGAATCGTTTGGTTTCCGCGCGTGCCGGCCGGAGGAACGCCCAGGGCATGGAGGGGATTCGGATTTTATAGCAACGAGAACATGGTCGTGCCCGAGCCCGGTCGAACCGTGGATTTGACGGGCCTGATCACGGGCGCACCGAAACGGGCCGACTGGGTGCGACTTGATCCGGTCATACTCGACACGTTCGACGCCTGGACCGCCGCGCATTTTTATCCCGACGAACGAGCGGATCCCGAGCGAACCAACCCGGCGGGAGACCCGGAACGATTCGGGGTCGGCAATCTTTTGCGCTACGCCTTCGATCTGGACCCCCGGAGGCCTTTGGTGATGGGTGGTTTACCGGAAGTGACGATTGGAGTTCCCCCGGGCGAGTCCGAGCTGTACCAAAGTATCACTTACCAGCGCTTTTTGGATGCCTCGGATGTTGAATACCGGGTGCAGGTGAGCGAGGATTTTCAGAACTGGACCGACCTGACCGAGGCGCGTGAGGTGTCGGTGGAGAGTGTTATCGGCGAACGCCACGAACGGGTTACCGTGCGCGATAGTCAGCCGATGGAATCGGGTGGCAGGCGTTTCATGCGGGTGCAGGTCATCCTGGATTGAGGCGAGGACTGGTCACGCGGCCGGAGACCCGGGGTCGCGGGCCGAGGGAAATTTTGTGCCCCCCAAAGTTGGCACTTTGGTCGGTCTTCTGTTAAGATGGACTTTTTAACCCAGTAAGGCGTGCTTCCGCGCATCGAAAGGACCACCTGATGATCCCAGAAATTCTCCGCCCACAACGATCCCTGATTCTGGCTCTCGCCGGTTGCGTCATGGCTTCGACTCTCTCCGCCGCCGACCTGGAGGATTACGGACCCGTTCGGCTGGATCTGCTGGCATCGGGTTTGGATAGACCGATCTATGTCACCACTCCTCCGGGGGACCTCGACCGTCTGTTTATTGTCGAACAAACCGGGGCGATCTTGATCTTTGATCGCGTTTCCGGGGAAGTGAACGCTCAGCCCTATTTGCAGATCAGTCCCAATACCGCCGGCAACGAACGCGGTTTGCTCGGCCTGGCGTTTCACCCGGAGTACGAGGACAATGGCTGGTTTTATATCAACTACACCGGGACGGGAGGAGCCACCTTCATCGACCGGTACCAGGTCTCCGAGGATCCCGACATCGCCGATTCCGCAAGCAGGCAAGTGGTGCTTACCTTTTCGCAGCCTTTCAGTAATCACAACGGGGGCTGGATGGGTTTCGGTCCCGACGGGTACCTGTACATCGCCTCAGGTGACGGCGGAAGCGGGAACGATCCGCAGGACCACGGGCAGAACCGAAACACCTTGCTGGGCGCCATGCTGCGGATCGATGTGAATAGTGACGATTTCCCAAACGAGGATGATCGCAATTACGCGATTCCGCCGGACAACCCCTTCGTCGATGCCGACGGCCGGGACGAGATCTGGGCGTACGGCTTGCGCAATCCCTGGCGGGCGAGTTTCGACCGGTTGACCGGTGACCTTTGGATCGCGGATGTCGGCCAGTCCGCGCGGGAGGAGATCAACTTTCAGCCGGCGGACAGTCCAGGGGGCGAAAATTACGGTTGGCGATTGCGCGAGGGAATGATTGCCACCCCCACGCCATTCGGCAATCCAGTGGGCGGACCACGGCCGCCCGATAATGTGGATCCGATCCACGAGTATGATTTTTCCGACGGAAACAAGGCCATTATCGGCGGGTATGTTTATCGAGGCGAATCGATGCCGCAGCTGCAGGGAAAGTATTTCTACGCCGATTTCATGGCCGATTTTGTCGAATCGCTGCGCTACGACGGCGAGACGGTGAGCGATATCACCGATTGGACCCCTTTCTTTTCCGGCCGACAAGGTAGCCTGGTCAATCCGAGTTCTTTTGGCGAAGACCCTGAGGGCGAACTCTATATCACGACCCTGGACAATCGTTTGTACCGCATCACCCAACCGCCCTGGTACCTTTGGCGGAATCGGTACTTCAGCCCGGAGGAGATTGCCGATCCCGCGATCAGCGGTGATCTGGCGATTCCGGCCGGCGATGGGGTGAATAACCGGGTCAAGTATGCCCTGGGCCTCGACCCCAAAGTGTCCGGCCACCCCTTGCCCATTGAAACCCGGCCGCAATCCTTCGAAGTGAACGGTTCCGGGCCGGAGCAATACCTTACCATGACCATTGAGCGCAATCCCGACGCCGACGATGTCACCTTTATCGTGGAAGCCAGCGACGACCTGGGGGTGACCGATCCCTGGAACTCCGCTGGAATGGTGGTGGTGGAGGACACACCCGAACTCCTGGTCGTCCGCGACGGTGTCCCGGTGGACGAGCGGGAGATGCGCTTCTTGCGCCTACGGGTCGAACGGTGAAGTTGGTGGATCGAGGTAGCTTAGGCTTCCAGCCTGAGATAACACGCTGGAAGCGTGTTCCTTTGGGCTTAACCGAGCGCCATTCCTCCTAGGGGTCGGGCGGGGTGAAGTCTTCGGGGAAGAGGAGCTGTCGGCGTCCGTCGGCGAACGCGACGAGACCGACGGGCTGGTCGCCGAAGAGAGTGAGGAGTTCGTCGTCGTTCATCGGTTCCCAGGAGCGCTCCCGGTCGGCGGTCCGGACGGTGACGTCGCGCGCGGCGCCGGGTGTTGTCGTTCGGACGACATCGCGGTGCGGCCGGGTGCGGACGATCCGTTCGTCAGTGGAGGAACGGGCGTCCTCACTGTCGACGTGCGCCGGCGCCTCCTGTTCGGTGACCTCGGGCGCGTGGTCTTGCGATGGGACCGCGAGAAAAACAGTCGCGAGCAGAACGGCCGCCGCCGCGGCCACGGGCAGTCCCCAACGGAGCGATCGTTTCCGACGCCTCCGCGCCCGCAGCGCGTCCAGAGCGCTGTCCAGGCTCGCCGCTTCGGCGAACTCGGCGTTGTCCGGACGCAGAATGGTGCGGGCTTCGTTCAAGAGCTTTCGGTCTCGGTTATCTTTTGTCATGGCGCAGTTTGCCCAGCATCAGGCGGCGCAGGTGCGCGCGCAGGCGCACCAGGCGCGAATCCAGACCCTTGTAGCTGAGGTTGAGTTTGCTCGCGGTCTCCTCCCGGCTTTCGCCGTCGAGGTAGATTTGTTCGACGAGCGTTCGATCGCCCGGAGCAAGTTCACCGATGCACTCCCGCAACAGATCGATCAACTCGCGGTCGGCTTGGTCGGCGGAGTCCGGCGGCGATTCGGTCGCCTCGTTCCATTCGATAAATGCGGGCCGCCGGGAGCGCGAGCGGCACGCGTCCAGAAAGACGTTGCGGGCGATGACCCCCAACCACGCCCACAGTTCGGGGGCGGTGGAAATCGGCCTGATGTTGCGCGCGACCTTGATCATGGTTTTTTGTGTGAGTTCCTCGGACAAGGCCTCGTCGCCGCGGGTGGCGACGAGGTGCCAGGCGTAGATTCTGTGCCAGTAAAGACCGTGAAAGCGCCGGAATGCCCTCTCGTCGCCCGCCGCCATGGCGGCGGTCAGGCGGGCGATGGAAATCTCGTCCCCGCCGTCCATTCCATCAAAAGGGGATTCCACCCGGGCAATTTGTAAAACATTGTCATTTCAGGCAATGGCTCAGCTGGATCATTGACGCTGCTGCCGCCGTTGGCGCAATTCTTCGACGGCCCGCTGCAACTGCTCGTCGGTAGGCCGGGCCGTCCCGGTTTCTTCACCTCGACGGTAAAGCTCCAGCACCTCACGGATTTCTTCTCCCTGGAGCTCGGCTTCCGCCTGGCTTTGCAGCGCACGTAGAATTGATGCGGCGCTGCCGAGGGCGGCGTCGTTCCCCCGAATGTAGATCAGCCCGGTTTCATCGTGGATCCGTACGGTGACATCGTCATTCGAAAGCCCGTCCAGTTCCCATGCGATTTCCATCGCGGTGGTGATGTCGTCGTTGCTGTACAGGGTCCCGGCCAATCCAAGAGAGTAGACCCGGGTCCCGAGCGCGGAAGTTCTCCTGGGTTGATCCGATACGGAAATCATCAGGATTCCCCCCCGTTGGGATCCCAAACGCCAATCGTACTCCGGGTGTTCGATTTGGAGAAGCGAGTACGCCGCCTGCATCGCATCCTGAAGTGTAAGCGCGCGGAAGTGAAAGCGAGGAAGTTGCTTCCCTGCCGCTTCGTCAGTGACATGAACATTCAGGGTCTCCCCGTGCGCCTGGGCGATTTCGCTGATGTAATCGATAAAATCCCGCAGGGGTCCTCCGGGGAATTCGATCTTATGCCGGCCGTCGTACGGACGGACGATGATTACGTCGTTCTCTCGCTCAAAGGTGTATCCCGTTTGTTGGGTGACGAACGATAAAACTCTCCTGAGCGGCATGTTGCGAAGCGCTATGGATACGGTTGGCCAATCTTGATCGAGACTCCTCATAAGGATGGATGCCCCGACTCCGTCGGGATCGAGGTCTGTCGACATCGTACTCAGTGCTTCTATGGCCCTGTTCAGCGGAACATTGGTGAAGTTCACGCTCGGAAACACCATTTCGTCGAGCATACGTTCGACTCGTGCTCCCGTCTCGGCGGTTTCCTCCGCCGCGGTCAAGGGTGACAGTGGAATCAGTGCGATGGCGAAAAGCGGCCAAAATCTCAGGGTCTTCATTTCAGTCCTCCAAGTTGAATTTTCCAATTACGTACCGGACAGAAATCCGGGATTGTGGTGTTTTTGCTCTACTGGTCTCTCGACAACTCGGGCGTGTTTACCCGAATTAGTGTTTGAGCAAACTTGAGAGCGTCGTCGGCTACAGAAAAAGTGAGCGAGTATGTCTTATTGACACTGGCGACTCCTCCCCCACCAGACGGCTGCGGTCCAGAAACGATTTCCTCTGTAGTTATGGTAAGACGAGTGCGAAATTCACCTAGGGGTTCCACGAATACGCCCAAGATTATATCTGAACGCAGAAAATACGTCCGTCCATTTTCGTTTTGAACGACAATAAATTCTCCTTCCCGCGACACTTCGTGGCCGTGCTCAGCGGGAAACGCTGGAGCAACCAAGGTGAAGGTCAAAAGGCATGCGATGATATTTAGTTTCATTTCTATTCCTTTCTTTGGCTAACCAATAGCGGTTCATTTGGGATAAACGCTGGAAATCCGAAAATTCTTCAGAAAAAAACAAATTGTTATGGGATTCCGTGAATCCGGGCGAGTAAGTCCTTGCCGCCATTTTTCGCTCTTCTGGAGGGCCATGCTCCCGCATGGCCGCAATTGTCCCGGACGGATGTGGTAACCCGTTCCCTTCGCAAGCCCCGCCACCGGGACCACACCTTCCGGCGGCGGCGCGGGAGCGCAGCCCTCCAGGGGGAGAGAATTTTCCTCTTGCCCGAATCAAGCTCGGTATCAACGGGTCCCGCAGGCGCGGGAGGAGGTGACAGGGTTCGCGGCGGTTTCCGAGAATGCGCGTGCTGTACTGGGATGCGAAAGCCTGTGTGTTATGAGGTCTATTTATGCGAAGTGTGGGACCGTTCGGAGGCTTCCGGGTCTTCGGGCAAGGGTTCCAGCGGGGGCACGTTGGGGCAGGCGTCGGGGATGTTGACCGTGGGTTTTGCCCAAATTACGGCGTTGCGGATGACGATCCGGACGTCCTCGTGGTGATAGGTGGGATAGGTTTCGTGGCCGGGCCGGAAGTAGAAAACCCGTCCGTGTCCCCGGCGCCAGGTGGCTCCGCTGCGAAACACTTCGCCGCCGGTGAACCAGGAAATAAACAGCAGTTCGTCCGGAGTGGGAATGCCGAACGGTTCGCCGTACATCTCCTCCGCCGGGATTTCGATGTACTCGCCGATGCCGCGGCAGATGGGGTGGGAGGGCATTACGTTCCAAAGCCGTTCCTTATCGGTGGACTCCCGCCATTTCAGGGAACAGGTGCTCCCCATCAGGCTTTTGAAAATCTTCGAATAGTGGCCCGAGTGAAGGACGATCAAACCCATGCCGGCCAGCACACGTTCCTTCAGTTTCGCCACGATTTCGTCCGAAACCTCCCCGTGTGCCATGTGCCCCCACCAGACCAGGACGTCGGTCCCGGCAATGACCTCATCTGTCAACCCATGCTCCGGTTGATCGAGCCAGGCGGTACGAACCTCCAGGCCGGAATCCTCCCGCAGAAACCCGGCGATGGTTTCGTGCATGCCGTCGGGATAAAGGTCGGCGACCTTGGGGTTTTTCTTTTCGTGGCGATACTCGCCCCAGACGGTGACTTGGATGGGTTGGGTCATGATTATCTTGGCAGGTTGGCCGGAATGCTCGGTTCCAGGTTGATTCACCGCTGATCCTTGCTCATCTCGGCAAAAGTTTCAATCGGTTTAAAAAGGAGAGGAATTCTCCGTGACTCCTGTGCGTCAGGCGAAGCCTGGTTTTTTTTTATAAAAAGTTCTCAACCTTACAAACAGGTGTCCATCATGCAGCCAACCCGGCGCTGAGCGAGGCAACTCCCACGCCGAAGCTCGGGAGGGCAAACCTGTGAGCCGTAACGCAAGTGACCTCGATTCGGCCTCATTACACGATTGTCCCGTCTACGCTTTGGCGAAAAGGCTTTCGATGTAGGTGCGAGCGTGATCGAAGCTTTGGGCGACGATTTCGGCGTTTTCGCGGGTTTTGGCGATCAGCAGGGATCCCTGCCAAAGGCTGTTGAGAAACCAGGAGATTTCGTCCGGGTCGAAGTCGATCCTGGGGCGGTGGGCTTCTTTGGCTTCGCGGAGCAGACCGCTGACAAAACCGGTCCAGCCGGCCAACGCCTGACTGCACGTTTGGCGCAACGGTGCATTAGTTCCGGAAAGTTCCTGGGAAATCATTCCCAAAAGACAAACCATCATCCCGTCGGGAGGCTGGCGGACGCTGGTGACCAAGCCGTCGATCAGGCGATCGAGACGCACCAGGGGATCCACCGCCGGATCGCCGATGTCTTCACGGTACCCGGCGGCACGGGATTGACACCAGCCTTCCACCGCGGCACGGGCGATGTCTTCCTTGGAGCGGAAGTAGTGGAAAAAGGCTCCTTTGGTCACCCGGGCTTCGGTGCAAATCCGGTCCACGGAAGTGGCGGCGTACCCATGCCGTCGCATGAGCAGGATGGCGGCTTCGATCAAGGTTTTCCGGGTGTCGGTTTCTTTCGGTCTGGTTACCTTCGGCATACGAACTGGTTGGTATTTCCAGCATGTGACCAAGGTTGGCCGGAGTCAAACCCGATCGGAGTAAAGTCGCCTCTCCGTGGCTGCACCGGAGCGCCGCCCCACACCATCAGCTTCCATTCCGGGTGGAGGGCCATGCTCCCGCATGGCCGCGGCGGTGGCCGTGAACGGTTGGGGGGGTAAGAGCCACAACGGCCAGCCAAGTAGGCGCACTTTCCGGCGGCGGCGCGGGAGCACCGCCCTCCAGTGCGAGGATACGGCATTTACTCGGCGATTTCCCCGTAGGGCTTCACCTTGCGTCCCTCACGCAGGGCGCGGGCCCACCAGTCGAGCTGGGTCAGCATCCGTTTGAGGGTGCGCCTCGGCCGTTCGGGTTCGTGCAGTTGGCCGTTGTCGTCGAACAGGTCCCAGGCGCTGGGGAAACTGACGCTGTCCCGCACCGTCATGGCGTGCAGTTCCGGAAAAACCTGGCGCAACTGTTCCACCGCCCGCAGGCCGCCGGCGACGCCGCCATAGGAAACAAAGCCGACCGGTTTGGCCATCCAGGGATCGGAAAAGAGGTCGATCAACATTTTTACCGCGGCGGGAAAACTGTGGTTGTATTCCGGGGTCACCACGACAAAGGCATCGGCTTCGATCAGGCGCCGTTCGACGTCCTTCTGGTCGGTGGTTTCGTCTTCGCCGATCCGCGCCGGTAGCTTCAGCTTGGCGGGATCGATGGGGTCCACGGTGAACCCGTCGACGGCGGAGATTTCGCGTATCGCCCATTCCGCGACCGTGTCGCAGAACCGACCCTCTCGGGTGCTGCCGTAAATCAATGCGATTTTGATGGTGTTGCTCATAATCAAGTTGTTCCGAATTCTTTGTTGAGTGGGGTAAAGATTGCCGGATGACCGGTTCGGTCAAATCTTTTGACCAGAAAGGTGCGACCGGTTCCAGGTAATGGCGGAGTTCCCGACCGGATTGCCAAAGAAGATCCCTCCTGTCTCTTAATTGCCCGCGCTTCGAGCCAGAAGAACCTTCACGTGTTTGAGACGCGCTTTTTCTTCGCGGTCGCGTTCTTCAAATTTCATGGAGAGCGAGCGAACCGTTTCGTCCAGGCTGGGAATGACAAGGTATTCGAGGGCGTTGGCGATCCGTTTGGTGCGCCGGATTTCCGCTCCCATCAGTTCGAGGGATCGCTGGAGTTCGGCCAGGGCGATGATGGCGTGAAGGACCTCCCGGCCGGCGTCGGCGGCGTCGTCGACCAGGGACGAGGTCGCGGCGAGATCGTAGCGCGGGCCGTGGTCGTCGGGAATGTTGAGCGTGAGTACCGGAATGCGCGCGCCGGCAATGTTTTTTGTGGATACGCCGAGAGTGATGTCGGCCGCGGCCGTGCAGAGCTCTTTTTCGAGCGCAATGGCGCCGTGGAACCCGCGGGCGATCGTCATGGCTTTGTCGGCACGCTCCCGCGCCTCGACCAATCGGCGTCGGGCTTCGATGGCGCGCCGGGCCGTGTCGATGAACGCCATCATGAGGATGGCGAGACGGTCGTTCAGGATTTTCTTAACCCGCCGGGAAAGGGTGAGCCTTCGTTTGAGTTTGACCAGTTCGATCTTGGTGGGACGGACTTTCAGTATCCGGGCCATGGATTACCCTTCCGTTTCCGGCGCCGTTGCCTTCGCCGCGTGTTTCGGATGATAGGTGGCGATGAATTCTTCGCGTATCAGTTTGAGGTCCTCCTCCGGAAGATCCGCGAACAGCTCCCATGCAAGGTTCAGGGTTTGCTCGACGGACCGTCTTTCCGTTTCCTGTTGCCCAATAAAACGGGCCTCCATCCGGTCGGCGTGATCGAGGTAGATCCGGTCGCGGGATCCGAGAGCGTCCGCGCCGACGATGGTCGAGATTTCCCGCAGGTAGGCGGCTTCGGCGTAGGCGGCGTAGAGCTGCATGAACACGTTGTTGTGATCCTCCCGGGTCTTGTGCTCGCCGATGCCTTCTTTCATCATGCGGGAGAGGGAGAGGAACACGTCGATCGGGGGATAGATCCCGCCGCGTTCGAGGCTCCGGGAGAGGACAATCTGCCCTTCGGTGATATATCCGGTCAGGTCGGGTATGGGGTGGGTGATGTCGTCGTCGGGCATGGTGAGGATGGGCATGATGGTGACCGAACCCTCGCGCCCGGAGACGCGTCCGGCGCGCTCGTACAGGGTCGCCAGGTCGGTGTACATGTAGCCCGGATAGCCGCGGCGCGACGGAATTTCTTCACGCATCGAAGACAGCTCGCGGAGGGCCTCGCAGTAGTTGGTCATGTCGGTGAGAACGACCAGCACGTGCATGTCCCGTCGCCAGGCGAGGTATTCGGCGGCGGTGAGGGCCAGGCGGGGGGTGGAGATGCGTTCTATGGCCGGGTCGGAGGCGGTGTTGATGAAAGCGATCGAACGCTCGAGGGCGCCGGTCTGGCGGAGGTTTTCGATGAAAAAGGAGGCGTCGTCGTAACTGATGCCGACCCCGCCGAAAACGATGGCGAAATCCTCGTCGCCGCCTTTCACCGCGGCCTGACGAATGATCTGGGCGGCAATGCGGTTGTGCGGCAATCCGGCGCCGCTGAAAAGGGGCAGCTTTTGTCCGCGGACCAGGACGTTGAGCCCGTCGATCGCGGACAGGCCTGTTTCGATGAATTCGGCCGGCGGATTGCGCGCGGCGGGATTGATGGCTTCTCCGTTGATGTCGAGGTACCCCTCTGGAACGATCGCCGGGCCGTTGTCGATCGGTTGTCCCATTCCGTTGAATACGCGGCCCAGCAGATCCATGGTGACCGGCAACCGGAGTGTTTCGCCCTTGCAGCGGATCCGCGCGTTTTTGAGGTCGACCTCGCTGACGCCTCCGAAGACCTGCACTACGGTGCATTCATCACTGATATCGATCGCTTGTCCCGCCTTGATCTGGCCGTTGTGGAGGTGAACCTCGACGATTTCGTTGTATTGCGTTCCCGGAATCGCTTCGGCAATGAGTAGCGCCCCGCCGGCCTTCTGGATGACGCGCCCTTCGCGCACGAACAGGGCTTCGTGCGCGGGCCGGTCGGTTTCGGTGGCTCCGGGACGGTATTCCGCCCCTCCGGTCCTGAATGCGGTGGCTGATCGTTTCATCGGTTGTTTCCTATTCTTCTGCCCGGGATGGATCCGGCGCCCCCGCCGCGTCGGGCTGAAGCGCCGAATCGATCGCTTCGCGGAGAGAGGAGTACTTTTCCTCGAAGGTTTCGTTCTCAATTTCCTTCATGCGTGCGATTCGAGCCACCACGGGGGACGATCGAATCGTTTCGTAGGGCACGGCGGCATCGAGCAGGGAGCGCGCTTTTTCGTGAAAACGAAGGATCGCCTTCAACATGAGTCCGGCCTTTTGCGGGGTGCAGAAGGTATCGGCTTCCGAGAACGCGCTCTGTTGGAGAAAGTCTTCCCGGATCATGCGGGCGACCAGGAGGAGAAGTTTGTCGTCGTCGGGAAGCGACTCGGGTCCGACCAGGCGCACGATTTCCTCCAGTTCCGATTCTTTTTGCAGGACCCTTTGCGCCTCGGCGCGGGTGGTTTCCCATCCGGGGTCGAAGCGGTTCCACCAATCGCGGACCGCGGTCACGTATTGGCTGTGGCTGGACAGCCAGTTGATCGCCGGGAAATGCCGCTTGTTGGCCAGCGCGGTATCGAGCGAGAAAAGCGCGCCGACGATGCGGAGGGTGTGCTGGGTGACGGGTTCACTGAAGTCGGCTCCCGGGGGACTGACCGCCCCCGCGATGGTGACCGATCCGACCCGATCCGGCGCTCCCAGACAATCCACGCGTCCGGCCCGTTCGTAGAATCCGGAAAGGCGCGAGCCGAGGTAGGACGGAAAGCCTTCCTCCCCGGGCATTTCCTCCAGGCGCCCGCCCATTTCACGCATGGCTTCCGCCCAACGCGAGGTGGAGTCGGCGACCAGGAGAACGTTGTAACCCATGTCGCGGTAGTACTCGGCCATGGTCACCCCGACGAAGATTCCGGCTTCCCGCGCGACCACCGGCATGTTTGAGGTATTGGCGATAAAAATTTCCTTTTCCTGCAGCGGACGCCCGCTTCTGGGTTCCTTGAGCTGACGGAAGCTGTGCAGCACGTCGGCCATTTCATTGCCGCGCTCGCCGCAGCCGATGTAGATATTGAGATCCGTCTCGGCCCAGCGGACGAGTTGCTGCTGGGTGACGGTTTTTCCCGTGCCGAAACCTCCCGGAACCGCCGCCTTGCCTCCCAGCGCGAGGGGGAACATGTAGTCGAGGATGCGCATGCCGGTCGTCAGGAGGCCGGAGGGGGTGCGGCGGTTGCGGTAGGGTCTTGGTTTCCGCACCGGCCACTCCTGCATCAGGGAAAGTTCCCTTTTATCATCTTTGCATTGGAGCACGGCGATGGTTTCTTCCACCGTGAACTCGCCCTCGTGAATTTCGGTCACTCGTCCCTGGAACCCGTAAGGCACCATTATCCGGTGTTCCACCAGAGGGGTTTCCGGGACCGTGCCGATAATGTCGCCGAATTCGACCGTATCGCCGACTTTGACCGACGGCGTAAAGGCCCAACGCCGGTCGCGCGGAAGTGCCGGCGCCTGGATGCCGCGGCGGATGAACGCGCCGGAAGAGTCGATCATGGCCAGAAGCGACTTCTGCAATCCGTCATAAATGGATCCCATCAACCCGGGGCCCAGTTCGGCGCTGAGGATTCGTCCGGTGGCCCGCACCTCCTCGCCGGCGCGCAACCCGAGGGTTTCCTCGTGCGCCTGAATCACCGCCCGCTCGCCTTCGAGACCGATCACCTCGCCGACGAGGCCTTCGTCGCCGATTTCCACCACCTCGTACACCTGGGTCCCCCGCATGCGGTCGGCGATGATCAACGGTCCCGAAACTCTCCAGATCTTTCCCATAATGATTCCTTTCTATTCCGCGCCCCGATCGGCGGCCGGCCGGTTGTCGTCGAGCACGATTTCCATTCCCAGAAAATCCCGGCTGAGTTTTCGATAGTAGCCCGCGGAGTCGGCCTTCTCCGCGTCCGCGGGAACCTCCAGGATGATGGGAAACACCCGCTTTCCCATCCGCTGCGGCGCGATCAGGTCACGGGCGAGCGCGGCGAGTTCCTCGGAAATGACGATTACGCCGATCTCGTCTCCGGCAATCCATTCCCGCAGTGTCCCGCGTACGGAATCTTCGGATACGGTCTCCGGCTCGATGGACCGCGCCCGGCGCACACCGGCCAGGCGCAGGGCGCCGGCCAGTCCCGGCCCGGCCAGGACGGCGATTTCTTTTCCGGATGAAGAGCTCGTGTTCATATCAAGTCAGAAGAGCAGAAGGGGGCGTATGTCTTCAAAAGCGATCCCGTCGTCGACGGCTTGCAGAAGAAGACGGACATTGCGTATTTCGATTTCCTTGACGATCAGGAACCACGCCATGGCGGGGCCCGGGGCCAGCCGGGGAGAAAGTATCCCGCGAAGGGCGGCCAGCCGGTGTTTTTCGATGATTGCGTCCGGAGTTGAGATTGCTTCCGACTCCTTCCAGGCATCGACGATTTCAGCGGCGATTTCCCGGTAAGCGGCGTGTTCCATGCGACGGGGAACGTCCTGCAGGGGCTGAGACAGGCAGTCGTGCAGGGTTTGCGGTCCGAGCAGGTATCCGCCGGAGATAAGGCGGCCGGAGACCGCGGCGCCCATGCCGATGATGAGGGCGCGAAAAACGAGGGCGAGGTTGGCGAGATCGATCATGAGACCGCAGGCCATGGCCGTGATATCGCCTTCGCTCAGGCGGCGAGAGGCGTCGGTCAGGAGGCGATAGTATTCGCTGTCGAGGGAGGCCTCGGCGGCGAACGGCGCCTGGGGTCCGGCCGAAGGCTTGAGGCCCGCGATGGCGGAGCGGAAGGATTCGAGACCGGCCCGTCCAAGGATTTCCGATACATCCTGAACGCTTTCGCAGGCGGCCAGTGGACCGAGAAGGTCGCGGCTGTGCAGGATTCCGATCGGCCGAAAAACCGGTTTATCATCGAGAGCGAGGGCTGAAATCGCGGTCTTGAGGTTGGCGACATCGTATTTGAGCAGGTAGGCGCGGCCGAAGATCGCGGCGTCCGAAGGGAAGAAGGGTCGTGCCAACAGTCCTTCGACCGTGTCGGCCAGATGGCTCCAGAGGAGACGATCCCGGTCGTGCGCGCCGCGATCGGAAGCACCGGCCAGGGCGACGCCGATTTCGGTGTCGCGGAGAACTTTGAGGAGGTCGTTGTTCTCGCGGGCGGACGCGAGCCGGTCGGCGTGACCGCGGGTCACCAGCCCGGCTTCCCTTGATTTCAGAAAGGCGAGGAGGAACGCGGTCCGGGCGTCAGGTCTCATGGAAGAGCTCCTTTCGAAATCGCGGGAGGAGGCGGGGAAGAAGGCGGTCCAGGCGGGTAGGGAAGGTGTTGTCCACCAGAAGGGAGCCGTCCGCGTTTTCGGTGACGACTCCGCCGGCGAGAGGCCGTTCGGAGATGTCCCGGACCGCCTCCGAAAGGCGGGGGTCCCCGGCGATGGCCGAGCGGGCGGTTTCCAGGTCTTCGGCCCGCACGGCCACCGTGACCCGCGAAGGGTTGTCCAGTGCTTCGATGGCTTCCGCGATGAGGATTTCCAGACCGCCCGGGTCGACCGGGATGCGGTCGAGCTCGGTCTGGGCGCGGCGTTTGATTTCGGCAATCACCTCGGCCCTGGCGGTGGCGATCCGGTTTCGGGCCTGCATGACGGCATGGGCTTTGATCCGCGTCGCTTCGGTTTCGGCTTTGGCGCGGAGGCGCCGCGTTTCCTTTTCGATTTCGGCCCGGCGCGATTTTTTCGCCTTTTCCAGCTGATGCCGGGCCTCTTCCTCGGCCTTGCGGAGGAGGGTTTGGGCTTCGGTGCGCACTTTGCGGAGAACCGATTCGGAGAGATCTTTCATGGTGGATTGTGTTCGGTTGTGGTCAGAACAACCCCAGGAGGTTCAGGGCCATGATGGTGAACACCAGGCCGAGCACGCCTAGGAGTTCGACGAAGACCGCGAGCATCATGGCGTTGGTGAGAATCCTTCCCCGGGTGCGGGCGAGGAGTGAGATTCCCGACGCGCAGACGCTCCCCTGGTAGGCGGCGGAGGCGAATTGGGCCAGCCCGCCGATCAGACCACAAGCCAGGGCGGCGAAACCCATTCCCTCTTTAACTTCCAGGGTTTCGACGCTGGGAAGCACGGTCGTCAGGAACAGAATCAGGAGGATGAGTCCGTAAAAGGTCTGCGTCATGGGCAGCGAAACCAGCACAATGACGTTGCGCAGTTGCCCGGGTTCTTCGGAGAGCGTGGCGGAGCCGGCGGAACCGGCGATCCCCATTCCAATGGCGGAACCGGCGAGGCCGAGTGCGAGGGAGAGCGCGCCTCCGAGGATTACGAGGGATTCGGGTGTGATGAGCATGGATACCTCCGATTATTGATTAAGAGTGGCCTTTCATCCGGCGGCCCGGGCTCCGGTCCGAACGGGAAGCGTTTCGCGCCGGCGAAGACGGAAGGGCGCGTAGGGTTTGCCGCCGCCTTCGTAGAATTTGAAGAGGAATTCGACAAAGCAGAGGCGCAGGGAGTGGACGAAACAGGTGATGGAACTCAGGACCAGGTTGAGCAGGTGGCCGAAGACGAGCACGCAAAGGACGATGGCGCCGCCCAGCGTGATTCGCAGAATGCCCTCCGGGAAGAGGTTGGCGATAAGGGAGGCCATCATGTTGAAGGAGTAGGCGAGGTAGTAGGTGGCCAGTCCGACACCCGCCAAACGCGCGTAGGACATGATGTCGCCGAGTATTCCGCTCAGGTCGAAAATCCAAAGGACACTTCCCAGCAGAACCCCTTTTTCGAGAAGCGAGGCGACGATGACCAGGAGCACGCCGGCCGCCATGAGGTAAACAAGCAAGAGGTAAGCGGTGTCACCGAACGCGGGAACCTTGATCCCGAGCAAGCGGAGGATCCATGGGATGGAGGCGATCTGGACTTGAAACAGGCCGGCCCGTCCGAGAATCGCGTGAGGTTTCCTTTCCCGTATCCCTCGAATCAGCATGAGGGCGTGGCCGAAGTTGACGTGGGCCAGGCCGATCAACAGGGCGACAACGATAAAAAGCATCGGGTCCCCATAGAGGTGCCGGAGGCTTTGAGAGAGCGCGAGATCCGAGGCGCCGAGGAAGCGGGGCAGAATGTCGCCCAGATAGGTTCCCGTGAGGAGGCCGCCGGCGATGGCGCACCCGGCGCAAAGACTCAGCATCCGTCGAAACATGTGGAATTCCTCCGAGTCCGGGTCCTCCGTGAATTTAGGCAACAAGGTGTAGGCGAGGACCAGAAGGAGCAGGCCGTAGACGGCATCGCTCAGCATGATACCGAAAAAGAGGGCGAAGGAATACGCGATGACCGGCGTCGGATCCCATTCCCGGTAGCGGGGGGTGGAGAACAGGTGGATCACCACCTCGAACGGGCGCAGGACGGCGAGGTTTCGCAGTTTGCTGGGGGGATTGTCCTCGGGGCCCGCCGGTGAGGTTTCGATATGGACGCCGCCGAGTTCTTCGCGAAGCCGGGCGCCGGCTTCCTCCACGGCACTTTCCGGAATCCATCCCTCGAAAAGTGTGACGTGTTCGGATTCAGACGCCCAGGCGAGGGCGGTCAGGCGTTCGTGTTCGGCGAAAAGGGCTTCCCGCAGGAGGACGAGGTTTTCCAGGTGTTCGCCGGTCCGGGTTTCGATTTCAGTTCGCAAGTCCGTTTGTTCGCGCGCCAACCGGGCCGCGGCCGCCTCCGCCCGGGCGGGCAGTGCCTCCAGCGGGTAGCCGTCCCCGGGAGGCGCGATGAAATGGCCGTGGCGAAGGACCCACTCTTCGATCCTGTTTTTTTCCCGGAGTTCACCGACCAGGAATACCGCCGTCTCCTGCTCGGTTTCGATGCGTTCGCAGTTCAGGCACATCGCCTCCAATTGCGGCAAGAGCGATTCCGAGCCTTCCCGCGGCAGGACCGCGAGGCGGGAGAACAGGAGTTGGCCGGTAAAGGAAAGATCGCCGCTTGGCAGCCGGATGCGTTGCGCAAGGACCGCGGCGAGTTGGCCGAGGCGCCTCCAATGGCGCTCCTCGGATTCAAGTTGATCGACCCTCCGGTGCAAGGCGGTCAGACGCGCGCACAGGTGACGGGTTTCGTTATCAATCTCGCCAACCGAACGGGTGAGAACGGCGTCGTTCCCCGCGCGAATCCGCACCACGGCGTCCGGCGGCATATACGCCAGAACCTCATCCAGGATCCCCAGGAGTGAATTGACGGCGCCTCTGTCTCGTTCAATCGCATCCCGGTCCACGGGACCGAGCGAGCTGCCTTCCTCGGGGTGCAGGACGCCCGCCCGATGCAGCGCGATCAGGGCCGATGAGGCCTGTTCCTTGACCGTGAGCAGACGCATCCGCCACATCGGCTCGGGCGTGTTGACGATGAGCTTCACGCATCCTTTCTCGAGACGATCCGCACCAACTTAGCGACACAGGCATCGACCCTTGATGCGGCCGTCGCGCTGAGCGCCCGAGCGGTGTTTTCGGCGTCCTTGACCGTACGTTCGGCCTGTTCACGTGCGTTCCGGATCAGCGCCGCGCATTCGGCGTCGACCTCATCCAACGGCAAGTCGGCGGAGGCGATTGCTTCCGCCTGCTCACGTGCTTTCGTGAGGATATCGGCGGCTCCCGTGCGAGCCTCTTCCAGGATCCGCTTCGCTTCGGTCTCTATTTCCCGAACGCTCACTGGTAAGTTGTCTTCCATGACTCCCCCCGTGCCGGTATTCTGGAGCGCGGACGGCGAGGATGCAATAAGAAAGATTTATCCGTTTGATGGTGGAGTATTAGGTAGTATGGCCACCGGGTGGTTCGGGCGACGCGGGAGGTGTCGGGAATGGCTACTGATTCGATCCTTGCTGGCCGGGGGTGCCCGGGGCAGGATGGCCTTTTAAGGATGACTATAAATCAAATCGTAACCCATCCCGGCGGAGCGCATAAGGACGAGGTCCTGGCGTGTTCGGTAGTGTTGGCTGTGCATCCGGCGCCTATTTTCCGGCGGGAACCCACTGCGGAGGACCTGGAGGATCCGGGTACCTGTGTGGTGGATGTGGGGCATCGGCACGAACCGGACCGCCGCAATTTCGACCATCACCAATTTCCCCGCGACCACCGGCCGACCTGCGCGTTGTCGCTGGTTCTGGACTTTCTCGGTCTCTATGAAGATGCGGTCCGTTTCTGCGACTGGTTGGAACCGGCGGAGTGGCTCGACTGTCGCGGCCCGGCCACGACCGCGAAGTGGATGGGTATCGAGCGCGAGGTGCTCAACCGTCTGAACTCGCCGGTGGATGTCACCTTGCTGCGCCGCTTCGCCCGGGAGGAGGCCCTGCGTCCGGGGGATGTTCTTTGGGAATTGATGCGGATGATCGGGGAGGACTTGCTGGATTACCTGAACACCTTGCGGAGCCGATTGGAAACGATCGGGGAACACGCCGAGCTGTGGGAGTTGGATGCCAGAGGGGATTCGTTTCAGGTGCTCTTTATGCCCCGCACCGACCCGCTGCCGGACGAACCGTCATTCGGCCTTGGAAGGTACATTGAAAGCCGGGGCTTGACCGACTCCATGGCCGGGCTGATCTATCCCGACCGCCGCGGTCACGGGTACGGGCTCTCCCGGTTCAATGACGATCCGCGCCTCAACTTCACCCGCATCGAGGAACAGCCCGATGTCCATTTCGCGCACAAGCAGGGGTTTGTCGCCAAAGTGAGCGCCACCGACCCCGAACGCCTGAAGGCGCTGGTGACGCATGCCTGGGTGGGCGGCGCAACCAGCGCTTGTGGATTTTGAGCGAGACGATGGGTGCGATCAGCGGAGCCGCAGGGCGACGGTGTCACCGTCGGAGTTGGATTCGAGCAGACGAATGGTCGCGCGGCCGGACGGGTCCTCGAACTCCTGTCCGCGCAATAGCAGCCCCATGGCGGTGTTTGGGTTGCGCAGCAACTGGATAGGGCCTTCTCCGGTGGGCACGGAAATATCGACCAGGTAAATCAGCACCCCTCCGAACAAGGGGATATTCCGGTCGTGGCCCTCACTGCGTCGGCTTTCGATGGCGAGGTACCGTTCGTCGTCGAGTTTGATCACCGCCAGTTTCACGCCGTCCGGACGTGTTACCGGAGAGAGGCGGACGGTTCCTGTTCCCGGTTGGCTCAGGCACCTCACCTGGTCGTCGCCAATCCATCCGAGCTTCCAGCGATTCCAGGCCAGGAGTTCAGGTCCGCGCCCGAATTGTCCCATGATGTCCCATTCACCCACGAACCGATGGGTCGCGCCTTCGTAGGCGTAAAGGTCGGGAAGATCGAGAAGGTGACCGGTTTCGTGGACAAACACATTGTGTCCCCAACCGTCGAGCCAGGCATCCTGTCCAAAGGTGACGGCGTTCATGACGATTCCGCCGTCCACTTCAATCCCGTAGTCTCGGGAGATAGGCGAAAAGGCGGGCGAAAAGGTGATGGCGTCGGCGTTGCGGGTCGGCATCACGTAAACGATGTCGAACTCCGAGATGTCGACACGGTCCCCCGCGGCAGTGACCGCGTCTCTAAGGTAATCCCGGTGATCCTGAAAAGAGATTCCCCGCTCGAAGTTGTACTGGGTGGAGCGACGGGGCATCCGGATCCAGGTGTCGATTACGGTGACGTCGATGGTCAGTTGACCGTAGGAAAAATCATGAAGCATGTCGGGTCCTCTGGGGAGCATGAGGTCCCGGTACGCGCGCCTGGATCCCGGGCCGGGGGCATCGGGAAAATCGACGAAAAGGAAAACGGCCTGAAGGGTGCCGGTGGCCGGCAGGCGTTCGGGGCGCCGGCCGATGGTGGCGTTGTGATTTACGTTGGTCGGACCGTCCTCCCACGCTGGAGCACAGGCCGCGACCGTCGATCGCGCGCTCTCCCCATCCCGCGGAGTATCCTCGGCGGGGCGGTCCGCTTCGGTCGTCGCCGGCTGAGCCTGGCGCGCCTCCTCCTGTTGCCTGCGGCGCGCCTCTTCGGCTTCGCGCCGTGAAGCGCGTTCCGCCTCGGCCGCTTCGGGATCGAAGTCGAACAGCGCCCGGGTTTCCGGCGACAGCGCGTTGTATCGGAGGTTTTCGACTCCGCCGTCGTGGCGGATGATGATGTCGTCGAGACCGACATGGAGAATCCGCGCGTCGACATAGGTCTCCCCGCGGATGGTTACGATGGTGGCGCGTTCGGGATGAGCGCCGGCCGCCACGTTGAGAAGTGTAATGGCCAATAGCCAGACTCCGCACAGTTTGATCGAGTACCACATCAGGATCGGTTGTTTCGGTGTTGCCAGGGCGATTTAAGAGCGGGGTAGGCAGGGTTTATAAAGGCACAGTATGCCCGTACAGGCAAGAATCTTCGGTTTGGCGCGATGTCGGGGAGATATTCGCCTGCGCCTGGGAGCGCTGGCATCCCTGCTCGCGTCGTCCTCAAAAGAACTGATGTCCATGCCTCGTAGGACAGCTCTGTGCGAAAACGGTTTCGCCGAAGACGCCGACCGCTATCCTCGCCGAAGCCCGAAAAGCCGGGGGGGTGGGCGCCGCACAAAAAACCCGGAGCTGTAAGGCTCCGGGTTTTTGAAGAATCGAATTGCGGACGGAACGGTTAAGCTTTCCGCAGGCGACGCCGGACCATAACCCCGGCCAGCGCCAGCGCGCCGAAAATGAGCGCGTAGGTGGAGGGCTCGGGGACGACAACCAGTTCCAGGCTGCCGCCCTGGAAATAGGCGCTAACGCCATTGCCCAGGTCAAAGGCATTGTCGGGGCCAACGTTCGAAATATTGTCGAAGCTCACATTTCCATCGATCAAAGTGTAGGTCATCAGCGCCACCGTGTTGTCCAACCCGATCAAGTCCCCGACGCCGAAATCGTCAAAGGTGACCTCGCCCTCGACCTCCAGTGTGTAGTCGGGGTGGAAATAGAAGCTTGTTCCGACGCCGAAGTGAAGATCGCCGCCGAATGTGCCGCTCCCGCCGAAGGCGCCTCCCGCCGCGATATTAATCGTGGTGTCGCCCAACGACCCGGTAAGGATCAGCGTTCCCGAGTTGATGTTGGTGGGGCCGGTATAGGTATTCGCTCCGGCGAGTTCGAGCGTACCGCCGCCCAGCAGGGTCAGACCGCCGTCGGTTGCCGCGTCGCCGTCGATATTGCTGTGCTGCAGGGGCTGGGCGATACGGAGATTGAAGCCGTTGGTATCGATGATGGCTCCGCCGTCACGAACGTTGACTCGAGCAGTGCCCCCGCTGCCGAGGTGCAGGAAGGCAGCGTTTCCAAGGCCGGTCGCGTCGCCAGTAGCCTGCAGGATGCCGCCGTTGAAGTTGAACGTCCGTGTCCCGTTGTTGCTATTGGAAATGACTCGGCGAATCGTCAGCGTACCACCGTTCAGGTTGAACGTATTGTTGGCATCCGCGCCGCCGGCGTGATTCATGTCCACCACACCGGCGCCATTGGGGGTCTGAAGATTGTCGCTGTAGGAGGTGATGGCTCCGCTGTTCAACGTGACGACGCTCGTCCCTACGCTTGCTGCATTCCCCGTGCTGAAGCGAAGGTCGGTGTTGGTGTTCATGTTCAACGTGCCGCCGTTCAGGATCAAATTACCTTGTGTGGTGTCCCACTGATTCACGATAACCCATCGTTTTGTGGTGGTTGCGACATTGACCGTGCTTCCGTCCGCGATGGTCATCGTGCCGCCGGAATCGCTATTGCCTGCCCAGGACACGCGCAGGTCGTTTTCAATGTTCAACGTTGAATTAGCCCCGGAAATATTGAATACGCCCGTACCCGATTGGGTGTTGTTGGCGTTGTTCCCCAACCGGAGATCGCCGGACACATTAACCGTTCCGCTGTCGAGGTTGAAGATTCCGGTGCTTCCGGTACCATTGGCGATCCACAGGTTTCCTACGTTGAACGAGCCGGTGGTGTTCATATTTACCGTTGCGGAGCCCGTATTGGTGCCGACGTGGAACCGCCCGTTATTCTGCGAAGTGAAGCTACCCGAGCCCTGAGCGAATCCCGTGTGGATGCCGCCGGTGCCGGAGGTGTCGGCAAGGTTGTAGGTGGCAGTGCCCGCGTCACCCAAATAGGACCAGTGAAACATGTTGAGCTGTCCCGCCGTGTGATCGAGGCGCCCGCTTTGACCGGCACCCTGGCCCATGATCAAGTCGTTCGGCATAAACAGAGAATCAGCGGAAATCATTGGAAAATTACCGCTGTCGGTGTTGACAATGACATTGCTTCCCGCCTGACCTTCGTTGCCGGCAGGAAGCGTATTGTCGGACCAATTATTCTCGTTGTTCCAATCCTGATCCTCGTTGCCGGTCCAAGTGGACTGGGCGTGCGAGGTCTGAATCCCGAAGGATGCGATTGCCAGAGCGCAACTCAAGGCAAGGCATGTTTTTAGGCGAAAGGGAGATTTTTTTGTCATGAGACGACCAGGATTTTTGTTAGCAAACCGTACCAAAACCAATTTTGTAGATGGCAAATGTCTGAAGGGGCGTCAATCGAGAACGTAGCGGAAAGAGCCGCGACACCCGGCTTCTGAATTTGGCCTTTCAAGACCGCTTGACAACGAATTTCAGATCGAAAACCGGAAATGGAGATTCTTTGCCAAACGATGCGGATCAACGCGCAGAAAAAAGGCCTGCGCGCCGGGGCGATTGATGCGGTTGCTGTGGTTCTCCTGGCGGTGCAGCGAACACGCCTTTCCCCCCGCCATTTCCGCGGGCAGGCAGGCACGTCGCCTGATCGCGGGTGCAACCGCTGGTGAAAAACTCACGACAAAAGTTGTCCACCCGGGCCGGTTTCAACGTCTAATGAGATAAGCGAACCCATGGACAATCAAGAAACCCGAAAACTCTGTCAGGCGGCGCGAAACGGCGACCGCAATGCCGCCTCCCGGCTGCTGGCGCATTTTTATGAACCGGTTTTCCGGTACCTGCGCCGCCTCTGCGGGTCGGATGCCGACGCCGCCGATCTCACGCAGCTCGTTTTTAGGAAGGTTTGGGCGTCGCTGCCCGGCTACCGCGAGGCGTCGTCGTTTTCCACCTGGGTTCACAGCATCGCCTACCGCACCCACCTCGACGGGCTCCGGAAACCGGACCGGACGACCTCGCCGGGGGATTATTGGTGGGAATCTCTACCGTCCGGCACCCCTTCCCCTTTTGAAAACACCGCCCAATCCGAAGAGGCGACGCGGGTCTACCGGGCGGTCGAAACGCTCGAGGACGACGCCCGGCAGGCGGTCCATCTACACTATTACCAGGAGCTCTCCCTGCGGGAAACCGCGGAGGTTCTGGGCATCCCCACCAGCACTTTGAAGTACCGGCTGCGCGGCGCGCTCGAACACATCCGCCGCTCCGTCGACACGATCTCACAGCCTATCAGTAAAGGAGGAAACCATGACTGAACACGAACGCATCGAACACCTGCTCCGAAACGCACCGCGCCCCCCGGCGCCCGCCGGTTTGCGGGAACGCCTCGAAGAGGAGATCGACCTGCCCGCCGCGGCGAGCGCTCACAAGCCCGAAAAGCGGCGGGTGATCCATCCCTTCACCGCCGTGCTTTCCCTCGCCGCCTCGGCGGCGGTGCTGGCGGGGATCGCGACCGCCTTCTTCTGGCCGAGCCCGGTCGCCTACAGCTTTGAGAAAAGCTTGGCAGCCATCGACCAGGTATCCAGCATTCGGATTGTCCATGAGTTCCGTCACGGACCGAGACACAGAAGGGAGTTCGCCGGGGGAGGGTGGGGAGAGACCTCTTACCATCCTGCCAACCCCTTTGTCGCCGAGGAGCGCACCATCGTGGTCAGCAACGGGCGGGCCTTGTTTCACTCCCAAAGTCCGCTTAGGGAGGTCATTCGCAACGGTCCGTTGTCGCTGGTAGTGGATCATCGAAGTGGCGAACGGACTTTTACCCTTGCCGGCCGTTACGTGGAACAAGATCTCGATTTGAAGGACAGTTTCGTGAAGTTGGAGGAAGAAACACGGAAGGGAGTGATCAGTCATGAGGTGACGGGCCGGAAGGACCGTGACGGCAACCTGGAGATCGAAATTCGTTATCCGCGCGAAAGAGGCGGGGAAAGCGGATCCTTTAATCGGCTCTACGTAGATCCGAAGACGTTTTTCCCGGTTCGTTTCGAAGTGTGGGATACCACCCATCCCGAACACGGACCGGAGGTTCTGATGAATCGGATGAAGGTCGTCGATTACGACTTTCCGGTGGACTACGAACGCTTCGCGATCGAACCGACCGACGACGAACTCGCGAAATTCGGCCTGGAGCGCGAGGACTTGGCGACTCTGCCGCTGGATACGTTTTCCATCGAAATCGACGGTGAGGAGGGTCTGGCGTTCCGGGGGTATTTTCGGGATGAAAAGCAGAAGTTTCCCGTCGAGGGTACCGTTCCCTACATCCTTGTTGAGGTCCCCACAGGCGACTTCCACCTCTACCTGGAAAACCAAACCGGCGAGCGAGGCAATTTCACAATCAATTTCGGGGATTTCAGCGTCGGAATGGGATCGTCAGCCTTGGCCGTTTATCGTCGAGGACGGGCCTCGGGGGGATTTGGTATTGCCCCGACCGACGATCCGGAAACCCACATCCTTGAAATGTTGGAACGAGGGCGCTGAGCGGAAGTGGTAACAAACGGCTTTAAGCCGCGCCCGATCATTACTAATCCGAATACTACTCGGTTAAACCCGACACGGCCGGTCCGGTAGCAATCAGGAGTTACGTGGAGGGCGGCGCTCCCGCGCCGCCGCCGGCAGGTGTGCCTGACGTGATCGCCGTTGCGAAGGGGAGTGATCGCCACGTCCGCTTTTGGGGCGACCCCGGCCCTGCGGGAGCATGGCCCTCCAGAATATCTTGCGCGATTTGCGCAAGATTTCAGAATGAACACGCTTCCAGCGTGTCGACTCAGGCTGGAAGCCTAAGCTACATCGATCCAGCGCCTTAACCCGAGCGCCAGTCTTACTCGATGACGAAGGCAGACTCGTCGTTGCCACCGAACTGTTCACGGAAGCCGGCAGTGCGATTCACGACGAACTGGTCGATCAGTTTGAAGCGATTATGGGCGAAGAGCGAATGCGGTCACTCTTTCGCCTGACCGGTCAGAATTTCGAACGGGATTTCGAAAACTTTTGAGCGATGCGGCGGGTATTGACAATATCCAGCGGAAATGAGGCCGGCGTCCGAGACTATGTCAACGTGGTACGGAGAGACGAGACCGGCGAAGGCACATCGACGTTCACACGACGGTATTACGGCGGAGATTCCGTTCCCGACGAATACCCCAATCTCAGAAATATCCTCGAAAACGAATTACCCGAAATCGAATCGCCCTGAATCAGTGCAAGGAGGAATGGGACTCGGTTTAGGGCGTAGATCGAAGCAACATAGGCTTAATCGAATCGTATCGGCGATTCCACTGGAGGGCCATGCTCCCGCATGGCCGGCGTCGTTCCGGATCGAGGTGGTGACCCGTTTCCTTCGCAACGGCTGCCACCGGGGCCACGCCCTACGGCGGCGGCGCGGGAGCACCGCCCTCCAGGAAGCCGAAGTGCGATCTTGTTCTCAATTCGGTTTCTCAGACGATCAACTGCTTAACCGAGCGACATTCGCGCTGGCCCTTTGCTTTTCTAAAATACAAACATCATCCCCGCTGTCACCACGAAATCGGGCGAGTCGCTGCCGAAGGAGGGACCGATGCCTCCGCCGGCGAACAGATTTTCTCTAAACTCCCAGTTGGCGCCGGCTCTTGCGGTGACGATGGTGTCGCTCGTCGAACCGACCGTAACCTCGGCGAAGGTTTCCAGGAAGGTTTCGACCGTATCGGTGGTCGCGTGACGCACCGCCGTCCCGAAAAACCACTCGTCCCCGTCGTCTCGTGGCCCGCGAAAATGTTCGGCGAAAAGATAGCCTGCATTGAGGTCTAATGCGATCCGTTCCCACTCGCGCGTCGCGGCCAGATTGACGCCGGCATCGACGGAGCCGTCGCCGAGGCCCCTGGATTCGGAGGCGGTGGGCAGGCTCACCAGGCCTTCGATCGTCAGGGAGAACGGCAGTTCGCCCTGATCGATCAACAGGGCTTTGAGCGCGATTATCGTGTCGAGCAAACCGCGTTCGGTCCCGCCGTTGTCGCGCGGATCCAAAACCTGGAATCCCGTGCCGAACATTCCTTCAAGGCGCGGGTGAAACCCATGCGTGATTTCCACCGGAAACGCGTGGAAATATTCGTCGGAGCCGAAACTCGCCTCGTAATACGCGACCAATTCGGTTTCCCCCGGAGCGACGAGGGCGGCGTCGTCCACAAAAAGCGGATACGCGGCATGCAGTGAAGTGACGCCGACAAACCCGGCCGCCGTCGCGACGATGATTTTTTTGTTCTTCATGGTTACAAGCTCCTTTCGTTTATGCCGACGGGTCAAGAATCCGGTTGACAATGCGGAAATATGTCGTTCGTCGTCAAGTCCCCTCAGGTCCGCGGGACGTCGTAGCGCCCTGCTTTAGCGGGCGTTTGTGCGGTGTGCGGACGACTGTTCCGGCGAAGAAGTCTCCGGCTGAAAGCACGGAGCTACGGGGTGCCGAAAACCGTAGCGCCCAGCTTTAGCGGGCGTTTGTGCGGTGTGCGGACGATGGTTCCGGCGAAGAAGTCTCCGGCTGAAAGCACGGAGCTACGGGGTGCCGTAAACCGTAGCGCCCTGCTTTAGCGGGCGTTTGTGCGGTGTGCGGACGATGGTTCCGGCGAAGAAGTCTCCGGCTGAAAGCACGGAGCTACGGGGTGCCGTAAACCGTAGCGCCCTGCTTCAGCCGGCGGAACGGCGTTGTGCGTTGCGTGCGGCGTTCACCTGAGCCCGGACTCCGGCTCAGAAGCATGGAGCTACTTGTTGGAACCGTGACTCCGTAGCGCCTCGCTTTAGGCAGCGAATGGTGGGACGAATGGCCGGATTATGTCCTGTCAACCCGAAGTTCCACCGCAACGGGCGACGTAATAATAGTTCTGGATGTCGTGTTCGCAGGTGTGGCGTTCGACCTGCGCGAAGCCGGCCTTGGCCAGGAATTCGCGCGCCTGGGCTTCTCCCCACATGGCGCCGACACCGAGGCCGCCCTGGGAGAGGGAAACCGTCATGCAGTGCATGCAGGAAAGGGTGTAGAGAAGGGTCCCGAGAGGGTGGTTTCGATTGTCGGCGACATTGCTGGAGGCGCCGATGTCCTGCATCAGAAACACGCCGTCCGGCCGCAGAGTCCGGCGAATGCCGGCGAGGAGGTGATCGGGTCGGGCCTGGTCGTGGACGGCGTCGAAAGCGGTCACGAAATCAAATTCGTTTTCCGGCGCCGTTAAATGAAAATCCGACAGGTCCCGGACCTCGAAGGTGACGTTTTTTAACCCGGCTTTCCCTGCCTGCTCCCTCGCGTAATCGATTGCTTCGGCCCCGAGATCGTAGCCGACGAATTTGCTTTTTGGATACGCGGCGGCGAGGGTGTGCAGCGCGCGTCCGCGGCCGCATCCGACGTCCAGCACGCGGATGCCTTTTTTCAGCGACGCGATGATCTCCGGAACGAGGGGGAGGATGTGCGTCTCGAGGGCGGCGACCACGGTTTGACCGCTGTCCTGCTCCATCAGTTCGTGAAACCTCGGGTAGGCGCTGTAGGGCACGCCTCCCCCATTGCGGAAACAATCGATGATCCGGTCCTCCACCAGCGCGAGCATGGGAACGTACTGCGCCAGGTGGGCGAGGGTTTCCGCGCCGGGTTGATCGGTCAGCAGGGGGCTCCAGTTCGGGTCGAGTTGGTAATTGGCGCCGGAATCGTCACAGGTCACAACTCCGGCAACAGCCAGGGCGCCCAACCATTCCCTTACGTAGCGTTCGTCGAGCCCGGCGGCCCGCGCGATATCGTCCGGCGGGCTCGGCGGCAGGTACCGCATCGTTTCGAACAGGCCGGTTCGGTAACCGATGGAGATCATCAGCACGGCGGCGGATTGATTGAGCATTTCGACGTACCGTTCGCCGCAAGCGTTAAGTTGTTCCGGGTCGGGATTTATCTGGCAGGTCGTACACATGGCGGGTTTCCTCCGATTTTAGATTTTGGCGCCGGGAGATGCCCCCGGCTTGATGGTTTCGACCGCAGTATATCCCGGGAGCCAACGATCGCGATAGATCGCAAAAATACGGTATTCGCCGTTGGGAATTACGGTAAGGGGGGAATCGGAGGAGGCTTTACTCTATGCCGAGTTCGGCCGCTTTGTGCACCGCCTGGGCGCGGGTGCGGCAGTGCAGGCGATCGAGGGTGCGCGCGACATGCATCTCCACTGTGCGGGTGCTCAGGGAGAGCCGGTCGGCGATCTCCTTGTTGGTAAGCCCCTGGGCCATCAGTTGAAGCACCTCCAACTGCCGGTTGGTAAGCCCGGCCGCCGGCGCCGGTTTCGAACGATCGTTGACCGACACCGGTGTTTCCTTCTCCAGCTTTTCCAGGACCAGCCGCATGCCCAGGCGCTTCGCGATCGATTCGGCTTCGTTCCGGCATTTGACGGCTTCGGCTGCGTTGCCGTTGGCTGCCAAGGCCAGGCCGAGGCGGTGACGGACCAATGCCTGCTCCACCGGGGTTTCCAGGCGGTTGTAAGCCTCCGTGGCCTGGTTAAGGAGCCGGATTGCTCCGGAAAGGTCCCCGTCGATCCGCGCCGCTTCGGCCTGCGCGGCGTCCCGGCCCGCGCGCGTTTCGACCGTGTCGTTGCGGGAGGCGATCCGGTTTAGGACATCGACACAGTCCCGCAGGTCCGCGGTCGCGCCCCGGTCGGCGTGGAAAGCGCTTGCGCTGACCAACGACGGCACGACATCGTGCAGGTCCTCGGTTTCCTCCCACAACATCCTGTTCTCGGCGTAAATTGCGGCGGTATCCTCCGGCCGATCTGCGGCTTCGGCCAGGACGGCCCGGGCCCAGTTGGCGAAAAACTCCAGTCCGACCAGGTTCTCTCGCCGAACGGCCATGAGGGTGTCATCCAGGAGTGCCTCCGCTTTGCGGCGTTCGCCGCGAAAGGTGGCGATCAACAGCCGCACCAGCAGAGCGGTGGCGCGACTGGCCGGGTCCGATTCGGCGGAACTCAAAACTTCTTTCGCGGTGTCCAGGGAACGTTTCCACTGGCCGGTCCGGAAAAACGCGTAACTCAGGCAACCCAGGCAGGTTTGGATGCCCGGCGTCAGTTTTTTCTCCCGGCAAAAGGAGATGGCACTCAACTGGGCATCGCGTTCCCCTTGATAATCCGCCGCGTATTCACGGAGGTTGGCCAGCCGCCGGTAGGCGATCGCTACCGCTTCGATTTTGTTGTGCTCCAGGGCCAGGTGCAGCGAGGCGTCGACCATTTTTCCAGCCTCGGCGGAACGCCCGAGCATGGCCAGGACCAGTCCGTGGAAGCCGAGAATTTCGGAATGCAGTTCCGGATCCCCGCACCGGACCGCGGCGTGTTCGGCGGCTTCGATCTCTTTCAGGGCGCCGTGCAGACGAAGTCGATCCGTTAGAAACGCGGCCAGGGTGAAACGGTTGCGGGCGATTTCCCGGCGGTCGCCCATCCGGTCGGCCAGGCCGGCCGCCGCGGTCAGGTGTTCGCGGACTGCTACCGGATCGCAGCGCCGCCGTGCGACGTCGGCCAGGTGATGGCAGCCTTCGATCGCCGCGGGGAGGTCGCCGCGATCCAAGGCGCCCTGGAACAGTTCTTTCCAGGCTCGCTCGGCATGCCCGTGTTCCCCGTGGTTGGCGGCGCAGCGGGCGGCCTCCCGCAGGACGCGTTGCCTCTCGTCGTCATCGACCCCGGCGGGCCAGATTTCCAGTGCTTTGGCAAAGGAGTCCAGCGCCTCCCGGTAGCGCTTTTCCGCGCAGGCCGCCGCGGCCGATTCGATCCAGGCCCTTCGGGCTTCCGGATAGGCATGGGCGGCGGCGTAGTGTGCGGCCGCCTCCGTCAGCCGTCCGTCCATCCCGCGGAGGGTTTCGGCGATCCGCAAATGGAGACGCCGTTTTTGCTCCCATGGCAAGGTGTCGTTAACCGTTTGCCTCGCATCGATCCCGGCGAGTTTGGCCATGCCGGGTTCCGTTTCCATGAATACGCCGGTGGAGAAACAGTGATCGAGAACTTCGGGTTCGATCCCCAGATAAACGAGGTCGGACACCGAAAACCGAGGCTCCAGCAAAGCGGCCGCTTCGATCGCTTCCCGGACCGGGGCTTCGCGATTATCCGCGGCGTGTGACTTCTTCCTTTTCTTCTTCCCGGCGGTATCGGATTTTCGGGGGCCTTCCCCTTGAGGCTTTCGCGGCGTCATGATCGAGAATTGTCAGTGTAGCCTTATTCCGAGGCCAGGCAAGGGGAACCCCGCGCCGGGCGAATTCCCTGTCGCAAAACCGGTGGCGGCGACGGGAGCGTTTGTGCTAACGTCGTTCCATGCAACAAACCACTTTGCTCCCGGATGAGGATCTGATGTACCGCGCGTTCGCGGAACGCGACGCGTCCTTCGAGGGGCTGTTTGTGGCGGGGGTGCGCACCACCGGGATTTTCTGCCGGCCGACCTGCCCCGCACGCAAGCCGCTGCGGGAGAATGTGGAATTTTTCCCTCGCCCCGGCGACGCCCTGGCGGCGGGGTACCGGCCCTGCCAACGGTGCCGCCCGCTCGATGCCCCGGAGGCGACGCCCGATTGGTTGCGGCCTCTGCTCGACGCGGTGGAGGCGGATCCCGGGCGGCGTTGGACGTCGACCGAGATCGGCGAGTTCGGGATCGATCCCGCCCGGGTGCGTCGCTGGTTCCAGGCGCGTCACGGGATGACCTTTCTGGCCTACCTGCGGGCTCGACGGCTGGGCCGGGCGTTTTCGCGTATGCGTGAAGGCGCCACAGTGATCGAATCCTCGCAGGAAGCGGACTATGACTCGGTCAGTGCTTTCTGCGACGCCCTGCGTCGCGCCACCGGCGAACCTCCGGCCCGGAATCGGAATCGCCCGGTGTTGTACGTGGCGCAGGCGTCCTCGCCGCTCGGGCCGATCCTGCTGGCCGGGGATGAAAAGGCCGTACACCTGGTCGAGTTTTGGGACCGGCGCATGCTGGAAACGCAGTTCGCGGTGCTGGAGAAACGACTGAATACGGTTTTTTTTCCGGGTGAAACGGATCCCATTCGCCGTATCCGTGCTGAAATTGCCGCCTATTTCGCGGGCAAATTGCGGGCTTTCCGAACCCCTTTGCGGTATCCGGGAACGCCCCTGCAGGAGCAGGTTTGGCGGGCCTTGCTGAAGGTGCCCTATGGCGAAACGCAAACGTACGGCCAGTTGGCCGCCGGTATCGGCCGTGCCTCCGCGGTTCGCGCCGTCGCCCGGGCGGTGGGCGAGAACCGGCTCGCTATCGTCCTTCCCTGCCACCGCATCGTCGGCGCCGACGGCCGCCTCACCGGCTACGGCGGCGGCCTTTGGCGCAAACGGCACCTCCTGGCTCACGAAGGCGGCCGGGAGCCGGGAAGCGTATGATTTTGGATTAAATTCCCGTGCCTCGTCCGACGCTTAACACGCTACAACGGAGCGAGGCGGATCGGCGTGATTGACCAACGCACCCAGACTCCCTGTTGGGTGTAGGGATCCGCCTTGAGGACTTCTTCGACTTCCTCTGGACTGTTAAGATCGAAAAGGAGCATTGAGCCGATCATCTTCCCGGATTCGTCCAGGATGGCCCCGGCGGTAACCAGTCGTCCGTCGCCTTTCGCCTTTCGGGCCGCTTCGAGGTGCGCTTCCCGCGCAGCCATGCGCCGCTCCAGCGCGTTCTCATCGGAATCGTCGAATGCTTGGACCAAGAATGCCATAGTCCGTCATAGAATCAAAAAAACGGTCGTAGGCAAGAGCGGCTTCCCGGGATCGATTGAATCGTCCCGCGTCCTACATTGGGGGTTAATGATGTCGGTCGAGGGCGTAATGGTAGAAATAGATTTCGATGTCATCCAGTTCTTCCAGGCGCAGGAGGTCGTCCGCCCCCTGCTTGAGCGGTATGGTCAGGATCCAGCCGGTGGTGGCGACACTGCGCTCAATGAACTTCCGGTTCTGGAATACTGATGGAGGCCCGGAATCGCCTTGTGGATCATTCGTGAATTGCATCTGCACGGCGTTATCTTTGTAGGCGTCGCGGAATACCCAGCCCTGATCGTAGAACCAGTACCTTGTGCTGTAGGCGGTCATCTCGTTCAGGAAACGATCGGGGCGGCCCGGGTCGCGCTGACCGACTCTGCCATTCCGGATGAAACTCGTGCCGCCGTAGGTCAGGCTGCCGGTGAGCCTGCCCGTTTGCAGGGCACGGTCCGTGGTATGATCGCCGCGCAACCGGATTCCCAACCAATCGATTTTGTCAAGGTACAGGCCGGGGCGATGCACGTTGCCGGCACTGTCGAATGTCGGACCCAGGAAAAAGGATCCTCCCGGAATCTGGCGGACCGTGTTGAACTCCAGTTCGATTTCCACGCTGTCTTGCAAATGGACCTTCTTCTTTTCGAGAATCGCGCGGAACATGCCGATCGCGTCAAGGCTTTCACCGGTTTCCGGGCAGACGTATTGCACGCCGTCCCTTAATCCCATGAAATCGCGGCGCATGCTGAACCAGTCCCAGTATTTGGCCGGAATGCGGTTCAGGGTCAGGCGTTGATCTTCTTCGACCATCGCGTGGTAAAAGTCCGTCAACTCGTCGGCGTTTCTCAGCCGGAAAAGAGTGGCGGCGGACCACGTCCGGCCTGCGGGATCAGGGTAAACCACACCGGAGAACGGCTGGTTCCACTTGTATTCGAAAGCGCGCATCATGAAAAAAAGCCAGCGCTGCGCATTGGCGAAATGCAAATTGGCTTCGACGAGGCTCGCTTCGGCCCACAGGCGGTGGGCGGGATCGGCGAAGTAGCGCGAGGCGAGACCAATCCTGGCTTCTGCGATTCGCGCCTCCAACTCCGCCTTCTCCCGGTACAGGGCGGTCATTCTCCCCGCCTCCTGCCGCAGGACCAGGGCGGCGGTCATGGAATCAACCGCGAGGAAACGCATTTCCAGCATGAGCGTTTTCACCCGCGCCGCGCTGTCGATATTCCGGACAGTTGCCTGCTCTTCGGCAGCGAGTCTTTCCTTCTGTGCCTGCAGCTGACCCATCCGCACCTCGGAGCCGCCCTGCAGGGCGGCGACACCCACGCCGCCGATGAACGACGCGGCCCCTCCTCCCATCGAATTGGACAGCGCCGTGCTGACGGCCTGGGCCGCCTTGATGTGGCCGATCACCTCCGTCAGCCGGGCTTGTTTGTCGCCGTATTCGATGACCACCTTGGAAACATCCTCCGCACGGCCGATTTCGATCCGGACCGCTTCGTCGAGAGTGTCGATCTCGACTTGATTTCGTACAATTTTCAGCCGTGCCATTTGGATGCTTTGAGCCTGTTGATACAGCTCGCTGCCCGGATTGGTTGTCGGATCATCCGAATATTTGAGATCCCCGGGGCGCGCGCCGACGATCTCGAAAAGGCGGTCTCGATACGCGGTTGTTGTCAGGGAGATCTGGTGCGCGTATTGATCCTCGAAGCCGCGAAAGTCGGCGTGCTTCGCCCGGGAGTCCTCGAGCTTGTTCAGCGCGCGTCCCAAGGGTGAACCCGGTTTATTCGGGGCAAACCGGTCTTTGAATTCATCGAACGAGTTGGGAAACGCGCTCTCGAGATTGGGGATCAACACGAGGAAATCCGGCGCAAAGCCGAGAATGTTGTCCTCGCCCGCCATTACCTGCCTCAGGTCGGCCAGGGCGGCCAGGCTGCTGGTCCATCCCTGGATGGCGTCCGCGAGCCCGGAGGCGGGGTCGGCTTCTTCCAAATCCGGAAAGATTTCCAGCAGGAGGTTTCCCTGGAGGAAAACAGAGCGTTCACTGCGGGCGATAAGTTGCTCCAGTTCTTCGATGTCATCCGTGCCCTTGCGCGCCGCGAGCAGCCACCCGAGCGTGCGGGCCGTGCGTCCGTAGTCGCGAAGCAGGCTGAAAAGAAGGGTAAGGTCCTTGTATCCGTCAAACAACTGCGCGTCTTCGATCACCGGCACGGCCTCGTCGGTGTCCTTATCAATGTAAGTGGCGGCCGCCAGGCCGCGGGTCGGGACGAGATCGCGGAAGATGCGGTACCCCGGAGGGGGATCGCCGGAATCCCCGGGATCGTTGGTCAGGAGCGAGAAATAACCCCGCAACGCCTCCGCGCGCCGTTCCAGCAGGTCGCGATAAACGGGAATTTCCAGATCGATGACAAAACCGCCGGGAGGGCGCGGGGCGAACACCCTCGCGTGCTCCGCGTCCTGCATCGCTTTGCGCGCCAGAATCATTTCGGCCTGCGTGCGGTTGTAATAGATGTCGAGGAGCAGGTTGCCGAGTGTCGGATCGTCCGGATGGATAGCGAGTCCCTTGCGCAGTTCGGCCTCGACGGCGAGCGCCAGATTCCGCTCGGCCTCACCGTAATAACCGTCCATTTCCTCGTGTCTGGCGCGGATTCTTCCATCGGCTTCCTCACCGTAGAGCAGGTGTTTGAAGCGAAAGGCCGTCTTGTTCTGGTCGAAGTTGGGTATGGCCGCGTTCACGGCATCCGGATAATAGAGCAGCTTGCGGGTGTAGGCGACGAGAGCGGGGATGTTGCCGTAATCGAGCCCTTCGTGGACATAGGCGGCCCCTTGCCCTCCCGAAGGCTCCATGACTCCGGCAATAAATCCCGTTCCGTCCGGGGCAAAAGCCACGCTGATGGAATGGTAGCGGGGATGGTGGGGATCAATATTGGCGTAGACCTGCTGCCATCCCGCATCACCAACGTGCAGAAAGGAGTAATAGGCGTGAGGGGATTGGGCACTCGCGATTAGCCGCTTCTCGTGAAGGGAGAGGCTGGTCCCGAAGTAACCATTGCTGACCACGGGATTGGCCGTGAGTTTTGCGGATTGCGACCAGTCCCACGTTATGGGATTTCGCTCAAGGATATAAACGGCTCCAGCTTGTAGGCTATCACCGATCCTTGCAGACGGAGCACTGACCGCCGCCCGGTTGCCATGCAGGGATACTTCGGTGCCGAAAAGCTCCTGTCTCAAGCCGTCGACGGCCTCTAACAGAGCCTTCTGTTGCCAGTTCGTGCCATTCCGCTCAAAGATAAAAGCTCGCCCGGGATGGGTGCTCCAGGGAAGCGGAGAGTGAGGCGCGCCAACGACGATCGTATCGCCGTCGATATCCACGGCCTGGCCGAAATGATCCCTTTCCACCACGATGCTGGGAACCAGTCGCTGCCGGCCCCATTGATCTCCATCTCGTTCGAACACGTAAGCGGCCCCGGCATACGTTTTCCCTGCAGTTTGTTCCCAGGGAGCCCCGACCACTATAGTATCACCGCTGATCGCCAGACTGGATCCGAACAGGTCGTAGGGGCCGTGGGGTTGGGATGGATTATACTGTGCCTCCCCGGTCAGGGTCGCCTGCAGCTTCCACTCCTCGCCGGGGTCCGGCGACTGCGGACCGACCGCCTTACCGAATCCCGGATTTCCATTCAGCGTCCACCCCTGCATGACCGGATCGGGCGCCACGGCGGGATCTCCGGCTGTCCCCGCATTGTAGGCGGCAAGCACCTCTCCGGCAGAGGTCTCGAAGAGCACCGTATGGACATTCAGGCTGCCCTCACCCGAATATACATCCGATCCCCAGACGATACCCTCATAGAATGCACCCCCCAACTCCAGGAGGTCGCCGGACCATGTATGGACCTCATTTCCGTTGAAACGGTAGGTGACCTCTTCCGAATCGGGATCGAAGCTCATCTCGTGGGTGTGGTAATCCGTCGCGCCAATTCTGCCTGTCGTGAGGACATACGATTCGGGAGAGGCGCCCGGCAGGGTCGCCAACAGGTCCCCGTCATAATTGATGTCCAGAAAAACCGCGTAACGTTTTACTCCGTCGTCATAGCGAAACACCATCGCCGGTGACAGCGACATCGTCGCGGGGCGATAAACGAAGCGTGCGACCAGTTGGTAACGCCAGCCATACGTCCGCGCGTCCAAGTGCTCTTGTTCTGTGATATCGACGGAGTAGTTGATCCCGTTCCAGTAGTCGCCCACGTCGGTCACGTTCCACGCATTGCGGCCGGGAGCGCCGTTGCGCTCAAAGACGTAGGCCGCACCTTTATTCATATTGATATAACCGGGTCTAACGCTGAGTCGCCCTCCCAGCACCAGGGTGTCGCCTTCGAAGGCAACGGTCAAAGGGGTGTTCAAGTCCGAAGAATGCGATGGAGGTGTGAGCGTTCCCTGATAACGCCATCCGTGCTCGGTTCGGCGGAACAGGTCGGCCCGGTTCGTGGCTGTAGCCACGGCCGTATCGCCCCAAAGGGCAACGTGACCGGGATACCAATCGGTTCCTGTCGGCATTGAATTGGGCAACGGCTGCGCGATGCCAGCTTCAAAAAGCTCGGCGGGAAAGGGCAGTTCGACCCCGCCGGCCGGCGAAAGGACCGTGCCGAGGAGGAGTGCGGCGAGGGTGCCGGGGATGAACGAAAATGCTTTCATGACGCAGGATTCTTTACCGGTGAAGAGGATGAATCGGCGGTGCGCTTAAGGTATGGTGTTGAGCTCAACTTCCCGTTCGGAAGGCGGCGGCGGCACCCGTTGCATCAGGAACGTCCCCGTGTTCGTGGTGGTTAGGTGAGGATGGCCGGAATAGGTCGTGACGAAGGTGGCGTCGCCAGCGATGAAGTGTTCTCCCACCTCGTGACCGTCTTCTCCCTGAACGGCGGCAAGCGAGAGGGACAGCAAGGCGGGGAGGTCCAGCAGGGTGGAGTCCGCCGGCAGCGGAATCCCGCCCATGGCGGCCGCGAAAGCGGTGGCGGTATCGATTGTGATCGTGGCGGGAAATGGCCCCTCGGGGAAAAAGTGAGACGAACCGCCCACCAGGTGCCCGTTCGTGACGGATCCCGCGCGGATGATTTCCAGCGAGAACGGAAGAGCGGTCCGGCCGGTGGAAAAGGTGCCCTCCCAGCGGGCGTCCCGGTCCTCAATGGTGATCACCACCTGCGAGCTCAGTCCGGGCCGCGCGCCCGAATCGGCTTCCAGGGTCAGGATGAGAACCCGGTGCGGGTCGATCGTCTCGTTCTCGGCCAACGTGATCGGAAGGGTCGCCGTGGTGCTGTTGAAGACCTCGATTTGACCGGTCAACGTCCCGTAATCGTACGGTGTCGCTGTGCCGCTGATCGTGTAACGGAGCGTGCCGGTAAACGGAGCGCTGAAGGTGATGGTCGGTGAGACCGTTTCGCCCTCGGAGATGTGAAAGGCGGTGGTGGCGAACTCGGCGACGACGTCGCCGGAGGGGCCGATCCCTACGACACGGTAAAACCCTCGTGGACCGGTCGGGTGAGCAATGACCACCCGGTGTTCGCCCTGACCCAGGGGAATGATCACCGCGCTGGTGTCATGGGCCCAGGGAGCCGTAACCCCAAGGTCCGGAGAGTATTGGACGAAGTAAACAGTCGCCCCGGTTCCACGGTCGCGAAAAGTAAATTCGATCGGGCCGTCCGGAACGATCCGGATGGTTTCGACGCGGAACTCGGGAGTGGATTGTGCGGACAATCCGGGGATTGCCGATGCAATGACGACGCCCAGGCCGAGGGCCAGAGCCTTTAAAAAGCGCGTTCGCGCAGCAGGTCGGCTGGAGTGAATTGGGGTGTTGATCGAAATACGGGGCACAAAAAGGAATTCACGAGACCGCAGACACCGTACGGATCGATCATTCATAAAGTTTTTCCCTTCGGGAATACTAATCCATAGTGCATGCGTTTCTCGAGGATTTAATTGTTGGTCAGGTTACATAGCATGATATCTCCGTCTTCTGATTAGAGCCTATTATGAAGCGAGACGAATATGTTTTCGCCATGAGCAATTTACAATTATGCCACCGGTGGCTCCAACTCTTGCCGGAGTTTCGGAATCCATTGGATTCGGAACAGTCTTCCGCCGCAGCCCGACTTATCCCCTCCCGCCTTTTTGGAGCTTGGAATCACCCATGTCGTAGCAGGATCAGACCGGTGGTTCCGATCAACGCGATGAGGCATCCGAGATAGTAGGTCCAACCCGGGCGGGCCTTTTCCAGGGCGTAGGCGAATGGAACGGTGAGCAGGGTGGCGGTGGCCGCTACGGATTGCACTAATCCGGGGTTTTCCACCAAACTGATGGCCCATAGCATGCAGGTCACCCCGAGCACGGGACCAAAGAGAGCGTTGAAAAACACCCAGACGGGAGCGGGAAAAGGCGAAACATGTCGCGTCGGGGGCGATATTGAATGGCGGCGGGACCAAAGCGCGGTGAGTCCGTAGATCAGGCCGGCCACCAGCAGGCCCCCGATCAACCGTTGGTAGGCGGCGCTGGAAAACGCGATCGATTCCTCCGCATCCCGGAGCAGGTTGAAGGCATGCCGGGAAATGTTGAAACTGATTGCCTGAAAGAGGGAGGCGGCGAGGGCAAGGCCGCACCCGGCCAGGACATGGGTCCGTTTCAGATTCGGAATGGGACCGGGGGTCATGCCGATGATGACTCCGCAGAGGATGAGACCGGCAAAAAGCATTTGCTCCCAGCGCAAGGCGGCTCCCAATGCGATCCAACCAATGCCGGCGGCGAAAACCGCGGCCCCGCATTCCACGATCAGCAGACTGAGAGTGGAGCCCACCCGGCGGAGAGCCTGGAACATGCACCAGCCTCCAAGGCCGAATCCAACGCCCCCGGCAAGGAAAAACCATAGGCTGGTTTCCGCACCCAACCCTTTGCCAAAAAGGTGCGCCCAGGACGCCAGGAGTGCCAGGGCGATTACCAGCCGCCAGGTGTTGGCCCGGCCCGCGCCGAGCAATCTGGAGGATTGGTTGGCACAAATCCCGGTCAGGGCGAAAAGAAAGGCGGTGAGGAGAGCGGCGTGCATCGTGCCCTACCAATTATACCGCAAACCGGCTTCGACCCGTCGGCCCGCGCCGGGCAGGAATATTGGCACATCCGGGCCCGCCGCTTCTTCCAGAATCCCCGCCGTGCTGGCGATATAATTCCGGTCAAAAAGGTTGGTCAGGCGGAGGCTGGCTTCCCAACCCGAGGGATGAGCCCGTCCCAAGTCGAGGGACCAAACTCCGAAACCGCCGGAATGCAAGGTGTTGGCATGGTCGGCATAGGTTCTTCCGGCCTGCCAGAAAAGACCGGGGGAGACAAACCACCCTCCGGGAAGGTCGGAGCGTAGCCCCACCGAACCGGCGTGCGGCGGAATCCCCCCGAGCCGGTTCTTTCCGTAATTGGGATCGTCGTCAAAACGGATGTCGCTGAGTTCATAGTTGGCCCAAAGGCGCACTTGGTAATCGGGGGCCTCCATCAGCATCCAGTTGAGGGAGGATTCCCAGCCCATGTGCAGAGTGCGATCCGCGTTCACGGTGCCAATGTTTCCTTCGTTGTCCTGCAGAAGGAGAAACTCCCTCTTCCAACGGGCGTAATAGACTCCGGACGTCCAGGAGACGGGACCGGTTCTTCCGCGCAAACGAACTTCGTGAGAATCCGCCCTTTGCCATTGCAACCCGATGCTTTCCACTCCGCCCGGCGGCGGAGGTGACTGGGTAATGAGAATGTCATTGAAGGTGGGGGGTTCGTAGGAACGGGCCCACAGAAGGGTTAGGGCGTATCCATCGAGGGGCGCCCACTCCCAGGAAAGACGTGGCGCCACTTTTGCATCGGAGAGATTCACGGCGCTCTCATCCTGAATCGCACCCGACTTGATTTTCCTGCGGGCGGTCAGGACCGAGGCCCCAGCCTCAAAGGTTTGGGTTTCGGCCGGAGAGAGCCTGTGATCCAGCCCCAGGGTCAACGTCACCGGCCGTAGCGGGTTGTCGCCGATAAGAGCTCCCTTTTCTCCGCCAACCGTTTGATAACGCCTGGCCTCCCCACGACCGCCTTGCAGCAGCAGACCGGCTCTCGTTTCCTGCGGCAGGACACCTCCGTCCCAGGTCCGGTCGATATCGGCGAAAAGCGCGCCTTCCCAGGCCCGGGTGGTGCTGATGCCATTGGGCAGCAGTTGAAAAAAATCATCCCGGTGGTACGCCCCGGTGACTCCCATGGAGAACTGACCTTCGGAACCGCCGGTGGTCAGTCTGCCTCCCAATTGGCCATATTCCGTTTCTCTGCGCGGACGATCCATTTCCACACGGGCGAAGTTGCTCGTGGGGTTGTTCAGCGCTTCGGATTTGGAAAGAGGTCCCGGGACATCAAAGCGGGGTCTGGACCCGAAAAACTGAAACACGGCCTCCGTCCTTTCGCCCATGGGGGTCCGGGAGGCAAAAAGAACGCTCTCCCGCCGCTGTTCGGAAAGTCTCCGCCAGCCATCGGTCCCGGTAATCGCGCCCTCAAAAACCGAATCCGTGGATTCGCCGTGGAAACCCGCCTGGGTGGAGAAGGAGAAGCTCCGGTTGCTGCCGTACCCCGCCTCCACCGAACGTCTCTCTGAAAACAGGCCGCCCTGGCTCCACAGCGCAAGGGAACCTCCAAGCGAAGGAACCCCCGCACTCGGCCCGGGGGTGAGCGCGGCGTATTCCAGCCAACCGCTTTCGATCAGGGCCAGGTTGAAAGAACCGTCCGCAAAATTGAGGGGGAATCCGTTGAGAGAAAGTTGCACCCCACGACTGACGGGAGCGCTTTGGATGCCCGATCCCCGCACGGTTAAACGAGGGGGGTCAAACCCGCCGAAACTATCCTGCAGGATAAGCCCGGGGATGTGTTGCAACGTTTCCCGCAACCCGGCGCCCGCCCGCGGTGCTTCCACCGGCGTGACCAGGGTTCTGCTGGAAAGTTCGGTGGGAGGGCCTTCGCGGGGAGTGGTTACGGTAATACCCGGCAGTTCATACACGCCCCCATCGTCGGTAACGCTCTCCGGGCCGGAAACACCGGCTGCCGGGGAACAAAACAAGCTCGTCCCCAGGGATAAAAAAACGATTGAAGAAAACGTATTCCGCACAAGGGCTCGGACCTTATCTTCAAACTTTTCCTTCCGAAAGGAAAATGAGCATAGACATTCAGGCCAAGCGGCGGCGATTGGGCAATCCAGGATAACCTTATTCGATTCCCGCGTAATCACCCGGTCGGTCAGCGCTGATAGGCCGGACGCGGTTTGTAATGCGCGTGCAGGAGGCGGTGCGCCTTTTCTCCCAGGGGCTCACCCAGATAATCGTCGTAGAGCTTTTTGATATCCGGGTTTTCGTGGGAAAACCGGAGAGCCATGGCTTGGTCGCCGTCAAACAAGCCCTTGATACGCTGGAGCCGAACCTCGTCGGACACTCCGTAAGGTTGTCCGCCCCCTCCAATACAGCCTCCCGGGCAAGCCATTACTTCAATGAAGTGATAGGGAATCGGGTCACCGCTGTCGCGGGCCTGACGGACTTCCTTGAGCAAGGTCTCCACGTTGGCGAGTCCATGAGCCACGGCCACCCGCACCTCCGTGCCCTCGATGTCAATCGCGGCTCCACGGATTCCTTGCATACCCCGGACGGCATGCAGGTTGATGGCTTCCTTTTCCAGGTTCTTTCCCGTCACTTTGAAGTAGGCCGTGCGAAGGGCCGCTTCCATGACGCCCCCGGTGCTCCCGAAAATCAGACCCGCCCCGGAATAGGTGCCGAGAATGGAATCCGCTTCCCCGTCCGGCAACCGATTGAAATCAACACCGGATTGTTTTATCATGCGCGCCAGTTCGCGCGTGGTCAGGGAAATGTCCACGTCCTTGTAGCCCGAGGCATACATTTCTTCGGTCCGCTCCAATTCGTATTTTTTGGCGGTGCACGGCATAATGGACACCTGGATAATGGAGGCCGGGTCAATTCCGGATTTTTCCGCAAAATAGGTTTTGGCCAATACTCCCAACATTTGTTGCGGGGATTTGGCGGTGGAGAAATTGGGGACAAAATCGCTAAACCGCTTCTCCATATAATCGACCCAGGCCGGACAACAGGAGGTAATGAGCGGGAGTTCCCCGTTGCCGTGAGCGAAGCGTTCGATAAATTCGCTGGCTTCTTCAATGATTGTAAGGTCGGCGGAGAAATTCGTATCAAACACGGCTTTAAAGCCCAGCCTGCGGAGAGCGGTGTAGATCTTCCCGGTTACATCCGTACCCGGAGCATGCCCGAATTCCTCTCCCAGAGCCACCCGGACGGATGGGGCGATCTGAACCGTGCAATACTTATTCGGATCCCGAAGTTCTTCCCACACCGCGGCGGTTTCGTCGTTTTCCACGATGGCGCCGGTGGGGCAGTGGGCGGAGCATTGACCGCAGCGGATGCAGGGAGATTCGTTCAGGCTGATATCCCCGGCCGGAGCCATGCGGGTGTTGATCCCGCGGTCCAGGAAGGAAAGTGCCCACACGTTTTGCATCTGTTGGCAGACCTGAACACACCGGCCGCATTTGATGCATTTGGTGAAATCCATGACAATGGAACCGGTCGAACAATCGGGTTCCATATCGCGGACATAGCGGGGAATATCGTCCTGCCGGATTCCGAACTCACCCGCCATGGTTTGCAATTCGCAACTGCCGTTTCGGCCGCAGGTCAGGCAGGCGTTGGGGTGGTTGGACAGAATCAGTTCCAGGGTGGTGCGGCGGACCTCGGTCAACTCGGTGTCATGGGTGGTGATTTCCATGCCGTCCTCCAGGGCGGTGGCACAGGCTCTGGGCAATTTCCGGTTTCCGCTTACCTTGACAATACAGAGGCCGCAGGCCGCCGTGGGAAGCAAATCCTTGTGCTTGCAAAGGACCGGAATATTGACCTGGACGCTGCGGGCGGCTTCCAGGATGGAGGTGCCGAATGGGACCTCCACGGCCATCCCGTTGATGGTTGCCTTTACTGTGTTGTGTTTGATCATGGCAAGTATTGGGTCGTGTTCAGGCGAGCGCTTTCAGGTTTTTCCCTTCTTCCAGTCCTTTTTTCCGCTTGCGGGAGTAGGCGGGTCCGCCCTCAATGTAGTCCTGGTATTCCTCTTTAAAGTATTTCAAAGTCGACAGGATCGGGTTCGGCGCGGTCTGGCCCAGGCCGCATAGCGAAGCCGTTTGCATGGACTTGCAAATCCGGTTAATCTGGGTGAGGTCTTCGGTGCGGCCCCGCCCTTTCCTGATCTTATTAAGCAACTGCAGCATCTGGTATCCGCCGACCCGGCAAGGCGCGCATTTTCCGCAGGACTCGTCCACGCAGAATTGCAAATAGAAGGCGGACACATCCACCATACAGTCGCTTTCATTCATAATCAGCATTCCGCCGGAACCCATGATGGAACCGAGTTCCAGCAGGTTTTCATAGGTGACCGGAGTATCCAGAAGCCTTTCCGGGATGATGCCCCCCGAGGGCCCTCCGGTTTGCACCCCTTTGATGGGTATCTCATCCTGCCCGCCCCCGCAGATTTCGAAAACGATGTCATGGACCGTGGTGCCCATGGGGACTTCTACCAATTGCGGGTTGCGCACTTTTCCGGTGACGGCGAAAACCTTGGTACCTTTGGACTTTTCGGTTCCGTATCGGGCGTAGGCTTCCCCGCCCCTGGCCAGTATCCAGGGCACCGCGGCCAGGGTCTCCACATTGTTAATGCAGGTGGGCTTCTTCCACAGTCCCTCCACCGAAGGATAGGGGGGGCGGGGCTCGGGACTGCCGCGCTTGCCTTCGATCGATGCGATGAGGGCCGTTTCCTCGCCGCAGACAAAAGCGCCGGCCCCCAAACGAATTTCGGCGTCGAAATCCCACCCCGATCCCAGAATGTTTTTTCCCAGAAGCCCTTTTTCGCGCGCATCCGCCAATGCCAGCTCAACTCTTTTGACCGCAAGCGGATACTCCGCCCGAATATAAAAAAAACCTTTGCTCGCCCCCACGGCATATCCCGCAATGATTAGTCCTTCCAGAACGGCGTGGGGATCGCCCTCCAGGATACTACGATCCATAAAGGCTCCGGGGTCGCCCTCGTCCGCGTTGCAGATGACGTATTTGACATCCGCTTGTGGTTTGCGCGTCAATTCCCATTTCACCCCGGTTGGAAACCCCGCACCGCCTCGTCCGCGCAGGCCGCTTGTCTTCATTGTTGCAATGACGTCGTCGGGATTGCCATCGGTGATGGCCCGGACCAGGCCTTCATAGGCGCCCGCCCGGATGGCATCCTCAATGCTCTCCGGATCGATCAGGCCGCAGTTTCTCAGGACAATGCGGACCTGGCGGTCGTTTTCGTCGCAGAGCAGATCCTTCACCACTTTGCCCTTCCCGATGGAATCTTCCACGATGCGGGCGATGTCGCGACTGAGAACATGGGTGTAGGTGACTTTGGAAGGCAACAACTGCACGACCATTCCCTTGTCATAAAGGCCCATATCGAGAGCCCGAACGACCTGCACTTTGTCCTCCCAGCCCCGGCTGCGGAGTTCATCCACGATCGAAGACTGAAAAAAACGGGTTTTGTCGCCGTCTTCCTGGGACGTGTCCAAAACCAGAATCGCCTCCGGGGGCCGGTCGAAAGAAGTTCCCCTGGAGCGGCTCGCAACGATGTGGTCCTCCAAAAGCCGGTTTTTTTGAATGTGCTCTTTGACAATGCGCGCGGCCAGTTCTTCATCCACCTGCCCGTAGAGTGTTGCCGGCTGTTCGTCCCCGCCCACTTCCACCAGGGGATCAATAAAAGCGTATCCATAGGATCCGGTTCGCTCAACGGGAATGTTCAATCCGGCTTCGCCGCATGCTTTGCGTAGCACCTCAATCAGCGATTCCGCCCCGGCGGCGATTCCTCCCGAATCGAGTCCCACCCGAATCCATTGCGGCGAAACGGGCTTGGATTCAGCGCCTGATTTCAGAAATGCCAGCGTCTCTTCGAAGGATTTAGTTTTCATTGGTTTGCTCGCTCGCTAGAATGTCATCCACGATTTTCTCGATTTTCTCGGGAATCATCTTGCCCAGGGTGTTTTTATCAATGACCAGGGCAGGCGACATCCCGCAGCAGCCGATACAACGAACAGTTTCGAGGTGGAACATGCGGTCTTCCGAGGTCTCCCCGTCCTTTATCTTCAGTTTTTGCTCAAAGGTGCTGAGGAGACGTGCCGCTCCCTTCAAATAGCAGGCGGTGCCATTGCACACCGTAACATTGTGTTTTCCCTGCGGAACCAGGCGGAAGTAATGATAGAAGGTTATAACCTCGTAAATGCGTGCCATGGGGACCCCGGTTTTCTCCGCCAAAAGCAAACTGGCTTCGCGAGGGACATACCCATGCTGGTTCTGGATTTCGTGGAGAATCATTATAAGATTGCCCTCTTTGTCCCTCCACCGGTCCACGCATTCATCAATGCCTCTCCGGACCTCCGGTTCGATTTCCATTAACTCAGGGGATGATGTTGCATTCATGGATAATGTCCTTGGTTCGCTTGGATAATAGGGGTTTGCCTGATTTAGGGATCTTCTTTTTTTGTGAAATTATAACCAACCCTTGCTTTTTCTTATGCAAAAGCCAGTGTTTGCAGACTCCTCACGGTCGCGACCAACCTGTGGGCGGGGAAATCTTTCGGTGCGTTTCGATCACATGAACGCTGTTGAGTTGGGGGCCGGTTCATGAAAATCAAATGGAAGGGAAAGGAATGGCTGAACCACTGAAAAACCAATACGGTCGCGAGGTGCCGTCCTTGATTGCAGACATGGTTGCGTCGGTTTTTCCGGCGTTTCGGCGTCGAGCTTTTCTGCGCGAGGTGTTGCGGGACTACGAAACGTTGGAGTTGTTGGAGCGGGGAAGATTGTGCGGCATGCCTTGCGTTCGCTGGTGAAGCAGGGAGATCCCGGCGCGTTGGCGGTGCTGGGCTTCGGCGCCAGGCCGGCGTTAGAGGTTCGCAACGTCCGGATTCTCCCGCGCAGCGTGCAGGAGGGCGATTCGGTGACCTTGTCGTTCGATCTTGTCGGCACGGGTCCCCGGCTCCAGCGCATCGTGGCGGATTTTCGGGTTCATTACGTGAAAGCCAACGGCTCCGCACACCCGAAGGTGTTCAAACTCAAGTCACCGGAGTTGAGACCGGGTGAGACGATTTCTCTCTCGTTGAGGGCTTCGGTGCGACCGGAATCCTTGGTTCTTTTCCTGGAGGGCCATGCTCCGGCATGGCCGGGGCGGGCAAGATGCCCGCGGTCCCGGGACATTAATCGCAGTTCACGCAGGTGGCCACCCACATGCTGATCTGCCCCTGATCGCCGCCTTCGTCGTTTTCACCGGCGAAACCCAGTCCGAGGATGAGCACTCGTCCGCCTTCCTGAACGAAGCCGGTAAAAAAGGCTTGGTCGCCGGGATCGGTGATGGAACTCATATCGAAATTCAAGCGTCCGTCCGCGGCCACCGAGTAGCTGAGCGGGATTTCGTCGGGATCTTCCGTTTCCACGATGACGCCTCCCTGTTCGCTGTCGTAGAAGGGAAGAAAGACGATCAGATCTTCGAGTGTCAGGGTGGCTTCGCCATTCTGATCGAAGATCAGGCCACCCGCGATTCCTTCCGGTCCGGAGGGAAGCATTTCGAAATCCCACCGCGAGACCCAGAAGCTCTGACCCTCCAGTCGGTATTCCTTGCCGGCGAGATCGGGATTCAGATCACGGCGCACTCCAAGAAACAACTGGTGCGCGGCGAAGCCGTCGCCGGCGCCTTCCGGGACCTCTCCGATGCGGGCCTGGTGGATTTCCGGCCAGCCTTCGGCCAGGACCAGGAAATCGCCCGCCGGCGACATAAAGCCCGCCAGGTTCTGGGAGTCCTGTCCCGGGCGGCCGAATCCCTCGATCGAGACCAGCACCTCCCCTTCCGGGCTCACGTGGATGGGGAAGCTGAAATCGATTTCGGTCGGCTCGAAATAGCGGCGTACCGGGTCGCTTCCGTCGAAAAAGTGAATCATTTCGGTTTCGATTTCGGTGCCCTGGACCGAAAACGTGCCCCCGTCGACGTCGCTGATCGTCACCGGGGCGCTGAGCACGGTGTACAGGTTTTCCTCGGTATCGCTCTCGATCTCCAGGCGCACGATGCCCCAGTCGCCGATGAGGTCCGCGATCCCGGCATCGACTGATTTTCGGGCCATGAAGGCCTGCACGAATTCGACGCCCGCGCGGGCCCCGCCGTCGAATTCGGCCTGCCGCAACGCCGTTCCCGCAAGCATGCCGGCCAGATCACCCTCGGCCTGGCCCAGGGGAAGCATGGGAAGATCCCACGCGAAATAGGTGTCGTCGCCGTCAATATCCTCCGGCACGTGCACGGTCAGGCCCCCGTTGGCGAAGGTCGCCGAGGTGGAAAAACGACCCGCCTCGGCTCCGTGGTTGCCGATCACTTCGACCGTGCCGTTCGAATGTATCGCGGTGGCGGATGAGGCTTCCGCGCTTCCCCACACGACAACCTGCCCGCCGTCTACGTCGAGAAAAAGGGAGTCGGGTTGGGTAAAGCCCATCGAAAAACTGGATACGCCCGGTTCCGCCTGAAGCGCCCAGGTACTCAGCAGGGTGTGGTATTTGGGGAATACGGACACTTCGTGCACCCGGTAAAAGCGTTTCGGTGCGTTCAGGCTGTCCGAATCAAGCAATTCGACCGGTGCGGCCAGGATGCTTATTTCTTCGAAAGAACTCCAATCTGAGAGATTATCAGAAAACTGGATACCGTAGGTACCCGGCAAACCGTCCGCCGTTAGGCGAAAACCTTCGCCGGGCTCAAATGAGAGGGGAGAAAGCTCCGGTCCGGCGGGAAGCGGCCCTGTGGCACTTCCCACTGCGTTCAGAGAGAGCGCGACAAAACAGGCGGCAGCAGTGCAAAGCAGACGACAGGATGGATTCATAGGTTTCGATTGGTGGCGATCCGACCGCAGGAGTTAAGGCGGTTACGGATATTCGATTAGTGTTATTTTTTGGGAGTCTGAAGCGAAGGTGTATTCGGTCTAACACGTCAATTGTAATCTTAATTACAATACAGGATTCTCGATTTTTTTGGCGCCTCGCTGTTTGCTGTGGATTCCGTGGGCTGGCTGAAGCATGGCCCTCTTACGTAGCTCCGTGCTTTAGCCGGAGTTCCCTTCCCGGGAACAGCCGTCCGCACACCGCACAGAACGCCCGCTGAAGCAGGGCGCTACGAGTTTCGTACTCCCCCGTAGCTCCGTGCTTTTAGCCGGAGTTCCCTTCCCGGGAACAGCCGT
>JBJHCF010000034.1:0-57670 GCA_050506795.1 Opitutia bacterium
CTTGTATATCGCCCATTCGGGCGGTTATGGCGGGCGAAAGCAGTCGGTTGAGCTGCAACGGGTCAGGATTTCCGACCTCGATGGTCTTGAGATGGCGGATGCTCGTATCCCTAAACCCGAGCCGGAGGTGATGGTAATCGAGGGGATCACCATTTCGGTCGAGGTGCAAGGCAGATGGGGAACGAGCGACCTGTCGGAGGAAAAATATGGGGAGGAATACTATTTCATGGCTCCTGGAGGAGTCGGGGAGGTACGCTACACCGCCGAGTTGCCTGAAACGGGAGTGTATGATGTCTATGCTTGGTGGAACACGCGCGGGTCACGTTATGGTGCGGTACCGTACACGATCAATCACGCCGACGGCAGCGATACCGTCGCGGTCGATCAGGGCAGCCAAGGGGGGCGATGGGTCAAATTGGGAACGTACCGCTTCAAGGAGGGCGATGCCGTGGTCACGCTGAACGCCTATGGTTTCAATGATTACGTCGTCGCCGAAGCCGTGCGTTTCGTCTCGCAGGGAGGAATGCCCCCGAAGGAGGCGATCGATTACCTGAACCTGGATGGGGCGGAAGTGTCGCGCCAGAAGGCTCTCACGCGTTGGGGCATGCAGGAAATCGGGGCGGTCGTGTTACCGGAAGGGGATCTTGGGACCAAAGCGCCCGGCGATATCTTTGGGTGGCCGCACGCCGGGATTGCCGATGACACGCTGATTGTGCATTTCCGGATCTGGCCGTTGGACGACACGCAAACCAGTGGATTGATCCGGTCATTGGACGGCGGAAGGACATGGGAAGAGCCAAACTTTATCAACGACGGGTGGATTTTCACATTTGCCACTCTGGCAAGCGGAAAGATCGTCGGTACGGCGATCAACAAGGAGCAAAGCAATACCCTCACTGTGATCACCTCGGAAGATAAGGGGGAGACCTGGACGAAGCACTTTGCCAGTGTGGACACACCGAGCTGGACAACGGCGCGGATGGTGGAGCATCCGCGATTTGGCCTGATTGTCGGGGGGCACCCGGGGAATGACCTTGTATTTTTGGTTTCCGAAGACGAAGGCCAAACCTGGCGCCGGGTCGGGTTTTCTCTCCCGGGCTTTTATACGGACGGTGCCGGCGTTTTTGGTTGGGACGGACGGTTGGGCGTGTTTCTTCGCACCGATCATGGCGCGGGCGATGGAGCTCATTGGAGCGCCTTCGGACAGGCCTATCCGACGAATATGGAGAGTGCCGACCAGTTTGAGGATTTGGAATGGAAATGGACGACGAACAATATGTTCGTGTCCAAGATGGACACTTCGGATGCGGTTTACAATCCCGTCAGTGGTCGGATTGAGGCGGTGACGACCAAGCGCGACGCCGGGTTTCCCTACCGGGACAGCGGGTTGAACTCGGCCAATGAGGCAGGATATATGACGCTGAATCTTTGGAGCATCGCACCAGAAGCGTTCTTTGCCGGAAAGGCGGACTGGCGTTTCGAAGGGGTTCTGCTGAGAAGTAAAGGCGAGAAGGCAAGATTGGAAAATCCCCGGGAAGGGATGCATCCCTCCGGGACGGTGATTGATGAGAAAAACGGAGTCCAGCATATCTTTATCTACGGCGGAGACCGGGCTCACGGAGCGGGAGCACCTCCGACAGGCAGGACGGGCATTTTCCGTGTGACCCGAACGTTGGATACCGTGCGCTGGCGGGAGAAGGTTGCCGAGTTGGACAACTACGATGAGATTTATCGTATCAACGAGAACTTTGACAATTTGGACCGTTGGGTGAGTAGTGGCAGCCCAACAGGCAAACTTCAATTCCATCGAACCGAACCTCCGCGGCGGGTGAATGATCAGTACTTGCCCGGTGGAGGTTTGATCGAGACCGATGGCGATAGTCGTTTGTATTTCCGAACAGGCGATCCCGGGTACTACGGTCTGCATAGCGAGAATGTGATTGTCACCCACGATTACCGGATTGAATTTAAGGCACGGGTGGACCAGTATGCGGATGCGGGAGACACACTCGGTGTAAACGTCAACTATGGACCGCGGAAGTTTCATTTTATTCTGAGGAATGACGGCGTTTACGACCTAGCCGCGCAAGATGAGGCACGTTTGATCAAAGAAATGTCGATGGACGATGAATGGCATGTCTGGACGGTCGAGATGCGCGACGGTGAAGCTCGGTTGTACCAGAACGGGGAATATGTCGGGACGGGTGCGCCGATGAACGATTCGGTCGTTGGAAACCGGCCGATTAGTATATACTCCAAACCTGCAGGGCCGATTGGCGGAGTAGTGGTCGACAATAACGATGAAACGTACGTCGAGATAGAGGGCGAGTGGGGCCTGAGTTCACGGTCCAACGAGCGTTACGGACGTGACTACCTCTTCATGCAGCGGGGCGGGTCGGGCAAGGTACGTTATAATTTGCCGGTAACGGACGGTGGTGTTTACGAAGTATTCGGCTGGTGGAATTCTCTGGGCGGTCGCCATGATTCCGTTCCTTATACGATCTCCCATGCCGCGGGAAAGACGTTGATTCGGGTGGATCAGAGAGCACAGGGCGGTCGCTGGGTCAGCCTCGGGGAATATTCTTTCGACCTGCCCGGCGCCTCCCAATATTTCCCCGATGCGACGTTGTTGTCTGTTGAAATCGAGGCTGAAGGGGTCGAATCGTATGTCGTAGCGGATGCCGTGAAATTTGTTCAGAGCGAAAATGCACAGAATATTTCGAGGGCGGAGTGGCGGATGGAATATTTTCATTTTGAGAATTTGCCGGAGCATTCCGGTGACGTCGGGGTTGGCATGACGAGTTTTGAGTCGTGGAAGATCGCGAACTTTTCCGATCCCACCGCGGCCTCAGCTGCTCCCGATGCGGATCCTGCCGGCGACGGTATTTCGAATACACTGAAATATGCTCTGGGGCTTTCGCCGCATGCTCCGATCGACCGTCCATTGACGGGGGTGGGCGTTCGAAACGTGATGGGGTCGAATTTTCTGACTCTGAGTTTCCAGCGGCCGGATGCTCTCGGGGATGTCACCTATTACGTCGAGGCATCCGACAATCTACTCGATTGGCCGAATTATGCTTTGAAATTGATGGCGGAGCCTCATGACGACGGCACCACAACCGTTACTTACCGGGATTTGCAGCCGATTGGTTTGTCAAAAGAGCGTTTTCTCCGGCTGCGCGTCCAACTCGACCTACGATGATTGCCGGAGTGTTGAGAGAAATTACGGAGTGCCGATGATATATGGAAAGGTTTATGTTACATATAATTCACTCTTACGGACGACAGAGTTCGTTTAACATGAATCGGAGGTGGTTCCGAAACCGGGCGAGGTTCATCATCCTCTTTTCGGTTGGGTTGATTGCGAGTATCGCATTTTCCACTGAACCCTCCAAAGAAGATAAGATTATTATTGCCCATCGGGGAGCATCAGCCTATCTGCCCGAACATACGATGGAAGCGTATGCATTCGCATACGCGCAAGGTGCGGATTACCTGGAGCCGGATTTGGTGCTAACCAAAGATGGTGTGCCTATCGCCCTTCATGATCTTGCCCTGTCAAGCACCACGGACGTCGCCAGAAGGTTCCCGGACCGCGCGCGGGCAAATGGGCAATTCTACGCGATCGACTTCACATTGGCGGAAATCAAACAACTCAAGGTAAAGGAACGGGTGAATCATGAGACGGAAGAGCAGGTATATCCCATGCGTTGGCGGAATCGGCACGAGGCTATTCATTTCCGCGTTCCGACCCTAAAAGAGGTAATCGAACTCGTTCAGGGGCTGAACGAATCCACAGGCCGAGATGTTGGCATTTATCCCGAGATCAAGTCGGCAGCCTGGCACATCGCGCAAGGATATGAATTTGAACGCATCCTGATGGACGTTCTGGAGGAGTATGGCTATACATTACCAAAACACAATGTGATCGTTCAATCCTTCTCGCCGGAGAGTCTAATCCGGCTACGGCGAATGGGAAGCGAATTAACCCTCGTGCAGCTGATCCGAGGGGAAGGCGAGGTTTATGACGAGATGGTAACGGTGGAAGGGCTTGACCGGATATTGGAATATGCGAATGGAATCGGCCCGTCGGTTGCACGCCTTTTTGATTCTGACGGAACGCCTGTTCACAATCATTTTCTGGTAAAGGAGGCATCGAAACGCGGCTTGATTGTGCACCCATACACCATGCGGGCGGACGATTTGCCCGGTTACGTGGCCAGCTATGAAGAGCTGCTTGAAAAAGTCTTTTTCCAGGCCGGAGCGGACGGTGTGTTTACTGATCATCCGGATTTGACGGTTAGGTTTTTAAAGGAACGAGCGAGGTGAAAAAGCGAATGAAAAATGTGGGAAAAGAATCAATTCCTCGGATTCGCCTCAATGCTTTATTGGTTCTTGGCGGGGTCGTCCTGGTTTCGCGGGCGGAAATTCTATGCTACGCCGATACTGTATCCGAGGCTTTTATTTCTTCGGGTAGTTTAGTCTGTGATGCGTGGGGGACTGATTCGGGCGGTTTGGATTCGGTAATCGTTAGGCCCGATGAAGTTTTGCGGGAGGGAGCTGATAGGGTGGTTGGGATTAATTTGAACTATATCCGTGACCATGACGCGAATCGTCCTCAGGGTTCCCGAACGCTGGATGAAGCCATCGATAAATTGGGGGCTCAGTGGCTGCGTTTCCCCGGAGGGGAAAAATCGGACTGGCACCTTTGGGCGGAACCGCCGTTTGAGACACCGAACCCGGTAGGAGTTGGGTGGTATGCTACGCCAAAAGGGGTGCGCATGGATTTCGACCATTATATGAAAAGAGTGCGTAAGGCCGGAGCGGAACCTTTTGTGGTTGTAGCTTATGATTCGGAAGAGAGGACAGGCCTAACGAGAGAAGAATATCTGGAGGCGGCCGTTGCCTGGGTGCGCTATGCTAATGAAATTATGGGTTATGGCGTGCGTTATTGGGAAATTGGAAATGAGAATTGGCACCATGGAACCTCAACTGGCGGGGATATGGTCGAAATTGTGGCCGAGTTCTCTCAAGCAATGAAAGATATCGATCCAGAGATCCAGATCGGCGCGAGCGGAAATCAGGATCAATGGTGGAAGGAATTTTTGCCTGAAGCCGCGCCTTATCTGGATTTTGTTTCTCTCAGTCTTTACAATGCATGGGAGTGGGGAGGATATGATTTCTATTCTGACAATCCTGACACCAACCTGATTCGTGAGGTCGAGGTGGCGATTGATGCAATTGGTGCGCTTCCTGAACCCCACCGGGACCGGATTCGTGTTGTGGTTACCGAGACAAATTCCAAAGATTTTAGTGATGGTGGCTGGTCTGATGAAAATTCGATCGGACATGCTGTAGTGACGTTCGATACGTTAGGAAGGCTGATCCGCACCCCCAGTGTCACTGCTGCAATGCTTTGGAACACCCGGTGGATGGATGATGATGAAGCGGAGGAGAGCCTTTGGTATGCGCTTGGCCCCTTGAACCAAATCAAACCCTCAGGTCTGGCCGTTGCAATTTGGGGGAAGTTCGCCTTGGAAAAGATGGTTTTCTGTGATTCTGGAACGGAGATGGTTGAGGGCTTTGCCTGCCACGATCCCAGGACTGGTTCGCTGAATGTGTTTCTTGTAAATAAAGGCGTGGCACCAATAAGCGAAGGACTGAATGTCATTGTTGAATCGAATGTCGAATTTACGTTACGGGATACCTACCTGTTAAAAGGAAGGTCGCCGGACGATGTCGATCCGGTGTGGGGCGCCCATCCCAATCTGACGACCGGAGGCAATGGGCTCTGGAATCTGGTTCTTCCTCCGCACTCCGTCACCATTTTGCTGTTGGAATCAAAGGAAAGCGGAACCCGGTGAGCATGTTCAGTCAGATGGTCTCACTCGGCAATTACAATGCTGCGGCTTCCATTCGTATTCCGCGTGGGTTTGGAAATATGTCCATGTTTGTCTTTGATCTGATTTCAGTATGGGAGGGTCCATAAGAACGCCTGACCAGGCTGACCACGCCGGGTGCCTGGCCGCCACCCAGGCGCGGGATAACGTGAGTAGCCTGATCTTGAGCGGCCTGTGTTATCGCTTCAATCCTCAAGGTTTGGAAATGTTTGCGGACTTGGTGCACACGGATTAACGAGAAAATAATAAGTTGTTGATGAGCACAAAGTCAAAATTACCGATTCCGTTGCGGGGAATTATACCCCCACTGGTCACTCCACTGAACCAGACCGACGAGCTGGACGTTGCCGGCCTCGAACGTTTGATTGAGCATGTTCTTGACGGAGGGGTGCATGGTCTATTCGTGCTGGGAACGACCGGTGAAGCTCCGAGCTTGAGTTATCGTCTGAGACGTGAAGTAATTGATCGTGTTTGCCGACAGGTTTCCGGTCGTGTGCCGGTTCTGGTTGGTATTACCGATACGGCCTTCGTAGAGTCGATTAACCTTGCGGAACACGCCGCTAATGCCGGTGCTCAGGGGTTGGTGCTGGCGCCTCCTTATTACTTTCCTGCAGGTCAACCCGAACTGATGGAATACATTGAGCATATTGTGCCGCACCTGTCGCTGCCGGTGTTGCTTTACAATATGCCGAGTCACACGAAATTGATTTTCGAGCCAGCCATTGTTCGCCGGGCGGCCGAGCTGCCGGGCGTGATCGGCATCAAGGATAGTTCCGGCAACATGATCTATTTTCACAGGTTACAGGCGCTGTTCAAGGACAAAAGGGACTTTACGTTGCTGGTGGGTCCGGAAGAGCTGCTCGGGGATTCCGTGATGCTTGGGGGGCACGGAGGCGTCAACGGTGGAGCGAACCTGTTCCCGCGCCTCTATGTCGGCCTCTATCAGGCCGCGCTAGCGGGCGATCGAGATACGGTCGGGCGTCTGCACGAAGTCGTCATGGATATCAGTGGTACCTTGTACAGCGAAGGGCGTTATGGTTCCAGTTTCATAAAAGGAATCAAATGCGCTTTGGCTCTGGAGGGGATCTGCAACGATTATTTGGCGGAACCCTTTCACCGGTTTCGTGAACCGGAACGGATAAAAATCCGGGATCATCTAGACCGGTTGCGCAGAATCAGCAACGATTTTTCCTGATTCTGGTTGCTTGCGTTCCTCACCCGTTAATGGAATCCTCCACTAACAGGCGTAGGTCTTCGAAAGTGGTAAGCCGGCTTATGGTCCCGAATATTCTAAGTTCACCTTTGTGGGCGGGTATATGTCGTGTACCTCGTGAATATTAAGGCTTCCAGAATAATTCCGACGGTCGCGATTTTGAATTTAAGTCCTGTGCTTTGGGCACAATGAGAAAAGCGCCTTTTCCGTTCACCAGCATAACGACTGCGCGCGAAGCGAGCCAATGGAAAATCCAAAATATATGTTCCTCATATTTCGGTTTCATTAATAAGTGACCTGGCATCACGTACCGGAGTTTGATCCATTATCTTTGAAGAGTCGTTTGCCGGCAATGTAATGTTCGGAGAGGATGGCGGCGGCGGCGCTCCATGCCATGGATTGTGTGCCGCCTGGGGTGAACCGTTTTCCGTGAAGAAATTCCGGAAAGCCTTTTTCCTTTTCTTTATCATCGCTTTTGCGGTTCGCCTCGTGAATCCCACGGCAATAGGCTTTGGCCGCTTTCATCTTGTTGCGTTGGGCCAGGCTGGCGGCATAGAAGCCGGTCACCATTGGCCAAAGACCGCCGTTGTGGTATTCATAGGGCTCGTTTTTAAATGAGTGGGAAAAGGTGGTTTGAAGGTGCTCCCAGTCCTCGTCTTTTGGGGTGATGACCGGACTGAAGGCGGGGAGAAGTTTGATTTCATCCGGAACAATATGTTCGGTGATATAGTCGTCCACGGCATTGGACCTGGACTCGGCGGCGACCTGGAACAGTGTGACAAGGGAATTGGCAAGGGAGTCGAATCGGTAGCCGTAGCCGAAGGGGGAGAAGAAGGGCATCCAATAGGCGCCGTGGCAATGAGGGGCGGCTTTCCGCCCTTTTTCGAATAGAATTTTGTGGTATACGTCCCTGGGCGGTTTATCGGAATTTGAAAACCAGTAGTTCGCCTGAATCAAATGCTCCAGACGGGCTACTTTTTCATCCAGGGCATGATCGTCACCTTCATGCTGGAAGCGATGGATGGTGCAGAATGCTCTCAGGGCTTGGAGATAAAGAAGCTGGTCGTAAAGCACGTAGCCGCTTTGCATGTACTCATCCGCCCAGTCCCCGGTCGGAGGAATGTAAAGCAGCCCGCGATTGTTAAATTCCCAGGCTCCGAGCAAGAATCTAATTTGTTCCAATGTCCCGAGCATTTTATCAAGAAAAGCATCATCCTCGGTGTGTCGCCAGTATTCAACACAGGCGATGACAAACCACAGGTTCGCATCGACCCGGCCGGCAGTCCCGCCATAGCTGATCCGTTGTGTTCCCGGATCCACGTTGCTGGGTATTTCCCCATGGGGACCCTGATTCTGGGCCAGGGTAACAAGGCTCAGCCGGAGTCCTTCGATCAGTTCTTCGTCGTCGCTGAGCAGGGCGGACAAGCCGGTAATGGCGCTGTCGCGTCCCCAGATGCGGGCATAATTGGCGCGCTTTTGGGGCGAGGCGACAAATCCATTGGACGTCTTGCAGGTATGCAGCAGCTTGATTGCAGCTTCATAGCCCTCAGCATCGATGTATTCGGTTTTATTCTTTTTATCGCTCATTTCTATCCGGACTGGCGAATCAGGATTTCTTCTTCTCGTGCGTCTCCTGTGTTTTGTTGAAAAGCCCGCGAATCAATTCCATCGGCATCGGGAATACGATGGTCGAGTTGTTCTCGGCGGCGATGCTGTTAAGAGTTTGCATGTAGCGCAGGTTGATGGCCTGGTCGTTACGCGCGAGGATTCCGGCGGCCTCGGTGAGTTTTTCGGATGCCTGAAGTTCCCCTTCCGCGTGGATGACCTTGGCGCGCCGGGCTCGTTCGGCTTCGGCTTGCTGCGCGATGGCACGGACCATCGACTCGTTTATGTCGACGTGTTTAATCTCGACGTTGGAAACCTTGATTCCCCAGGCGTCTGTCTGGGCATCGAGGATCTCCTGAATATCGGCGTTGAGTTTGTCTCGCTCGGCGAGCATTTCATCGAGTTCATGTTTGCCGAGAACCGAGCGCAGAGTTGTCTGTGCCAACTGGCCTGTGGCGTCGAGATAGTGCTCGACGTTGATGATCGCTTTCTGGGGATCGATGACTCGGAAATAGATTACGGCATTGACCTTAACCGAAACATTGTCACGCGAAATCACGTCCTGGCTGGGCACATCCATAACGATAATACGCAGATCCACGCGAACGAGTTGCTGAATCACCGGTATGACGATGACCAGGCCCGGTCCCTTGACTTTCCAGAAACGGCCAAGCTGAAATATAACGCCGCGCTCGTACTCGCGGAGCACGTAGATCGCCGAAGCGGCCAGAATGACAAGCAACAGAGCGATGATTCCTAGAATATACGTCGTGGTCATGGTTTTTTCTCCTGTTCTGTTTGTGGTTCGGGGACAACGGTGAGCAAGAGGTTGTCGACGCGGGACACCCGCACAGTTTGGCCCTTGCGCACGGGCGTATCCGTCCGTGCACGCCAAGATTCTCCCTGCACATTGACTCGTCCTTCGTTATCGAAATTGTCCATGGCGGTCCCGAGTGCGCCCAGGAGGGCTTCGGTTCCGCTGACAACCGGGCGGCGCCAAGCCTTTAGGGCCATGGAGAGAACGAATACAAAAACGACCGCGCTCAACGCGGCAAAGGTGAGTATCACCGGCATCGAAATTTCGAATCCGGGAACGTTCGGCTCGATAAGAATGATCCCGCCGAAGATGAACGCAATGACCCCGCCGATCCCGAGGGCTCCGAAACTGGGAGCGAACGCTTCGGCGATCATGAGTGCGACCCCGAGAAAAATCAGGGCCAAACCAGCATAGTTCACGGGCAGGAGCTGAAAGGCGAAAAGCGCGAGAATCAGGCAAATCGCCCCGGTGACACCGGGAACGAGGGCGCCGGGGTTGGCGAATTCCAGAATTAAACCGTATACCCCCAGCATCATCAGGATGAACGCGAGGTTGGGATTGGTGAGGATAGCCAGCAAACGGTTACGCCAGTCGGGCTCGATCACCTCGACGGTCAGGTTCTTCGTCGCCAGCGCCCGCTCCGCTCCGAGCACTTCGACGCTGTAGCCGTCCATTGCCTCCAGCAATGCGTCGATGTCCTGAACGAGAAAATCAATGACATTCATCTCGATGGCTTCGGATGAGGTCAGGCTGACTCCTTCACGCACAGCTTTCTCGGCCCATTCCGCGTTCCGGCCGCGCAATTCGGCGAGGCCCTTGATGTACGCCACGGCGTCGCTGATCATTTTGCGCTCCATCGCATCGGGTCCGGATTCCTCCGATTCTTCTTCATCCTCTTGGGGTTCAAAATTCATAGGAGGACTCCCGCCGCCGCCCAGGCGAACGGGGGTGGCGGCGCCGAGGTGGGTTCCTCGCGTCATGGCGGCAACGTGGGAGGCGTACAGTATGTACGTCCCGGCACTCGTCGCTCGCGCGCCCTCAGGCGCGACGAAAACCGCAATCGGCACGGGCGAATCGAGGATTTTGCGAATAATCGTCCGCATCGACGCATCCAATCCGCCCGGCGTATCCATGCGCACGATCACTACTTCGGCACCCATTTCTCGCGCTTTCTTCAGCGAACGCCCCAGGTAGTCGTCGGTCGCCGGGCCGATCGGCCCCTCCATTTCCAGCAGGACCGCCGTTCCGGAACCGTTCGGTGAAGCGCTTTGCGTCTCCCCGCCGAGGAGAGGCGCACCAGGGCCGAGACCGGCTGCGAGGAGCCACCAGACCAGGTAAACGGCAAGCCGGCTCAAGGATCCGTCTCGGCATAGATGACGTCCCGTTAGCATAGCGATGACTGCAGTATAACCCTAATCCCGGATTTCGCCAACCCGAATCCGCTCGGCGCATAAAGCCTCGAAAATAACCACCGGATCGATCCTCCCCTTTAGTTGGTTGCATCGGAGATTTTAGGGCCTGTAGAAGGCGATCCCACCACCTGGCAGGAGAGGCTTTGGTTTTTCGAGCCCAATCTTGGGAGCGGTTCAGGGCCTGGCAGCGTTAACGGTTGCTCGGGGGCGTCCGCCGGTCTGCCGGTCCGAATCGCGGGATCTTTTGAGTTTGCTTCGGAACTCAGGATCAGGCAACCTTCAGGCTCTTCGGGGCGGGACATTTGGGGCAAAGTGAAAATGGAGCAGAAGATCTGGTGCAAGTGTGCGAATTTTTTGAAAGGGTGCATCGCAAAGTAGTTCCGGCAACTCGTAACGGAACCAGGGAGATGTTTTTTGATCCTGGCCCTTTCCGCATGAACCGATTCTCCGCAGGTGAACTGTTGCGAAATAACCCTCTTGCCTCCGCCGCAAGCGTCCTGCTGGCCGGGGGGATGCTTGCCACACCGCTGCTCGCACAACCGGGCCACGAGCATGGCCATCATCACGACCACACCCACCTGCTGGTGGACTACTCGTTTCGTGAAGGCGCCAACGCCTACCCACCGCCCGAACACGCCGGCGACGGTTACTACTGGTGGAAAGGCAATCTGCACACCCACACTCTCTGGAGCGATGGCGATCAGTTTCCCGAGGTCGTCACGCAGTGGTACGTCGAGCACGGCTATCACTTCCTCGCCCTCTCGGACCACAACGTGCTCTCCCGCGGCGAAAAATGGATCAACCCCGACCACAATCCCTTCATCGCCAGTCACAATCGCTGGGATGCGGTCGACCTCTACCGCGAACGCTTCGGCGACGACTGGGTCGAAATCCGCGAGGTCGACGAGGCTTTTCGCGACCAGTTGCAGCGGCACTTTTCCCCCAGCGGGGGCCATGCCGCCCGCCGTCCGCCGGATAACCAGATCGAACTCGGGGACAAGCTCGTGCGCCTCAAGCCCCTCAACGAGGTTCGTTCGCTCTTCGAGGTTGCAGGACGATTCATCCTGGTCGAGGCGGAAGAACTCACGCAGGGCTCGCACGTCGTCCACGTCAACGCGACCAACATCGCCCGGCAACTCCAACCGGAGACCGGCGAGACGGTCGAGGAAACCATTCGCCTCATTGTCGACGCTGTCCACCGGCAGAGCCGTGAAACCGGCCAACCCATGCTACCGCACCTCAATCACCCCAACTTTCAGTGGGCCGTGACCGCGGAGGACATGGCTCCCGTAGAAAGCCTCAACTTCTTTGAGGTGTACAACGGCCACCGCGGTGTGCGCAATTTCGGCGATGGCCTCCATGTCGACCTTGAACGTATGTGGGACATCGTCCTTACCAGGCGCCTTGCCGAGTTGGACTTGGGCATTATGTACGGCCTCGCTGTCGATGACGCTCACAACTACGAGAACACTCTCAGCGACGTCGCCTTGCCCGGCCGCGGTTGGGTGATGGTCCGCTCGCGTTTCCTCACGCCCGAGCACCTGATCGCCGCCCTCCGCAGGGGTGATTTCTACTCCACCACAGGGGTCAAGCTCGCCGAAATCGATGGCAACCCCGCCCACCTCCGCGTCCGCGTCGACACGTCCGACGATGACGAGGACGTCATCTACACCATCCAGTTCGTCGGCACTCGCGAGGGTTACGACCCCTCACGCGAGTACCACGTGAACGAAGACGGCGAACCGCTGACGCGTGTCACCAAACGCTATTCCGATGACATCGGACAGGTGTTGCGCGAGGTCGAGGCGAGTGCCGCAACCTACACGTTCGAGGGCGAAGAGATCTACGTCCGTGCCCGGGTCATTTCATCACAGCCGCATCTGAACCCGTTTGCTGAGGGCGAGCGTATGAAGGCGTGGGTTCAGCCCGTCATTCCCGGTCACGGGATGCTCGAAGCACCCAAACATTGAGTAACACACATGACTAAAAAAATGATGCCCATACCATTAAGGGACGTGAGACTGGTTGACCGCTTCTGGAGCGAGCGTCAGTCGATCGTTCGGAACTCGGTGATCCCATACCAATGGGAGGCCCTCAACGACCGGGTACCCGGTGTCGAGCCGAGCCACACGATCGAGAATCTCCGGATCGCAGCGGGAGAGTCCCAGGGGGAGTACCATGGAATGGTGTTCCAGGACAGTGACCTCGCTAAATGGCTCGAGGCAGTCGGCTATGCGCTCGCTCTGGAGCACGACGAGAAACTGGAAACGATGGCCGATGAAGTCATCGACCTGGTGCGCCGGGCACAGGGAGAAGACGGGTACCTCAACACGTACTTTACCGTGGCAAAGCCGGGACGACGTTGGACGAATCTCCGGGACGATCACGAATTGTACTGCGCAGGGCACCTGATCGAGGCGGCGGTGGCGTATTATGAGGCGACCGGGAAACGCGCCCTTCTCGACGTGGTTTGCCGGCTGGTGGATCACATCGCAACCGTCCTCGGTACCGACGCCGGGCGCAAACGCGGCTATCCCGGGCACCCGGAAATAGAACTCGCGCTGATGCGCCTTTACGGTATCACGAATGACCGGAAACACCTGGAACTGTGTCGGTACTTTATCGACGAGCGCGGACGCCAGCCGAATTTCTTCGAGCAGGAGGCGAAGGAGCGGGGCGATACCAGCCCGGTGTCAATGGACTATTTCCAGGCGCATGCGCCCGTCCGGGAGCAAGCCGATATCCGCGGCCACGCGGTACGCGCCGTCTATCTTTACAGCGGCGCGGCGGACCTCGCGGCGGAGACCGGCGACACCGAGTTGCTCGATGCTTGCCGGAGGCTTTGGAAGAACACGATACAGAAGCGGATGTACGTGACCGGGGGTATCGGCTCGTCCCACCACCTTGAATCCTTCACGATCGATTATGACCTCCCGAACGATCGCGCGTATGCTGAAACTTGCGCCGCGATCGGGCTGGTTTTCTGGGCGCACCGTATGCTGCAGATCGATGGCGACAGTCAGTACGCCGACGTGATGGAGCGCGCGATCTACAACGGCATCCTCTCCGGTATTTCACTCGACGGCACGAAGTACTTTTACGTGAATCCGCTGGAGGTCTGGCCGGAGGCGGCGGAGCACCGCGATGACCTGAAAAGTGTCAAGACCACCCGCCAGGGGTGGTTCGGGTGCGCCTGCTGCCCGCCCAACATCGCGCGATTCCTGCAGTCTTTCGGGCAGTACCTGTATTCGGTGAATGAAGACAAAAAAAAGGTTTACGTTCACCTTTTCGCAGGGAGCGAGGCCGTTGTCGATATCGGGGGACAAAGCGTCCGCCTCGTGCAGAAAACGGATTACCCGTGGGATGAAAGCGTTCGGATTAGCGTGCATCCCGAGAATGGCGCCGCGGAGCTAACGCTCTGTCTGCGGCTGCCCGGATGGTGCCGCAACCCCGACTTGAAGGTGAATGGCCAAGGAATCGCGCTCGACGGGATCACGGAGAATCGCTACGTGAAGATCGCTCGCACCTGGCAGGACGGGGATTCGGTCAAGCTGGTCCTCCCGATGGAAGTCGAATTCGTTCGCGCTCACCCTGCCGTACGGGAAAACGCCGGACGGGTCGCCCTTCAGCGCGGGCCGTTGGTGTATTGTCTCGAAGAAGCCGACAACGGTACCAACCTGTCGGAGATCCGGGTGGCACAGGACAGCGTTTTTTCGGCGACGTTCGACCCGGACCTGCTCGGGGGCGTCACGGTGCTTGCCGGATCGGCCGAAAGGGTCAGCGCGCCGAGGGAGAATCTTTATACTACGGAGGCGTTACAACAGACGCCCGTGGAGATCAAAGCGGTTCCCTATTTCGCATGGTGCAACCGGAAACCCGGTGAAATGACCGTATGGTTACGTGAATCTTCATAGCGGCCTGTCGCGGCAGCCTGGCAGCTGCTTATTCAGGTGCCAACGGAGATTCACCCACCTCTGTATCGATAGAGTAGCCCATGGGCCACCAGCGAAGCAGACCAACGCCGAGTTCGGTAGGGCCGGCGCCAGGACTCAAGTAAAGGGCCACACCATGGACATACAAAGGTTCAAATGTAATCTCGTTAAACTGATGCAGGGTGTTGGCTGTGCCCATGCCTTGCAGATTGCGTGGTGTCACCCAGTTCTCGTTTAACCAAACGGAGTTCGCCGCACTTGTGGGTCTGCCGGCTGTGCCTCGTGGAAGGGGAGGGTCGGTAAGGACCTGCAAGTCATCAAAAAATGGCCTAAAGCTACCAGCCGCGTTCTGCATGACGTACACGTCAGTGCGGTCAACCAGCCTTGGCGTGTCCCAAGTAATCTCTATTCGTTCGGGACTGGTTTCCCGGCCCCAGTTATGCCACGCACCCATGGTTTCAGCAGGACTGTAATTCGCCGAATTGGACGGGGTGTTTGTGCGCTGTACGACAGTCATGCCCCCCAGGTCTCCCGGATTGTTCCAGGTGGCAAAGATGTTTCCGTCAGGAGCTTCGTTAGCCCGCGCTTCAATGTCGGCCACTACAAACACCGATATTTCGACGTCAACCGTCATGCCTTCGCCGCCTTCAACTGTGCCAAAAAGCTCAACTTCCGCGCCCGGATCCATGAAGCGTGATTCATCCAGGGGTTCCCATACTATAGGCAATTCCTGAACCTCGCCTCCTGCCAGGAATGAAATCGTTCGCGGCAAGTCAGTCGGGATGCTTCCGGCTTGAGATACAATGTTGTACGCCTTAATGTTAAAATCGTCATGTGCGGAGATCGTTAGGTCCCGCCTCGTGACTCGCCCGGAGTCACTTACGCTCAGTTGCACCGTATATTCGCCGCCGCTCTGGATTGAGAGCATAGCGTTGGAACGGTAAAAATAACCAGCCCCTAGACCCCTGGATATCACTTCCACTCCGTCGTCTGACGTTATTATTGTTGCGCCGTGTCCGCCGTCGGGCCAATCAATGAGCTCCCATTGGAATGTTAGCGGACGGGTACCGGAACTGTCGAATGCAACCGCATCAGCCCGAAGACTTATAGTGTTGGCGCTTTGATCATAACCCGTTTCAATAAGCTCAGGCGCCGCCGCCAACGGGTCTTCGACTGCGGTGAACGTGATCTCTTCGGAAACCGTAAAACCTCCGGTTGTTACCGTAGCCTGGACCGTGTATTCACCCGTGGCTAATGGAGTCGCAACAGCACGTCTAAGTTCACTTGTATCCACATGCGTCCACACAGAATTTCTACGGCCACTTGTGGTGTAATCCCCTCCCAGGATTGGAGTCTCGCTGTAAAAGGTTATCGTGTCCGGTTCAGGCGCATTAACGACTGTCCAATTGACTGAACTTATCTCAGAACTGCCATCACCGACAACCTCGACAAGAAGGGGAAGTTTGTTTCCAACAACGGGATCCGCGACCTGTAACACGATGTTAAGGCTTGGTTCAATTGCTGTTCCATCGGCTGCTCTTGCGAAGGTGACGGTAAAGTTATCGCCATTTGGTATCTTAACGAAGGCGGTTGCTTCGAGAGCGCGTGGGCCAATGCCTGTAGCGCCTTCGTTTCTATCTGTAGCATGGACGTAAAACTGACCTGCCGGCGCATCGTTAAGGGTGATATTGTAGAAGCCGGGCGTCAGACCATAGGCGTCAATCTGTGCCACATGTGCGCCTTGGGTAAGATTGTTCAGGTCAAGCTCAAGCCTGGATTTATCCTTGATGAAACGCGCCTCCGTTATGCGGTTGTTTCTGGAGTAAATATATACCCTGTCTTCCAGGAAGTTGAGCCGTCTGCCAAAACCATCGGCGGGGCGCACGCTGATACTGTTGCCGTCGGCTGCTGTCACGGTCCCACCATAAGCAAAGAAACCGAAGACCGGGTCATTCACAACATCGGTGCTGATCGACAGCAAGGAGCCATAGATGGCCAGAGGGGCCTCCATTCCCATGTCATGCCAACCGTTGTGCATGGTGGGAGAAGGGGCAATCTGTACCGCCTGCGCTCCGAAAGTCCCTTTGCGCATCGAATAGGTGACGCTTGCGGCGCCGATATGGTCCTCACTGATCTGTCCCATGTTGACATGGTTAAAGTTACCTATCTTTGCCGCATAATTTACCCGGTTGGCCCATGACAGGCTGCGTTGATCCCAATTGTGGAGGTCATAACGGAACCTGAGCCAGTCATCCATGATAAATCCGGCGAGCGAGGTGGTGTACTGGAAGTTCCACCAACTTTCGCCGCCGCGGAACACAGGGACGCCGTATTGAAACCAGGTCGGCTGCCAACCGCGTTTGGCTCGTGTCGCCAGGTTGAAGATCTGCATGAGCCGCAGCACCCTGTCTTCTCCGCCTTGGATAATACTGGAATGGTCTGGGGAGTGGCGCTGTATCGAAAGGGCTCTGGCGTAGATTCCTTCCTCGGTAGTGTTATCGTATTCAAATTCGGAGCCGAATGGCCAGTGTAGACTGAGGGCACCCGGAGCCCGTATTTGAGTATAAAGGTATCTTAATGAGTCACGTCTTTCGTGACGACCCTCATGGTGGAGGGCTTGGATGATTTCTTCGATCTGCTGTTCGCCGTAAAAGGCGACGCCGGAACTTGCGCCCCATCCTCCGCGGAGCCCGTTATCCCAAATACCCGCCGCGATATCAAGATAGAAGAGGGCGTCTTTCCGGTACTCCATAAAATCCGGAAACGCCCGCATGGTTCGGTACATATTGAAGAATGTATTGGCAACTATGGCGGCACTGAAGAAGCGATCTCCTGTTGTGCTTGAGCTTCCGGCAATTGGAGACTCATGCAGGAAGTTGGGAACAAGCAGGGTATCATGCCGGTTCCCCATATAACGGTGCCACATGAAATCGATAAGGTAGGTCTCCAATGACCGGATATTCTCATATCCTGGGTTCATATAGTTCGCCAAAGCCATAAATTGCGCATGCCCATGACTCCAGTCGTCCCCCCACCGCGTTGCGCCCGGCGCTCCGGGCGGAGGGGTGAAGATATCACTTGTGGAAAACCCGGTGATCCTTGACGGCCCGGTTCCGATATGCCAGTCAAAGTAGATGCCGTAAAGTGGATGTAGTGAAGGGTCTCCGGAGAATTGGAATCTATTGCTTGCACTAAATTGCTGTTGGGTCCTAAGAAAGTCGGCGTGCGCCATGGTTAATTCATCAAGTTCTGTTAATACGTTGAACTCAACCTGGGTAAACGCCGGACGTATCACTTCGCTTCCATTGATGAGGTCGTAGTATACACGAACGCTGTTATGTCCGATGCTGTCGAATGTTAGTTCGTAGACAGAGACCCACTCGCCATCATGATAGCCGGACAAGTCTTCTCGAAGTGTGGCGCTGCGAGTATAGTTCGGGTTTCCGTCCGGCAGCCCACGACCGCCCCTTGTGTTTGTTACGCGGCTGCGGTTTCTGCCAGCCTGGCTTCCCCATGCCGGTATGTGTTGATCGCTAAACACATCATTTTCATGGATAGAATAGATCCTTACATCACTAATGTCCACCTGACTGCGATCGTGTCTAAGTGCGATAAGTGTCTGCATATTAATCGCAGGTTGGAAGCTCGGTACGGCGACTGCATCAATCATACCCATATCATGGATAATCGAGCGCATATTTATTTCCCGCTCCATCATGTGGTTGGGTTCGAGGTTCTGGGTGTCGATGCGATTATTGCGGCCGCCTCTAGCGGTTTCCGGCTCACCGTCACCGCCGCGGACCGCATGGAACTTAAACTGATAGGTTTGACTCTCACCCGGTCCAAGGACCAGGGACGTGAAGAGCGGTGTATAATCAGGTCCGCTCGGATTACCGCCTCCGCTGAATCCTGAGTCGGGCGTTACTGGATTATACCTGGCGGGAAAATGGTTGGTGTTTGTAAAGTAAGTCGGACCGTTGTTAGTATCGTGGAAGTAGCTCGAACCGGAGATGTTGCGAATATTGGAAGAGTGGATGTAGGCCACGGTAAGGCCGGGCAGGTTGTAGTTGTTCGTATTGCCCGCGGTTCCCGTGCCTCGGTCGTTCCCCCAGATTCCGAAGCCTGACCGGTGGACGTGGGATACACCCCAGTTGTCACGGGTCCAGTGATCCACATACTCGATCCTCGCACCGGACTGCGGGACCGGGGTAAAGATAACGAAGTTGTCGCCCCTGGCCGGCACGACTTTCAAGTATCCGCTGTCCGCGCCTTGATAGCTATGGCTTGTCACCGCATTGTCGTAAACATGTTCAGCATTATTGCGGGGAACTCCGGATGTGTTTTGGCGCGAATAGCGGACGTTCCACAACATGGGGAGGCCAATGTCACCAAACTCAATGTACTCGTTCTCCGTGGGGTTGGTAATTGTAATGCTCCAGAGGATGGAGTTATCGTCTGTGTCGGCATCAAATAGGGAGGTCACCTGAAAGTTTGTGATGATACGCTCTCGGCGTTGAGCTGTCAGGCCGGCTGTTTCGAGATCGGAGTTCAGGTTTCCATCGGAGGGATTCGATTCATTGCCTGTCGGCATATCGTTGGGATCGGGATTGATCTGAACCGTAATCCTGTTTTTATCCGTGTAGTCCCTGTTGAAAAACGCATTCAGGTTGGGATCGGTGTCCGGGTTGTTATTTGTAACCCGACCGCCCGCTTGCAAAGTACGGTTAGTGTCAACTTCTATGAAGGGGCCCGCTTCAGCCAGGCTCTCCCGTGTGGAAGCTGTACGGATTGAGAATATCATCTCACCAATCCACTGATGGTCTGGATGTTCTGTAAAAGCTGTTGACCAGTTATGCTGGCCTGCGACAAAATTCATCTCCCGGTTTGAAGTTATATCTTGAGGTCTACTGAGGTCGCTGTCGATGATGTTCAGGCGGTTGACCTGACCCAAGCGTCCAATATCCATCCGGAGACTGCTGTTTTGGATCCTGATATCACCCGGCTGTACCGAAACATGCTCCAACGGCCAGGTCTCGGGAACTTCGACTTCCCGTCCTTCCACTTCTGTGCCTGCTTCGTTCTCTGTGGATACCTTATTGTTGTCTAACAGCGCGGTAGCAATGTCTGGAGACTCAACGACAGGCGCTGAATAGGCCATAATCGGAAAGTATGACACCGTCAGAACCGCAGAGATGACGAAAGGCATTAGTTTCGATAAAGAGCTGATTTTATGTCTTCTCACAGGATTCTCTTCCTTGATTTCGTTACTTGATTCGTATGGGATGAATTGTTTGAACATCCATCCCGTCTCGTTCGACGCGAACAGCTGTTGGGTGGGTCGCCGATCGGTTTGAAAAAATTTTTCTTGGGCGGCACGGCGACCCGCCTTCTGGAACCGGTCCAAAGGAACGCTTTTCATGGAAAGGAGATTGGTGGAATCGGACCGGAATGGCAAGCCCTGCGACAGTCCGCTTTCGACAGGCCTGATACCTGATTGAGATGCTGCAATTTGGTGCTCGCGAGATATTTCCAATCCCGGGGATACTCGGTTCAGCGTCTTGGTTCCAGGGATTCGTTCGGTGATTCGTAACAGGGGTAAGGAAATTCCCAGGTTCGTTGACACCAATAGATTGAGACCTTGAAAGCATTCATTTAGATTTCTCGGAATAAATGTCCCGCCTATTCCCTTCGGTCGCTCAAGTCGAGGAGACGCAAAGATTCTAAGCCGAATGGCTCTCTGTTAAGTGGGTGAATCGAAGAATCTTAGCCTAATCACATCAGCCGTTCCTTTGGAGGGCCATGCTCCCGCATGGCCGGCGACCTGGGAGCACGGCCATCCTGACCGCACCGGCTGCGAGGGAGCCCCATCCGATCGGGAAGCAGAGGCGGGATTTTGATCCCGATTTGGATTTTCAAACGATAAGCTGCTTAACCGAGTGCCATTCACTCTAGGCCGGATGGAAATCATCAATTCGCCATGAGAATTCGATGGTGCAAAATCCTGTGACGAGTTAACAATATATGAACAAATGAGAAGAAAGCGTAAACCTGTGATCTGGACCGCCGCCGAGTTCGAGGTCCGGCCGTCCACAATACCCGGTGCGAACCTGGGTCTCTTTGCGCGGACTCGTATTCGGGCTGGCGACACGATCGGTTATTATACCGGAGAGATTATTACCGAGGAGGAATATGAAAACGGACAGTTTTCAGATTCGCGGTACATTCTTTGGGTATCGAGGACCCATATTATCGTGGGGAAGGGGGCGAAGGCGAATTATACCCGGTACTTGAATCACAGCTCACGGCCGAATGCGGAGCTGGTGGTTTCCACGCGCTGGAAGACCGCTCGGTTCAAGGCGATTCGCACTATCCGGCCTGGGGAAGAGATCTTTTTCGATTACGGCGAGTATTATTGGAGTTCCCTCGAGATAACTCCGACAGAACCCCCGGGCCGTTCCATTCCCCCGCGAAGGCGGAGAAAAACGCGGCAGATGGCGTAGATCAAAACCTGGTAGGCCCCGAAAGCTGTTGCAAGCAGCCGGGAACCGGCGGGTCCGGGCGAGGTTTCCCGCGGCCTTCCCGGTTTTTTTCGAAATCCGCCGAAGGATGAAGGCGGGAGGATTTTAAGACGGGAAAGATGGAGTGGGTGCTCGCCTTGCGTTCAGTGCACCTTTGGTCACACTTTTGGGTTCGAGACCAACAAAATTTCCGACCTGTTCATCTTTTCCAGTGCGCACGATCATTCATATCGACATGGATTGCTTTTACGCGGCGATTGAAACCCGCGATCGTCCGGACCTGCATGGAAAGGCGGTCGGAGTTGGCGGGAGTCGCGATCGGCGCGGCGTTCTCACCACCTGTAACTACGAGGCGCGCAAATTCGGAGTCCGCTCGGCCATGCCCACCTTTGTCGCGCTGCAAAAGTGTCCTCAACTGGTTGTGGTTCCGACACGATTCGAGGTTTATCGACGGGAATCGCTCAGAATCCGTCGAATCTTGCAGGAATACAGTTCTTTGATCGAGCCTCTTTCTCTGGATGAGGCCTATCTCGACGTGAGCGGAAACGACCTCGGGGGCTGGGAAATTGCCACCCGGATTCGAGAGGAAATTTTTTCGCTGACGGGTCTGACTGCCTCTGCCGGGATCGCTCCGAACAAGCTTTTGGCTAAGATCGCGAGCGATTGGGAGAAGCCGAACGGCCAGTTCGAGGTGAAGGAAGCGGATATCGCCGCCTTTATGGAGCCGTTGCCGGTGAGGCGGATTTGGGGAGTCGGGCCGGTTTCGGCGGAGCGGCTCGAGAAGCTGGGCATCACCACCTGCGGTGAGGTCCAGCGGCGGGGGGTGGCCGATCTGGTTAAGCTTTTTGGGAGATTCGGTTGGGAACTCTATGAGATGAGTCGCGGAATCGACCGTCGCGCCGTTGAGCCTTCGCGACCGCGCAAGTCATTGAGCACTGAACGAACCTTCTCCGCCGACCTGAAGGAGCTTTGGCAATGTCGCGAGGAACTGGAACATCTTTTTGCGGAGTTGCTGGCCGACCTCGAGGCCCGAAAGGAGCCAAGGCCAGTCGAGCGACTTTTTCTTAAACTCACGTTTTCTGATTTCTCGAAAACCTCGGTTGAACGTGCAGGGCGGGCGCCTTTATTATCCGCCTACGAAACGCTTTTGGCTGAAGGTTTTCGCCGGGGCGGACAAGCAGTGCGGCTGATCGGTGTCGGAGTGCGCTTCAGTGAAGCTGGCGCGGAACAACTTGAGTTGCCACTGGGAATGGATCCCGTAATCGGCAACCGGGGGAGGGTAGGGGCTGAATGAACTGAAAAGACTTGCCGTTCACCCCGGTTGTTACCACCATTTTGACGCGGTGGATCGGTTCCCACGGTTTACCCTTCAGTTGCCGATAATTGTTTCTTAAGTTTCAGATTGAGAAAAATAATGATGGGGCGAATCTCATTCGGGTGGGTGAGGAAACCGTACGCCTGGATCTGAGGGGCGGCTCGTCGGCAACGGCGGGTTCTGCGTTATTGCAAGAAAGATGAATACAATAAATCCCAGTCATAAGAGAGAGAGGACACTTCTAAGAGTGATCGGTCCGCTGACCTTATTTATCGGGCTCGGCTTTGTCGTGGTAGGAATGGCTAGTTTCTTCACCGCCTTTGGAGGCAGCGGGGTTCCCAGATACTTTTGGTGCGCCTTCGTCGGAGCACCAATCTCTTTTGTCGGCCTCATATTATGCAAATTTGCCTTCATGGGGAAAATCTTTCGGTTTTCCGCTGGAGAATTGGCTCCAGTAGGAAAAGACACTTTTAACTATATGGCGGTCGAGACGAAAAAGGGGGTTGCAGACGTTTCAGAAGCCTTCTTTCAAGGACGATCGCGTGTTGAAAAGCCAACAATTGCCGAGCGGATCTCGAAACTTGAGGCTCTGAAGCAATCAGGTTCAATCAGCCAGGAGGAATTCGACGTTCAGAAGAAACGTATCCTCGACGAACTCTAAGGCGGAACACGTTTCCGGCTGGACAACGTCCGGAATGAGGGAGAGGATACGGCAAAGGATTCGTCTGGCCGAAGGCCGACATGAACAGTGGTTGCCACTCCGGGATTTGTGACGGGGAGTCGGTAACAGCGGGTTCTGCGTTTATGGCAATGAGATTCAAAAGAATGAGAGGGGAAATCGTAACCCGTTATATCGCTAGAAAACGAGAGGCGCAAACGATGTCGGTCAGGCATTGCGCGCTGTTTGGTTTAGTTCTGATCATGGCCACCTCCTCCCTGGCCGGCGAGCTCGACCTCGGACTCGAAGGCGGAGGTGTCTGGTTCAGCAGAAACGATGTGAGAATTCCCGGCGACGACGGAACGAAGTTCAACCTGCTGGATCTGACTGGAAAGGGGCCGGATCCGTATATTCGCTTGCACACTAGTTATGCCTTCAACGACAGGCATGCCCTGCGCCTCACTCTGGCACCGCTGCAAGTTGAGGGAACAGGAAGGTTGAGTGAAGACGTCGAATTCAAGGGCGACGTGTTCAGCGCCGGAACGCCTACGAAGGGAAAGTACAAGTTCAACACCTACCGCCTGACTTACCGGTGGTCGTTCTATGATCGTGAGCGCTGGCGCTTGGGTGTCGGCGCTGCGGCACTCGTTCGCGATGCGGAGATCATGCTGGAGCAGGCAGACAGGAAGCAATCGAAGGACGATCTTGGGCTGGTCCCGCTTCTGCATTTGTACGGCCAGTACCGGTTGAATGATCAGGCTTCCATCATCCTGGACCTGGAGGGTGCGTGGGCACCCATGGGACGCGCCATTGATGCCGCTCTCACGACACAGTATGATTTTAATTCCGGATGGTACGTAGCCGCTGGATACAGGACACTCGAGGGCGGTGCGGACAATGACGATGTCTATACTTTTGCATGGCTGCACTATGCGCTGGGCATGGCAGGCTATCGGTTCTGACAGTTTGCTCTTTCCATGCCGGTTGCCATATGGAAAGTTTCACGGTGTATTTGATTCCGGGTTGGTCGACAAAACCTCAGCATCGATAAGCCATTCGGTGAACGGACGTGATTGGCCTAGATTCAATGCAGGAGTCCGTTCCAGACCGGCGAGGTGAAGGCATGGGCCCTTTCTATCAGAAAGCTTAATGTTTGGTTTCGCTGGTGTTCAGTTAAAACCCGTGGAACGTCTATTGTGTAGGAGTGCACATTCCGTCGTTTCCTGTGGTGTAATCTGTAAGCAACTGATGGAAAGGGAGTTTCTGAAATGCGTCACACGTTTGACGGCTTATACCCATCGTAACATCAACTTCTTACAAACTTCTAAACCCGACTTAACTGGACAGCAGTGACAAGCCCTCAACCTTTCGCGTTTGGAGTATTGTCGGGCATCCCGGCAAAACAAGAAGGGTCGCGGATCGAACGATTTTTCTTTCGGCTTGTCATTTGAGCTTACCGCTACGATAATTTCTGCGAAGGGGAACCGGGGTGGCCTTGCCGATTTTCCGGGCCCGTCTGAGGAGTAGCTAAAGGAGGGGAGTCCCGTGAAGTTTTTTTCCTGCGTTTGTGGAAATCGGCTTTTTTTTGAAAACGTAGAATGTGTCGGTTGTGGCGCCCGGGCGGGCTTCTGTCCCGTCTGCCGGGAAGTCTCTGCTCTTCGCCCGGGGGAGGCGATGTCTGGCGTTGCTGCAATCGGGCCTGCGGAACGCCTGGGAGTGGGGTAATCGTCCTCCCACATATCCCGGTGGCAGTTGGTGACGGTGATCAAATCCTGTGACACAGACATTCCTGTCTGTGAAGTCCTCGCTTCGGGCGGGGTGGGAGGACAGACAGGAATATCTGTGTCACGGTGCTTGAAGGAGTTATCGGGGGCCAAAAACATGAGAAATTGAAACCTTTTGGGTTCCCCGTTTCGGCTAGGGGATTGGAGAAAGGGGATCAGTGCCGAAGCAACTTCGTTGCGTTCGTAGCCGTAAACCTTCCCCGAAAGAACGAAAACGACTTCGGCCACGACGAGAGGAACCGCTTTCAGCGTCAGCTCACCGGACTCATTGGCGGCAAAGAGACCCTTCGCCCGGGCGGCCTGCTTTTCCGCCTCTCCCGTGAGAAAGCGGACGATCAGGTTGGTATCGACCAGGCAGGGTTTCAATCTTTCGAGCCCTCCCGTACGGCATGTTCGGCCCACTCCTCACGAGCCGCCGCCCGCGCCTTCTGAAAATCCTTCGTCCGTCCCTTTCGTTTCGCCTTCTTCAGCGAGCCGAACGACGCGAGCACGCCGGGATGGTAATGGAGAACCACCCTGTCTCCTCCGACCTCGTAAACGAGCGGACCCTCGTGATGCTTCGTCGCCGTCTGAAGAACGGCGCTACTGTTTCACGACTCCACCCGTAGGTCGGTGCTTCAGCCCGACTTCCTGATCCCGGGAAGGGTACCCCCTCTCGGTTCCCCAACTTCAACCTTTTGACTTCAAACTTTTAACTTTCGTCGCCCCTCGCCCCTTTCTTCCTCCTGCCTTCCCATCAGCCTTTCCATTGACAGTGGTCTTTGATCGAGGTGGCTGGAGCCCTTCCCTGGGATAACTCACGCAATTTTCTCCACCATCGTTCCCTGGGTTGGATGGGCGATTTCTTGCACGGGGAATTTCGCGCAGCGCGTCGATCCATGCCGTGTACGGTCGAAACCGATCTGGTCCCGCCGAGTCACGATTCGTGCCAGCCCGTCCTTTGAGCGAGTGCTACCAATCCGGACCGGCCGGTTTCCCCCGCGATGAGGGCAACAGCGAAATGTCGGCCTGCTTCCTTTTCGGCGCTTTTGGCCTCGTTTCCCTTCTGCCCGGAAAGAGCCGAGTACGTCATGACCCGGCCCCTTTACCAGGGCGTGAAGATCGCTCCCGCCACCGGACGGGAACTGAGATCGTTCCCTTCTAACCTGATTCGTCGATAGCTGAACCAATTGGGGTTTTGGGATAAGGTTTTGTGATTATGGTATTAATTTCAAATTAATAAAACTTATTGATTGAGTTCCTGGCGGGTTGCGGTCAGAATTGCAGAGTGATGGCCTCCCACGGAAAAACCGCGGCGGTTGGGGCGATGAGGTTTCTCGCCAAACATGACGGGATGCCGGTGCTGGCGGTATCCAATTGCCAGGCCCTTGAGGCAATGATCTTGGAGGCAATTGTGCGATGAAACTGTTGCGGTCGATCGCCGGCCCAATTGTTCATTTGCCGCGCTTTCTGCGGCCGCCGGCGCGCTGGCGCCTCCCGGTTCTCCTGGTTTGCGGCGTGTTGGTTGGCCTGTTGGCGCTGACCCTGCATATATCGCGGGCGACCAGCTACCTGACCGATGATCCGGCGGCTTGCGTCAACTGTCACATCATGGCTCCGCAGTATGCGTCATGGGAAAAAGGCAGTCACGGACGGGTGACGAATTGCAACGATTGCCATGTGCCGCAGGACTTGCTGCGTAAGTACGCCTTCAAGGCCTATGATGGAACCCGCCACGCCTTTATGTTCACGTTCAAGATGGAGCCGCAGGTAATCCGTATGCATTCCCCGGGCGTGCGTGTGGTGCAGGAAAATTGCTTACGCTGCCACTCCGACTATCTGGAAGCGACACTGGCAATGGCAGGAACCGCTCACGGTGGCGAGCGCCAGTGCTGGGACTGTCACCGCGAGGTGCCGCATGGCAGGGTCAACAGTCTTGCCTCGGCGCCGCACGCACGGGTTCCGCAGCCAAGCCCTCTGCGCATGCCTGACTGGCTTGCCGAAAGGGTGGAGGGAGCCGGCCGCAACCGGGCTGAATCCGTTTTCGAGGCCGTACCGGCGGTGGAAGATTCGACCTGGAGGGAACAACCATGAAATCATTGACTGAAAGGGTGGAACAACGCCCGTGGCTGGGCTGGATACTATTTGCCGCGACGGTGGCAGCGGTTTTTTTGATAGGCCTGCTGGCGGCATCCATTGTCGAGCGCCGGCAGGAAACCTTCCTGGTCGATCAGGTTCAACCAATCCAGGAGTGGGAGCCGCGCAATGCGGTATGGGGGGTCAACTACCCGCGGCAATACGAAAGCTACTTGCGAACCCGTCAGTCCGATTTTCGTACTCTCCACGCCGGATCAGCGGAGATCGACTACCTGGAACGCTACCCCTATCGGGTGGTGCTGTGGGCGGGCTACCCGTTTTCGCGCGATTACAAACAGGGCCGCGGACATTACCATGCGGTGGAGGATGTGCGTCGGTCGCTTCGGACCACGGTGGAGACTTTGCCGGGAACCTGTTGGACCTGCAAGTCGACCGATGTGCCGCGGGTGATGGCGGAGGTGGGAGCGGAGTCGTTTTATGCCTCCGGCATCATGGAAATGGGGCCTGAGATCACCAACCACATCGGCTGTCAGGACTGCCACGATCCGACGGGTATGGATCTGCGCATCACCCGCCCGGCCCTGGTCGAGGCCTTTTCCCGCCAGGGTCGGGACATTAACGACGCGAGCCATCAGGAGATGCGTTCCCTTGTGTGCGCGCAGTGCCACGTGGAATACTATTTTTCCGGCGAGGGAAACTACCTGGTGTTTCCCTGGGACAAGGGCTTGGCCGCCGAGGACATGGAAGCCTATTTCGATGAGCGTGGTTTCGCCGACTGGACCCATCCTATCAGCCGCGCGCCGATGCTAAAGGCCCAGCATCCGGATTATGAACTGTACATGACAGGTGTCCATGCCGAGCGCGGGGTTTCCTGCGCGGACTGTCACATGCCCTATAAGAGTGAGGGTGCGCGCAAATTCACCGACCACCATCTGCGTAGCCCGTTGGCCGATGTGGCCAATTCCTGCGGCGTCTGTCATCGCGAAAGCGAGCAAACGCTGATCCGCGACGTTTACACCCGGCAAAACAAGGTCAAGGAGTTGATGAATGAGGTCGAGCGCTCGCTGGCTTACGCTCACATTGAGGCCGGTGCGGCCTGGGATGCCGGTGCGGGAGAGGAGGAAATGGCTCCCATCCTGCAGAAGATCCGGCAGGCCCAGTGGCGCTGGGACTGGGTGGCCGCGGCCAACAGCGTCGGCTTCCATTCACCGGTAGAGGCCCTGCGGGTGCTGGGTTCGTCGATCCGGTTGAGCGAGTCCGCCCGCCACGCCACCACCCGGGTCCTTTTCACCCATGGAGTCGTTGATCCGGTGCCGATTCCCGATCTTTCCACCAAGGAAAAGGCACAGGCTTTCTTGGGCCTGGACATGGATGCCATCCGCGCGCACAAGGAGGAGCAGGTTCGCGAGGTTTTTCCCGCTTGGGATGAGGCTGCTGCTGAGCGCGAAGCTGGGCTTCCCGATGCGCTCAAGGCGGACTCGCCACGCTTCCGCCGATGAGTCAAAGTCCGACTATTCGGCCTATGAAATCGATGGGTCGGCCCTTCCCGCCCGGGAACACCTGGCATTTTGCCCTTTGGGCCGTTGGTGCGGTGATGCTCGCCGGTCTGGCCCTCGACCCCGTGCTCGGCGGACGGGGGTTCCCGGCGCCATCCTGGCCTGAAAACCTATGGTTGCTCGTCGCCTTCATTCTATTCCAGCTTGCGGTCTGGTTCGGCGGCAACGGGTTGGCCGGCGCCCTTGGCGGAACCCGGCTGGCGGTGGTGACGATCGGGGTGTTGTGTCTGTGGGCGATCTTGCTTGGCAGCTTGCCGCAGGTCTCCCGCGGGGTAGAGGCGCCGATGTTTCAACGGGTGATGCAGGCTCCTCCCTTCGTCTTTCTTCTCCTCCTGCTTTTGGCCAACCTCGGGTGGGGGATTCTTAATGTGATGGCCCGAGGGCTGCGGCCCTCCTCCCTGTTCTTGTGCAACCACCTGGGGGTGTATGTGGTCGGTTTGGCGACCTTGTTTGGCTCCGGCGATGTCGAGCGACTTGACGTCTGGGTGAGGGAGGGTGACTTGGCCTGGAGCGGGATCGACGGCAAACACCACCATGAGCTGCCTTTTGCCATTCATCTGCACCGTTTTTCGCTGGCCTATTTTCCTTCCCAGTTGACTTTGATAGATTCCGAGGGCCGCATCCTGTTGCCGGACGGGACCGACCCGTTGCGGCTGTGGAAGGGCAAGGAGGGAGAGTTGCTCGGCCACCGCATTGAGGTGCTCGAGTTCACCGAGTCCGCCCCGTGGTCGATTCCCGGAGACGATCCGATTCCAGCGGCCGAAATCAGGGTACGGGGGCCCGACGGGTCCACCGCCGAAGGTTGGGTGTCGTGCGGCAGCTACGTGATGCCGCCGGTGTTTCTCGCGCTGGGGGACTTCTCGCTGGCGATGCCGGTTCCCCGGGTGCGCCTCTACGAGTCGAGGTTCACGCTGGTCCGTCCCGATGGCAGCGCCAGGGAGGCTGCGGTCAGGGTCAACGAGCCACTCAAGGTGGATGGCTGGTGGTTGTACCAGAAAGGCTACAATGTGCAGGGTGGTCCGGGCGAACGTTACTCGCAGATCGAAGCGGTGCGGGATCCATGGCTTCCGGTGGTCTACACAGGGTTCGGACTAATGGCGCTGGGAGCGGTCCTCGCACTTGGACGCGCGGGCCAACTTCTGAAGCTGCGCCGTGAGCAGGAGGGCGGGGGATCATGACCTGGCACCTCTTTCCCTGGATACTGGCGGTCACCGCCTTGCTGTGGGCATTTGCGTGCGTGCCGCGGATCCGCCCGCAGTATGCGGTTGCCGCCGGCTGCCTGGTGCTGGGTGTTTTCATTGCCGGCTTGTGGCGGGAACTGGAGCGGCCGCCGATGCGCACGCTGGGAGAAACCCGTTTGTGGTTCGGCCTGCTGCTGCCATTTTGCGGTTTGGTCATCCATCGGTTTGTGCCTTGGCGTTGGCCTTTGTTGTACAGCACGGGAATCGGGCTGCTGTTCCTGCTCATCACCGCCTGGCGACCGGAAACCCATGACCGCACCCTGATGCCGGCTCTGCAAAGCCCGTGGTTCGTGCCCCACGTGGTGCTTTACCTGATTGCCTATGCCTTTCTCGTCCATGCGGCGGCGACGGCGGCGATCGGATTCGTGCGCGAACGGCACAATCCGGCCTACGGCCGATCCATGCTCGGACTGGCTGAAGTGTCCTTATGGAGCGGCTTTGCCTTTCTTACGCTCGGCTTGCTCGCCGGTGCGGTGTGGGCAAAAGAGGCCTGGGGCCATTACTGGACCTGGGATCCGAAGGAAACCTGGGCTTTTCTCACCTGGGCGGTCTACCTTGTTTATTTTCACCTGCGCGGCGAGTGGCAGGCCCATCCGCGGCGGGCGCTGGCCTTCATCACTCTCGCCAGCATCGTCGTTTTCGTTTGTTGGTTCGGAGTCAACTACCTGCCTTCGGCGACGCAGAGCGTGCATACATACGCCGGATGAAGTCGGGGGAGGACCAAAACGACGTTATGTCCGTACTTGCCAAAATCGAAGTTGGCCCCGGCAGTCCACGGCCCTGCCGGAAATAAGCCGATAAATCGCGTTTTTGGGAAAATTGATTCGGGACCCTCACCATTGGAGCCTTTCCGCTATATGGGTCTGTACGATCACCTTCGGATCAGGCCAAGGCGCATTGCCCATCCTTCTGACTTGTCGAGGATCGTCTAGCAGCCTAAGTCCGACAGGCTGCCAGCCATGTCTGGCCATCCCAGAGAAAGAACAATCCAACCTACATGAATCACAGCACCTTGAAACGGCAGTTAAAAACAGTGGGCGCGGTCGCCCTGGGACTTTCTATGGCGTCGGCCGGATGGGCGGAGGAGATCGCCCGGCCGAACATCGTGCTGATTTACGCCGATGATGTCGGTTGGGGGGATCTCGGGGTTTACGGCGCCGAATTGATCCCGACGCCGAACCTCGACCGCCTGGCGGCGGAGGGGATTCGATTCACCGACGCCTACGCCACAGCTGCGACGTGCACACCGAGCCGTTATTCGCTCCTGACGGGAGATTACGCCTTTCGCAATCCCCGCGCCACTATTCTCCGCGGAGACTCTCCGGCGCTCATCAAGCCCGGCACTCCGAACCTCGCGTCGATTCTGCATGAGGCCGGCTATCGGACATCCGTGGTCGGCAAGTGGCACCTTGGGCTTGGCGACGCCGAAGAAGGTCTCGACTGGAACCAGGCGATCAAGCCTGGACCGCTGGAAATCGGTTTTGACGAATCCTTCCTCCTTCCAGCCACCAACGACCGGGTGCCGACCGTTTATGTGGACGGACATTACGTCTATAATCTTTCGGAGGATGACGACCCGATCCGGGTCAGTTATGGCGAAAAGATCGGCGACCTGCCGACCGGCCGTACGCATCCGGAGTTACTTCGTTACCTGGCCGACAACCAGCATTCGGACACCATCATCGGCGACATCAGCCGTATCGGCTTTATGGAAGGGGGACAATCTGCTTGGTGGGACGATGAGACGATGGCCTATGTATTCGCCGAACGTTCGGTGAAATTCATCGAAGAGAATCAGGACCGGCCATTCTTCCTCTTTCTCTCGATGCACGAGAACCATGTGCCCCGCGCACCGCACCCCGACTTTGTCGGAAAAAGCCAGACCGGCTTGCGCGGGGATACCGTCGTCGAGCTCGACTGGGTGGTCGGCGATATCATGAATGCTCTGGAGCGGCTCGACTTGAGGGAGGATACGTTGATCATCTTCTCCAGCGACAACGGTCCAATTTTTTTCGACGGCTATTACGACGGATCGTTGGAGGATGCCAATGGCCATCGTCCCAGCGGTCCCTTCCGGGGTGGGAAATATCAGCCATTCGAAGGGGGAACCCGGATGCCGACGATCGCGAGTTGGCCGAACGGAATCGAAGCCGGTATCGTCTCCGATGCGATCATCAGTCAGGTTGATTTTCCCGCGACCCTCGGGGCGCTCGTCGATTCGCCCATGAGCGGCGGAGCCGGGGCGGACGGGCAAAACCTCCTTCCGGCATTTCTCGGCAAGAGCATGGAAGGACGCGAACACGTGGTGCAGCAGGCCATCGCCAATACCCTGGCGATTCGCAAGGGCTCCTGGAAGCTGATTCCGGCCGGCGAAGCACGGGCGTGGTCACCTCATAAACACAATATGGAGGGCAGCACCACGGCGTCGGATCGCCTCGAACCCGGCCCCCATCTCTTCAATTTGGACGATGACCCAGGGGAAACCACCAACGTCGCCGCGGACAATCCCGAAATCGTGGCTGAATTGACGGCCCTCTTGCAGGAAATTCGAGAAGCGCCACAGCGATGAATATTCACGCTGTTTCGCCTCCCGGAATTTTGGCCAAAATATTAAGATTCGTGTGATGACTAAAATTCAAAGTTTTACGGCCATATTCTTTTTTCTGTCCTTAGGTGTAGTAAATGGAGAGATAAGGAACGGAGAGAGACCCAATATCATCGTGATTCACGTAGATGATCTGGGCTGGGCCGATCTGTCTGTTCAGGGAAGCACGTTTTACGAAACGCCGCATGTCGACAGACTCGCGTCCGTGGGTATGCGCTTTACCGACGGTTACGCTTCCGCAGCCGTATGCTCGCCTACACGGGCAGCTCTTTTGACAGGCCGTTATCCCGCACGAGTGGGTATCACTGACTGGATCAGGGCGAGGTTTCAGGGAGGGGAGGTTCCTGAAGACGGGCAAAATCCCTCCGGCTATGAGGGCGGCTCCAATCGGCCCCTGCTAACACCGCGCAATCCTCTGTGGATGGAGCATGAGGAAGTGACTATCGCAGATATTCTGAAAGAAGCCGGCTACAAGAACGTGCATATCGGCAAGTGGCATCTTGGAAGTGAGAATTGGTATCCCGAAACGCAGGGATTTCACATCAACATTGGGGGCACGGATCTGGGGGAGCCGCCCTCCTTTTTCGATCCCTACTACAGGGAGGCAACCGGCTATATTCCAACTCTTGAGCCGAGAGAGGAGGGAGAATATTTGACCGATCGGGAAGCTTGGGAAGCGGCGAATTTTATCGATCAGCACCATGACCGACCTTTCTTCCTCCATTTGGCGCACTACGCGGTTCATACTCCCATCCAGGCAAAGGAGGAACTGATCCAACGGTATAGAAATAAGCCGGGAACCTTTCAGAGCCATCGCGTTTATGCGGCAATGGTGCACAGTGTGGATGAGGCTCTGGGTACAATTGTAAAGAAACTGAAAGATTTGGGTATATATGAAAATACGCTTATCATCTTCACTTCTGATAATGGCGGATTGGACCGTCAGTGGGCGACCACAAACAAACCGTTCCGTTCTGGCAAGGGGTATCCCTATGAGGGTGGCCTGCGTGTGCCATTTATTGTAAGCTGGCCGGGCGTGATCCCCCAAGCTAAAGTATCCTATGAACCGGTACAAAGTATTGACATACTGCCGACCATTTTGGATGCGGCGGGCGTGCCCCTGCCTGATGGCCTTGTGATTGATGGGTTATCGCTTTGGGATCATCTGGTTTCGGGGGGAGAGGAGTCCCTTGGAAGGGATGAACTGATTTGGCATTTTCCGCACTACCGGCAGGGGCGAGACATTCCTCCCTACAGTATCATTCGAAGCAGGCATTGGAAATTAATTAAATGGTGGGAGGATGATCACTATGAGCTTTATAACCTTTTTGATGACATAGGAGAGACTACAGATTTGGCGATGGAGAATCGTGACAGGGTTGAGGAACTATCTTCAAAACTGCAAGATAAACTTCATGAAATGAATGCCAGGATACCGATGCCCAATCCGGCTTATCAGGGTCAAAATTGAATCGGCGAACTGTGGTGGGGATTCAGACGGGATTTTTTCCCACACTGGTAAAGACCGACTACAACATTGGTGGGCGTCCCGACAGGCAGGCTTGGCATGACGGGCGCGGTTGGCGCGATCGCACCGAGGGGCAACCGTTTTTCCATGTCAATCATTTCTGGCAAAGCCACGAAAGCCGAGCGCGCAGGCGATCAGGCTGGAGATTGGCGTAAACGCCAGATTGGTAACAGCCTTTTTCATAATCTTAGCGCACCAAAATTGCGAAAAATGCGTTTCGGTGAGACTCGGCGACACCGAACCGAAGAATTTCGCTATTTAATATGAAGTGGCGATGGTGTCCTGCTTCGAATTCTTACGGAATAATCGTGACAGGCAGAACAATAATGTGCGTAGTTGAGCAAGGTCTTCCCGTTGCGGGAGATGCGAGGCAGTTTGATCAAGAACAGAAATCCTCCCGTTACGCCGTGAGATCCGAGCTGAGCCAAGACGAATTTGAAGTTCTATTAAAGCGTTATCAGGAGGCTATTTATGCTTATATATTGACCTTGTTTCCCGACCGTTTTGCCGCGGACGACGTCATGCAAGAGGCAGTGATCGTAATGTGGCGTAAACTGGCCGAGTTTAAACCGGGGACGAATTTCAAAGCCTGGGCGTTCCGCATCGCCTACTGGCAGACCAAGGCGCATCTAAAGCGAGTCGAGAGGGCGGGCTTGATCGGCCTGGAACCGGAAGTGCTGGATGTTTTGGCGTTGGAATCCGCTGGTGAGATGGAATCCCTTGAAGAGGTGCGGTTCGCATTAAGAAAGTGTGTCGAGTCCTTGCCCAAGTCGGACGCAGTGATCATCGAAGGTTACTACCTGCAGGAACAGTCGATTAAGGAGGTCTCGAGCCAAACCGGCCGGAGCAGCGATGCGATCAAACATGTCCTGATGCGAGTCAGAAGGAAACTAAGGAAATGTGTGGAACAGCGTTTACGATATCCGAGCGGCGAAAGCTCGAAAGCCGCGGGAGGTGAAAAACTATGAGTGGAATCCAATTTAACGGCTCTAACAGGAAGCTAAGTTTCGACGGTGCGTTGGAATCGCTGCGCAATCGAACGTTGACTGATGAGGAAAGGCGCTTTCTAGCGAAGGAGATCGGTTCGGACGTAAGAAAACGACTGGCTTACATTCGGGCTATCGCCATGGATGCGTTGTTGTTTTCGAATTTATCGGGGGCCAAGAATCGAAGAGATTCGGCATCGCCCGCCGCGGGCTCCGATTCCCGTCTGGACCGTATTGTCGCCGAGGCACGGACTGCCTTTATGGAGGGGGCTTTCTGGGAGCAGTACTGGCAGCAGGGAAAAGAGAATGAGTCGATGAGCGAAGCCTCGGGCCAAGGGGTGCTTGCGCCGGTCATGGTTACCCGGCTAAGCGGCACCGGTCTCATGCTGAACGGAAATCCGGTGGATTGCGGAACGCGGTTGACTCCGGGCTTGATCGAGTTGAACGAAGGTGCGGTCGATATTACCTTTGATTCGGGTGCTGTGGTCCTGCTTTCCGGTCCGGGAAGCATGCGCGTGGAATCGGAGTATCGCGCCAGTTTGATTTCCGGTTCGATTACGGTTTGCGTCCCCGAGCAGGCAAGGGGCTTTTTCATGCTGACTCCGAATTCTTTCATTCGCGATATGGGCACCTCTTTCTCGGTAAGAGTGCGTGAGCAATTCGTTACGGAAATTCACGTGTTGGAAGGGCTGGTGGAAGCCGCGTCATCGCTACCGGACTACAACAATGCCGTATGGCGGGTCGAAGCGAAGAAGGCATTGATGTTGGGGCCGAAAGGCGCGAGCAGCATTCCCTTTATTTCCCCCGGGGCCATGCCCCTGGCCCATCCGGCGGCTTCCTCGAAGCCCGTGCGCTTTACCTTTGAGAAATGGGAGGACAATTGCACCGTTTCAAGTTCCGGGCACGTCCTGAACCTGTACCGGGGGCGAAGGCCCGCCCGTCCGGAATTGGTCGATGGTTTGGTTGGGAAGGCGTTACGTTTCGACGGTCGTGAGTTATATGGGCGTACCGACTTTAAGGGAGTGGGCGGCAATCAGCCGAGAACTGTTTCATTCTGGATCCGCTTGCAGCCCGATTTGCCCGCTGAACACGATACTCCGAATGGTATTGTCGCCTGGGGCGTCAGGAATGCCGCCCAGGCGTGGCAGGTCTGCTGGAACACCCGCCGTATTGACGGCACAATAGGGGCCTTGCGCGTGGAATTCGGCGAAGGATTCGTTATTGGCGCCACCGATTTACGGGATGGACGTTGGCATCACGTTGCTGTGGTTTTTGTCGGCGGCGAGGTATTTGATGTGGCCACTCAGGTGCGCATTTACCTTGATGGCCGGCTGGAGACTCCTTCCGGCCGCTTGCAGCAATCGATCGAGACGGATACCACATCCGGAGAGGCGCATCGGATGATTATCGGGCGGTATCTTGGAAAAGGGCCTCGCTGGGGATCGTTTTTTCTTAAAGGAGAACTGGCCGATGTTCGGGTCTACGAATGTGCACTTCTGCCTTCACAGGTTGTTGATAGCATCGGAGATGCACTGCTCAGTGAAGATCCGTCCACGTGAGGCAATGGGCGATCGTTTACCTCATGGCGTGCGGTAGATGTCGCAATTCCCGAAAAAAAACGCATGCCGGTGACACCATACGCATGCCTCGGGCTATTGGTCAGTAGGTCGTGATTTGAATCCGGCCATTTCACCGTTTTTCCGGAGTGTAAGATCCTATTCTGTCAGTAGATTCTTCGGAATAATCCCTGCCAACAACACCGAAATCTTAAGTCCATGACAAATCGAAGGTTAGCCATTGAATCCGGAAGAGTTTAAGGTTTTGCCTCGATTGAACTGCTGACCGTAATTGCCGTTACCGGAATGCAAGTTGTCGGCCAAATGGAGATTTGAGAACGCCTAAATACCAAGAATATGAATATTAAAACAAAATCCGCTTTTACGCTGATCGAACTGCTAACGGTAATCGCCATCATTGCGATTCTGGCCTCAATTTTGATCCCAGTGGTTAGCAGCGTCCGCGCCAGCGCTCGCGCCGCGGTGTGTGTTTCCAATCTGCGTCAAATGCATATGGGATTCATGCTATACGCGGAGGACAACAATGGAAGGTTGCCGTACGGAAACAACATTAACGTAATTCCTTTTACCGATGGCCTACAGAATGTCCGTTGGAACGGCGCCATTTTCCCTTATATAATTGATATTCGCAATATGACGAGTGCTCAGCGGGCGCCGTACCTGTGGGACTTCAGTCCGAACGTGGCGACTGTGTTCAATTGTCCTGAGACGGGGCCGGATCACACCGGATACAATTACAAAGCGAACCTGCGGGTGACCCCGCAGGGGGTGAGGCGGATCATTTCAATGTTTGAAAGCAGTGTGGTCCTTGTCGCCGATGGTGGAGGCGGTGGAGGTCCGGCGAACGACTTTAAGATCAACCCGTCGACGGAAAGGGACCTGAATGCCGAAAACGCTTTGAGCTTCAGGCACAACGGGCAGGTGAATGTTGTTTTTATGGGGGGGAATGTGGAAAGGTTCTCAGAAGGCGAACTTCCTTCCGCTTCTGCCGATCGGGACAGAGAAGTATCCCTTTGGGGACCGCCATTGTGAATAGCGGCGGTGGTTCTTTTGAGACCGCTTGCCGCAGAGAGCGGGCGAAAGCCGAATCTCTGAGGTATTGAGTCCCAAATCCACAAGTATCAATAAGCCGAGAGAGACGAAACGTATGGCATCCGAGACCTCCGATTCCGTGAACTTCGACACCGTAACCTGCGACCTTTCGCCGCGACGATCTATTTTCCTGCGCATGTGGGTCGACGTGAACGAATAGAAATCCTTTAAACCCGTTCCGGATCGACGTACGGCTTTAGTCGACGCGTACGCTCCGGAACGGCTTTCCCCATTTCCCGGGAAGTCGGACCATACCGAAGATGGATTTTGAAAGTGCCGGTACGAATGCGGGCGGCGGAAACGCTCGGTGTGTTCGGCGTGGAGGATCCAATGCCTATCCTTTATGAGGCTTTGGCGATGTCGAAGAACCAATCGAATGCGTTGTTGGCGCTCAATACAATGGCCTTCCTAAGGGATGTTTTGGGGTTCGGGATGGATTCGGAACGGATCGTTCCTCCGGAAGGCATTGGACGAAAAAAGATCGACAGGCGCTTGCAACATCTGGTTGCCGGATCGCAGTGATCGGTCCGAACAGAATTTTGGGTAGAGAAGCTCTGTGGACAGCAATAACCGAATTATGACTAAATCAGACTTGTTAAAACGAGGCATGGAACTAAGCAAGGCGTCAAGAGCTTGGCTAACGGCGGCGGCGGTGGCGCCTTTGCTGGCGACATCGGGTTTCGCCGAGCGACCGCCCAATATCGTCTTTATCATGGTCGACGACATGGGTTGGGCCGATATCGGTGTCTACGGTTCCGAAGTGACCGAAACGCCGAATTTGGACCGGCTGGCGGAGAACGGGATGATGTTCACGGACGCCTATGCCGGTTCCGCTCTTTGCGCTCCCGCGCGCAGCACTTTGCTGACCGGACTTCATACCGGCCGAACTCCGGTGCGGGGGAATCTTGGGGGAACTCCGATTCCGGCGGACACGGTGACATTTGCCGATGTGATGCAAAACGCGGGTTACACGGTCGGAGGATTCGGCAAGTGGGGAATTGGCGAAATCGAAACGGAGGGGGTTCCGGAAAAGCACGGATTCGACGTGTTCTTTGGCTATTACCACCAGGTTCACGCCCACAATTTCTATCCCACGCATCTTTACCGCAACAGTGAACGAATCGATCTGCCGGGCAACGCGGGGTTCGACCCGGGGCCGGCGGGCGGTGTGTCCCACGAACCTCGCAACGGTCAGGAACCGCAAAACACTCATTACGAGATCTTCGATGAAACGGTGGCGTTCATTCGGGACAACAAGGATCGTCCCTTTGTTTGCTACGCACCCTGGACGCCGCCCCATTTCCGCTACCACATTCCGGAACACGATCCAGCCTGGGAGCTCTACAAAGACAAGGACTGGCCGATAAACGCTCGCGTACATGCCGCCATGAACACCATGGTGGACCGGCACACCGGAGAAATCGTCGAACTCCTGGAGGAACTGGGAATCGCCGAAAACACGTTGCTTGTCTTCACTTCGGACAACGGAGCGGCGAACCGGTGGGAAGGGTCTCTCAATAGCTCGGGACCGCTACGGGGGCGAAAGATGAGTCTTTACGAAGGCGGTCTTCGCGTCCCGTTTATCGCCTATTGGCCCGGGACGATCGAACCCGGGCAGGTGACCGATCATCAGACCTATTTTCCGGATATGTTGCCGACGTTCGCCGAATTGGGCGGGGCTGTCCGCTATGTGCCAGACGATTTGGACGGGATATCGATCGTGCCGGTATTGCTGGGGGCGGAAAGGGCCGGACGCGAGCCGGAGGTCCATCCCTTTCTCTATTTTGAGAACGCGACCAACGATTACGCCAACGGCCGCTACCTTTGGCCGGAGACACTCACTCAGGCGGCACGAAAGGGGAACTGGAAGGCTTATCGCGAAGAACCCGAGGCAGACATCGAATTGTATGATCTAAGCCAGGACATCGGTGAGGAGAATGATGTGGCCGCTGAGCACCCCGACTTGATCGAGATCTTCACCCGGATCTTCAAAGAGGAAAGCCGTCCGCTTGCTATCGACCAGAATTACAATCCCCAACACTTCGACAATTAAGGGCGGCCCAGCCTTTTTTGGTCGCTGGTCGCGAGTGGCACTAACTCAAGCACGGGTAGAAGCGCCATCCAGGCGCTTAAAAGCGGCTGGAAACCGCTTCCACACGGTCTAGTCCATAAGTTAGTGCCATTCGGCTTACCGCGAACGGATATTTATTCTGTGGTGAGCGGCAGTGAGATGTTTACCCGGCCGAAGGCTTTGTAGGCTTTGGGGTCTAAGTGTTCCCGGACGATCGCTCGATCCCAATCGGAATTCACGGAGACGACTTCGGGTGTGGCGATCGTGGGTGAAAAAGATCCGGGACTCAATGAAGTGGCGATTTGCGACTGGTAGACGAGACCGCTGTTCCTCAGCCGAAGGTACTCGATGATGAGAAATCGTTTTGAATCTTCTTCATAAATATCGATGGCGGGGAGCCCTGAAGCTTCCTCGCCGCCAATAGTCAGTCTGCGGAAATCCGGGGCGCCCAGGTCCATATTGAAGGCGTACTTGGTGAGATTGGAGCTTCCGTCGCCGAACGGAATGGCTTGCACGGAAGCCGCTTCCCCGCTCAATCCGGCATCTTTCATGGCCCCCTCAATCCGCGAGCTTTCGGACACGACGGTCACTGTGCCCGCGGACTCCAAGTCGCTGAAATCCCAGGCCAGTCCGGCTTCCAGATCGAAAGCATCGATCTGTTGGAAGCTTCCGCTTGCAGCGCCCTCCGAAGCGATGATTTGGAAGCTCATTCCTTCCCTGGGCTGGAAATCATTGGCGCGACGCAGCTCCAAAACACCATGCAACTCGATGGCGCCGGATACCTCCAGGCTGCTGTACTCACCGATTTCGTCTCCCCCGATTTCAATGCTGAGCACGGCGTCCTCGGATTGCCGATACGAACCGTCGATGGAAAGCGTTCCGAACGGACTTCCGAATTCGTTTGGCGCGGTCACAAAAGCGGCCCTGACGGCGGCGCCGTTGAAGTGGGTGTTGCCATTCTCCGTGCCGGCGTTCCAGCCGTAGATGCGTACCTCCACGGCACGATCGATCGGTTCGGCTTCGGGGATTTCCACGACGAAACGGTGCTGGTTGCCGATGCCCGCGTCCGTGACACGTAACGTGCCCAACTCGGCTCCGGCCTCGAAGCCGCCTTCGCTGGTGAGGATGGCGAAGTCGGTGGCGGCGTTCGGACCGTTGCGCCAGAGATTGACCTCGATGCTATCGAGGATCATGGCCGTACCGGGAACCGGGGCGATGGTGAAGCTCAGGTAGTTTTGGTTGGCGATGGTTTTGGCCAGGCTGGCGTTGTCGTGACCCATGACATTGAACTCGTCGCCGACGTCGGCGCCGTTGCGCGGGGACACACCCAGACCGAAGTCGAAACCGGCCAGCAAGTCCAGGTACTCGCTGATGGTTTCGGTATGAGTCATCGGTGCTTCGTCCTGGCCCTGGAAATCGAAGACGATCGCGGGGACCGTGCCGGTGTCCACGTCTGGAAATGGTTCAGGCGCTCCGGGCAGTTCGTCCGGGCGTCCGGGGGCGATCGTTCCGGCATTGTAAAGGTCGCCGTAAACGGTGCCGCGGCCGGTGAGTTCGCCGCCGGCATCGATTTCGATCCAGCGCCGTGAGCGCAACAGCGCGCCTTCAAGGTGAAGGTGGCCGTTTTTCGCGATGCGCACCTCGTTTCGACCTTTCAGGGTGGCGGTGGGTTCGAGCAGAAGGGTTTGGCGGGCGAGTTTGCCGCGCACTTCCAGCCCTAGAAGATTCAGTACGCCCCGGACGTGGGCCAGGGCTTCATGCTCGCCGGCGTTGACCATGGACGCCGACCACAGGGGACCGGGAGACCTCGACAAGGACCAGTTTTCGGGCGCGCCGAAGAGATCGCCGTCGCCGCCCTGCCACTCTACGTACTCCACAGCGAAGCCGTCGGGCTGGGCGACGCCTTCGGCCAGGGCCAGGATTTCGAGTTCTTCATATAAATTGCCATGGGTGTGAGGGTCCAACGGAGCGCTTTCCCCTCTGTCGACGGCGAGGTGGTAGACCTCGCGGCTGCCGTCGCGGAAGGCGATGAGTTTGTGGTCGCCGCGAAGGATGCTCCAATGGGCGCTGCGAGAGATTGGATCGGGGCCAGGGCCGGAGTGGCCGTCGTGTTCGAAAACCAGATAATCGCGCTGGCGCTGATGCCCCTTGCCGGTGAGGGTGGGCACGATGGAAACCCCGTCCATGCCGGCCGGACCACGGGTGCCAGCCAGTTCGGCGGCGGTGGGAAAGAAATCGGCCAAATCGGTGATGAAGGAGGTGTAAGAACCCGGCTCGACGTATCCGTCCCAGCGGACGATCAGCGGAACGCGGACGCCGCCCTCCCACAGGTCGCGTTTGCCGCCCCGCAGACCGCCGGTGGCGTCGAGTTGGAGAATACCTTGCAGACCGACGCCGTCTTCAGGCGAAGGGCCGTTGTCGACCGTGAAGATGACGATGGTGTTCTCAAAAAGGTTGGGGCCTTGGCCGTCGCCGAAAGGATCTTCCATGCGGCGGAAGAGCGCGCCGATGCTGGCGTCCATGCGAGTGATCATGGCTGCGTGTTTTTTCGCCTTTTCCGAAAGGCCGGGGTGATCGGCGTAGATGCCGAGTCCGGCCGGGCCGATGATGTTGCCTTCCAAGTCGCGCAGGGGACCGGTTGCGGCGATGGCGTCGACGTCGAAATGGGGGATCAAGTGGTTGAGTTGAAGGTAGAAGGGTTCCTCCCTTTCCGCGTGATCGATGATGAACTGTTCGGCGCGCGCGGCGATTAGATCCATGGTATAGGCGGCGTGGGGATTGTCCGGCGTGTTGCCGGTTCTCTCCAGCCAGAGCCCGTGATCGGGCTCGTTGCGGTATTTGAGTCGGGCGGGCGGCTCGGTGGTGGTCCAAAGAGAGTCGACCTGGTAAGAGTGCGCGCGCCCGTGACTGATGTAGCCGTAGAGGTAGTCGTAGCCCTGGTTTTGGGGGAGGGTGGCGGGTCTTTGCACGAAAGGGTTGGCGCGGAGCGGGCCGCTTTGGCCTTGGCCGCCGCCGAAGCCCCACTTGCCCAATACGGCGGTGGTGTACCCGGCGTCGCGCAGGACTTCGGCGACGGTGACATCCTGCGTGCGGAATCCATGTCCGATATTGGCGTTGCGGTCCATAAAGGTGTGGCCGTTGTGGAAGCCGGTCATCAACATGGCGCGGCTGGGCGCGCAAACGGTGGCGGCGTAACCGCGGTCGAACCGCATGCCGGCCGCGGCCAGGGTGTCGAGGTGAGGGGTTTCGATGATTTCGGAGCCGTAGGCGCCGACGCTGCCCCAACCCATGTCATCGGCGAAAATGTGGATGATGTTGGGGTGCGGCGCCGGTTCGGCGGGAAGCGACCAGGGCGCGATGAGGAAACCCGCACCAAGCAGGGTCGCCGAGATAGATCTGATTTCTGGCATACTCAATAAAATGGTCTGTTGGTATTGAAGCTCAATTAACAATAGCGCTGGAAACGGCGAGGTGAGGTTACCGGGCAACATTTTGTTAGAAAATTGGCCGCGGTATCAATGACACTCCACTTGGAAAGGGTTCGTCAGGTCGAGTCGGGCCGGCAGGCCGGAAATAAGACGATAAATCAAATATTTTGGAAAATTGATTCGGGACCCTCACTATTGGAGTCTTTCCGCTATATACTTCTGTACGGTCTTTTTCGAATCAGGCCAAGGCGCATTGCCCAACCTTCTGAATTGTGAAGGGTCGTGATTCGTTTAAGCAGTGATTTTTCGCATTTCACCGCAACCCATAAGAAAATTGAAAGGCATAAGTTATGAAATGTAAGCTAAAGGTGCTTCTGACCGCCATTTTCTCGTTGTCACTGGCATCCTTGGTGTCGGCCAGTGAGCCGATCTTCTCTACGCAGTTCGTGAATCAGGATGAGTGGGATGCCAATGATGGCCGGCGATACACGACGTTCAATACGTCGGCTAGCCTTTTCGACGGTTCGCTGTTGGACGCCAATGGGGATCCGGTGGGGCCCATAGAGGATTTTATCGGCCCTCAGGTGGGCACTACGAACAATAATCCGGACACCGGCACCCAAAACAGTCCCGGTCCGGGATTTGCCTACATTCCAACCGGCGTGGAGTGGGAGCCGAATACGGTGTACAGCATAGATTTTATCGTACTTCGGCGTGCGGACATGCCGCAGAATACAGATGTTCAATACGGACTTTGGGCGGGACTGCCGTCCGACGACACGGGTCCCGGAAACTACTTTGTCCCAAGCCCCAACGTTACGTACGAAGCCCGAGAGCTTCCCTCGCTTGGCACCGAGGGCCTGGTCAAAATCTCCAGCGGTTTCCTTGACGCGGGAGATGGTGTTTTCGTCAGCGACCTTAGCGGGTTTTCCGAAGTCGATCAGGAATTCACGTTTACCACTGGACCGGATGTTTCGGGATTGGGCGAAATGGTGCTATTCGTGCGCACCGCTACCGATCGTATTCACTGGGACAGTCTTAGTGTCTCCGCTGCCCCCGTTCCCAGCCCTTCCGCCCTTCTTCCACTGGACGCTGATTTCGGCACCGTGCGTTTCCTCGAAATAATGTCCGACTCTACCAGGGCCGAAGCGATTGACCTGGGCGATACGGTGTATCAGGTTTCCAATTCTGTTCCGGATATGTCCGGCAATGAACGGACCGGTTTTGTCAGAGGCGGCGATCTCGTTTTTTCGAGCAACGTTCCGGCGATGCTTACCGGTTCATCGACTTCTCTGGACATGGCGGCGGAAGATATCGCGGTTGTCGCGGAGGGATACCAAGGGATCAGTGGCTCCAACCCGCGCACGGTGGCTGCCTGGGTGTATCCCGGCAATGATTTAAATCCACTAGCGACACTGGTGGAGTGGGGCGTTAATAACGCCGGTCGGAGATGGACAGTGAGGTTGGACGATTCCCGCTTGCGTGTGGAAGTGCAAAATGGTTTTGCCGTGGCGGATGCCGCCCTGGAGGCCGATGCCTGGAATCATATCGCCGTCACCTTCGAAGGGAATAATGTTGAGGATGTAATATTTTACCTCAACGGAGTGCAGCAGAGCATCGTCAATTCCAACTCCCAAGGGGTCGATACCGCAGCGGGGGTTGATGTCGGGATTGGCTTCGCTCCTGCCGTAGGTGGCCGCTTTTTCGACGGGCTTATCGACGGCTTGGGCATCTGGAGCCGGGCCTTGAGCGCCGAAGACGTGACGGATCTTGCTTCCGGCGCGCCGGTTTCCAGTATCGAGGAGGGACTGGAATTATCCTACGATTTTGAGAGTCCGCCCAGTAGCGCGATCACGTCGCTTCCTCCAGAGCTCTCCGGGAACCTCGGCTTTAGGACCGAGAACGAATTTTTTGGAGATGCGGGTCCGGGGGCCATCGACGTTGTCGTGGACCGGGATACGAAGGTGTTCATCGCATTGGATCAGGCGGCGAGCGTGCCGGATTGGATCGCGGGAAGATATACGCAGACCGGTCAGGAAGTTGTGACCGATTTGGCGATCTTCGATTTGTGGGAGCGGCAATTGGCCGCCCGGGAACGGATCGTTTTGCCGGCGATGGAGCTGGCTCAGGGCGAGAATAATTACTGGGTGATATTTGACAAAGGCCCCGATGCGGTCGTCAGCTCGCCCGACGGAATGTTTTTGGGCACCGCGGAGGGTGATACCATTTGGCGCCTCGGGGAGTTCAACTGGACTCTGACGTCGGACGCCGGATCTCAACCCCATCAGGCGAGCCTGTTGACGACGATAACTAATTTTGATCCCGAGCGGGGCTTCAAGACCGCAGCGACGCTGCGCGTGCCACGCCTCCAGAACGCCGGTGACAATGCCATCGGTTTCTCCCTCTTGGGCGATGAAGAGACGGGTGAGTCGATACGCGCGGAGTGGGCTCCTCGCGAGGCGGGCGGCGAATCGAGCCTGCGCCTGGTCGATTCCTCCACCGGCACGATTCTGGCCGAAGAGATCTGGACCGGTTTGGTTCCAAGCAAAATCGACAATGACGTCGGTGTCAGTGCCGGGGCGAGCGAGTCTCAGTTTTCTGTGGGAGAGCTGATTTTCACAGGTGGGCAAGCTGTTCCTTTGGCGGAAGATTTCGAATCCGGCATGGGCGACTGGACGGTGGGAGGCGATCCTGACCAGTGGGAAATTGGTGTTCCGACCACCGGCCCCGGGAGCGCTTTCAGTGGGGAGAACGTAGCCGCAACGAGGTTGAACCAGAACTACGAATCCGCTGGAATTTCCAACACTGTCACCGTTTCGTGGTTGCGCTCTCCAGCTATCGATCTCTCCGGTGTCATGGAGGTTTCCCTAAGTTTCCAGGAATTTATGGCTCTGGACCCGGCGTTGGATGGGGACGGCAATCCCTTTCACTTCGGCACGGTTTCGGTTCTCGATGCTGATTCGATGGAGCCGCTGGGAGAATTGGCCACTTACAATGAACAGATATCGGAGTGGACCGAACGAACATTCGACCTGACCGAGTTCGCGGGTCAGCACATCATTTTGGAGTTTGGTCTCTCTACCGACCAATTCGACGACGCTGCTGACGGCGGTTGGTACCTCGACGACATCACGGTGACCGGAAGCGTAGTCACGATTGAGAGCATGCCCGAGGCGCTGGCACTGAACGGTACACTCAATGGTATCGCCACCGACGAGGCGGCGGTTGATGACGAGAGCGACTCTTTTCTCGAATTCACGGTCACCGATCGCGGGACTGACGGTAACCAGGGAGTGACGGTATATGTCGCGTGGGACGTTCGCGGCTCCGGTCTGGAGCCGGACTGGCTCCGTGACAACTTCGTCCTGACCGACCATTTCGTGGGCGTCAGTGGAAATGCCGGCGAGCACCGTCTCTGGGCTCGTGAGTACGCCGACGGAGAATCCGTAACTCTAGGCGGGGCTTCAGCTCAAGGCGCCGGACCCTTCCCTGCTGGAATGAACAATTATTTCGTGCTGTTCGGCGATGCCCGTCCTGGCCTCGAGCAATTGTACACTCTGAAGACCGAAGGACAACTGAACGAGGGAGTCTGGACTATCGATTTCACCCTGAGTGATGGGCAAGGAAACGAGGAGACGGTTTCCGGAGCGACAATCGATAGCAGGGATGGGGCAACGGAATTCGGGTTGTTCGCGCGGCACCCCGATGCCGCGGACGGGACGCTCACCCACACGCCGATCTGGGAAGTCTTCGAATTCTCAATGGATTTCTTCGACGAACTCGGCGAATTGCTTGGCTTTGAAGCGTGGCGGGAGCTGTATTTCCCGGATGACTTGGACAACCCTGAAATAAGCGGCGCGAACGCGTCGCCCGCCGGAGATGGGGTGAAGAATTTGGTGAAATACGCGCTCGACCGAAATCCGTTCGAACGTCTTACCATGAATGATATCGCCACCACTGGGTTCGACGGCGAAGGAAACCTTGTTCTCTTCTATTGGGAGCGAACCGACATAGACGACATTGAATACGTTCCGGAGATTTCGGAAAATCTGGTCGATTGGGAGAGTGGGGAGCCTCATGTAATTAAAGAGATCCCGGGCGATGAGGAAGGGAACCTTCGCGCGGTCGATGCCATCGGGATCCTGCCCGAGGAGGCGGACAGAGGCTTCATGCGCTTGAAAATCAGGCAAAAAGAATAAAAAAAGGATTCACAAAAAAACGTCATTCTTTGCCGGTTCGACAAGCTCACCGCGGTGAGCTTGTCGAACCGCGAGGCCGAGAATAAGCCGATAGGACAAATCTTTTATAAAAATGCTTCGGGACCCTCACCATTGGAGCCTTTCCGCTATATTAGCCTGTACGACCTTTTTCGGATCAGGCCAGGGCGCATTGCCCAACCTTTTGACTTATCGGGGATCGTGCTTCGTTTAACGGTGATTTGCCGGAGTTCTCCGCAACCCATAAAAAATAAAAAGGCATAAGTTATGAAACGTAAGCTAAAGGTGGTTCTGACTGCCATTTTCTCGTTGTCACTGGCATCCTTGGTTTCGGCCAGTGGGGTGATCTTCTCGATGCAGTTCGAGGATCAGGATGAGTGGGAGAACAATGATGGCCGGCGATACACGACCTTCAATACGGGCGCTGGCAATTTCGACGGGTCGCTGTTGGATGCCAATGGGGATCCGGTGGGGCCCATAGGTAATTTTATCGGCCCTCAGGTGGGCACTACGAACAATAATCCGGATACCCACGCATCCAATCCCGGTCCGGGGTTTGCCTACATTCCAACCGGCGTGGCCTGGGAGCCGAATATGGTGTACAGCATTGATTTTATCGTACTTCGGCGTGGGAACATTGAGCTCAATACAGATGTTCAATACGGACTTTGGGCGGGACTGCCGTCCGACGACACGGGTCCTGGAAACTACGTTACCCCAGACCCCGAGGATACGTTCGAAGCCCAAGAACGTCCGTCGCTTGGCACTGAGGGCCTGGTCAAAATCACCAGCGGTTTCCTTGACGCGGGAGACGGTGCTTTCGTCAGCGACATTAGCGGGACTTCTGTCATCGATCAGGTATTCACGTTTACCACTGGATCGGATGTTTCGGGATTGGGCGAAATGGTGCTATTCGTGCGCACGGATACCGGTCGCATTCACTGGGACAGTCTCAGTGTCAGCGCCGTTCCCGAGCCCGGCACTTACGCCCTTATCGCCGGTTTTGTAGCGCTTGCCGGGGTGATTGGCGTGCGGCGGATCCGCAGCCGGAAAGGATAATCGCATAAGCTGCAAATAGCATAACGGCTACCAACCGGTCGCAGGCACGGATTCAGCCGTGCCCGCGACTCTACCCCGACTTTTGGGAACTTCGCTATTTGAGGTGGGCTCACAAAGCAGTGATTTCAGGGACTTGCACCCCTGGAATGGTCCGGCTGAAGCACGGACCTACGGCTCGTAGCGCCCAGCTTTAGCGGGCGTCTTGTGTGGCGTGGGAATGGCGGTTCCGGTCAAGGTTTGTCCGGCTGAAGCACGGACCTACGGCTCGTAGCGCCTAGCTTTAGCGGGCGTCTTGTGTGGCGTGGGAATGGCGGTTCCGGTCGAGGTTTGTCCGGCTGAAGCACGGACCCACGGCTCGTAGCGCCCAGCTTTAGCGGGCGTCTTGTGTGGCGTGGGAATGGCGGTTCCGGTCAAGGTTTGTCCGGCTGAAGCACGGACCCACGGCTCGTAGCGCCCAGCTTTAGCGGGCGTCTTGTGTGGCGTGGGAATGGCGGTTCTGGTCAAGGTTTGTCCGGCTGAAGCACGGACCTACGGCTCGTAGCGCCCAGCTTTAGCGGGCGTCTTGTGTGGCGTGGGAATGGCGGTTCCGGTCAAGGGTTTGTCCGGCTGAAGCACGGACCTACGCAAAAGGTCCAATGTCGAGTAGTACCATGCTGCGGCCGGCCGGCGGACTCCACAGTAAACAGCGAAAAGCTTTTAAAATTCCTCCCTACCGGTCAGGCGTATGAAGATCCGGCAACAGGAAATTTCGGTATCCGAGGAAACAATCGCCTTCACTTCATTCAAGCCGTCGTCAGGAGTGATGACGAAATCCACTCGGTCGTGGGTGTCGGTTTCCTCGGGGACCGACACGGTAGTCCAGGTCAAGAGATCCGCGCTGTATTGCAATTCCAACCCGGCTCCATCGCGATTGGCCTCAGTGAGCATTTTGAAGTTTACCTCCAGTGCACCGTTGGTCACGGTGGCGCTTGGCATCCGGGCGGTGGCGTTTTCCGCGGGATCGGCGGCACCGAGCAACCATGCGAGTCCGTTGGGCACACCGTCGCCGTTCGTGTCGCCGGTGAAGGTAACCTCTCCTCCTCCGGCCCAGATCTCGAACGGCGAGAGGGAATCGACGACGGTTATAACAAGCTCATCGAAACTTGAGCCGAATTCATCACTGCTCGTCAAGCGCAGAGTATAGACGCCCTCTACCGTGAACGTCGCACTGGTGTCCAGGGTCGCAGCGTCGGAGAATACAACCGGTCCCGGGCCGGACTCCACGGACCAATGGTACGTGAGTGGATCGTTTTCGGGATCGCTCGCCGATCCATTGAGGGGGGCGATGGCCGCCTGTGTCTCTGGCGCGGCAGTCTTGTAGGGGTGGTCTTCGGGCATATTTTCCACCAACCCCCACTTGTTAGCCAGATAGCCTTCGATGGTCTGCCGCAATTCTTGCGTCACCTCCGCATCCAGTAAAATGACTTCCGCCACCGATCCGTCGTAGAAGAATTCCACCTGGTTGGGATGTAGTCTGGCACCCGCACCGATGCTGAAACTGTCAGTAAAGCCCATTGGGTTCCTGGAGGTTCCGGATGTCAGGTCACGCAGATCGTCGCTGCCATCGAAGCCGATAAACCAGTCCGTCGATAATGCAAAAGAGTAGAAATGGGGTCCCGCATCGATCGTGGGCAAAGTGGACGAAGAAGCCCCCTGCCTTTTAGAGAATGCGGTTGTGTCTTCGTCAAACACGGACAGGACTTCATCATCGAAGGCTCCCGTGCTTGAACCGTATCCATCCCCCGTGCTGATTCCGTCGCCCGCTGTGGACAGAAGGATCATCGCGGGCGTTGAGCTGGTGATTGTTGTGTTGTTGGCATGAACCATGAAAACGGAGCGGATATCCGCACCGAGTCCGTCGCTTGTGAAAAGGTAGTCCTCCGAGAAATCCAGAACATTCAGCCCGTTGATCGCGTTGTCGCCCGAGCTTGGTTGCCTGTTCGACTCGCTTTGCGAGATATGGTTTGCGTTGCCGCTCTTGTCATTCCATTGGGTGACCGCTCCGTTGCTTGCACTGATGGAGCTGGTATCCGCGGCGTCATACCAGGCGGTGGTTGTGATTTCAGTGGGTGACCAAGGCGCTTTTGCGTCGAGTGCGACCGTTTGATCCGGCCCGGCATCGACGACCGGAAGCCGGTTCCACCGGGCGTAGAGCGTTTGATCTTCGGAGATGTCGACCGTGGTTTCGGATGTCACCTCGATGCCGTCTCTGCCTCCAGTGAACCAACCGACGAAGGTGAAGCCGTCTCGCGTGGTGGCGGCCAGCGGTCCGTATGGCGCTCCGAATTCCACCACCTTGTCCAACGGATCCGGGGTGCTCCCGCCGTTGGCGTCGAAGGTGACGGTATAGGTGGGTGCGCTCCACTTTGCGTAAAGGAGGATGCTGCCCGTGATTTCGAAGGTGGTGCCTGCCTCATAGGTGGTGCCGCTGCCATCCGGTTCGGTGTTCCAGCCGGAGAAGGTGAAGCCGGGGTTCTCAAGATCCCCTTCACTCTGAACCGTGACGGTTGCCCCGGGTTCATACGGACTATCGGCGTCAACAGGGGCCGAGCCGGCGGTTGCGCCGTTGGCATCGTAGGTCACCGTGGGTTCGAGCCTGCGGGAAAGTTGGTCCAGGTAAAGGGATTGCGGGTAAAGTGTGTCACCGGAGCCGATGCCCTCGAGGATGTCGGCCGGGGCGGTGTTTCCTCCGGTCGGATTCCTGGCTCCAAATCGAGTGCCGCTGGTGCCGATCACGTATCCGTAGCGCCCTTGCTCGCTGACGACGATGTCATCATACCGTGTGCCGCTTCCCGTGGTGTTCCAATAAACGCTGTGGGCCGAGGTGAGGCCATGGTTGCCGCCCCAGAAGGCCCGATGGTGGGCGATGTAAAAGCTGTTGTGAGCGTGAGCCCGGTCGAACAAGTTCGAGTGGCTGAAGTGCTGGTGATGGTCGCTGCCGGAGCCTCCCGTATCGTATGAGCCGGTGTGGCCGGTGGAGCGTCGCGTTTCGCGGTCTTCACATTGGAAAAAGACATTGCCGGAGGTGCCGGCGTGGGAAACCACAAACCCGTGCCGGGAGAAATCGGCGATACATCTTTCCAGCAGGATTTCATTGCTGTGCTGGAGGCGATACATGTAGCCATTGCCGCCGCCGCCGCCGTACTGCGAGCGTCGCATCGCGCAATTTCGCAGAGTCACGCGGTAAGAGTTGAGCAACCGGATGCCGTTGGAAAGCATGTGGGCGGTGCTGGTGTTCTCGGCGGCTCGCTTGCTGTGGACGTCGGTGATCCAACTGTCGCGAACATTATTCAAGCGGATGAGATGACTGAGGTGAACGTTGAACGCAGGTTTGCTGGAGTCGTTATAATCCTCGGATCCCCAGGTGGTTCCCGGGTGTTGAACGTTGCCGATCGAGAGCGACTCGACGCCTACGTTGGACAGCAAACCGCTTACCGGAATCACGCGGGCGTTATCGCGTGGCTTCATCGCGTAGCGGGTGGGAACGTCCACCTCGATCCAACCTTCGGAACTGTTTACGGAGATTATCTCCCGGAGGTATCTCGCATCGGCCGGGCGATTGTTCGTTCCACCCCACCATTCCTCCTGATCGTGTTCGGCGATCCAATCATCCGTGAACGCCCACTGCAAGCGGACAAATCCGCCGGGGGAAAAGCCACTTGTGTTAGCCACAGGAATGCGGCGCGTCGGGCCGGGCAGATCGGCCGTGATGTTCCTGGCGTTTCCTGTCGTGACCGAGGGCGGTGCAATCAGAAGCACAGTCCTGTTCCGCATCGTGTAGGTGGTGTTAAGCAGAAACGTCTCCCCCACGCCCGCGCCCCGCAGCACGATATTGGACGCGGAGATGCGCAGGACGAAGTTGCCGGAGCCTATCCGGGACACCCGGAACTCCCCGGCAGGCAGGAAAACCACTCCGCCACCGGCCCTTTCAGCCGCGTCGATCGCTGCCTGGATGGCTGCGGTGCTGTCGCTGTTGCCCGTAGGATCGGCTCCGTATCTCACGACATCGAAGATCGGACCGGTGACGTCCGGGATCGGTTCCTCGCCGCGTTTGTATCCAGCGTAGGAGAAATCCTGGATCAGCTTGTCGTCGTAAAAGGAGGCGGATGCGTCCGGACGTTGCCAGTTTTCAGGGTACAGTTCGCTGCGCCAGAACTCGGACGCCTCTGCCGGGACCCCACCGGCCAACCAGAGAAGACAGCCCAGGGTGAGCAAGAGCCGGACAAAGGCGGGTAAAATGGACATTTTGTTTCTCATTAATTTAAAGTATCCGTAGAACGTCGGAATGGGACTGGCAGCACGAGGGGGCAAGACGACATAAGTCGACTCGGAGCGGCAGTCTTCATACCGCTACGTTAGTTTCAATTCAAGGCGACAGAATGACCGGATAAAATGTTCCCCGGGCAGGCACTTGGGAAGATTCCACGAAAACATTGCCCGCCTGCTCACGATTACGGCTACCGAGGTAAACCTTGGAGGTATCCGAAAAACTGACACGCCCCCCATTGTTAAGTTCCATGCACTTGTTGTTGAATATAAAGTTGTCGTTACGCGAGATGCTGTGAAAACTGGCCCAAGGCCCCATGATAGGGCGCCAGCTCGATCCCAAGGTCGTGGGCAGGATGATTCTGTTACCTTCGATAAGATTGTTGCCATTGTCATCGTTGTGGAAATTGACGTCTTGTTCGAGGAAGTTGTAAACGACCACATTATACTCGCAGTGCTCACTTTGCAGGACGATGTGACGGAGATTCTTAATGTGATTGTTTACAATGAGATTTCTACTTGCCTGAATCTGAAAATAGCCGCGGCCACCTGAACCCTTGTTCCAGGCTCCGTCGACGTAGCAACCCCGGATCGTGATATGCGACGAACGCCAGTTCGTGACGGGGTGATTCCCGCTGTCGATGATATTGACATCATCAAGCCAGCAATTGCGGGCATGGGTGAAATTCACAGAGGCTACCAGGAACTCGCCTTTCGCGTTGTCCATCAAAGAGGGATCCGGTGTGCCGTAAGCACCCCTGATCGTGAGGTTGTCGAGCCCGGCATACTCGATGCGTTCAAAGCGAAAAGCTTGGTCGAATCCCTGCGGCTCCGTCGACGTGGTGATGGTAACATTCAGGACCACACCGTCGCGGCTTTCCCCAATCAGGCGGACATAATCCTGCATAACGATCCTTGCATCGATGGTGTAATCTCCGTCGCGCAAATAAATAGCCCCGCCGCCCATTGCCGCCGCCCGCCGGGAGATCGCATTGATAGCATCATTAATTCCAGCACTATCGGTCGCCGTAAGCACTTTCAGGACGGGATACGCAGAGCGGAACGGAATTCCCCCTTGGACACCGGCTGTCTGCCATATCTGCATTTGCGGAAAGTTCGGATCCAGCTTATCCTCATCAAATCGCATTCCCGGATCACCGATCCGTTTGGTGCCCAGATTGAGTCGATAGAATTTAGGCATATCAGACCCGATTCTGAAACGTTCCGTGACCTGCTCGTAATTATCATTGAGAACCTCGGTGCTGGTTTCGTCGGGTTCCGTCTGGGGAATCGACCAGGATTTCAGGTCATCGCTTGTCTCCATCACGTAATTCGTGCCGGGAAGCAGCCTGTTGATGCGGCGTGTGTAAGTCAGCTCGCTGGCCGGACTGCCGTCAACGTCTGAAAAGTTGATGGCTAACGGCGGCATGTGTGGAGCGTCACTGGTATTGATGGCATTCACCGCATCCAGGACCAGGTCGCGATTCTGGTTAACGTTTCCGTCGTAAAACTGGATGCTCAAGATCATCTCCTTGCCGACATCGTGCGCGTTCACCATATAGATGAGCGGGGTTCTGACACCCGAATACAAACCGTTCGCTGCACCCGGATCGTTTCCAGAACTAAACAAGCTGATGGCCGATCCTTCGGCGACAGCATCGCCACCAACCAGTAGCCTCGGCCTGAGCCCGGAAAAGCCATCGTTAGGTTGCTCATAAGCGAAGTCGATGATGAGCGAATGACCGACATCCGAAGCATCGACTATCCCCAGGGACCTGACGGCTCCATACTGTCCGGTGGAGGTCCCGCCACGCTTGATCAGCAGCGCACCGTCGTCGCTCCCATCCATTTTGTCGCGGTCCGAGGATATGGAAAGCAGTGTCAACGACGATTCGGCGTTCATGGGATACCACGGATCATGGTCATAGGCGCCTTCACCGAAGGTTTCCAGAAAACTGGCGGAGATTCCCTCCATTCCGTAGAGTGTCGACCGCCACCAGTCCTGAGCCTGAAGCGACAGGGTGAGCAGACAACACAGGAGAATTTTCACGCCATGGCGCAGAGGTGTGCTATGATTCATAATCTGGTTGAATTAGGCACGGAGGAGTGTCATCGAAGCGCACACCAGGGAATTGGCGGGATCGATCACCTTGCCAACCACAAAGGTCAGAATGGCAGCGAAAATGCCAATGATGGCGATCGCGGTAGGTAACTCCATTAGGTTGAAGCCGCTGAGGGCTGGCTGGATTTGGTGCGCCCGGACGTTGCCAGTTTTCCGGGTACAGTTCGCTGCGCCAGGACTGGGACGCAGCTGCCGGGTTTTCACCGACCAGGCAGAGAAGACAGCCCAGGGTGAGCAGGAACCGGACACAGGCGGGTAAAATAGACACTTTAATCCCCATTGACGATAAATAGCCGTAAAAGGCCGGCAGTGTAGAAAAAATTATCAAAAGGGGTGGGAATTAGTTGTAGAAAGGGTAAGAAAGGGGGCAGGGAGAGCCTGGTGCTCAAGGACGGGCGCAGGCGTAAGACTGCGGTTAAGAAGAAGATATGTCTACCTTTACGGTCATGTGGACGGGGTTATGAAAGAAGCCACACCGACCAACCCGTGTTCGGTGAAGTGAAGAGTAAGAGCGAAGATCGCCCGAACGCTTTAAAACGCCCTTGGAAAGGGCGAAGTGACCGGGTTGATCGTACGGGCGGCTGAGTTTTTGGATCGGGCGCGGTCAACACGTTCGTTCACCCCATGGTTTTCGAAAAGTTTCCAAGGCGTTTGAAGGGAGTCCTGTCAATAGTCTTTGCTAACGTTTTTTTGGTTGTCCCTCTTGAGCAGGCTGTAGGAGAACATATTGCCGAAATGTGATGCGGGTCGTTATGGAGATACGCAAAACCCTTAAAAACCATCAATCATGAAATACGGCCTGAAAGGGCCGGGAACCGGGCGACAGGAGAAAGTACTGAAATTATGCGAAAGGAACTAACTGCGGGTGCCTTGACGGCATCCTTGCTGATGGGTCTTGGAGTCCTCTCTCAAGCCGCTGGGGAACGGCCAAATATCGTGCTGATGTTCGTCGATGATCTGGGGTGGAAAGATACCGCGGTGACGGGATCGGATCTTTACGAGACGCCGAACATCGACCGGCTGGCGGCCGAGGGCTTGCTTTTTACCGATGCGTATTCCTCAAGCACGGTCTGTTCGCCGAGTCGGGCCTCGCTGATGACCGGGATGGCGCCCGAGCGGCACCGGGTGACCGATTGGATCGGGGGACATTGGGAGAACTGGAATCAGCAGCGCCGGATGCAGTATCCGCTCCGGCCACCGGAGTGGACCCGGGAATTGGAACTGCGTCACGACACCCTTGCCGAGTTGCTGAAAGGCGCCGGTTATCGCACGGCTCATGTCGGCAAATGGCATCTCACTCCGCCTTCGAACGACCTGGACGCCATCGAGCCGTACTTCCCGCAGAACCGGGGGTTCGATGTGAACATCGCCGGGAATCGGTTCGGCCAGCCTGGATCTTATTATTGGCCCTACTATCGAGAGGGCAGTGAGGTGATGGTAGCCAATTTTCCGCCTTCCGAGGAAACCACCGGTTTGTATTTAACCGACATGAAGACCAATTATGTCGTCGGCCTGATCCAGGAATGGAAAGAGGATCCGTTCTTTATTTACGTGCCTTATTACCAGGTGCACACGCCGATCCAGGGAAGGCACGACCTGATTGACAAATATAGGCGGAAGCTCGCGGCGGGCGGCGATTTTCAGCACACCGATCCCGGGTATGCCGCGATGGTTGAAGCGCTGGATCAATCGGTCGGGCGAGTTCACGCGAAACTGGAGGAACTCGGGTTGGACGAGAATACGTTGATCATTTTCACCTCCGATAACGGAGGGCTTGATCGCGGCGATGGCAGGCCTACCAGCAATGCTCCCTTACGCGCGGGAAAGGGGACGGCTTACGAAGGGGGAGTCCGGGTACCGGCGATGATCCATTGGCCGGCAGTGGTTCCGGCGGGGGGTGTTTCCAGCGAGCCGATAATCACTCACGACTTGTTTCCCACCATCCTGCAGGCGGCCGGAGTGGAATTGGATTCCGAGCGCATGGCGCAAGTGGATGGGCTTTCGCTACTGTCGTTAATGGAGGATCCGGCCGCATCGTTGAACCGGGCCGCTCTGTTCTGGCATTATCCGCATTACCATATACAGGGTGCCCGGCCTTACACCGCGGTACGAGCTGGAGATTGGCGGGCGATCCATTTCTACGAGGATGATCGGCTCGAGCTGTACAACCTGGCCCAGGATCCCGGTGAGCGGAATGACCTCAGCGAGGAACTCCCGGAGAAGGCCGCCGAATTGCGGGCCATGATTGACGCCCGCCGCAACGAGGTCGATGCCCAGGATCCGCGACCCAATCCGATTTATTCGGGGAACTGATTCCCGCGAGCCGGATAACCTTTGCATCATGGATGCGGCGGGAGAGCGGGCGGGCAGAATCGGGCGCAGCCTACAACATTCATCCGGATCTTCTCTATTTGAGGTGGGCTCCGAAAAGTGATTTCCGGGAACTTGCACCCCCGAAATGACCGGCTGAAGCGCGGAGCTACGCGGAAATCGTAGCGCCCTGCTTCAGCGGGCGTTCTGTGCGGTGTGCGGACGACGGTTCCCGGGAAGGGAACTCCGGCTAAAAGCACGGAGCTACGGGGGAGTACGAAACTCGTAGCGCCCTGCTTCAGCGGGCGTTCTGTGCGGTGTGCGGACGACGGTTCCCGGGAAG
>JBJHCF010000035.1:0-55519 GCA_050506795.1 Opitutia bacterium
AAGCACTTCGACTCCGGCTAATGGCATCAAGCTTCCGGCGGGTCTCTTCGTCCAATTTAATTTCGGTTGCACGTCTCATAGGGAATATGAAACCAGAACGGCCTATATGTTCCATTATTTATGGCGGTCTACACTAATCATTAATGAAAGGTTTAGGAGATGAGAACCTTCAGCGCAGCTTGGGATTTCTTTTTCTCCGTGGGGTACCGAAAAAATCCTTCATCCGCGCCTGCCGAGAGGGCGTGATTCCAGCATGTCCAAAGAAAAGGTTCAGTTTAAATCGAATGTGGTCATTCGTTTTGCCGGAGATTCCGGTGACGGCATCCAGTTGACCGGCACGCAGTTCACGACCTCCACCGCTCTGGCGGGAAACGATCTGGCGACTTACCCGGATTATCCGGCGGAGATACGGGCTCCGGCGGGCACGATTGCCGGCGTTTCGGGATTTCAGCTCCACTTCGGGAGCGACGAGATTCACACTTCGGGCGACTTTTCCGATGTGCTGGTGGTGATGAACGCGGCGGCGCTCAAGGCCAATATCAACCACCTGAAAAAGGGCGGAATCATCATCGCCAACGAGGACGGGTTCGACGAAAAGAATCTGCGGCTGGCCAAGTACATCGACGGGGTCAATCCACTGCAGGACGGCTCTCTGGAGGAATTTCAGGTGCACATCGTCCCGGTGACCAAACTGACCCGCGAATGCCTCAAGGACACCGGTCTGGGCGTCAGGGAAATGGACCGTTCCAAGAACATGTTTATTCTGGGGCTGCTCTATTACATGTACAGCCGTTCGATGGATCCCACCATCAACTTTTTGCAGAGTAAGTTCGCCAAAAAGCCGGAGGTCGCGGAGGCCAATATCAAAGCACTGAAAGCCGGTTACGCCTTTGCCGACACCACGGAGATTCAGCACGGGCGTTTCGAAGTGAAGGCGGCTCCGATGGAGAAGGGAATCTACCGCAGCATTATGGGCAACCAGGCAACCGCGTTCGGATTGATCGCAGCGGGTTCCCAGGCCGGTTTGCCCATTTATTACGCCACCTATCCCATCACCCCGGCTTCGGACATCCTCCACGAGTTGTCCCGGCACAAGAATTTCGGCGTGGTCACTTTGCAGGCCGAAGATGAAATATCGGCGGTCTGCTCGGCTATCGGGGCCTCTTACGGCGGCAGCCTGGGCGTGACCGCATCTTCCGGACCGGGGATTTCGCTGAAAACAGAAGCGATTTCGCTGGCGACCATTTACGAAATCCCCCTGGTGATCTGCGATATTCAACGAGCCGGACCTTCCACCGGACTGCCGACCAAGATGGAGCAGGCCGACCTCATGCAGGCGATTTATGGTCGGTCGGGCGAAGCCCCGTTGCCGGTGGTGGCGGCCAACAGTCCGGCCGACTGCTTTGAAGCCGTTTTCGAAGCCTGCCGCCTGGCGTTGGAGTTTATGACGCCGGTGTTCTTTTTGAGCGACGGGTACCTTGCCAACGGCGCCGAGCCCTGGCGCTTTCCCAGTAAAGCCGATCTTGCCGGCATCAACGTTTCCTTCGCCGGAACGAAGGACCGTGAGAACGGTGTGTTCCTGCCGTACAAGCGGGACGAGCGCTTGGTCCGCAAGTGGGCCACTCCCGGCACGCCGGGCCTGGAGCATCGCATCGGCGGACTGGAGAAAGAGGACCTCACCGGGAACATATCCTCGGATCCGGAGAATCACGAGAAGATGGTCAAAATCCGTCAGGCCAAGATCGACGGCATTGCCGATCATATTCCCGAACAGGCCCTCGACTCCGGGCCGGAGGAAGGAAAGATCCTGGTGATCGGCTGGGGATCGACCTACGGCACCATCAAGGCGGCGCTCCGGCAACTCCGTGACGAAGGGATCGAAGTGGCCCATGCCCACCTCCGCTACCTGAATCCTTTTCCCCGCAATCTGGGTGATCTGCTTGGTCGGTACGAAAAGATTCTGGTTCCGGAAGTGAATAATGGCCAGTTGGTGCGCCTGCTGCGGGATAAGTACCTCGTGCCAGCCGTCCCGTACAACAAGATCAAGGGCCAGCCGTTCGCCGTGGCCGAAATCAAGAATAAGGTTTGGGAGATCCTCAACGCCGCGGAAAAGTAAGCGTCACCTTTCATTATCATGTCATCGACACAGACTCCGGAAAAAACCTCCAACTTCACCAGCAAGGACCTGGTTTCGGACCAGGATATCCGTTGGTGCCCCGGCTGCGGGGACTACTCGATTCTCAAGCAGGTGCAGAAGGTTCTGCCCGAACTTGGCCTGCAAAAGGAGAACATTGTTTTTGTCTCGGGCATCGGGTGTTCATCCCGTTTTCCCTATTATATGAACACCTATGGGATGCATTCCATCCACGGGCGCGCGGCCTCGATCGCCACCGGCCTGAAGGTGAGCCGGCCCGAGTTGAGCGTCTGGGTGGTGACGGGTGACGGCGATTCCCTCTCCATTGGAGGGAATCATTTTATTCACACTCTCCGCAAGAATCCGGATCTCAATATCCTTCTTTTCAACAACGAGATTTACGGTTTGACCAAGGGGCAGTTCTCTCCGACCTCCCCGGCGGGCAAGGTGACCAAGTCCAGCCCCATGGGGTCGGTCGAGCATCCGTTTAATCCTGTCGCATTGGCACTCGGGGCGGCCGCCACCTTTGTGGCCCGTTCCATGGACCGCGACCCCAAGCATTTGCAGACCATGATCCGGCGTTCGGCCGAGCATACGGGAACATCCCTCCTGGAGGTGTATCAGAACTGCAACGTGTTCAACGACGGAGCGTTTCACGCCTTCACCGACCGTGCCACCAAAAACGATCACGCGCTGTTCCTCGAGCACGGCCAACCGCTGTTGTTTGGTGAAGGCAATCGCAAGGGAATTCGTCTTCAGGATGGCTGTCACCCGCGCATCGTCGATATGGAGAACGAGAGCCTGTCGGCAGACGATCTATGGATCCACGATGAAAATGATTCCCTCAAGGCGGGACTGCTGGCCCGTCTATCCGAAAACGAACCCGGTGAAAACGGGGTTTTCCCCAAGGCCTTCGGCGTTTTTTACGCCACCGAACGTCCCTGTATGGAGACCGCGGTGCAGGCTCAGATTGAAAGCGCGCGCGAACGGATGGGGGTCGGCGATCTCGATGCCCTGATCCGGGGCGATCATATCTGGGAGATCAAATAATTGCGGAGAACGTTACTGGTTAATGGTGAACCGATAACCGTTAACGAAAAAGCGATAAAGCAGAATCCTCCAGTCAAACGGGCTTCGATCCACACGCTGGGTTGCCGGCTGAACCAGTCGGAGAGCTTGCTGCTTCGCGATAAGTTGGAGGCGCGGGGATACCGTGTGGTGCCTTTCGGCGAGGAGGCCGATCTGGGAATCGTCAACACCTGCACCGTCACCAACCTGGCCGACGCCAAGTGTCGTAACGTCATACGGTCATTCATACGCAAAAACCCCCGCGCCTTTACTGCGGTTATCGGATGTTATTCCCAGATGGGGCACAAGGCGATCGCGGAAATTCCCGGGGTGGACCTGATTGTGGGCAACCAGGAAAAGCTTTCGGTACTGGATTACATTGAGCTCGGGAAAAACGAGGTTCCCTTGATCGTGCGCGACCGCATCGACAAAACCGATTTCTCCATTAACTTTGCCGGCGATTGGCCTTTCAACAAGCGCGCCAACCTCAAGGTTCAGGACGGGTGCGATTTTATGTGTTCCTTCTGCATTATCCCCTTCGCCCGCGGCCGCGCGCGGGCTCGGGATTTTGATAACCTGATGGACGAAGCGCGCGCCCTGGCGGAGCGCGGAGTGCGCGAACTGGTTTTGACCGGGGTCAATATCGGCACTTACTTTCATGCGGGACGCGGAATCCTGGAAATGGTGGACGCGCTCAACGCGGTTCCCGGCATCGACCGGATTCGTATCAGCAGCATCGAACCGACCACCATTCCGGAGGAGCTGTTTGTTCGTATGCGGGACCCGTCGCACGCGCTGCTTCCTTTTCTCCACATTCCCCTGCAGTCGGGGGTGGACCGCATTCTGCGCGCGATGCGGCGCAAGTATTCAGTGGCTGAATACCTTGAATTTATCCATCGGGCGAATGACGCCGTGCCGGACCTGTGTATCGGCACCGACATCATGGTGGGTTTTCCGGGGGAAACGATCGAGGAGTTCGATGAGACCTGCAGCGTGCTCAGGGAGAATCCGTTCGCCTATTGCCACGTCTTCACCTTCTCTGAGCGCGAAGGCACGCCCGCGGAGCGTATGGACGGTCAAGTCCCGGTTCCGGAGCGCGCCCGCCGGAGTGCGGAGTTGCGACGTCTGAGCGCCGAGCGGCGGCGGGAGTTCCATGCGAGCCGGCTCGGGAAAAGGGTCCGGGTATTGTTCGAAGACCCCAAACCCGAACTCTGGACCGGATACACGGACAACTACATCCGAGTCGTGGTTTCGGCCGGCGATGTGCCCGACGAGTGGGGCGACCTGAGCAATCGGGTGGGCCGCGTGCGGCTCGAACGCCTGAGCGCCGACTTCGTCGAAGGCCGTCTGGAAGAGATGGAGGAGTGAAGGGGCTTTTTGACCCTCAGGTAATAGGACTTTTTGCAGTGCTTAAGGTTTTTCAACGTTTCGATCGCTAAAATGCGGGGCGGTCGGCAGGGACGTAATGTGGGGTTTCCTGACGAATTATTGCCGGTAGATGTGGGTTGACCATCGTGTCGGGAGGATCATCATGTGGCTATGAGAATCGTTGGGACCCTTTGTGCGATTTTATTAACAACCCTGATACTGTGGGGCGTTTCTGTCTCTCAGGCGGACGAGTCGGAAGTTAAAGAGGATTTCAGGCCGTCGAGCTTGAACCAACCCGGGCAGGAGTATCCGAAGGTGAATTCCCAGGGGTATGCGAGATTTCGCGTCGATGCCCCCGAAGCCCAAAGTGTCCGGGTAAGTCTTGGATTGGGCGGGCGGGGCGGCACCGTCCTGACGAAGGCCGAGGATGGGTCTTGGACGGGCACCACCGAAGGCCCTCTCGATGAAGGTTTTCACTACTACCGTCTGACCGTGGACGGCGGAACGTTCAACGACCCCGGCACGTTGCATTTTTACGGTTCCGTTCGTTGGGAAAGCGCCCTGGAAACCCCCGCTCACGATCAGGATTTCTACGCCCTGAAGGATGTCCCGCACGGTCGGGTGGAGCAGATCCTGTTTCCTTCGGAGAGCACCAATACCTCGCGCCGGGCCTTTGTTTACACGCCCCCCGAATACCACGAAAATCCATCCAAACGTTTGCCGGTATTATACCTTCAGCACGGGTGGGGTGAGGATGAAACCGGTTGGAGCAACCAGGGGCGCGTCAACCTGATCATGGACAACCTGCTGGCCGAAGGAAAGATCGAGCCGTTCCTGATCGTGATGACCTACGGCATGACCAACGAAGTGCAATTCGGGGGGTTGAGGAATTTTGATATCGGTCCGTTCCGGACGGTCCTCCTGGACGAGCTGATTCCGTACATCGACGCCAATTTCCGCACTCTGGCGGATCAGCCCAATCGCGCCATGGCCGGCCTCTCCATGGGTGGCATGTTGACCAAGACTATCACCATGGCTAACCTGGATACTTTCTCCCATATCGGGCTCTTCAGCGGCGGAACGATTTCCGCTTCGGAGATCGAGGACCTGGAGGCTTTCAAGGAAAAGATCCGGCTGGTGTTCGTAACCAGCGGCGGGCGCGAGAATCCCGGCAGGCTTTCACCGGCCGTGAACTCGCTGCGGGAAGCGGGTATCGAGAGCGCTTACTACGTTTCGCCCGAAACCGGCCACGTATGGCAGACCTGGCGCCGGAGCTTTTATCAATTCGCTCAGCTCCTGTTCCGGGATCCGGAAATGGATCCAATCCGGATTGATGGCGGCGAAATCGTTCATGAACGGGTTTTCCGAAACGGCGATTGAGGCGGTGGTGACCGATGCGGATTACCAGCCGAAACAGGTTTTTCGCGCTGTGGTCGATGGGGCCCGTGAGCAAGAGTGATTGCGGTTATTCGGTTTACGAATTCGGTAGCGTCAAACAAGAAAGGACTACGTGATGAGAGTTTCGGTAAGTATACTGGTTTGCATTATGGGATATTTTTCAGCTGCTGTGAATGCCGACGAGGCTGACGGCCGTCGGGGCGAGATGGTCCCCTGGGAGAATGGCGCCTGGGAAACCGGCGAATATCGAAACCTGCTCTATGAGGCCGGCTACGATCGGGAAGAGATCGATGCCAAACTGGCCCAGGCGTATTACGACCTTTTTGAAGGCCCGAACCGGGTGTACTTCGAAGTGGGCGACGACATGGCTTATGTGTCGGACATCAAGAACCGCGACGCCCGCACCGAGGGTTTGTCCTACGGGATGATGGTGGCGGTGCAGTTGGACGAGAAAGAGGTATTCGACCGTCTGTGGCGCTGGACCGTCGAATACATGCAGCACCAGGAGGGGCCGCGCGAGGGCTATTTCGCCTGGTCGGTTAATCCCGAGACCGGTGAGAAGAATTCGCTGGGGTCGGCTTCGGACGGCGAACTGTTTTTCATCACCGCTTTGTTGTTTGCGTCCAATCGTTGGGGCAACGACACCGGTATTGATTATTATGGCGAAGCCCGTCGGATTCTGGATGCCATGTGGAGCAAGGATGGAACCGACGGGGTGCACAATATTATCAATGTTGAGCACAAGATGATCACGTTTGTTCCGGAAGGCCGAGGGTACGATTGGACGGATCCTTCCTACCACGTGCCGGCGTTCTTCGAAATCTGGGCCGAATACGCGAATGACGGACGCGAAGACTTCTATCGCGAATGTGCCGATGTGGCCCGCCAGTACCTGCATAAAGCCTGCCATCCGGAGACCGGCCTGACCCCGGATTATGCCCATTACGACGGTTCACCCCTGCCGGGACGCATGAGTGATTTCGGCTTTGATTCGTGGCGGGTGCCAATGAACATCGCCATGGATTATTCCTGGTTCGCCAAGGACACGGAGTGGCAGATCGACTATGCCAACAGGCTTCACGACTTTCTGTACTCGCAAGGGGTCAACTCCTTTCTGGATCAGTACAGCATCGACGGTTCTCCTCGCGAAAGAATTATGACCGCGCCCGGATACACCAGCGCGCGGCATTCCCTGGGGTTCGTCAGCACCGCCGCTACGGCCGCGATTATGAGCACCCAGGAGAAAGGGTGGGAATTTATCGACGGCCTGTGGAATGCCAAACTGGAGCCGTATGAAGACGGCTACTTCGATCCGTATTACGACGGATTTTTATACTTGTTCAGCTTGATGCACCTCAGCGGTAATTACCGGATCATTACGCCGGCCGACAGTGATTGAGCGCTAATCTTTCCTGTGGAATTGCCACCAGTCGAAATTGAAGAGGGTGTCTTCGGTTCCTCTGAAGACGAAGGTGATGTCGTTCACTCCGTTCACTTCCTCCACGTCGCACGATTTAACCGACCAGTCCAGCCACCCTCCGGTGTTCTCCACTTCGCAAACGCCCAACAAAGGGCCGTCGACTCCGCTGAGGCGCACCTCGATCCTGGAGCCCGACGTGTTTGAGGCGACACTCGCTTCGAAACTTGCGGGCCCGTCGCCGAAATCGACGGAGCGGACTTTGATGTAGTCGCCGTCGCTGATATTGGTCACGTACACGCCGATCTCGTCGTCGGTATCGACACTGACCCTGCGGGACCAGGCGATGGTTTCCGCTTCGACCCGAGAGTAGGGGTCGAGATAGCCGACCGGCTCCGTGATTCCCTCGCGGGTGGGAATAATCTCCGGAATGGTTCCATCCGGATTGTACTCAAACTGCTCGACGCAGACCGAACGATTGAATCCGCCGCCACCGGGAAGTCCTTGGTTGTGGTAGAACAAATAGGAATTCCCTTTGTAATCAATAACTCCCGGATGGTTGGTGAAGGCGAGGTTGGGGTGCCTGTCCATGATGAGTCCCTGATAGGTCCACGGCCCGGTCGCGGTTGGCGCGGTGGAGTAGGCGATCACTTCGGGGATTCCTCCGGCGGCGAAAACCATGTAGTAGATGTCGCCTCGCTTGTAAAGCCACGGGGCTTCCTCGTAATTGGAGCTGTGTCGTTCATCCGGATTGTCCCGAGGCCCGAAGGCCTCCGGAGTCATTTCGACCGTAACGATGCCGTTGTTGCCGATGCTCCGGTCGTAGGAAATCATGTCCTCGTTCAGCTTCACATAGTACAGGTCGGGGTTTCCCCAGTACAGGTAGGCCTGACCATCGTCGTCGATAAAAACGGTGGGATCGATATCATTCCAGATGTGGTTGCTTTCGATCAACCTCCGGCCGAGCGGGTCGGAGAAAGGACCGTAGGGGTTGTCCGCGACCAACACCCCGATGCCGCCGCCGTGGATGGGACAGTAGAAATAAAACTTTCCGTCCCTTTCGATTGCTTGCGGCGCCCAGGCCCCGTTGTCGCGTCCCGACCACGGAAAATCCTCCAGCGATGCGACGCTGCCGTGGGCCGTCCAGTTCACCATGTCCGTGGTCGAGAACAACTGCCAATCGTGCATGGTGAAGAAGTTGGACGTCGTGTGCTCGTCATGGGTCGTGTAGAGATAAACCCGGTCATTGTACACCATGGGGGCGGGGTCCGCCGTGTACTTCGTCTGCACGATGGGATTCTGACCGTATCCCAGGGATAGACCGCAAGTGAGGGAACAGAGGGCTGCGATTGGTTTTATTAGCGATTTCATGAATGCGTTATAAAAGGTTTGGTTCACAGGAGCGCGATGCCATGAAAGTGAGGAGGACGGGGACGTCCGTTTCCGAGTGCCTGGGAAACCGAAATGACCATTTTGATGAGGATGAACACCCTTCGACCCGAGCACGACCAAATGAGGTATGCGGTTTTTGTCCAGTCCGTTGCATTTGTTGGCATCGGTTGTTTCGCACGAATCCCTGTCTCCTTCATCGGATATTCCTCAGGGACCCAGCTATTGTTTGTTGTTTCGAGATTGCCTTTTGGCGTCTTGGTTTTTCAATGTGGATTGAGTCAACGATTATGACTGAAACCGGCGGCGACCGAAGATTGTTGGCGCGCTTATTAATAAGGACCACGCCGGGTTCCCCCGACGCCGAAGAAAACTGAAAGCATGGAGATGAGCATGAACGAAAAGATCAAAAGTTCCGTATCCAGTCTGAACCGGGCCTATTCGCGCCGGGATTTCATCAAGACCTCCACTGCGGCCGGCATTCTGGCGGCGGCCCATGCGATACCGGCCTATGCGGCCGGCAGCGACGATACGCTGAAGATCGGGATCGTCGGTTGCGGGGATCGCGGCACCGGGGCATTGAGGAATGCTTTTGATTGTGCCGAAGGGAGCCGGGTTCGGCTGGTGGCGATGGCGGACGTTTTTCAGGACAAAATCGACCGCTGCCTGGGGGGCGTGAGGAACTCCCACCCGGGCAACGTCGCGGTTCCCGACGAGCAGATCTTCGTCGGGTTCGATGCGTGCAAGCGCCTGCTCGAAACCGATATCGACATCGTGTTTCTGACCACCCCGACCCATTTTCGTCCGATGGAGCTGCGCGCGGCAATCGAGGCGGGTAAACACGTTTTCGCCGAAAAGCCGTTTGGCGTCGATCCGGTCAACACCCGCACGATCTTCGAAACCGCCGATCTCGCGGATGAGAAAGGGTTGTCGATTGTTGTCGGCACCCAGCAACGGTATCAGCCGCATTACCAGGAGATCATCGAGCATATTCGCGACGGCCGGATCGGTGACGTTGTCGGAGCGCAGGTCTATTGGCTTTGGGGATTTCAGGATTGGCATCTTAATCCGCGCCGGCCGGAGTGGTCGGACATGGAGTGGCAGCTGCGCAATTGGCCCTACTTCGTTTGGCTGTCGGGAGACCACGTGGTCGAGCAGCATTTTCACAATGTTGATGTCATGAACTGGGCCATGGGGGGGCCGCCGACTCAGGCCATCGGAATGGGCGGCCGCCAGGCGCGAACGGAAGAAAAGTACGGAAACATCTGGGACCACTTCGCGGTTGAGTTCGAGTATCCGGGTGGAGTGCGAACCCTGGGCATGGCCAGCCAAATCAACGGCACGACCTCACGGGTCGGCGAACGCATCGTCGGCACCAAGGGTACCACCTGGACGACCCGGGACGAGGGCCGGATCCAGGGTGAAAATCCCTGGCAATACGAGAGGCGCGTGGTCAGCGGCATGGAGGAAGAACATGCAAAACTGATTCGCAGCATCCTTGACGGTGAACCCATCAATGAGGCGAGGCGGGCCGCCGAGACCAATATGACCGTGCTTATGGCCCGGATGAGCGCCTACACCGGACGCGCTATCTCCTACAATTGGGTGCGGAATGCCTCGCGGCTCGACATGTCGCTGGATCGCTACGAATTGGGCGACATGCCGGTGCATCCGGTCGCGATTCCCGGTCAGGTGGAAATGATCTGAGCGGGATTATTCGCGTGAATAATTCAGGCTGAGTGCCGCAACATTATTAAGCGATTGCGCCCGACCGGCTCCGACCTGATTCGGGGCGGGCGGCGGGCGCACCGCTTCCGCCTGGGAGTGCGGGCCTCGGTGCCCGCAACAATGGACCCGGAACACCGGGTCTCATTCCGCTCATGGGCTATCGGTTGCCGGCAGGGCGATGGGTTCGGCGGTGGCGCCGGGGGCCGGTTCAATGTTCAGCAGGCGGGCAACGGTGGGGTGAAGTTGCAGGGAGTGGACGGGACCTAGGTCCACTCCGCCCAGCGGTTCGGGGTGGCGTTGGAAGAGAGCGACGGTTTTCATGTTCGGGTCTTCGCGTGGATCGTAACCGTGCATCCCGAGGGGCCCGCCGGCTTCGGCGGCGTTCGCGGTCAATTCCGCCGGGGTGCGGCTGAAGCTGTATCCGGGGTCGAGCACCAGCACCAGGTCGCCGGTGCGACCGGGGTGGTTGTAGGCCCATTCCGGGGGAAGAGTGTCGCGGGTGTAGGCCCGGACGAAGGGATACTCGTCGATGCGATCGATGACCGCGGCGGCCAGGGTTTCCATTTCCGGTGACTCCGTTTCTGAGCTCAGATACAGGTGGGCCACGTTTCCTCCGAACATCAGCAATCCGTCGTCCGCCTGCTCGAGGCCGGCCAGCCGGTCCGGGTGGACGAGGGTGTGCACGGGGCTCATGCCGTGGTCGGAGGTGACGATGAAATAAAACCGGTCTTGCGGCCGCATGCGTTGGTCCCACGCCTCAACCAAGCGGTCGTAGTGCCGGCCGAGGAGGGCATCGATTTCCTCCATCGCCTCGATGACGGCATCCGAGTCGGGTCCGAGGCGGTGGCCGGGAGCGTCGGGTCCGACCGCGTATCCCATAATCAGCCGAAAGGGCTCATCGGCGTCGTCGTTTGCCCAGTACTCGAACGGTCGCGCCAGGCGTGCGGCGTTATCGAGGTCCCGCCGGTAGGCGGGGTCGAAGATTTCCGCGGCGTTGGGACCGGTCTGATCGTGGGCCAGAACCCAGTCGAGGGAAATCACCCGCAGGTTCTGCCGCGCGGCGGTGTTCCAGATCGGCTCGGCCTGCAGCAGGCGGGAATCGCTGGGGTAGTGGTGTTGTTCGCCGGTTTCCCGATCGTAGAACCGGTTCATGGGGATGCCGTGTTCGCGCACCGGAACTCCGGTGGCCTGGGAAACATGCACCGGAAAGGTGAATGAGGGAAAGACCACCTCGTGTTCCCGGCTGAAGGCCCCTTCGTTCATGAGGCGGTCAAAGAAGGGCGTGTTGCCCCGATCGAGGTAGTCCGGACGAATCCCGTCGATGCTGATCCAGAACACCGCCGTGACCGGTTCGATGTTCCTGGTTTCCTCACGACCGAACCGTTGTGCCTCGCCGGGCGTAATGTGTTGTTCGCCGAGTCCGGGCGGGACGCGTTGCTGGATCAGCATGAGGGCGATGCCGCCCGCCAGGAATGCGGTCAGCAGGCCGAGAAATATCAGATCTTTCTTTTTCATGAATCGATTCCGGAAACGGCAACCGGCTTCCGGTCTTCGGAGCCGAGGATCCTATCCGCTCTGCCGCCGTGGAAACAACGTCGAAAAATCCGCCGCGGCAACCTTTTCCGCAGGCCTATTTGCCTTGTAATCCGGCGGAACCGGAGGGAATCGCTTTTAATTGGGCGTTGATTGGGGTACGATAATCGAATGACTGAGACTCAAACCGGACGACGCTTGTCGGCCTGGCGGATCATTCGTTTTTTTGTCGTTGTTTATGCGGGGTTGGTGATTCTTATGGGATGCTTCCAGCGCAGTTACATCTACTATCCGGCAACCGAAGAAATGTCGTTGCTGGAGGCCGCGGCGGAACGGGAGGGATTGGTGCCCTGGCGGTTGGCTGATGGCGAGGCTGCCGGTTGGCGGCCGTTGGACCGGGGCGACGGGCCGCGCATGGTGGTTTTTCATGGCAATGCCGGGTACGCGCTGTACCGGACTTATTATCCGCAATTCTTTTCCTGGGCCGAGAACGGGGATGAGTGGGAGGTACTTCTGTTCGAGTACCCGGGGTACGGCGCTCGGGATGGACGTCCTTCGGAGAAAAACTTCGTCGAAAGCGCGCGGGCGGCGGTGCGGGACCTTTTGGAGGAAGAGCCGGACCGACCGTTGTATCTGCTGGGAGAATCCCTCGGCAGCGGAGTGGCCGGCTGGATTGCGGGCGAGAGTCCCGACGATATCGACGGCCTGCTGATGGTGACGCCCTTCACTTCGCTGGCCGACGTTGGCTCGGCGCACTTCCCCTATCTCCCGGTGCGGCTTCTGCTGCGCGATCGATATGATTCGGTCGAACACCTGCGTGATTACTCCGGACCCATGGCGGTGCTGCTGGCTGCCGGCGATCGTGTGGTCCCCGCCAGACTTGGCCGGGAGCTGTACGAAGGGTATTCCGGGCCAAAACGTCTGTGGGAAATCGAGGGCGCCGATCACAACACTCTGTTTGACCGCACCGGAAGCGATCTTTGGGAGGAGATCCTGAGCTTCCTGCTGAATGGCGAGTGACCTGGCGTTTGCCCCGCTTTCGGCGGCAGGCGATCAGTCCGCCTGCTCGGCCAGCCAGCGTTCCGCTTCGATCGCTGCCTGGCATCCCATTCCGGCCGCGGTGATGGCCTGGCGGTACACGTGATCGACGCAGTCTCCGCAGGCGTAGACCCCGGGCAATTTGGTTTTTATCTGACTGCCGCTGACCGGCACAATGTAGCCGTTTTCATCAAGATCCAGCACTCCTTCGAACGGTTGGGTGTTGGGGATATGCCCGATGGCGATGAAGACTCCCTTGCACTCAAGTTCGCTGACTTTGTCTGTTTTGCGGTTGCGCAGCCTTACGCCGCGCACGGCTTTGTCTTCCGCGCCAAGGATATCCTCCACCACGGTGTCCCACAAAACCTCGATCTTTTCATGGGCCAGTACGCGGTCCCGCATGATCTGCGAGGCGCGCAATTCATCGCGGCGGTGGATCAGCGTGACTTTGGAGCAGAAACGGGTCAGGAAAAGGGCTTCCTCGCAGGCGGAGTCGCCGCCGCCGACCACTACGACGTCCATGTTGCGGTAGAAGGCGCCGTCGCAGGTGGCGCAGGTGGTCACCCCGCCGCCGCCAAACAGTTGTTTCTCCGAGTCCAGGCCCAGCAGACGCGGGGAGGCTCCAGTGGAGATAATGACGGTGTGAGCCCGGAACTCCTTTTCCGCGGTGGAGACCAGGTAGGGTCTCTGGGTGAAATCGACCTTATTGACGCGCCCTTGCAGGAATCGGGTGCCGAAGCGTTTGGCTTGTTTCCGCATCTGATCCATCAGGGTGAATCCGTCGATACCGCTTTCGAATCCGGGGTAGTTCTCAACCTCCGAGGTCGTTGTCAATTGACCACCCGGCTGATCCCCTTCGATCACCAGAGGTTCCAGGTTGGCCCGCGCGGTGTAGATGGCCGCGGTCAAACCGGCGCAGCCGGTTCCGATAATGACCACGTTTTCAGTGGGAATGTCGCTCATAGGCCGTCCAGCTAAGAGGAGTTTGGGGGAAGTGAGAAGGTAAAAGTTGAACGGAATAGGGAACCGTCCGCCTTTCCGTTTCTGCTTTATTTTCGGAGTGATCCGAACAGAATACGACCAGAGATGGCCACCAGCACCGTAGAGAACTACATCAAACACATTTACCTGGAGGAGCAGCGGGTCGAGGGAGACCCGGTTCCCATGGGAAAACTGGCGGCGGCGCTGAAGGTTTTTCCCGGGACGGCCACCACCATGATCAAGTCGCTGGCCGAAGCCAACCTGGTCAATTACGAGGCCCGGGTGGGAGTGCGTTTGACCGAAAGTGGGCGCAAGCTGGCCCTGCATGTGCTTCGCCGGCATCGGGTGATCGAGCTGTTCCTGGTCAAAGTGCTGGACATGAACTGGTCTGAGGTTCACGAGGAGGCGGAAAACCTGGAGCACGTCATTTCGGATGAAGTTCTCGGGCGTATGGAAAAACACCTGGGGTATCCCACGGTGGACCCACACGGGGATCCCATCCCCAATCCCAAGGGCGAGCTGGACGAACGCGAGTTGGTCAATCTGACCGAGTGTGGCGTCAACAGCACCGTGATCATCGGCCGAGTTCTGGACCAGGAGGCTGAGTTCCTGCGCTTCCTGGAAAAGAACGGGCTGGAACTGGGCGTGAAGGCCGAGGTACTGGGCATGGATACGGTGGGGCAGACGCTTACGCTACGGGTTGCCGACGGGAATACGGTGACGGTCAGCCTGACGGTGGCCAAAAAAATCGAGGTCGAGCGTACCGGCCGGTAGGCTGCTAGAATTTCCAGAAGATCGGAATAATCAGCATCGCCCCGACGAAGTAGAGCAGGTTCAGCGGCACGCCGACTTTGGTGAAATCTGTGAAACGGTAGCCGCCGACGCCGTAAACGTAGGTGTTGGTCTGGTAACCGATGGGGGTCGAAAAACTCGCCGATGCGGCGATGGCGACCGCGATAAGGAAGGGACGGGGGTCCACATGCAGGGACTCGGCCAGGCCAATGGCCAGCACGGCCACCAGCAGGGCGGCGGCATTGTTGGACAGGATTTCGGTGAGAATATTCGTCAGGAGGTAGATACAGGCCAGGATGAAATAGGGCTGCATGGATTCCGGGATATACGCTTTAACGAAGCCGATGAGGTTCCACGCCAGATAGGCCGATGCTCCCGTTTCCTCCATGGCGATGCCCATGCCGAGCATACCGAAAATGATGAAGAGAATGCTCCATTGGATGGAGGCGTAACCTTCCGTGGGCTTTAGGCACCCGCTTAGAAAAATGATGACCACCCCGACCACCGCGGCGACTTCGATTGGCAGAATTCCGGTGCTCGCGGTGAACACTACGCCGGCGATGGTTCCCAGGACGATGGGAATTTTCCGCCGCATGTTTTGGGCCGGGATCGGCGGCCGGTCGATCAGCATGATGTCTTCGGCATTCCGGAGATTATTGACCGCGCGATCCGTTCCCAGCATGAGGAGTGTATCGCCGAATTCCATACGGAGGGTCTCCAGTTGTTCCCGGACGTTGCGACCGCGACGGTGGATGGCGAGAATGATGACCCGGTAGCGCTGCCGAAAATTGATTTCCCGGACGGTTTTGCCGATCAGGGGGGAGTTCACGCCGATGATCCCTTCCACCAACAATCCTTCATGGGCGGCGATCTGCTCGAGGCCCAGTCCGGATTCGGCGACGAAGTCAATGCCTTCAACGTTTCTGGCGTGGGCAATCCCGGAGGGACGGCAGGCGAGGACCAGCCGGTCGCCGGTGTCGAGGTCGATGCGGTTGAGATCCCCGGGGACCGCAACGCCGTCCCGTACGATTTCCATGATGCGGATGCCTTTGGCTTTGGTAAGCCCCGATTCCTCTGCCGATTTGCCGACCAGCGGAGAATCGTGCTGGACGAAAGCTTCGGTGATGTATTCCCGGCGTTCGTCTTCCGACAGAATCGAAGTGAGGGTTTCGCGAACCGGCAGCAGCTTCCGGCCGAAGAGAATGAGGTACAGGATCCCGATGAAGAGAATGGGCAGCCCGACCTTGCCGATTTCGAACATGCCGAAGGGATCCAGCCCGCGACTTTGGCCCACGCTGCTCACCAGCAGGTTGGTGCTGGTTCCGATCAGCGTGCAGGTGCCGCCGAAAATGGAGGCGTAGGACAGGGGGATGAGGAGTTTGGAAGCCGGGACATCCAGTTTTTTGGCCAGGCTCAACACCACGGGCATGAAGACCACTACCACCGGAGTGTTGTTGATGAAGGCCGAAATGGACGCCACCACCAGGAGCATGAAAAAGACGAACCAGGTGAACCCGAGTCGGGTGAGACCCTCCATGGAACTGGCCAGCGTCTCGATAACCCCGCATTTGCTCAGGGCGGCGCTGAGGATGAACATGGCGCCGACCGTGATCGGGGCCGGGTTGGCGAACACATCCCAGGCCCGTTCGTGGGGCAGCAATCCGGTCAACAGGATGATCGCGAACAGCGTCATGGCGGTCAGGTCGGCGGGGATTTTTTCCCAGGCGAAACTGACCAGGGTCAGCACAAGAAGGACGTAGACGGCGACTATTTCGGGAGTCAGTTCCATGGATGGAGAAGCGGCCGCGGGAGCGGATCAGGATTCGGGCGGCTGGGCCGGGGCGAGGGTATTCGTCCGAGTTGGGGAGACTCTACCGCAAGCAGCCTTTGCGCGTGGAGGACAGCGACTCACTTCAGGAGTTTCGCGAACGGTTGGTCTGCGCCGAACCGGATTTTTCCGGCTCTTCCGTGGCCATGGTTTGTTCGCCTTCGCTACCTGGCGCCGGTTCCGCGGGAGGAGGGGCCGGCTCCTCCTCTGCGTAAACCCCCATGGAACGGAATTTCTCGTAACGTTTGTCCAGAAGCTCCTTCGACGATAAACGGCTGAGGCGGGGCAAATGGATCTTCAGGGCGTTCTTGAGAGTGGCGAAACATTCCTCGGGTGAGTTGTGGCCTCCGCCAAAAGGTTCCTCCAGCACTTCGTCCACAATTTCCAGCCTGAGTAGGTCCTGGGCGCCGAGCTTCAAAGCTTCGGCCGCCTGCGGCGAATTGGCACGGTCCTTCCAGAGAATCGCGGCGCACCCTTCCGGTGAAATGACCGAGTAGTAGGCGTTTTCAAAAATCAGAACCCGGTCGGCGACCCCGATGCCGAGCGCTCCACCGGATCCCCCTTCGCCGATCACGATGGAGACGATGGGGACTTTGAGGATGCTCATTTCCCTGATGTTGACCGCGATGGCCTCGGCCACATGACGTTCTTCGGAAGCGATTCCCGGAAACGCTCCCGGGGTGTCGATGAGAGTCACGATCGGTAAATTAAAGCGCTCCGCGGCTTTCATCAGCCTAAGCGCTTTGCGGTACCCCTCGGGATGGGGGCAACCGAAATTGCGCCTGAGGTTTTCCTTGGTGTCGCGGCCTTTTTGCTGGCCGATGACCATCACGGCGCGCCCCTGAAAGAAGGCGGGTCCACCAATAATGGCCTGGTCATCCCCGAAAACGCGGTCGCCGTGTAATTCCTGGAAATCCTGAAACACCGCGCCGATATAATCCAGCGCGTAGGGGCGCTTGGGGTGCCGGGCGATCTGTACTTTCTGCCAGGCGTTGAGGTTCGAATAGAGGCTGCGCTTGGTCGCCTCGATCTTTTTTTCGATCGCAGCGATTTCCTCCGAGACATCGACCTTGTTTTCCAACGAGAGTTGATTCAGGGCCTCCAATTGGCGGTCCAGGTCGCGCAAAGGTTTTTCGAACTCGAGAATGTACTCGGATTTCTCCATTTAGGTACCGAGAATTATGGGTTTGGCGAGGGTTGTCAATAAACGCGGTTCACCGGGATCGGTTCGATCTTCCTTAGCGGTCCGCTGCGGTCGATTCTCCCGGACTTTCATTTTCCAGCTCGTTTTTCCATCCCAGCATCCTGGCCTGGGCTCCGTGCTTCTCCGCGGTGGCCTTGTCGCCTTTCTCCATGTAGATGCGGGATAAGCTGGTATGGATGTGGATGTCGTCGGGTCGGAGAGCCAGCGCTTTCTCCGCCGCGTCGCGGGCGTCGTCGAACGCCCGCTCGCTGAAATGAACCTCGCACTTGGCATGCCAGGCTTCAAAACAACGGGGATCGGCGGCCAGGGCGCGCTCGAGTTTTTCCAGAGCGGCGCGGTTTTCACCCATGGTGAAATCAAAAGTGGCTTCCTCCACCAGTTCCTGTAATTCATCCGGCGACATACGTACCCCGAGGCTCGCCGTCGCCGGACCCGTTGTCAAGCGACACGCCAGGTTCGTCTCGGCATCGCGCCGGAAACGGTTCCCGGTCATCCCAGGGCCTGTCCCAGCCCCTGGATGATTTCTTCAACGGGTTCGGCGCCGATGCTGAGCCGTATCAGGTCGGGATTGATCCCCCGGGACTCCAGGTGCCGGCGTCCTTCGGGGGTTGATGCCAGATCGTAGTGGGCGAGGTACATGAAAGGGCACATCATGGTGAACCCGGTGCCGAAACTCGGTCCCTTTACGAACGGCGCGGCGTCGTAGAAATCGGCCAGCGGCATGGCCAGGTCCAGGGTGAGAATACCTCCGGGCCGGTCGGGGTCGCGGGAGAGCGCCCGGTAGTCGGCTGCGTTGCGGTCGCTGCCGGTCCAGTGCAACCGCTTGATCCGCGGGTGTTTCTCCAGGAATTCCGCCACCGCCAGGGTATTCCGGTTGATTTTTTCCATGATGGCCGCGCTGTCGCCGATCTGGGCCGCCAACTGTTCCAGGTCCCGGCGGTAGGGCGGTTCGTGACACTCGCGGGCCAGCCGCAGCCATTCCCGGGCGAAGGGCTTGTGGCGGGGATTAAAAGCGGCCAGCCCCATCATGACGTCACCGCGGTGCCCGTAATACTTGGTCAGGCTGTGAAGCACGACATCGGCCCAGGGCAGGACATTGACATTATGAAAGCTGGCCAGGGTCGGATCGACAAAAAGAAGCGCGCCGGTGCGATCACAAAGCTGACGCAAACGCGGCAGGTTCGCCGTTTGCAGGAGCGGGTTGGTGGGGGTTTCCGTAATGACGCCGGCGATCCGGTCGCCCTCGCGGGCGAAAATGTCTTCCAATTCGCTGAGATTGGAAGCGTCGGCCAGTGCGATGTGGTCCTCGTCCGGTCCGAGGAAGGTTTCCAGGATGCGAATGGTGTCGAGATAAAGCCATCCAAGCTGGATCCAAAGCTTTTTCTCCCGAGGACGCTGCAACTCCCGGGCCGCGTGGAAGGCGGAATAAAAGGCGTTCATTCCGCTGCGGCAAAGGAGGAGGTATTCCGGGTCGGCTTCGGGGCAGGATTCGTGCAGCCCGTTGAGAACGGTTTCGCGGGGGTCGACGGGAGGTGCGCTTTCGGAATGGACGGAGTCGATAAGGCCGGATTGGAAGAGACAATCCTCGGCCTGGCGCGATGAGATACCACAGCCGGTGTGCTGGAAGAAACGCTTGGTACGCAGGGCGGTTTCCGCATGGTCTGGCATCCGCACCGCTTGAAGTGGCCCCCAGGGGCGATGGATGGTTTCAACCGGGGAAAGGAAGCGTCGCAGGCCTTCCGCCGCGTTCACCGAGGGCGCCAGGGCAACAGCGAAATCCCGCCAGCCGAGCTCCCGACGGACGTGCTCGGTGAGCTGTCGCACGAAGGTGTGCTCCACGAAGCGGGGGTATCCGATGATCACATGACGTCTGACCGTCGGATCGTTCTCTTCGTAACCGATAACGTCGCGCAGGGTGGGCAGGCTGCAGCAAACGGCATGGGGGCTGTCGGGAACCCGCGCCCCGACTGGATATGATGGAAACAGTTTCATCAATGGATTTGGACAGCGTCTTAAATCCGACCGATCGGTCGGATCGGACCAATCAGATCGATCAGACTGATCCGCCTCGAACACGCTAGAACAGAGACAGCGCCTGAGCGCTTTCCAGCATGATCCAACTGAAGGCCGCCAGAACCAGGATCAACACCGCATACGCTGCGATTCGCCGGCGACGCATCTTCTTTTCGTAGTGATCCGGGTTGATCCGCTCGCGAAAGCCGCTCTGCTGCAGAAAACTGACGAACTGCGGGTTCTTGATGTTGTCGTGGGATCCACTCTCGCCCGCCTTCATAAGGCCGAAGTTGAACTTTCGGACTTTGAAGCGTAAGCGGTTTTTTCGAGTGGTGATGTACACGGCGGAAGAGTTCGGTTGGTCGTTTTGTGGCGCTGGTGAATCTATCGTGGTTCACCATTAATGAGTGTCTCTCCGAAAGGCAAGAGTTCGCCTGGATTTTGAAATCTTTTTTATAGATAATTGGTGTGAGGGAAGTTGAGAGATTGACGCCGTGTGGTGTCCATCTCGCCGCTTCCGTTGCGGACGGGTTTGACCTCACTCCGCGATTGCCCTTTGCGGCAAATCATCTTTCAATTGCCGGCTTATGCATCATTTCAAGTATCGGGATGGCAAGCTTTTCTGCGAGGATGTGGCGCTTGAGGAGATCGCGTCACGCCACGGCACGCCCTGCTATGTCTACAGCGCCGGCACCATGCGCGACAACTTCCGGCGACTGGAGGAAAGCCTGTCCGGATTGAACGTCCGTATCTGTTACGCCATGAAGGCGAATTCGAACCTCGCCGTCCTGCGGGTCTTCTCGGGTATGGGCGCGGCCTTCGACCTGGTCAGCGGCGGCGAGATCCGCCGGGTATTGGCGGCGGGCGGCAGCATAGGGGACAGCGTCTTTGCCGGGGTGGGCAAGTCGGTGGAGGAGATTGAACTCGCGCTGCGCAACGGCATTTTCAGCTTCCACGTCGAAAGCGAGGCCGAACTGGAACGAATCGACGAGGTGGCCGGGCGCTTGGGAATTCGGGCGCCGGTGGCGGCCCGGATCAACCCCGATGTCGATGCCGGCACCCACGCCAAGATCACCACGGGTAAAAGCGACAACAAATTCGGAGTGGCCTACGACAGCGCGGAAGCGTTCTATCGACGGGCGGCTGAATTGGAGAATCTCGAAATTCGCGGCGTGCAGATCCACATCGGCTCCCAGATCACCAAACTCGATCCGTTCGTTGCCGCGGTGAGCAAGATGCTGCCTTTGGTCCGGCGGCTCAAGGAGGTCTATGGCATCCGTTACTTCAGTGTCGGCGGCGGAATCGGCATCGTTTACGACCAGGCGTTGGCCAGCGGTGAGGCGGCCTGGTGGCAGGACAAAAACGGAGGTGCCGAGCTGCTCACCCCGGAAAGGTATGGAGAGGCATTGACTCCTATTCTACGTGACCTCGACCTGGAAATCCTTTTGGAACCGGGGCGTTTTCTGGTCGGAAACGCTGGAGTGCTTCTGACCACGGTTGAGCACGTCAAACAAAACCCCGACCGGAGGTTCGTCATTGTGGACGCCGCCATGAACGACTTGCTGCGGCCGGCCATGTACGAGGCTTTTCACGAAATCGTTCCCCTCGCGGAGAGCGACGGGGGGGCTGAAGCCGACGTGGTCGGGCCGATCTGCGAATCCGGCGATTGTTTTGCCAAAGGACGGCGTCTCCCCGAGGTCGGTGAAGGAGATCGGCTGGCCCTCCTGAGCGCCGGCGCTTATGGGTTTGTCATGGCCGGACGCTACAACACGCGGCCCATGCCGGCGGAAGTGCTGGTCGATGGTGGGCGTTCGGCCGAGGTCACCTCGCGCGAGACCTTCGAGCAGATTATCGCCAACGAAACCGTTCCGGATTTCCTGTGAAAACGACCGTACGCACCATTCGCTCCCTCAAGGGACAAAGACCGGTGGTCGCGGTCACCGCCTATGACTTTACTTCCGCCCATTATGCTTCGCGGGCCGGGGTTGATGTCATTCTGGTGGGTGATTCCCTGGGCAACACGGTGCTCGGATTCGAGTCCACCGTGCCCGTGACCCTGGAGATGATGCTGCACCACACCCGGGCGGTGACCCGTGCGGCGCCGGACGCCCTGGTGGTGACTGATATTCCGTTCGGGGTGGCCCACCGCGACTTCGATCATCTCCTGCAGGCCAGCGCGCGCTGTCTTCAGGAAGGAGGCGCTCAGGCGGTCAAAATCGAAGGCGGCGAGCAAATGGCGGACCGGATCGCTCGGTTGGTCGATGCCGGGGTTCCGATTCTGGGGCATGTCGGTCTCCTGCCGCAACAGGTGCTCCGCCTGGGCGGTTACCGCAAGTTCGGTAAGACCCCGGACGAAAGGCAGCAACTTTTGGCAGACGTGCGGGCCGTGGAAGAGGCCGGGGCGTTTGCCATCGTGGCGGAAATGGTCGAATCGGATTGCACGCGCGAACTGGCGGCCGCGGTGACGGTTCCGGTCATTGGAATCGGCGCCGGCTCCCACTGTGACGGGCAAATTCTGGTATCGCACGATCTGCTGGGCCTGACCGCCGGGAAAACCCCGTCATTCGTCAAACGCTACGGGGAACTGGGTGCGGCCATGGAGGAAGCTTTTGCCCGATATGCCGCGGAGGTGCGGGAAAAACGATTTCCGGAGGAGTCATGAACTTTTGTATTGTCGGAGCCGGAGCCTGGGGAACCGCCATGGCGCTGCACCTGAATCGCCTGGGCCACGTGGTGACTTTAGTCCCGCGCCGGTTCGAGCACGCGCTGGAATTGTCTTCGGCTCGGGAAAACGCGGACTATCTTCCCGGCCAGGAGCTCCCTTTGAGCCTCCAGATCGGGCACGAACTCAAACCATCGCTGATGGAGGCCGAGGTCGTTCTTCTGGCCTGCCCGTCCCACGGAATGCGCGCCACATGCGAGGCCATCAAGGAAAACCTCGGGGCCGCCCGGTCAATCGAGCTTTTTGTCAGCCTGGCCAAGGGGCTGGAGGAAGAAACACATCTTTCGCCGGTGAGCGTGGCATCGCAGATTCTTCCGGACTACCATCACGCGGTGCTGACGGGCCCAACCGCGGCCGGTGAGGTGGCGGAGGGCAAACCGACCGCCATGGTCCTGGCGGCGTCGGCGGACTACCGCGGGCTGTCGGAGGCGCAGGGGGCGGTCAGTGGAGATCGTCTGCGGGTTTACCGGAGCACCGACGTGACCGGTGCGGAGCTGGGCGGGTGCCTCAAAAATATCTATGCCATCGCCGCGGGCTGTTCCGACGGATTGGGCCTGGGTGACAACGCCAAGGCGGCCTTGCTGACCCGGGCGTTGGCCGAGATGGTCCGACTCGGGGTGGCGCTGGGAGCAAAGGCTGAAACCTTTTTCGGGCTCAGCGGTTTCGGTGACCTGGTGGCGACCAGCCACGGCTCCTGGAGTCGCAACCGCAGCTTCGGACAACAAATCGGCGAAGGAGAAACCGCGGTTTCGCTGCTCGAAGGCCGCAAGAGCGTGGTGGAAGGCTACCGAACGACGGCGGCCTTTTATCAGCTTTGCGAGCAACGCCGTCTCGACGCGCCCATCCTGCGCGAGGTCCACCGTATTCTCTACGGTCGCAAAGACCCCGCCGAGGCACTGGAAGACCTGATGAGCCGGGAATTGCGGGAAGAGGGGGTTTAGTCCCTTGATTCTGAAATCTTGCGCCAATCGTGCAAGGTTTTCTGGAGGGCAACGCTCCGCCGTTGCCGCCGAATTGGCAAGACCAGGAAGGGGAGTGATTCCCGGTCCCGCAAACGAAAAGCGCGATCCGTCTGGGACGGACCGCGCTTCAATGTTGAGGAGGATGGGAGATTATTTACGCCGGCGCCACAACGCGAACGCCAGGAACAATCCACCAAGGATCGCGGCGTAGGTCGATGGCTCGGGAACCTGGACGAGTTGGATGGCGCTCACACCGCCGTCGCTGGATACGATTCTCAGATCGATCGCGTCACCAGCGGGTGAGATTCCCGGAAAGAAACTGTAGTTCGCCCCTTCCGTCATATCGTTGTAGGTCGCGGTATCGCGGTTGGGGTTCAATGTTTGCTGGAGGATCGATCCACTGCCCGCCGTGATCGAATAGTCGACCGAGTTCTCATTCCAGCCCCAGGTGAAATAGACGTACAAATTATAGATCGCATTTGGATCGAGGTTCCGGAACTGCATGGTGGAGTCGATGTTGCCCACGCCGTAGTACCCGTGAAAGAGGGCGCTTCCGGCGGCGAAGGTGTTGGTTCCGTGGTGCACGTTCAACGGATTGCCTGCCAGGGGGCCGTCTTCGACCCAGGAAAGACCGATCGAATTGCCGCCGTTTGCGTCCTGCATGCTCAGCGGAGTTTCCGGGACATAGGGATCGCGCTGCGGTGCGATGATATTGTTCCACTGGTTGCCTCCGAACGATCCGGCCTGCAGCACGAGTCCGTCATCAACCGTAATTGGGGTCGCGTTGTTTTCGTGGCCCGCGAAATTGATGTTCCAGAGGTTTAGCGTCTGGGCCGAGGCTGCGATAGCTCCGAGACACAGAGTGGCAAGAGTCAGGCCGGCGATTTTTTTGAGGCGGGATTGTTTCGTGTTCATTTGTCTGTTTTCGGGTTCTATTTGGGCGTTTAGATTGGAAAGGGAAAGCACCGGCTATCCGGTGAGATGGAGAAAATGCACAATACAATGGCATTCTCCGTGGCGTCTTCGGTCATGGACGAAAGGATATAATTCCCTTCCTGTTAGGGAGTTGGTCCGGATTGGTTGATTTTGCAACGACCCAGTCTGTTGACAGTAAGAATATTGGGTTTGGGCAAGTTTGCCGCGCAACGTTTAATCCCAGGAGGCTATCGGGCTGACAGGCCGCCAGAAATGGACCCATCGGTTTTGTACTTGGTGCAACGAGAATTAGGAGGATACGATGGATGGGTGGATTTATATTTCAGAAGATTTGGAAGCGGGGGTGGTCGGCGACCGCTGGTGATTCTCCATGGATTGCTGGGTTCGTCGCGAAACTGGACGACGGTTGGCTCGCATTTGACGGGTGACCGCCGGGTGTTCGCGTTGGATTTGCGCAATCACGGGGCGTCCCCCCATGCGCCCACCCACACCTATTCGGAAATGGTGGGAGATGTGATCGAATGGATGGATGGCCGTGGGCTGGACCGCGTTGATTTGTTGGGCCACAGCATGGGCGGTAAGGCGGCCATGCGCCTGGCGATGGATTATCCGGACCGGGTGGGCGCACTGGTCATCGTCGACATTGCTCCCCGCGACAACCCGCCGTATAACCAACGCGCCTTCGGCGCTTTGAATGCCCTCCCGCTCGGCGAAATCGGTTCGCGCGGGGAGGCGGAGACGTTTCTGTACGAGCGGTTGCGGAATCGTTTTTTCTGTCAGTTTCTGCTTACCAACTTGGTGCGTGGCGACAAGGGATTCTCCTGGCAAGTTAATTTGCCGGTGTTGACCGAAAGCCTGCCCCATCTGGCCGCATCACCCCTGGAACCAGGTGAGGTTCACGCCGGGCCGGCGCTTTTCATCCGCGGCGGCCGTTCCGATTTTGTCCGGGATGAGGATGAGCCCGTTATTCGGCGGCATTTTCCGGATGTCCGCATTGAATCGATCGAGGACAGCGGTCACAACCCCCACATTGAACAGCGGGAAGAGTTTGTCAGGCGGGTCGCCGGCTTCCTGTAGGGCGCTGCTCCAACGCCACCATAATAAAGCGTGGCTCCCTGGAGGGCGGTTCTCCCGCGCTGCCGAACGGGTTTGATCCAGATGGGGCTCCGCGTTAATTTGCCAGGCAATATAACGTTGACACTGGAGGGGCGGTGCTCCCGCGCCGCCGCTAATTATCCTGCCAGGCAAAATAAAATTGACGAACCAGGCGGGCGGTCGGAGCGGCCCGCGCCTCAAGCATGGGTGGTCCGTTCGGGGAAATGGCGTACGTAGAAGGGGAGTGACGCCTGGTGCCGGCCGTCGATTGAAAGGTCGATCTGGTACTCGCCGTATTTCTCCAGGCGCATGCCCTGGACGTTCAGAATGAGGTTGACGGCGTTCGACTCGACATCGGGCCCGATGCGTACGTTGATCTTTCCGTTCATGGGCGGCATGATGTCTTTTCCGTCCATGTCGATCACGTTGATGGTCATGGCGTGTTCTCCCTCTTCGGAACGGTCGAAGCGGATGCGGCAGGCGATGGCGCAGGCGGAGTGAACCACCGGAGCCTGGCGGGCGAAAATATTGTCGAAAGCCCCGAGGACGTTGAGTTTACCCTGTTGGTTGGTGGCGGCGTCACAGAGGAGGAAGGCTTCGGTTTTCATGAGTCTGGTTTGGCTATGGTATTCAATCGAGTTGAAGGTCCACCGTAGCCGAGTTCCGCTACCGGGCACAATCTTTATCCGGAACGGCTCGAGTCGATCGCCCGGCGGCTACGAACCGGGAAAGTGGGATTTTACTGACATTTCCCGCCCGGTCGCCAGGATGGCGAGTTTCTTATGAGCGGTTGGACGGACAGTCACACACATTTGGAAACCTTCGCCCGGAAAGACGAGCTGGAGGAAGTCCTGGACCGCGCTGGGCAGGCCGGTGTCGAGCGGTTGGTGACCATTGGGACTTCGCCGAAGGACTGGTCGTTGTACCGTTCTTTGGCGGAAAGGTATCCCGCACGGATTACCTTTACGGCCGGACTGCACCCGTGCGACGTCGATGCGGATTGGGAGGCGTCACTCGAGGAATTGCAGCAATTTCTGCGCGGTGGCGCCCGCCCGGTGGCCGTCGGTGAAACCGGCCTGGACCGGTTCCACCTGCCGAAGGAACCCGAGCGGGCGGCCGAGTTGTTCGGCCAACAAAGGGCGGCCTTTGAGGCCCAGATCGCGATCGCTTCCGCGGAGGCGCTTCCCCTGGTGGTGCATTCCCGCGGCGCTTTCCACGAGTGCCTGGAGGTGATCGATTCGTCGGGGTTCGACTGGTCGAGGGTGGTCTTTCACTGTTTTTCCGAAGGGGTTGATGAGGTCCGCGCCCTGAACCGGCGGGGCGGCTGGGCGTCCTTTACCGGAATTGTGACCTACCGAAGCGCGCAAAACGTCCGCGAGGCGCTGCGCGACCAGGGCGCGGCGCGCTTGATGGTGGAGACCGATGCGCCCTATCTCGCTCCGGTGCCGCACCGCGGCAAGCGAAACGAACCCGCCTACCTCGTAAACACCGGCATGGAAGCAGCCCGGGTGCTGGGGATGGATCCCGCAGAATTGGCCGAGGTTACCACGGCCAACGCGGTGACGTTCTTCGGTCTGGAGCTCTGACAGAGGCGAATGCCGGGCGCACGGCGAGCCGGGTTTGGGGATTAGCTTTCCTCGAACTTTCTCTCGAATAACTCCTCCAGGGCGCGACAGGCGTCCTCGGCGTCGTCTCCGTTGGCCATCACCTTTAATCTGGAGCCCTGACCCGCGGCAAGCATCATCAGGCCCATGATGCTTTTGCCGTCGACAACCTCATCGTCCTTCTCAAACGAAATCTCCGATTTGAACTTGTTGGCCACCCGGACAATCATGGCGGCCGGACGCGCGTGCAGACCCATCTTGTTTTTCACTTCAAGGGTCGTCTCGTGTCCGTCGTCGGTGGTCTTGGTGTTGCCCGATTCCATCAAATGTCAGTTTTCGTTCCTCGAGAAACAGGTTCTCAGGTTAATTCCAGCTGGTATAAAGGTTATTCAGAATGGCAATGGTGGCCCAAATTTTTTCGAAAAGCAAGAATTTCGGAATCTGACTTCAAGGAACAGGGCCAGGCCCGGTGGTTGGTTGCGCGCTGGCATTTCCTTCGGTGGGTCCGCTGATAGGCGCGGGCTTCAGGTGGCGTCTTCCGGGATGGCGTCCCTTTGAATTTGCCACATCCGGGCGTAAAGACGACCCGAGGAGATGAGTTCGCGATGGGTACCCTTTTCCACGATTGTGCCGTGCCGCAGGACCACGATTTGGTCGGCCTGCTGGACGGTGGACAGGCGGTGGGCGATGATCAGGACGGTGCGGTCCTTCATCAGACGATTGAGCGCGTTTTGGATCTTGCTTTCAGTCAAGGTGTCGACGCTGGCGGTAGCTTCGTCGAGGACCACCATGCCGGGGTTTTTCAAGAGGACGCGGGCGATGGTCAGCCTTTGTTTTTCTCCCTGGCTCAGGCGAACGCCGCGTTCGCCGATCTGGGTATGGACTCCGTCGGGCAGACGTTCGACGAACTCGGCGGCGCGGGCCGCCTCCAGCGCGGCCCGGATCTCGTCGTCCGATGCCTCCTCCCGTGCCAGCCTAAGATTCTCGTCCACGGTGCCTTCGAAAAGAAAGGGTTCCTGCGGCACGTATCCGATATTGGAGCGAAGCTGATGCAGGTCGATGTTTCGAATGTCGATTCCGTTCAGTAGAACCTGGCCCCCGGTGACGTCGTAATAGCGGAGCAGGAGGTTCGCCAGGGTGCTCTTGCCGGCGCCGGTATGGCCGACCAAAGCGGTTACCTTTCCGGCCGCCAGGGTCAGGTCGATACCCTCCACCACCGGCGCCCTGTCCTGGTAGGCGAAGGAAACCTTTTGGAATACGACCTCGATTCGCCCGCCGGGAAAATCGACCGGATTGGCGACGTTTTCGACCGCGACCGGGTGGTCGAGGATTTCGAAAACGCGATCTCCCGAGGCTTTGCCGGCGCTGACCAGTTGGTTGACCTGGTTGAGGCGGTTGATGGGCTCGTAGAACATGGCGCAGTAGAGGAAGAACTCCACCAATTGGCCGTGGGTCATGCGGCCTTCCATCAGGAGGTACCCGCCGACGCCCAGCACGAGAACCGCCCCCATGCTGCCGATGAAGCTGCTGCTGGAGATGTAGGCGGAATAGCGAAACATGGCCTTGAGGGTGCTGTCGCGCAGTTTGCAGGCGCGTCCGCTGAAACGTTGGCGTTCCCTCCCGTGCAGGGCGAAGGCGTTGATCAGACGGTTTCCCTGGAGGTGCTCCACCAGCAGGCTGTTCAGGCTGCCGGCGTTTTCCCGGATTGCCTTCCAATTGCGACGAGTGAGCCTCGCGTGGCGGTAGCCAAGAAACATCAGGACCGGCAGCGGCAGCATCACCAGGATCGCCAGGCCGGGCTGGGAGAGAAAAAGCATCACCGCGACACCGACAATGGTGAGCACGGCGGTCAGGCCCTGTTCGGTGCCATCGAGGATGGCGCGCTCCACATTTTGCACATCTTCGATAACCCGGGAGGCGATTTCGCCGCTGGGCCGCTGGTCGTAGTAGGCTATCGGGAGGTCGAGGAGCTTGTTGTGGACATCGTGACGTAGGTCCAGGAGCACCTTCTGTTCGAGGGTGTTGTTGATGCGGATACGGGCGAAATTCAGGGTGTCGCGTCCGAGGTAACAAATCACCACCACCAGCACGCCCCAGAGGAGGGCGGTCGGCTCGCCTCGGGGAATGATGTCGTCGATTACCACCGAGATTATTTTCGGAATGGCGATCAGGAACAGCGTGCTGCCCACGGCGAGCAGGAGAGTGAAGGCGAAAAGCTTCCGGTAGCGGAGAATATAGCCGGCGACTCGCCAGACGGTGTTGGATGGTGAAGGTTCCTGGCTTGGCATCTGTGAGGTTTACGCTTGGGGCTCCGGCCGCCGGGAGCAAGATTTTGATCGTTGCCTAGAACCGGCGCGCTGGTGTACCGATGTTGTTCTTCCTCATGTCTTCCACCGAATTCCTCCCGTCTCCCTACCTGCCGCACCCTTGCGGGTTGATGCATCTGCCCCGGATGGTGGAAAAGATCCGGCGCCACTGGGCGGGTGAACTCTCCGCCGATTACGCCCGAACCCTGGGCCGCGGCTTCGACGATCTCCTGTGCGAGCACCTCGGCGTTCCATTTGCCTCGTTTCTTCAGGCTCTGGAGGGTCAGAAGCTTCCCGCGGAGATCGAAACGGCGGTCCTGGATCTCATTCCCGAGGACCCGCGGGCACACGTTTGGAACCGGAAACTGGTCCAGCGCGGTTTAAGCGGCTATTCCCGGGAGAGACTGGACATCCGCAAACGCGAAGTGGGTCTGGAGCACCGGGAGGACATCCTCACCATGTGCGATCTCCTGGAAGTGCACGAGGGACGTCTACCCTGAAGGTCAACCCATCGAACGGAGAGAATTCCATTATGTCCGAATACATCCAGGCCAACACGAACGGTCGATTGCACGACGCGGCGGAACCTTCGCTGTCCCCGCTCGACCGGAGTTTCCTGTACGGCGACTCCATTTACGAGGTCTTCCGTACTTATGACGGAGTGCTCTTCGCCTTTCAGGAGCACTGGGATCGCCTGCGCCGGTCGGCCGGAGCGATCGGGCTGGAGATTCCTTTTGACGAAGGGGTGCTCCAGACGGAGATCCGGCGGACGGTATCGGCGTATTTCGAGAAGGTGAAGCAGAAGACCGACCTTTATATCCGCCTGCAGATCTCCCGCGGCAGCGGCCCCATCGGGCTGGACACCGGTCTGGCGGAAAACCCGGTTTTTGTATTGCTGGTACGGCGCCTGCCCGCTCTTCCGGAGGAAAAGGCCGCCAAGGGTCTGCGGCTCGCGGTTTCCCGTACCCTGTACCGGAATTCCCCGCAGACCCTGAATCCGGCGTGGAAGACGGGCAATTACCTCAACAATATCCTCTGCCTCCGGGAAGCCCGGCTCAAGGGAGCCGACGAGGTCCTGATGCTCAACCTGGATGGAGCGGTCACGGAGGCTTCCATCTGCAACATCTTTTTTGTGCGGGGAAAGTGTTTGGTGACCCCGCCGGCGGATGCGGGAATTCTTCAGGGAATCACTCGCAAAATCGTTTTGAGCGAAGCTGGGCTCGCCTGGAAGATCGATATTTCCGAAGAACCCGTTTATGCCGGTCAGTTGGAGGAGTTCGACGAGTGTTTCCTCACTTCGACTACGCGCGATATCGTTCCGGTATGCCGGATTGAGGATGTGCGTTTCAAGGTCAACAAGCGCACCCTGACCTCCCGTTTGAAGAAGATGTTTGCCGAGTACGTGCAAAAGCGAAGCGAGCGGGAGAAGGTGATGAAGATTTTTTGAAGGCTATGAAGAAACTGCTAGTTGCCAATCGTAGTGAAATTGCCATTCGGGTCTTCCGCTGCGCCACCGAGCTGGGGATGCGCACGGTGGCCATTTATGCTGATGAGGATCGCTTTGGGGTACACCGCTTCAAGGCGGACGAAGCCTACGTGGTCGGTCATGGGAAGGGGCCGGTCGGCGCCTACCTGGACATAGAGGGCATCATCGCTCTGGCGAAGGAGAAAGGCGTGGACCTGATTCACCCGGGTTACGGCTTCCTCGCTGAAAATGCCGAGTTCGCCAGGGCCTGTGGTGAGGCTGGAATCACCTTTGTGGGACCCCGGCCCGAGATCCTTGAGCAGATGGGCGACAAGACCGCCGCCCGCGCCCTGGCGGAGAAAGCCGGAGTCCCCGTGTTGCCCGGAACGGAAAAGCCGATCCGGGACGCAAAAACCGCTTTGAAAAGGGCGGGGGAAATCGGTTTTCCCCTGATCATCAAGGCGGCCTATGGAGGCGGGGGCCGCGGAATGCGGGTCGTGCAGGAGGAGAAAGATCTGGAGCGCCTGCTGCAGGAGGCCCGGTCCGAAGCCGAACGCGCCTTTGGGAATCCGGCGGTTTTCCTGGAGCGCTACATCTCGCGGGCCAAACATATCGAAGTACAGATCGTCGGCGACCAGCGTGGCAACCTGGTTCACCTGCACGAGCGCGACTGCTCCGTGCAGCGGCGGCACCAAAAAGTGGTGGAGATCGCGCCCTCGGTCGGGGTCGCCGATTCGGTGCGGGCGGAGCTCTGCCAGGCGGCGGTGGCCATCGGTCGCGCCGTCGGCTACGACAACGCCGGCACGGTGGAATTTCTGTTGGATTACGATACCAACGAGTGGTTCTTCATCGAGATGAATCCGCGTATCCAGGTCGAGCATACGGTTTCGGAAATGATCACCGGCCTGGATATCGTCCGCGCGCAGATCGAGGTGGCCCAGGGGCATTCGCTGCACGGAGCGCGGGTCGGGTTTCCCCGCCAGGACGCCGTTCCGCGCATTGGATGCGCCGTCCAGTGCCGCATCACCACGGAGGACCCGGAGAACAACTTTATCCCGGACTACGGCAAGATCCTCAACTACCGGTCGGCTTCCGGCCTGGGGATTCGTCTCGACGGGGCCCAGGGGCATACCGGGGGCGAAATCACTCCTTTTTATGATTCGTTGCTGGTCAAGGTCACCGCGTTCGCGCCTGATTTCGAGACGGCACTGCGCCGCATGGACCGTGCCTTGCGGGAATTCCGTATTCGCGGCGTCAAATCGAACATTCCGTTCCTGGAGAACGTCATTCATGACCAGACGTTTCGTGCCGGCGAGGCCACCACGCGACTCCTGGACACCCGCCCCGAGCTCTTCAAGTTCAGTCCGCGCCGGGATCGGGCCACCCGCCTGTTGAATTTTCTGGGCGATGTGGTGGTCAACGGCAACCCGCACGTCAAGGGCCGCCTGCCGGCGCGCCCGCCGTCCAATCCGGCGCCGCTGCCTTTCGATCACCTGGCGTCGCCGCCGCCGGGGACGCGAAACTATTTGCTGAAACACGGTCCCCGCAAGTTCGCCGAGTGGACGGCGAAACAGAAGCGCCTGCTGCTGACCGATACCACTCTGCGAGACGCCCATCAGTCGTTGTTCGCCGCCCGCATGCGGACCTACGACATGCTCGCCGCCGCCGACGCCATCGCCCGGAGGGCCCCGGAACTGTACAGCCTGGAGATGTGGGGCGGCGCCACGTTTGATACCTCGATGCGATTCCTGCGCGAGGATCCTTTCGAACGCTTGCGGCTGCTGCGGGAAAAGGTTCCCAACATTTGTTTCCAGATGCTGCTGCGAGGCGCCAACGGTGTCGGTTACACCAATTATCCCGACAACGTGGTCGCCGGTTTTGTGAAGCATTCCGCGGAGGCGGGGATGGATATTTTCCGCATCTTCGATTCGCTCAACTACCTTCCGAATCTCAAGGTTTCGATGGACGCCGTGCTGAACAAGACCGACGCGGTCTGCGAGGCGGCCATCTGTTACACCGGCGACATTCTGGATCCGGACCGGCAGAAGTATTCACTTAAGTACTACGTCGATCTGGCCAAGGAACTGGAAAAGCGGGGCGCTCACATTCTGGCCATCAAGGACATGGCTGGCCTCTGCAAGCCGTATGCGGCCACACTCCTGGTGAAGACCCTGAAGCAGGAGGTCGGCATCCCCATTCATTTCCACACTCACGACAGCAGCGGCATCGCCGCGGCTTCGCTTCTGCGGGCCTCGGATGCCGGGGTAGATGTGGCCGACGCCGCCATTGCCTCGATGTCGGGTTCCACCAGCCAGCCGAACCTCAATTCGATCGTGGCGGCCCTGCGTCACACCCCCCGGGACACGGGTCTGGATCTGGCGGTGTTGAATGAATTCACCTATTACTGGGAGGACGTGCGCCGGATTTATTTGCCGTTCGATACCAGCCCGCCTTTCGGCAGCGCCGAGGTGTATTATCACGAGATGCCGGGCGGCCAGTACACCAACCTTCGGGAACAGGCCGAATCCATGGGACTGGGACGCCGGTGGCGCGAAGTGGTGCGCTATTACCGGGAGGTGAACGACCTGTTCGGGGACATTGTCAAGGTCACGCCCAGCAGCAAGGTGGTCGGCGACATGGCCATGTTCCTCATCACCCGGGGAATCGAACCGTCGGAGGTGCCGAACCTCGAACCCGGAACCTCGTTCCCGGAATCGGTGGTCGATCTTTTCGCCGGCGGCCTGGGCCAGCCGCCTGGCGGGTGGCCAAAAAAACTGCAGAAGGTGATCCTCGGCAAACGCAAACCGTCGCGCGGCCGTCCCGGAGCGGACAAGCCGGCGCTGGATCTGAAAAAGGAGGCGGTCGAACTGGAGAAGAAGCACGGGCGGAAAGTGACGGACGACGATCTGTTCGCTCACTTGATGTACCCGCAGGTCTACGACGAGTTCAGGGCCTTTCACCGCCAGTACGGCGACGTCTCCGTCCTGCCCAGCCCCGCCTTTTTCTACGGCCTGCAGCCGGGCGAGGAAATCAGCGTCGAGATCGAGGAAGGCAAGACCTTGTACATCAAACTCGTGAACGTGGGCGATGTCGACGAGGACGGGCGCCGGCCGGTGACCTTTGAGCTCAACGGCAAGGCACGCGAGGCGCTCATCGCGGACAATTCGGTGCAGCCCGAGACCAAACGGAGGGAGAAAGCGGATCCGGCGGACCGGGGTCAGGTGGGAGCGCCCATTCCGGGGATGGTGACCAGCATTCCCGTGTCGGCCGGCGATCGTGTGGCCGCAGGAGATAAACTGATGACCCTGGAGGCCATGAAAATGCAGACCACCGTTTACGCGCCCGCCGACGGCGTGATCGAAGAACTGCTGGTGGCGGTGGGAGACGCGGTCGAAAGCAAGGATCTTTTGGCGCGTTTGCGCGTCTAATCCCAAAGATGAAAAGGCGCGATAGGGTCAAGGCATTGAATCCCGCTGGATCGAAATTCATCCGCCGCGCCTCCCCGGCGATGGTGGCTGCGGCAGTGCTGGGGTTGACACCGCTTATTGCCGCGGGCGATGAAATCGAGGTGACCGTGCATCCGGAAGACGCCTTTCAGGTCCATGAGGGATTCGGTACCTCGCTCGCGTGGTGGGGGAACGTGATTGGCGGGTGGCCGGAAGAGAAGCGCGAGCATATCGCCGATCTGGTGTTCGATCCGGAGAAGGGCCTCGGCTTCAACATTGTCCGGTACAACATCGGCGGGGGCGACAACCCCGAGTTGGAGCCCTATTTGCGTCCGGGCGGCGATGTCCCCGGGTTTCAGCCGGAGCCGGGGGTTTGGGATTGGAGTGCGGACGAGAACCAGCGGTGGGTTCTGATGGCCGCCCGGGAGCGGGCCGGCGATGAGTTTCTGGCGGAGGCGTTTTCCAATTCGCCGCCGTATTGGATGAACCACACCAACGACGTGCACGGCAACCAAGGCGAGGATAATCTCAAGCCGGAATACTACGATGCATTTGCCGAATACCTCACCGAGGTCGTCCAACATTTTCGCGACGAATACGATTTGGTCTTTCGCACCCTGGCGCCGTTCAACGAACCCGAACTGGCCTGGGGAAGTCCCAGTCACCGCGGGCAGGAAGGCTGCCATTTTCGGGTGGCCACCCAGGAGATCATTATTGAAAAGGTCTATGACGAACTGAGGGAGCGCGAATTGGAAACCGTGATCAGCGCCATGGACGGCGCGCATTACTGGAACACCATGCGCCAGTACAACGAGTACGGCGAGGCGACCCGTTCCCGCGTCGCCCAGATCAATTCCCACGGCTACGAAGTGAATCCCGGCGCCATGCGCGAACTGCGCAACCTCGCGGCACGGGAAGGCAAACGACTGTGGATGTCGGAACTCGACGGCGGGGGCGGACGCAGTTCCTGGGGGTCTTTCGCTCACGATCCCGAGGACATGGTGCCGGCATTAAACCTTTCGCGCCAGGTCTACCGCACCCTGAAGGATTTGCGCCCGGCGGCGTGGATTTTCTGGCAGGCGGTGGAGAACTGGGCGCACAACATCAACTCCAATCACAACTGGGGCCTGATTCACGCGAACTTCGAGGAAGAAGGCGCGCAGGGGCTGGGTGAGTTCGACTACACGACGAACAAGAAGTTTTACGTCATGGGTCAGTACTCGAAGTTCATCCGCCCAGGCGACAGACAGATTCGCATCGATCAGGACCGGGCGGTGGCGTTTATTAATCGCAACGGCGACAGGCTGGTGATCGTGCAGACCAATGAGGAGGAGGAACCGTTCGATTTCCAATACGACCTGTCGCGGTTTGCCTCGATTGAGGGTCCGGTGGAAGCCTACCGGACATCCGCGTCGGAAAACCTGGAGCGACTGGAACCGATGGAAGTGTCGTCCGAGGGACACCTCGACACCACGGCGCCGGCGCGATCGGTCACGACCTTTTTAATCCCGATAACCCTTTCCGAATCGTGAGTGCGGCGCCGGAAGACGAACCCGCCGAAGACGAGCCGGTGGAGATTCCCATCACCGACGAACTGGATCTGCACACCTTCCAGCCCCGCGAGGTCAAGGACCTGGTTCCCTACTACCTGGAGGAATGTCGCGACCGCGGCATTCACACCGTTCGGGTGATCCACGGCAAAGGCAGCGGCACGCTGCGGGAAACGGTGCATTCGCTCCTGCGAAAACTCGACTTCGTCCGCGATTTCCACCTCGCCGACGAAGCCTCCGGCGGCTGGGGCGCCACCCGCGTCCACCTCAAGCCGAAAGACCCAACAAAGTAGGTCTATAGGCGCTCCGCCGCCTTCTCAGCGCCGCCGCGCAACTTCTGGCAACGCTGGACGCCTCTCAGTTAGGATCACAACTGACGATGCTGAGTGGAAGGACTTGAACTTTTCTTGTGATTGAGAACTTACAGATAGCAAATATGGTTTGCTATCTGTAGGAAAAGGCGACATCGGGTTTATTTAAACGAGAGGGAGTATGCTCATGAAGAAACTGTATGTTGGATTAGGAATGTATCCGCAGTTAAGTAAAATAGTGTTTATTTATTCGGTGTGTTTGGCTGTCCCTTGCATCACTGTGTTTGCGAATTCGATTGCTAAGTTGGGAGAAGTCAGCCTCGCCGGGAATCAGTATCCGATCCTTGCGGTATCTGGAAAGGATTTTGCGGACAAAAATGAGTTTTTTGAAAAGCTTTTCGATGACATAAATAGAATTTCTAACGCCAATCGCTATTATTTTCAACGGTATGATGAGGAGTTTATTGGTCGTGTTGGCGATAGAGACGAGGATCTTAGACAGGCAATTTTTCCTTGGTATGATCGGGTGATTCAAGGGGGATTTCAGCGATCTAATATTTGGGGAGCTCTTCGACTCAGCGGGGGATGGGGGATGATGCTCGAAGTATATGTGATTGATAAAAAAGTTACGTTTCTTGTTCCGCCGGAAACAGTGGATTATTCCCTAAAAGAGAACTGGGAAGTATATCGGAAATACGAAAGTGAGTTTTTGGAATTGCGCGCCAGTTTGATTCGGTTGAATGATAGTATTCGATGGGGGACTCATGTTGATGTTGCCCAATCTCTCCGTGATTTGTGTAAAAGCGATTCCATGTTTGAAGGTCTCATGGACCTCTGGGGAAGATCGGAACGTTGCGCAGAGGTACTATTTGAAGACTTCTTAGCCGAGCATGCGTACGTTCGGCACCCAGGCGAGGACGGTCACATTACAGTTGGGGCAATGCTACAGTGGCGATATTGTGATGATAGTAGGGATAATAGAATGCTAGAGGCTATTATGGTGTATGATGAAGGGTGGAGTTTTTTGAGTGTTAGGCACCCGGAGGATTACTGACATGAGTAACGTGAGGTGGTCCGTAAGCGTCCGCTCGGCGTCCCCCTGTGAAGGGATGCCGAGTTCGGGGAAGACGCAAAGGGATCAGTCCGTTGTTTGTTGACTTTTGTCTTGCGTGAAGAAAAGCGATAGCCAGTTTGATCTGCATGGCAAGGAAGCTGCGGATTCAGTATCCTGGAGCGATGTATCACATCATTAATCGCGGGAACTACCGAAAAGACCTGTTCGAGAGCGTGGGCGCGGCGGAGGCTTTCTTGATGGTGCTAGGTGAAGCCGTTCCGAGGTTTGGCTGGAAGCTGCATGCGAGGGAGGCAAAAGGGGTCAGGCCGTTGTTTGTTGATTTCCGGCTTGCGTGTAGGGAGGAGGGAACAAACAACGTCAGGTCTGTACACTTGACTGAACCCCTCTCACGACGGGTTACTGCTCGCCACTTTGCATGACGGCTAATGACAACTCCATCTTGTGGAGAGTCAAAAGCTGACGTTTTCCCGGTCGCTCACGCTCTCGCCCAAAAGAAAAGAGGGAGGCAAAAGGGGTCAGGCCGTTGTTTGTTGACTTTTGTCTTGCGTGAGGAAGCCCAATAGCCAGATTGAGCTGCATGGCAAGGAAGCTGCGAATTCAGTATCCCGGAGCGATGTATCACATCATCAATCGCGGGAACTATCGAAAAGATCTATTTGAGAGCGTGGGCGCGGCGGAGGCTTTCTTGAGGGTGCTGGGCGAAGCCGTTCCGAGGTTTGGCTGGAAGCTGCATGCGTACGTGCTGATGAGAAATCATTATCATCTGGCGTTGGAGACGCCGACACCGACCCTGGTACAGGGGATGCACTGGCTGCAAAGCACCCTGGCCACCCGCTTCAACAGGTACCGGCGCGAGAGCGGTCACCTTTTTCAGGGGCGCTATAAGTCGATTTTAATCGAGGATCCGGCTGCATTGAGCCGGGTGGTTGATTACATTCACCTCAATCCGGTGCGAGCAGAGGTTGTGTCAGCCGAGCAGGTGGGTAACTACCGATGGAGCAGCCTGGCGCGTTTTTTGAAGGGAGGTCGGCTGCCGGGGTTGACGGCGGCCGATTGGTTGGCCGCCGGTGGAGGTTGGCGGGATGATGCGCTGGGATGGAAGGCTTATACGGAACGATTGGTGGAACTTGGCCGAGATGAAGCACGCTGGAAGATGGCGGGTCTGGAGGGGCTTTCCCGGAGTTGGGCGATTGGTAGTTCCGGCTGGCGAAGGAAGCTTGCGCGGGAGTATGCTCAGCGTGTGCTGGAGCCGGGTTTGGAGCGGGAAGAGGTGCGCGAGTTGCGCGAGAGTGCTTGGAGTCTCTGCCTGGAGGAAGAATTGGCGGCGTTGGGAAAAACGAAGACGGATTTGAACTGTCGTCCGCGAAAACAGGCATGGAAGCTGGACCTGGCGCAACGTATCCGGGACAAGAGCGCCGCGCCCTACCGCTGGCTTGCGGAGGCCCTGGATATTGGTCGGCCCGAATCTCTTCGCAGTTACCTTTGCCGTCACAGAGGGATTAAGGATCAACGAACAACGGCCTGACCCCTTTTGCCTTCTAACAGCGACAGCACCCCGTCGGTAACGTACCAACTGAACCGCCTCGGGCAGGTCGAGGAGGTCTCCGACGGTTCCGGGACGCGCGAATTGAAATATACGGACCGTGGCAAGCTGAATGGGGAGGAGTACGTATCGGGTCCTCTCGCCGGAAGAGGGGTTGAACACACTTATCATCCCGATATCGACCGTTTGACTTCTATCAAGGTTGTCGACGGGACAACTGTGCTCCACACCCAAAGCTACGGTTATCACATGACGAATAACCGCCTGGAAACTGTTTCAGAAGGAAATTTCAGTATTGATTATTGGTACGGGGGCCAAACGTATCGTGTAGTTCGCAAAAGTTTTCAACGAGGCTCAACGTTTGTCGAGGAATCCGGGAGGCATCTCGATCGACTGAATCGTTACATTCACAGCTATCTTGGGCCGGATTGGCTGACATCCAACGCTCCCCTTTTGCACGAGTATGACTATAATGCGGCGAATCAACGGGTCGGAATCGAACGGCAGGGAGTTGACGAGCCGATCTGGCGGTGGGACTACGTGTACGACTCGCTCGGTCAGGTGACTTCGGCCCAGCGCCACTGGGGAGAGCTCGGCGGAACCTCCGATCCGGTTCAGGGCCAGCAGTACACGTACCTCTTTGACGATATTGGCAACCGCACACAAACCACAACGAACGGCGAGACAGTAAATTACACGCTTGCGACCGGTTCCTCCGCCGGACTCAACCAGTATGCTGAGCGCGACGTGCCGGACGTGATTGACGTGCTCGGTTTTTCATTGTACCCTGCAGGTCAATCCACTTTAGAGGTGAATGGCGTGACCGCAGACCATCGAAAGCAATCTTACTTTTACCACCAGCTCGGTAACCTGGGGAATTCGAGCAGCGACCTGTTCGAGGAGGTCGAGGTTATCGAATACTATCTCGGTAATCCAGTCGCGGAGGACAGCGGGTACTATTTTGTCGCCGAAGACCCGGAGGTGTTCGATTATGACGACGATGGGAACCTCCTCTCTGACGGGAGGTGGGAATATAGGTGGGATGCGGAGAACAGGCTTATTGAAGTGGAGGAAATCAGAACGGCGGAGATTCAGCAGGTCAGACGTAGAAAACTCACGATAATCTACGACGACCAGGGGCGCAAGGTGCGTACTCAGCAGGTTCTGTGGCATCCCGGCAGGCAAGTGTGGGGAAATTCCACCAACCGTCATTATGTCTACAGCGGATTCAATATTATTGGTGAGGGCTACGTGAATCCGAATAGTAGCGGAAATTGGAACATCGAAACTACGTACCTATGGGGCCTCGACGAAGTAGAAATGAATGACTACCGCGTGACTAACAACTGGAGTTCAATAGGCCACTCTTCCGGCGGGGTTGGGGGGTTGCTTCTGATCAGCGATCACGACCTGAATGAAGCCCATTTCGTACACAGTGATGGAAACGGAAGCGTTGTTGCCCTCATCGATGCCGATGGAAACGGGGAAATTTCTGCGATGTACGACTATGATCCCTTCGGGAACCTCATCCGTGCCAGCGGCGAAGCCGCCGAACTGAACCCGTTCCGCTTCAGCACGAAGTACCACCACGAGTTCTATGGATTGTCCTATTACGGCTTTCGGTTTTACAGCCCCGGACAAGGGCGGTTCCTAAACAGGGATCCGATCGGGGAACGTGGTGGGTTGAATTTGTACGCGTTTGTGGGGAACGATCCGGTGAATCGGTGGGATTGGTTGGGATTATCGAGCAGTGCTTTTACTCCAGATCGATGGGTGAAGATCCAATGGTTTCCTGGAATCGAGAAGGCGCTTCGATTGGACCTTCAAATAAAGGAGCGGCATGCAGGGAGTCAGCGATGGAATCGGATTGGACGCCAAAGACTTGCAGCGGCACGAGGCCAAGGGATCACTGGTGGCCTAAGAGGGGCGGGGCATATCGGCGTTCAGGCTGCAGTAACATTGGTTTATAACCGGATACAGAGCCGTCTTAGCGAACGTATGGAATCTGTCGGCTATTGTCATAGGATCAATCTGCACTATTCCGCTTTCCGCCATCAAGACGCAGGCCAGCTTCCTCTTGGTGCATCTGATATTCCCGGAAGTCCTTACGGTGAACAGTGGGTGAGTTTTGGACGTTCGTTCACATTGCCGGAAGAGTTCGGGGGTAGAGTGGATGGACGAAATATTGATATCCTTGGCAGAGGAGAGGTGGAAGCTACGCCTAAGTTACATTACAGGATTTGTAGTGACAATCCGTGTCAATTTGAAAGTTGGTATTGGCGACCTTTGGGTAGCGTGGATGAATTTTTTGAAGCAATGACAAGTGAGGGTAACGTTGAGGATCTTTGGGATAAGGTGTATGTCCATAGCTGTGACGCTGCATCGAAATCCAATGAGTTTTGTGCCAATGTTGGATGCAAATAGAGCGCTGTCGTCCTGAGTGGTACATAAGTATTATATATAGTCGAATATGAGTACCTTGAATGCGAAATTGAAAGAAATTCTTCCTGCATTGTCGTTTATAATCGGGACTTCAGCTGTTTTGTTTTTAGGTGGTCTTGGCGCTGAAGGCATGATGAGAGGAGAAGACGAAGCGAAAGATATTTGGACAGTTCGCCACGAACGGTATTTATCCGAGGGTGCTCAAGCGGCAATTACACAGAGGTATTGGGATATTCAACGTCTTATAGAGAAAAAGAAATTCGGAAACGCCTTGGCGCTTTTGGCAAAGCATGAAGAAGAATTTCCGGGACATTGGAGTGTTTGGGCTCTCGCATTGAATACCTACAAAAAGATGGGCGATTCAGATAACGCAAAAAAAGCGGCTTTGGCACTGATGACGAGTTCATATACCGCCGATGGCCTGAACTCGTTGCGCTTTATCGAACCGGCTTTATTCTTTCACGAAGAGGGGGATACCGAGTTTGCTGTGGAGATTCTAAGGTTCGGATGGAGTTACCTGGATAGAGTCGGAGAGTCCGATTGGACGTTGCTGGACCTCGAAGTCCGTATATTGCTTGAGTCCGGAAATTCAACGAACGCGCTGCGTCGCGTGAAAACGATTTCTGATGGATATCCAATCCGACCGGGCGGTGTGCATGATGTGAAAATCCGGCTTTTACGGCGACTTGCCGAGGAGGAGGGAAGGGAGGAATATCTTGAACGCGCCCGAGAGATCGAACGTGTAATAAGCGAATATGAAGAGGAAGATCGAAGGCTTAGGGAGGAATTTCGAGACTCATGGATGCGATCTGCTGAAGAAGTTGAGAGGACGCGGATGGAGGAAAGCGAAAATTGACGTAACTAAACAAATGTTGCCGGTCAACTTCTCATGGTAAGGACAAATCGAAATAGGGTAGGCAAAAGGGGTCAGTAAATGTCCGGACAACCACCCTCTATACATGCCCGCCCTATCGGGGTATGATCCGAGGACATTGGTAACACTTTATCTGAGGACATCGGTTACACATTCTGACGGCAATTATGCCGTGGAAAACGACCGAACCGATGACCGAAAAAGGACCAGGAACGGGTCAGGCTTAAGCGCTTAAGTATTCCACTTCCTGAATACCCCCCTTTTTTCCTCGACCCAACGGGAACCAGCCCGCTCTTGGTTCCAATCGGCAACCCCCCCCTCGGGTCTCTCGGCGGGCCGGGATTGCCCTTGAAAGCTTGCCGGGCTTTTCCCGCGTCCGCGGGATGCTTCTGACGTCGTACCTTTCCCGACTGTTCGGATTTCCGGGGTTTGTCGATCTGTCTTTACCCGGTTGTATCACGTACCTGTTAACGCGGGCATCCTGCCCGCCATGAATTCGTGTATTTCGCGTAGTTCGTGGTCAAAACTCCCGGAAAAAATCTCACGCCCACTCCCTTCGGGCGGAACCGGGCGTGAGAATTGAACCGATATTCGCCCAATTCAATTTTTGATAGTAAGCCGTTGCGGGAAAGGGGTTCGCCGGCTGAAGCCTGGCGCTACATAGAGCCTAATACGCGAACGCTGGTCGGCCTTCCTGTTCTCCGGTCTGTGGGTTGTGGTGGAACCGTTCTCTTCGGAACCGTTTCCCGAAGATAACTTGACATCCCCTGCGCCAGTAATGCATTAATAATGTCAGGATGCATCGCCGATGCCGACGCGTGATGATAGCCGGCTTCATTGCGGCAATGAAATCGTTTTGATCCTTCGGGTGATGTGGGTCGGTATTTTTATACGTTAGACTAATGAAGCCTCTGTCCGCTGTTTTGCTCTTGTTTATCCTGGTCGGAGGCGCCGGTGTTCTGTGGTTGATGTGGGATCCAGGGAAACCCCTGGCCGCGACCGAGGCGGGCGGAAGGGCAAAAGGGGTCAGGCCGTTGTTTGTTGACGTTTGTCTTGCGTGAGGAAGACCAATAGCCAGTTTGAGCTGCATGGCAAGGAAGCTGCGAATTCAGTATCCCGGAGCGATGTATCACATCATTAATCGCGGGAACTACCGAAAAGATCTATTTGAGAGCGTGGGCGCAGCGGAGGCTTTCTTGAGGGTGCTGGGTGAAGCCGTTCCAAGGTTTGGCTGGAAGCTGCATGCGTACGTGCTGATGAGGAATCATTATCATCTGGCGTTGGAGACGCCGTCGCCGACCCTGGTACAGGGTATGCACTGGCTACAAAGCACCCTGGCCACCCGCTTCAATAGGTACCGGCGCGAGAGCGGTCACCTTTTCCAGGGGCGCTATAAGTCGATTTTAATCGAGGATCCGGCTGCATTGAGCCGGGTGGTTGATTACATTCACCTCAATCCGGTGCGAGCAGAGGTTGTGTCAGCCGAGCAGGTGGGCAACTACCGATGGAGCAGCCTGGCGCGTTTTTTGAAGGGAGGTCGGCTGCCGGGGTTGACGGCGGCCGATTGGTTGGCCGCCGGTGGAGGTTGGCGGGATGATGCGCTGGGATGGAAGGCTTATACGGAACGATTGGTGGAACTTGGCCGAGATGAAGCACGCTGGAAGATGGCGGGTCTGGAGGGGCTTTCCCGGGGTTGGGCGATTGGTAGTTCCGGCTGGCGAAGGAAGCTTGCGCAGGAGTATGCTCAACGTGTGCTGGAGCCGGGTTTGGAGCGGGGAGAGGTGCACGAGTTGCGCGAGAGTGCTTGGGGTCTCTGCCTGGAGGAAGAATTGGCGGCGTTGGGAAAAACGAAGACGGATTTGAACTGTCGTCCGCGAAAGCAGGCATGGAAGCTGGACCTGGCGCAACGTATCCGGGACAAGAGCGCCGCGCCCTACCGCTGGCTTGCGGAGGCCCTGGATATTGGAAGGCCCGAATCTCTTCGCAGTTACCTTTGCCGTCACAGAGGGATTAAGGATCAACGAACAACGGCCTGACCCCTTCTGCCTTCTACGCGTAAACTGACCGAAAAGATTGAACGTTCCAAAGATTACTGATCAAGAGGCGGTTGCAATTTGGGACAGGTACTATTCTATGGGAACGGGTGGCTATCTGATGAATAGGGCTCTTATAGTTTTTGGAATAGTATCCATTGTGGCGTTGTTAGCTCTTGCTGTGGTAAGCCTGCCGTCTTCAGTGAGAGAGAGTGCTTGGAAACAAGGGGCAGGTATTCATGTTCAGCCTGGAAAACCGGTCGTTTCACCCTCGGGAACTTATCTCCTTAGCATGATTTGTTCCGACGAGTTAAGCGCTCTGGGTAAGTGCCACTTTTTGATAAGAAGGCTTCCCCATGGCTCATTAGAGGAAATGTTTCCAGTTATAGAGTTTGGCCTAGAGAAGGATTTTGAGCTGTTTTGGACTGATGACGATGTCGTGATTATGCATTACAGAGGAGGACTCCTTCAATGGGAGAAACTGCATGACGTATGGAACCTCCAACAGTAGGGACGTCGGAAAGACGTCAGGTAACTCTTTACGATATTCCACCCTTTTCGCCCTTTTTGCGGAGCGGCTTGCCGGAGCATTGGGAAGATTGCCAGGACTGGGGGCATTTTGTTTGCCCACGAAAGGCACGAAACACACGAAAAGGAGATGGAGAAACAGCCATCGCTGAAAGGAGACCAGGAACGGGTCAGGCTTAAGCGCTTAAGTGTTCCACTTCCTGAATACACCCCCTTTTTTCCTCGACCCAACGGGAACCGGCCCGCTCTTGGTTCCAATCGGCAGCCCCCCCTCGGGGTCTCTCGGCGGGCCGGGATTGCCCTTGAAAGCTTGCCGGGCTTTTCCCGCGTCCGCGGGATGCTTCTGACGTCGTACCTTTCCCGACTGTTGGGATTTCCGGGGTTTGTCGATCTGTCTTTACCCGGTTGTATCACGTACCTGTTAACGCGGGCATCCTGCCCGCCATGAATTCGTGCATTTCGCGTAGTTCGTGGTCAAAACTCCCAAAAAAATCTCACGTCCACCCGCTTTAGGGCGGAACCGGGCGTGAGAATTGAACCGATATTCGCCCAATTCAATTTTTGATTGTAAGCCGTTGCGGGAAAGGGGTTCGCCGGCTGAAACCTGGCGCTACATAGAGCCTAATACGCCAACGCTGGTCGGCCTTCCGGTTCTCCGGTCTTTGGGTTGTAATGGAACCGTTCTCTTCGGAGCCGTTTCCCTAAGATAACTTGACATCCCCTGTGCCAGTAATGCATTAATTGATATCAGGATGCATCGCCGATGCCGAGGCGTGATGATAGCCGGCTTCATGCGGCAGTGAAATCGTTTTGATCCTTCGGGTGATGTTGATTGGTACTTTTATACATTAGACTGATGAAGCCTCTGTCCGCTGCTTTGCTCTTGTTTATCCTGCTCGGAGGCGCCGGTGTTCTGTGGTTGATGTGGGATCCAGGGAAACCCATGGCCGCGAACGAGGCGGGCCAATGGGCCGAGTCAGCCGAGGGTTCTTACGAGCTCCCGCAGATGATTTCCTTCAATCATCACGTTCAGCCGGTTCTGTCCGCGAACTGTTACGCCTGTCACGGTCCCGACGCCAACACCCGCGAGGCGAATCTTCGCCTGGACCGGCGGGAGTACGCATTGACTCCGTCCGAGAGCGGATCGCCCGCGATAGACGAGAACAACCTCGATGCGAGCCCGATTCTCGAACGCCTCCTTTCCGACGATCCGACCAAGGTGATGCCCCCTCCGGGAGCGCACTCGCAGCTCGAGCCCGACGAGAGGGCGCTGCTGGTTCGTTGGGTCAGGGAAGGAGCGGTTTACGAGGAGCATTGGGCCCTGATTCCACCGGAAAAAGCCGAACCACCCGAGTTGGAGAACGATACCTGGTCGAGAAGCGTCATCGATGAATTCGTTCTCGACCGCCTGCGGCGTGAAGGTCTCGAACCGAATGCCCCGGAAGAGCCCCGCACGCTCATCCGTCGCGTAACGCTCGACCTGACGGGACTGCTGCCGGATCCGGCGGATGCCGATTTGTTCGCGGAGAACCCCTCGGACGAGGCCTACGAAGCCTATGTCGACAAACTCCTCGCTTCACCTGAATACGGAGAACATCGGGCTCGTTACTGGCTCGACTACGCCCGCTACGCCGACACCCATGGTCTGCATTTCGACAACAGACGTTCGATCTGGCCCTACCGTGATTACGTAATACGCGCCTTCAATGAGAACAAGCCCTTCGACACATTTGTGCACGAACAAATCGCGGGAGACCTTCTGCCGTCGGTCACGCTTGATTCACTCATCGCGACGGGCTACATCCGGAGCAATGTTTCGACCAACGAGGGCGGCGCCATCACGGAAGAAGTGGCCATCAACAACGTGCGGGATCGCACCGAGGCGTTTGGGAGCACGTTCCTCGGTCTGACGGTGGGTTGCGCCTCTTGTCACGATCACAAATTCGATCCGACCACGGCGAAAGATTATTACCAGCTTTCCGCCTTTTTCACCAATCTTGAGGAAAAGGGGTGGGATGAAAATATCCCGGATCCGCCGCCGACCCTGCGCATTCCTCCCGAGGACAGTAAGGCGCGGGCCGAGGAGCTCCTGGAGGAGATGGGCCGCGTCAGGAACGAACTCGAAACGCGCCGCCGGCAGGCTCCGGACCTTCTCGAAGCGGCCATTGCCGACGGCAATGGCCCCCGGTCAGTTTCCGTCGAAGGCATGGAGCTTCGTCTCCGTCTGGACGAAGGATCGGGCGACCGCGTCCGCAACTCCGCGCCGGGCGCGGAGGATGAGACCTTTGTCGCCCACACGAATCCGCTGATCTGGGGCGAACAGTCGTGGCACTGGCCCGGCATGCGAATGGACATGAATTCGCGACTGCCCCTCGGGAACCATGGTGACTTTGAAGGCAGCGATTCTTTTTCCATGGGCGGCTGGTTTATGCTGCGCCAGAAACCGGCGAACATCCGGACTCCCAATGGCGCCCTTCTCGCACGGATGGGCGGGGCGGATCGCGACGGACACCGGGGGTGGGATCTCTGGAGCGAGAATAACCGGTTTGCCGCTCATCTCATTCACCGTTGGCCGGATCACGCGATTAAGGTTATCACCAAAGATGCGTTTCCGGATCATGAGTGGATTCATGTTTTTGTTACTTATGACGGATCGCACAATGCGGAAAACCTGCGCATCCATGTGAACGGCCGGATCGTGGAAACGGAAATCGCCAACAATACCCTGGAGCCGGGCTTGACGACTCGCACCGACTCTCAAATCCACCTCGGCCGGCGCGACGACGAGAGTCCCAAGCGCGAGACGCGTTATCAGGACATCCGCATCTACCGGCGCGCCCTGGCGCCCGAGGAGGTCGCTCGCCTTCCATTCGAAGATTACGCGGCCGAGATCGTTGCGGAAAAGCCCGAACCGGCTGCCTGGAGCACGGATGAACGCTTTGTCGTGATTGACCGTTTCTTCACGGAGTCCGACGAGCAAGCCGCCGCCCTGCGAAGCGAGTTGAACGCGTTGGAGGTTGCCTTTGAGGAATTGACGCGGGAAGGGACGCCGACGCTCATTGCGAGGGAGAAGGAGAGTCCCGCCTATGCGCACATTCTCGACCGCGGCCTTTACAGCGCGATCACCGAACGGGTGGAGCCTGGCACGCCGGAATTTCTCCCTCCGATTCCTGAAGGCCAACGGGCGGACCGTTTGGCTTTGGCCGAATGGACAACCTCTCCGGAGAATCCGCTTCTCGCTCGGGTGACGGTGAACCGTATGTGGCAGGAAATTTTTGGACAGGGCATCGTCCGGACGCCTGATGATTTCGGCATCGTGGGCGAACGGCCCTCTCACCCGGAATTGCTCGACTGGCTTGCGGTTGAATTTCTTGAAAGCGGCTGGGATGTCAAGAACCTCTACCGCCACCTCGTGCTTTCGTCCACCTATCGCCAATCTTCGAGGATAACACCGGAAGCCCTCGAGAAGGACCCTTTCAACCACGCTCTTTCCCGCGCGCCCCGTTTCCGCATGGATGCGGAGATGATTCGAGACACCGCGCTGCAATCCTCCGGCCTGCTCGTGCAAAAGCTGGGCGGACCTCCGGTCAAGCCGTATCAGCCGGAGGGAATCTGGGAGGCCGTATCCATGCCGGAGTCGGATACAAAAACCTACGAGCAGGGATCGGGAGACGATCTCTACCGCCGAAGCCTGTACACCTTCTGGAAACGATTCGCTCCTCCGGCCAGTCTGGAAACCTTCGACGCGCCGGCGCGCGAAGTGGTTTGCAGCGAGCGTGCCCGCACCAATACGCCGCTTCAAGCGCTCACCACCATGAACGATCCCCAATTCATCGAAGCTTCCCGCATTCTGGCGGAGCGGGCCGTACGGGGGGCGGAAACCTCCGAAGAAAGACTCAACACACTCTCCCGACTGACCCTGGCGCGCCCCTTGAACTCCCGGGAGATTGATACTCTCCTCGAAGCTCAAACGACCTTCCTCTCTCACTTTACCGAGTCCCCCGCCGATGCCGAGGCGCTGCTGGAGGTGGGCGAAAAAGCAAGAGACTCTTCTCTCGACCCCTCCGAAGTCGCCGCGTGGACGATGGTGGCGAATCAATTCTACAACCTGGACGAGTTTCTCAATAAATAGGAGCCGTTCCGCAACCGCCTGTGTCCCATGGAAGACAAAGACCCAAACCAACATCTCTGCTCCGATAACTGCGGCGAAGGACCTACTGTATGGGATCTTCCGATACCGCAGGGGCTGAAAGACGAGTGGCTGAGGTTGGAAACGCGACGCCACTTCCTGGGGCGGGCTGGAAAAGTGCTGGCCTTTGCCGGCCTGGCCTCTCTCCTCGGTCGCAGCGGGGATCTCCTCGGAACCCTCGCCAACACAAGCCAATCGCCCGTCCCCCATATCGCTCCAAAGGCCAAACGCGCGATTTACCTGTTCATGGCCGGCGCCCCCTCGCAATTCGAAACCTGGGATTACAAACCGAAACTCGCATCGATGTTCGGCCAGGACCTGCCGGAGTCCGTCCGCGACGGCCAGATTTTGACCGGTATGACCGCCGGCCAGGCCAACTTCTCGATCGCCCCCAGTTATTTCAAATTCGCCCGTCACGGCAATTCAGGGCATTGGGTAAGCGAACTGTTTCCCCACACCGCCCGTGTGGCCGATGAACTTGCGGTCATCAAGTCCGTTCATACCGAAGCGATCAATCATGAACCGGCGATTCTGCAGATCGCCACCGGCAGCATGGTGGGCGGGAAGCCGTCCATCGGTTCCTGGCTCTCGTACGGCCTCGGTGCGATCAATCAGGATTTGCCGACGTTTGTCGTGCTCACCTCGAAGATACCTCCGGTTGGGAATATTCAGGCGCTGTCATCGCGGTTGTGGTCATCCGGATTTCTCCCTCCCGATCTGGCCGGCGTGGCTCTGCGTTCCGGCGGGGACCCCGTCCTCCACCTTTCCAATCCGCCGGGCGTTTCCAGGGACCTGCGGCGCACGATGATTGACGGCGTGAGAGACCTCAATCAGCAGCTTTACGAAAAGGTGGGAGATCCGGAAACAAACGCGCGCATTTCCCAATATGAAATGGCCTTTCGTATGCAGGCCTCTGTGCCGGAGCTCACCGACATGTCGAACGAGCCGCAATCAACCTGGGACCTGTATGGCCCCGATGCGAAAGAGCCGGGCACATTCGCCTATAACTGTCTCCTCTCACGGCGCATGGCGGAACGCGGCGTGCGTTTCACCCAGATTTTCCACCGCGGCTGGGACGCCCACGCAGACCTGCCCAACAGGATGAAGATCCTGTGCGGCGAAATTGACCGCCCCACCTACGCGCTCATCACGGACCTGCGGCAGCGCGGCCTCCTCGACGACACGCTGGTGATGTGGGGAGGGGAGTTTGGAAGAACGGTTTACTCACAGGGCGCGCTCCAAGAAGACAATTACGGACGCGATCACCATCCGCGCGCATTCCCGATGTGGCTTGCCGGTGGCGGTGTTAAGCCGGGCCTGTCGTACGGAGAGACCGACGATTTCTCCTACAACATCGTCAAAGATCCGATGCACGTGCGCGATCTGCACGCAACCATTCTTCATCTCTTCGGGATCGAGCACGATAAGTTATCGTTCAAATTCCAGGGGCTTGATCAGCGCCTCACGGGAACGGATCCCGCTCGGGTGGTCCGCGACATTATCGCTTGATCAGCCACGGAAACGGCTTCTCCAGAAACGGGCGGGGAGCAGTGCGGCGGCGGCGAGAAGAATTTGACTGGCGGCGAACAGGAGCAGCCAGCGGAAGCCGGAATCGGTAAAGCCGTAGCTGTGGAGTCCTATTCCCAGCATGTTGACGCCGAACCAGGACCATGCGGTGGCCACGTTGCCGAGGATGGCCAGGACCATAATGCCGCGTTCCCGAATGAGTCCTCCCCACCGCGCGTGAAGGATTATAGCGTTCCAAAGGACCAGGATCAGCGCTCCGTTCTCCTTCGGATCCCATCCCCAGAACCGCCCCCAGGATTGGTCCGCCCAGATGCCGCCCAGGAGGGTGCCGACAAACGTGAACAGCGTCGCGAAGCAAACGACGCCGTAGACCATCCTTCCAAACGAGCGCGCCGTTTCCGTATCCACGGAACGGGTACACAGACTACGCAGCACGCACACCGCGGCAAGCGACCCGGCAACGAACATGGCGGAATAACCGAGAGTAATGACGACCACGTGCGTGGCCAGCCAGAAGTTCGTATCCAGAACGGCGTGCATCATCTCCATGGTGTCGCCGTCCAGCGCGAGGCGGTGGGCGATAATCATGGTCAGAAACCCGATAACTCCCGCTACCGCCGCTCCCAGTGAGTTGCGCCAGAACCGTTCAATGATCAACCCGAGGACGCAGGCGCCCCAGCCGATGAAGATGGCCGAGGAATAGAGATTGGTCACCGGGGGGCGGCCTTCGAGGGTCATCCTGAAAAGGAGCCCCACGGTGTGCGCCGCGAATGCCGTCAGCACAAGCGCAATCGCCGCACGCCTCAACCAGTCAAGCCGGTGCGGCGCCAACCAGAAGCCGGCGGCGCCGAGGAAAGCCAGTCCGTAAGCGACCAGCGCCTTGTGGAAAAGAGAGAGTCGATTGAAGAGGTTTTCCCTTGATGCCTTGCTCACCTCCCGGGGAAACCCCTCCCGAAGTTCCGAAACGTAACGATCCAGGGCGTCATTAAACGCTACCGCATCCCCGGAACGGTAGGCGCCGGCCATTTGGGCGTAGGCTTCGAGCCCTGCCGGCATCGGCTCCCCGCGGGCGATCCGCACGAGCGCATCGACCGTGGTCATCCAGCCCTCTTCCGGCGCGTCGTCGTTGCGCACCGGAGGGGGGATTATCAACGGCGGGTCGAGTTGGTTCATCACCTCGAAACGCTGAAGGTCACGCTCGGTCCTGCGGAGGAGTTCCGCATCGTAGGGTGCTCCGGTTTCCCGCGCCATCATCGCGGCGATCCCCTCCGGAGCGTTGGCCGCGAAAGCCCGCAACTCGCGTTCCCAGTCCCGCGCGTTCTGCGGCTGGACGGTGTTCTGTAATCGCATATAGAGGCCGACTCCGGACCAGAGTTGAATAACGGCCCGTTCGTAGGACGTGCGTTGCGCCTGGTCGATGCCTCCCACCCTCCGCGCCTCCCGCTGAAGGTCCTCGAGTTTGGCGAGGATCGAGGGCCATGTGAAATGTTTCCCGTCGGTCCGTGCGCCGGCATCGGCGCCTCGGGAAAGATTGAGAAGACTCTGCAATTCCGGATGATCGATCCGAAAAACCGGCCAGGTGTTGGCGAGCTCCGGATTCATCATCATCGCCATCATCCATTCGGTCGCGGTAATCACCGCGCCTTCTCCCTCGTCCGCCAATGGGCGCAGGTCGACCGACTGCCGTTCCCGCAACCGGAGCAGTGCATTGCGCGCCAGGGAATCCATCGGCTGGATACGCCCGTTGGCAATGACCGGAAGCTGTCCGAAGGCTTCGATCGCAAACTCATCCTCCGCCCCTGCCGGGCCGCGCAATCCCCAAACCACCCAGACCGCCAAAAGGCCGGCGGCGAGAAATGGGGCATATTTCTGAAGCGTGCTTGAAGTCATTCCAGTATCAGACCTCCGGTCATTCGATCCCGTTGGGGCGCCATCCTTCGCTTCTGCGCCGGGAGAGAAACCCACCGAGGTGGAGCAGGAATTGATAGGTCAGGCCGGTGGCGACAAGGAGGCAACCCAGGTAAGGGGCGCCGCGGGCGGGGTTGTGGACGACGAGCAGGATGCTCGTTCCGACGTTGGCGCCGCTTTCGTCCTGGCCCATTTGGTGTTGGTAGAAAGTGAGTCCTTCATAGCGAAGCGGATTGTTCATGAAAATATCCACTTCGCGCGTTTCGTTCCTGGCGGGATGGTCGATTCGGATGCGGCTTCGGAAGTCCCTGGGAATCTCGGTTCCGGGATAAACCTCGTGAGTGGTCTCAAGCAAGGTAACTGCGAACGGATGGGAAACCCGCACGGGACGAAGAATCAGCAGCCACCCGGTTCCATCGGGGATAATTTCCCGCGGACCGAGCCAGGGCGACAACACCAGCGTTTCGTCACGTCCGCCGTCATAAACGACCTCGACCGTCGCGAACGGGACATTGACCGCGTTCAACTCCCGGTTCACCGGCCGCGATACGACGACCGGCCGCGCTTTATCGCCGCTATCGTCCTCCCGGGGATGAATCTCGCTGTTCGGGTGGTAGTCCTTCAACCGCAATGCAAAGGGTACCTCCGGGTGGGCCAACTCACCCGTGCCGGTCAACACCGAGTCGGGAAAGGAGACCTCCCATTCGTTCTCACCGCCGGGATCGCGGACCAGCACAATCTCGTGCGCCCGGTCCATTTCGGTGAAATCCTTCGATTCGCCTTCCTGAAGGCGGAGAAAGGTTTCCACTGACAGCATATCGGTCATCAATTGCCCGAGCAGGAGCACGACGACTCCGAGGTGTGTGAGGTGAATTCCGATTTTCCGTACCGACAAGGTAAAGCGTTGGCTGTGCGCGGCGACCAGGTTCAACACAAGGACGGTCCCGAGTAGGTACCCGCCCGGAAGCAGTATCGGCAAGCGAAACCCAAAGAACATCGGCCCCCAGACCCACCACTGCTTGAAATAACGCTCCTGCGCTTCGTAAAGCCCCTCGTCGGCCTGCGCCACCGTGCCGATAAAAATCACCACAATACTGACGGCCAGGCAGACGACGGTAAGCCGGAGCGAGGCCAGTACGTTCCAGAAGCGCTTTATCATCATGATTGTGGGAGCAATCGGGTCACAGGAACGGGAGATCGAAACCATCTGCGCCTTCTCCCGGGTTCCGCCTTTCATTCATCCACGGAAACCGACGCGGGATCCGCTTCGAACGGGACCTCGCCGGTCGCCTCGGCGGGGGGCGTTTGGCCGCGATCAATCACCACTCCGGCCGCCTCAATCCGGCGCTCCAGTTCGCGAATTTCGGCCCGCAACGAATCAATTTCGAAGCCGTCTTCCAGGCTCGCGCGAAGTCGCTCCGCGCCGTCCGGTGTTATGGAGGTCTGCCAGACATAGACCTGGCGCAGGTTCGGAAGACCCCTCAGGTGGTTCAGGCCGTCGTCGGTGATTCGGGTGCCGTAAAGGTTCAGGTAACGCAGGCGCTGGAGATCCGAGAGATAACTCAAGCCGGCGTCGCTCACGGAGGTGTTGCTGAGGTCGAGACGGAGGAGGTTCGTCATCTCCGCCACGTGCGCGAGCCCCTCGTCGGTGACTTCCGTCCGGCTGAGGTTCAGGTTCTGCACGTTCGCCGCAAGTGGAACCAAACGGGCAAGTTCGGCGTCGCCAAAGTTCGAGCCCGGGGTAATAAACGGAATCTCCACTGCCGGCGTGTCGCGCGCAACCCGGCGAATGCCGGCGCCGGACTCCGTGCCGAGGCGGTCAACCAACGCGGCAATGGATTCCCATTCCTTCATCGGAGCTGTGGCAGGGGCGGCAAGCAGGCCGAATCGCGCCTCGAGGATTCGATCGATTTGCGCGGTTGTTTGAATCTCCGTTATCCGCGCGTGCTGTTCGGCGCCGTTGCGGACCCACCAGGTGATCAGGGCAATGTCCTCCTCCGAAAGCGGCGGCCGATCCCTCGGTGGCATTCGCCGGTCGTCGTCGAGCGGAAGCCTGAGGCTTTCCGCGATCAGCCCGACGTCCGGACCCGAATCTCCGCCCTCGATTAGATGGGCATAAGAATCGAGCCGCAGGCCCCCGCGCTGCCGTTCCGTGCCGTGGCATCGGATGCAGTTGGTCCTGAAAATCGGCTCGATCAGATCCGCAAAGATGATCGCCTCGTGCGGATCGACCACGGACGCCGTGACGCGTTCCGGGAGTCCCAGATAGGAGCGCATCGTCTCCGGCATATAGGCCGTGAGGTAGTCGGAGCCGTGCGTGAGCGATCCTCCGTAGTGACCCGCCCCCGCGAGCATGGCGGCCGTAACCACGAGCAGAGGATGGTACACGAACGACCAGCCGTGAGGAGCGCGCGGAGACCGGCAGACCTTCCAGGCGAGTATCCAGACGGCACATGCGGCGGTCAGGACTCCCAGCCAGCGGTGCCGGAAAAGCAACTCGTCCGAGTAACCGCCTGGCAGAGCCAGCAGCACTCCCGCCAGAACCGCGAACAGCGCCGCCAACGCCGCCAGCCAGGCCATGACGTAGGTCGCATGGTGCAGGATGGCTGAGCGAATACACAGGTCGAGCATTTCCAGGATCAGCAGCGCGAACAGAAAGCCGATTGGCAAGTGGACCGAAACCGGATGCAGCCGTCCGAAGAAGCGCAAGGAATCGGATGCCTCGGGAAACGACGGCGGCCAGATCGCCAGCGCCAAAAGGGCCAGGGTCATGAGTATCGCCACTGTGGCGACAAACCGGTCAAACAGCGAAAATCGCGGCCGGCTCATTTCGGTTTTCTCATTTTTAAGCGTCACTGGTAGCTCAACCTGTGATTGCGATCCGCAATACGGTGCGGGAATGGAAGGGATCCTGGAGCCGGGTCTCTCAAAACGCAAATAGTTACGGTCCAGTTCGCGTACAATGGGCGTTTGACCAGACGGCAAAACTGCAGACCCCGTACCCCATCGAATTCGCCGGCTGAAGCCTGGCGCTACAGGTTCCCGGGCACCCCGTAGCTCCGTGCTATTAGCCGGAGTGTCTTCTTTCGCGGGAACCGTCGTCCTTACGCCA